>JAFGGU010000096.1 GCA_016930375.1 Bacteroidales bacterium | reverse complement strand
TAGTGAATAGTGAATAGTGAATAGTGAATAGTGAATAGTGAATAGTGAATAGTGAATAGTGAATAGTGAATAGTGAATAGTGAAAAATTTATAATTAATTTTATTTTTTTCACTTTTAGTTTTTCACTTTTAGCTTTTCTCTGTCCTATGGATTTTAAAGAATTGATCCGCTCCCGTGAAAGCATCCGTGATTACGATCCCGGTCATCCGGTTTCAGAGGATACACTTCAAAAAATACTCGATGCCGGCCGTATGGCTCCCTCTGCCTGCAATTATCAGCCCTGGGAATTCCTTGTGATACGGTCACCGGAGATGCTTGAAAAGGTCAGGGCCTGCTACCACCGCGAATGGTACAAGAAAGCCCCGATTGTTCTTGTGGTTTTGGGGTTGAGGGATAAAGCCTGGGTACGCAGTTATGACGGTTACAATTCTGTTGAAACTGACCTGGCCATTGTTATGACCCACCTGATCCTTGCTGCTGAAAACGAAGGTGTGGGAACCTGCTGGATTGAAGCTTATGATCTGGCCATTCTCCGGAAAGCCCTGGAACTTACTGATAACCAGGTTATATACGGCATAACCCCGCTGGGCTATCCCGGGAAAGGTTTTGTGAAGAAAGGAAATAAACAAAGGAAAACGCTAGAGGAGATTGTGAGGTATCTTTAAACCTCACCACACAATCCTCTCCGGTTCCACCACATAACCTTCATTCCTCAAAAGTGCGATTATCCCCTCATTTCCAGGCAGGTGACCTGATCCGACGGCAATAAAGGTGGACTGTTTACGGATAAGCGGCATTATTCTTTCCGTCATTCTGTGATTTCTTGCCCTGATCATCTCATCATTCAGCATGGAACCCGATTCCTCATCCTGCATCATCAGCCATAAACTGTCCAGATCAGCATTGCGGTAAAAGCGGATCAGATTGTTGAATTCCCTTTCCTGTTCATCGAGGTTCCTGAAATACTCCAACACATAGCTATCCGGAATCTTATCCAGCAAAACCACCTGTTCCTCCACGGTTTCCAGCCCGATGATCTGCTTCCCGCCCTCAACGGCTTTCTTATATAACAACTCATCCACAGTAGCCTCCAGTTCCTCAGTACCGTTGACTGAAAAACAAAGTGCGACCAGCGAAATGGGTTTAAGTTTATCGAGCAACGCAAGTTCATAGCCTGAGCATGATTTGACAGCATCCTTCACCAGGTTGTATTCCTCTGTTGTAAAGCGGTCATGCAGTGTTTGTCCTTCAGGTAACAACATATATCCCGCGGCTTTCATGATGTTATCCATGTTCAGGTCAAGCTCCCCGGCGTAAGCACTACATTCACCCAGCCTTGCGTAAACCGGGTCCTGCCACTCAAAAACACGCTTGTCCTTGATATGAATGGTTCCGTATAAATAGGATGGAGATGACAGGGTATTGCCTGTGATCTTCCACAGCAGGGACTGAGAGTTTGTCTGCTGGGAAATGAGCACTGTCAAAGTAAGAAAAACACCGGATAGAATATTATTTTTTACCATGGATCTATAATTCAATTGCCAGAACCTTCAGCACTGTTTTTTTACCGGGCTTATATCCGCCCTCAGGATCAAACTGCCATTCCCAGGTTTCTGTGTTTGCAGACAAAGGTAAGGGAAATCTGACAGTATCTGTGGTTTCCGATACCGTACCATCCTGATTGTAGTTGTATTCGCGGAAATCTGTAATCAGACAAGATCTGCCGGGAGTCAGCAACTGCAAATGCGATTGCTGCAGTAGACTGGTGATCCTGCCTGTTTCATCCCGTGTGTAAGGCATATGCCGCTCCAGATATCCTGTAATCAGTTCTCCTATCTGACTGTACAAATTCAGTGAAATAACATAATCGGGAACGACTGCCGGTTTGAACACCACCTGGCAGATCTCAGCGGGAGAGATCTTTTTACCCTGCTTCCTGAATTCCTTAACCGTCTCGTAAGCCCTGATCACAGCGCCTCCGGTTATATCAGCAGCAACAGCATCCACATTGTTGTATCGCCTCAGGCTATGCAGAACCTGGGGCGGATGGACCAGGTCATACAGCTGAATTCTCTCTGCCATTCCGGTCAGTTCATCAAGGGGAAGGTCAAGACACCATCCGCTTCCGAATACCGCAAGGTTGGTGATTTGCTTATTGGCGACAGCCTTCAGAATGAAATTCCGGGTGTGCTGTAAATGATCTTCCCAGGAACCGTTCACCTGGATAAAGCGATCGATCACCCCCTGGCTGTCGGCCTTAAATCCCATTCTTTTCAGTATCCGGGCAGGTATCTCCATGACATGGTCATTGATGAGGATTTTGTATTTGCTCAAGTTCCCTGATCATCCCATTTCTGACATGATCGATAAGATGCTGCAGATCAAATTCTTTTATTGCGCTGGCAGGAATCTCGTCCAGCACCCGTACCGTAAAAACCTGATTTACCCTGAACCAGAATCCCTTGTTGGGCAATGCGCTGCTGGCACCATCGAGCACAATGGGCAAAATGGGTACGCCGGTATCACGGGCCAGGATAAAGGCCCCTTCTTTGAACTCCTGAATGGCCCCGTTCCTTGTCCGTGTTCCTTCCGGAAACATAAATACGGAAATGCCTTGTGACAGTGATCTTTTACAGGACTCGGCCATCTTTGCCACACTTTGTTTGTCGCCTCTGCGTACCACAATATGATCGTTCATCCAGATAACCCATCCCACAAAAGGGAATTTTGCCAGCTCAATTTTCGAAATCCATCTGAAATTGATCCTGAGTTGCAGCAACAGCGCAATGTCAATAATGCTCTGGTGATTGGACACCATGATGTAATGCTTTGATCTGTCGATCTTTTGCCTGTTTTCCACCCTGATCCTCCATCCGGGATTGATGGTGAGATATACCCGGGTCCATAAAACTGTAAAATAATGGGCTGTTTTTTTCTTCCGGTCAAAAGGGAAAACCAGTATCCAGATCACAAAATACAGCAGAAAAAGAGGAAAAATCGTAATGACAATAAACATCCAGATATATAGCGAAACAAAAAATGAATCCAGTTTGTGTAGCATGATCGTGTAATGAGAAAATTGTCTCAAACGGGAATATCCTGTAGAAACTTATAACAAAAATAAGAGCAAAATTCAGACATGGTCAATTATTTTCATAATTTCGATTTTTAGTTTTGGCATATTCTTTGCAATTTTTACTTTGAATCAAGAACAAGACTGAAATGAACAGAAATTTCCTATTATCCTCCATATTTTCCCTCACCGTAGTCTGTTTAAGTGCTCAAACCACGCCACCGCCTCCTGTTCCGCATGATACAATTTTTAAATTGAATGGCTCTCTTATTCCGGTTGATGTCACCACTGTAACCCCTACCTATATCAGTTTTATCTTCCCCGGCAAGGCTGAAGAGTTTACCATCGAACGCAAGGAGGTCCATAAGATCGTATACAAAACCGGGAAAGTTGACATACTCAACCAGGCTGCCTTCACTTTGATTGACGAAAGCAGCTGGGAAGCAGTATGGATCACAGAGGATAAAAAAGAGATCGGTGATCTTTACATGCTCGGCGAAGTTGAAGCCAAATCACCATCAAGCGCGCGAAGCCCTTCTGCCGCCAAAAAGGGAGCCATCATTAAGCTGAAAAAAAAGGCGGCCAATATGAAGGGTACCCTGATCCTCGTGACAAAAAAACAAACCACCGGTGGTTATGGCGAATACCCCGGCTATTTCATTCAGGGTATCGCCTATGGTCCCGAACCACCTGAAGAAGGACTGGTGCCGGAAACCAAAGGCACTTCGGTCAAAGATGCCGGCATGTAGGCCTATCTGGCGTCAGCCAAAAAAAGCTAAAACCAGATCCGAAAGATCATCTGTATTTAAGATTTCCCCAAAGCCGCAAATTATAAGCCTTTCCCTGATACTATTCTCTTCATGAGGCGTCTCTGTTAGCTTTTCGGAAAGCAATTCAAGCATGTCAACCGAAAATGAGTCTGACTTCAGTATACATCGGGTAATAATACCCCGGTGAGTGCCGAGTTCAATGTTTAAACTCATTTTCTGATTCCGGAAATCATGATAATAAGAATAATCAGGCGACCACCCATAAATCCATTCCCATGTGCCGTATTTCCGGAGGGCGAGCTCTTGAATGGCCTTTCTCTCATCGTTGTCGGGTGAATAGCTTACCGCTTCATAGCGCTCTGTGAAATACCTGTAAAACCCGGTTATGAATTCTTCGATGTCCGGCATGGGATTCAGACAGTCAGCCAGGTTCATTACGCTGCTCCGGTTCGACTGCACAGCCTTATCGGCGAATCTTGCGGCCTTAGGCTTTATTGATTCTCTTAACTGATTGAGATCAGCGTTGTACAGCAAGGTGCCATGATGCAGAACCCTGTTCTTGTAAATGTGTTCTGCATTTCCTGAAATTTTCTTTCCATTTAAAAGAATCTCATTCTTTGGCCCCTGAACCGCTTCAACACCCGCTTTCTTCAGAAACTCCAAAACGGGCGCGATAAAGCTGCCAAAGTCAACCAACCGGCCTGATTCACCTTTGCGGATGAAGGTGAAATTGATATTTCCCCGGTCGTGGTAAACAGTACCCCCGCCGGTCAATCTGCGGGCTACAGCAATGCCATTCGCCCGAACGAACCGGTAGTTAAGCTCCGCCAGGGTGTTCTGGTGTTTACCAACCACAACAACCGGATCACTCTGCCACAGCATAAAAATATCATCTCCGGAATTCTTCAGTAGATATTCCTCGGCAGCCAGGTTGTAAAAGGGATCCCGGTTGAGCAAACGGATACACAACATTCCTTAAAGGTAGTGGTATGTGAAAAATTTCACAAGAAATGGGTAATCTTTTGCGCCGGTAAAACGGTAAATGGTTTTTTTGTATCTTAACAAAGTAAATCAAAGCCCTTTACCATGGAGAAATTAGTAGAACGTTTTATTCGCTATGCTAAGATCAATACCCGTTCGGATGAAAGTTCCAGGACATGTCCTTCAACACCAGGTCAGCTTGAGCTGGCCCATTTGCTCACCGAGGAATTAAAGGAGATAGGCATTCAGGACATCACCCTGGATGAAAACGGATATCTCATGGCCACATTACCGGCTAATATTTCCAAAGAAGTTCCGGTTGTCGGTTTTCTCGCGCATCTCGATACTTCACCAGATTCCAAGTCAGGTAGTGTTGAACCTCAGATTGTGGAACATCTGGGGAAAGGCATCATTTTGAATAAAGAAGAAAACATTATTCTTTCACCCCTTGAATTTCCTGTCATTAACAATTACATAGGACAACAGCTGATAACCTCCGACGGAACCACTTTACTGGGAGCCGATGACAAGGCCGGTATAGCCGAAATTATGACAGCCATGGATTATCTGATCCGGCACCCCGAAATTAAACACGGTCCCGTCCGCATTGCCTTTACACCGGATGAAGAAATCGGGCGCGGACCTGATAAATTTGATGTAAGGAAATTCAATGCGAAATATGCCTATACGGTTGACGGAGGCGCCCTCGGAGAGATCGAATACGAAAACTTCAATGCCGCAAAAGCCAAAATCTCCATACAGGGATTGAATGTGCACCCCGGCACCGCCAAGAACAAAATGAAAAACTCCATGCTGATCGCCATGGAGCTCAATAATATGCTTCCGGCATCCGAAGTCCCGGAACATACTGAAGCCTATGAGGGGTTCTTCCACCTGACCGATATGAAAGGTTCTGTTGAAAACACCACCATCAACTACCTGATCCGTGACCATGACCTGAAGGCATTCAACAAGAAGAAGGATCTTCTGATTAAAATTGTGGATCATCTCAACCTCAAGTATGGATCGCGCACTGTAAAGCTGATCATGGTAGACCAGTATTACAACATGAAGGAAAAGATTGAACCTGTATTTGAAATCGTTGTGCAGGCCCGCAAAGCCATTCAGGCCAGGGGAATTGTCCCGAAAATCATACCTGTGAGAGGAGGTACTGATGGTTCAAGACTTTCCTTCATGGGACTGCCCTGCCCTAACCTTTTCACAGGAGGACACAATTTCCACAGCCGTTTCGAATTTATTCCCGTCAAATCGATGGAGAAGGCAGTTGAAGTGATCGTGAAAATCATTGAACTGAATGCCGCTCAATAATATCAAAACTACAAATACCCCAATTATGAAAACAAGAATTTCCTGGCCATTTATCCTGATATTGCTGTGCCCGTTCGTTATGAACGCACAAAAAGCTAAGATTTATGAGGTAAAATCACCCAATGGCGCTGTTGTTGTTAAAGTAGAGGCCGGCGCCAAGCTGCAATGGTCGGTTCAGCATAAGGGGCAGCAGCTGATTATGCCCTCCGCCATTTCCCTGGTGTTGCAAAGTGGTGAAGTGCTGGGTGATAATACCAGGGTATCATCGGTTAAACCCACCAGCGTAAATACCCGGTTTAATGCGATCAACTACCGGAAGTCAGTAATTATGGATGTTTACAATCAGATTACGCTTACCTGCAAGGGCAATTACGGTGTAATTTTCAGGGTGTATGATGACGCTGTGGCTTACCGTTTCTTTACCGGAAGAGAGGGCGAAATGGTGATAAAAAACGAAGAAGCCAACTTCAACTTTACCGGGGATCAGCAGGCATTTGTCCCCATACAATGGGACTACCGTGACGGCAAGATTTTTAACACATCGTTTGAAGCCCTTTACCGTGAAATCAAACTTTCGCAGTTCCCGAAAGACTCCCTGGCATTTCTGCCTTTGCTGGTGGACGTGGGACAAAACAAGAAAGTGGAACTTTTCGAAGCAGATCTCGAGGATTACCCTGGAATGTATGTTGACCTGAATTCAACCGGAAAAGGATTCAAGGGCGTATTTGCACCTTATCCTTTGGAGACATACGTAAATGGCCGTAACGTGATCCCGGGCAAAAGAGCCGATTATATTGCCAAAACAACAGGTACCCGTAGTTTTCCATGGCGTGCCATCGTAATCAGCGAACAGGATAAAGATTTGCTGAATTGCGATATTGTGCAAAAGCTGGCTTCCCCCAACCGGCTTGCAGATATATCATGGATCAAGGTTGGCCAGGTATCCTGGGACTGGTGGAATGATTTGAATGTTTCACATGTCGATTTCAGATCCGGTATGAACACGCCGACCTATAAGTATTATATTGATTTTGCTTCAGCCAATCACATCCCTTACATCATCCTGGATGAAGGTTGGAACAGTATGGGAGATCTTACAAAAATCAAAGCCGATCTTGACCTTGAAGAATTGGTTGAATACGGCAATCAGCGGGGTGTGGGTTTAATCCTGTGGGCTCAGTGGCAGCATATTATGCAGCAAAAAGAAAAAGCCTTTCCGTTTTTCAGCAAGCTGGGCATTAAAGGATTAAAAATAGATTTCATCGACCGGGACGACCAGTTGGCTGTGACATCGCTCTATGAGATTGCCAGAGAGGCAGCCGGCTTCCATTTGCTGGTAGATTACCATGGCGTGTATAAACCAACCGGGCTTCAACGCACCTATCCGAACGTTGTGGGGATTGAGGGCGTTAAAGGTATGGAAAATGTAAAATGGGCCGATGAGGATGTGCCACGGTATGATGTAACCTTGCCATTTATCAGGAACCAGGCCGGCCCCATGGATTATACGCCCGGAGCGATGAGAAACGCCAGCAAGGCCAGCTTCAGGGCTGTCAACTCAATGCCCATGAGCAAAGGCACACGTGTTCACCAGCTGGCCATGTACGTGGTTTTTGATGTGCCCCTGCAGATGCTTTCGGATAATCCCACCGCCTATAGGAGAGAGCAGGAATGCACCGATTTCATCACAAAGATCCCGACCACATTTGAAGAGACGGTTCCGGTTGACGGCAAGGTGGCAGAGTACGTTGCCATTGCCCGAAAAAAAGGAGATACCTGGTTTGTCGGTGCCATGACAAACTGGAGCCCCAGGGAACTTACCATCGACTTTTCCTTCCTGGAGCCCGGTGAATACAGGGCCGAGGTTTTCAGGGACGGTATCAATGCCGACCGCGATGCCACCGATTATGTAAAGGAAGTGATTACCCTAAAATCAGGTGACAAACTCAAGGTTAAACTGATGGATGGCGGCGGTTGGGTGGCGCGTTTGGAAAAAACCGATAAATGACCCAATACAAGATCAAAGAATTCCCGAAATCAAGAATTGCCACGGTTGACGTTTGCGAAATCGGCCGGCAGAAGCATCATATCGCAGCTATGATTGAGATTGATGTATCAGAAAGCAGGGGAAAAATAAAAAAATACAGGGACAAGATCCACAAGATATCATTTACAGCCTGGCTGATAAAAGCGATCAGCCTTACCGTCAAGGATTATGAACAGGCAGCCTCCTATCTGAAAGGAAAACGAAAGGCCATTATTTTCAATGACATCAACGTCTCCATGGTGGTCGAAAAAAGCATAAACGGCCACAAGGTTCCCATCCCGCTCATCATTGAAAAAGCCAATGAAAGAAGCATGGAATCCATTACAAAACAAATCAGTGATGCCAGGGATAAAATACTGACGGAAAAAGACATTGTTCTTCACAACCGATCTACTCAGATGGAACGAATCTACTATACCCTGCCGGGATTTATCAGAAGGTTTTTCTGGAAATACTTGTTAAGGAACCCTCGATTGGCGTTCCAAAAAATGGGGAATGTGGCCGTTACCTCCATTGGTATGATGGGGAACGTTAAGGGATGGTTCATCCCGGTATCGGTACATCCGATATGTTTCGGAATCAGCAGCATATCCAAAAAGTCGGTTGTGGTTGATGATCAGATTGAGATCCGGGAAGTCCTGAATATGACCATTCTGCTGGACCATGATGTTATTGATGGCGCACCGATGGCCCGGTTTATAAGTGATTTGTCTGGCAATATTGAGAAAGGAATAGGACTGGAAAAAGCTTGAATGCTCTGAAGTATTCTAAGGATTACGTATATTTGTTGCGTCATGAAGGACAAACCAAATGATATTGATTTCCTGGGAAGAACGCTGTTTTTGTTTCTTTTCGCCTTGTTTATTTTTGTTTTTTCCGATAATCCGGAAAAACAAGAAATTAATCAAAACCGTCATGAACTTGTATCGGATCTGCATTCAGTTTCAAAAGCTACCCTAAATGAGAATCTCAGGATTCCTTCTTTTCATAAAACCTGGATATCAAGTATTGATAGGTTGCACTTCAGATTAGCGGACAGAAATCTCAAAATCATTGCAGATAATAACAGAATTACTCAAAAATTGATCTCATTGGAGAAAGACCAATTCCTGACAGAACCCATTGCAGCCTGTCAATTGTACTATAGGTTTTTCCCCGATGATTCCATGGAGCTACCTCCATTAAGTTAAAATCCATTGTATTTTTTTCAATTATCATCCCTTCATAATCAAATGAAGCGGCAATTATTTTAACTTAAAATTCATAATCATGAAAATAATAATATATTTTTTGGTAGCTGTCTTTATTTATGGTATTGTTGCACTGAGCTTTGCAAATAATACGGATTCATCAGGCAGTATTGTAATTCAATCGGTCGATAAAAACATATCCTTAAATTCTCTGACAACATCTGCAAAAATTATTTCAGACAGGTTGAAATCTTTCAGCCCGGAGAAATTTGATGTCTCTATAATACCTGAAAGAAATCAAATTGAGGTATCTCTGACAGGCAATTGGGATTTAAATATTGTCATGTCTCTGGTTTTGCAAAAAGGAGAGTTGTCATTTTACGAATCCTATAATCAAAGTGAAGAGCAGGTTGCCTTATTAACAGGTAAAGATGTTGGAAGTATTACAGCTAACCATGACAAAAACACCGGTGAAAATTATATGGAGGTTAGATTTAAAAAATCAGCCATTGACAAATGGGCGAATGCTACTAAAAGGAACATTAACAAAGTCATTGCGATTGTGGTGGACAATCATGTGATTTATGATCCTGTATTAAAATCCGAGATAAACAACGGGATTTGCACAATTACCGGTAATTTTGCCGAGACCGAAATCAGGCTACTGGCATCGATTGTCAGTCATGGTGAATTGCCTGCAGAATTTTATCTGGTAAAATAAATCTGGCTTTAAAATGAAATGAGTGGACAGGCCATGGCCTGTCCCTACTCCCTACTCCCTACTCCCTACTCCTTACTCCCTACTCCTCACTTCCTCTCTCACCATAACCTTGAGCGGCGGAACCAGGAATGCCCCCAGGCCCAGCAATGCAATGGCAATGCCTGAAATGATAAAGGCATTGGTAATGCCGATGCTGTCGGCAATAAAGCCTGTTGCCAGCAGACCGATCATAGAAGGCAGCAAGGTTATGCTGCCATACATTGAAAATACCCTGCCAAGTGCCGAAGGTTCCACCAGGGTTTGGAGCACTACGGTGAAAGCTCCGGAATAGATAGCCATGGATATCCCGCCAAATATGGTGATGGCTGCAAAAAATATAAAACCTGAAGCAGGGAGGATGCCTGAAAAGACAAAGGTCATTCCCAATATAAAGTACATCAGATTAATCAGAATAATTTTATAGGACCTGAGCCGGGAAATTCCCATGATAGCGCCGCCCAGAAGCATGCCAATGCCCCAGGCAATTTCGATGACGCTCATGTGGTAGGCATTTCCTGAAAAATGATGCAGGGTCATGAGTGGGAATAATACCGCAATGGGCATGATAAAGAAAGTGGCCAGAACCGACAAAATGAACATCCACAGAAGTCCCGGTTTTTTATAAATCTCCTTAAGGCCCTCCATTATCTCTCTCAACATATTGGGTTGCACGGCGTCTTTTTTTATGGGATTGGGAATGTGCACCATCAGGAGTGAAACGCACGCGATGATTGCCCCCACAACGTCAATCAGCAAAACCCAGGTCATATCCAGGAGGTTTATCAGTATTGCTGCAATAGCGGGACCTGCGATGTTGCTTACCGATTGTATGATATTATTGATGCCGGCTATCCGCATGAGTTGATCTTCCGGCGCCAGCAGGGGGACTGATGCCTGCATGGCGGGAATATGAAATGCCGCTCCTGCCGAGCGAAATGCAAGTAATATGTAAACATACGTCACCCTGGCGTCACCGGTGTAAAACATCACTGCAATGCCCAGGGTGCACAAAGCGATAAAGACATCAGCCAGGATCATCGTTTTTTTCCGGCTCCACCGGTCAATAAACACTCCTGTGAACAAGCCAAGCACCATTTGCGGCAGAAGAGCGGCAATAGTTGCAAATGCCAGTACTTCAGCTGAACCCGTCTCTATGCTCAGCCAGAAAATAACTGCAAATCCCACGATTGCACTGCTGAGCGTTGAAATCAACTGACCTGTCCATATGGTTATAAAGGTTCTTTTCCAGTTGCTCATAATTGGTTTCTATGAAAATCACTGCCGGCTAAACGTATAACAAACTGTTACGGAAAAAGTAAGCAGCAATAAAACGTAAAATATTGAAATTATTTGTAATGAAGGCCCTCCAGATTCTTCTGAAGGTAATTGTGGATTCTGAGAGTAATGTCTCAGCAAGATTACTTCCTTTAAAAGGAAAACCGGTAACTTAAATTCTCATGATCCTAAGGATAAGCAATATACAAAAGTAAAATATTTTTTGATCTTTCTTTACTCCTTACTCCCTACTCTGTACTCCCTACTTGAATTTCTTCTCTATTTCCTCAATCCCCATTATCACAACTACCGGTTTCCCCGATGGTGAATAGGCAGGGCTCTCACAGGCAAAAAGATGATCCACCATTTCCTGCATGACCTCCTGCGACAGTGTTTCGCCATAATTTACGGCGCCGGCCACTGCCAGCGACCTGGCAATTCTTTCCCTGACTCCTGTTTTGATATCTCCACCTGTGCTTTTATAGTGATCGAGAAAAGCCTCCAGCAGGTCCCGGGGGGTTTCCTTGCTTATTTCAGCCGGATACCCGGCTATTACCAATGTGTTGCCGCCAAAATCACGGATATCAAAGCCAATGGTGTGAAGATCCTCCATGATTTCACGCAGTATGAGGTAATCAGCCTGATCCAGTTCAATGGTTTCAGGGAAAAGACTGCGCTGGGCTACAGGATAATTCATGGCAAATGAACGGATGTACTTTTCATACAATATCCTTTCATGTGCCCGGCGCTGATCGATCATCATCAAACCCGATTTAACCGGTGTAAGAATGTACCGGGTTTTTAACTGTATGAAGGAATCCGTTGGTTTGCCATTTCCATTGGGCATTGAACTATGCCCTGTAAGTTTGGCGGATTCACCCGATCCCTCCAGGGGAATCCCTTCAGGAGAATAAAGTTTTTCCCAGTGCTTGAGATTCTGACCTCCATCATGTCCGGATTTTTCAGGTATCCTGTGTTCTTCATCAAAAGGATTGTAATTCCGGTTATAGGAAATCTGCGGCACAGGCACCGGATCATCGCGCCTGTAAACCGGAAATTCCACTGAACTTTCCCTGTTAAAATCAATGGAAGGCATCAGGTTAAACTTGCCGAGAGCCTCCCGGGTAGCAGCCAATAATATCTGGAATATAGCCAGTTCATTCTCGAATTTGATCTCGGTTTTTGTAGGATGAATATTGATGTCGATGGTATCCGGATCCGCTTCAAGATAAATGAAATAAGAAGGTATGGTTTCCGGGGGCAGTATCTTTTCATAGGCTGAGAGGACAGCTTTGTGAAAGTAGGGATGTTTCATGAACCTGTTGTTGACAAAGAAGAACTGTTCACCGGGAGTTCTTCTTGCCAACTCGGGTTTTCCGACAAATCCGCTGATCCGGACAATGCTCGTCACCGTATCGATATTGGTCAGGTTCTGATTTATACCCTTACCGAATATGTGAATGATACGCTGCTTAAGGTTGGTCCGTGGAAGGCTGTATATTTCACTGTCGTTGTGTTCCAGTATGAATTCCACCTCCGGATTTGCCAGGGCGATCCGCTGAAACTCATAGATGATATGCTTCAGTTCGGCATTGTTTGTTTTCAGGAATTTTCGCCTGGCAGGAACATTAAAAAAGAGATTCCTGACTGCAAAGCTTGTTCCTGAAGCGCAACTGACCGGGTTCTGGGATTCAACCTTTGATCCCGCTATGATGATTTCCGTGCCAAGATCATTCTCAGGCTTTCGGGTGCGCAGGATCACCTGCGCAACGGATGCCACCGATGCCAGGGCCTCGCCCCGGAATCCCAGCGTTCGTATCGCAAATAAATCAACAGCTTCGCGGATTTTAGAGGTAGCATGCCGTTCAAAGCTCATCCTGGCATCGGTTTCTGACATACCGCAACCATTATCAACAATCTGGATGAGGGTTTTACCACCATCCCTGGCAATCACCCTGATCGCAGTACTGCCGGCGTCGATGGAGTTTTCAACCAACTCCTTTACCACCGAGGCAGGACGTTGAATTACCTCTCCTGCAGCAATCTGGCTGGCTACTGAATCGGGAAGTAAATGTATGATATCTGACATGATAAGAGGTTCTGGGATCGGTGCATACAGGATTTCAAAGGTAAGGATAATCATAAACTAATGGATACTGTTAAAGTATTTAACTGGCATATATTTTGATAATATTCTGATTGGTAGAAGAACACCAATAGAACAATAACTTTTTAAAGGATATTCGTTATGAAAAAGATTATGGTTATCATATTGATCAGTGTGGTTGCACTGAATGCGTATTCCCAGGTTGAGAACCAGGTGGATAGCAAAACAACCAAAAAACTGACAAAAGCGCAGAGAATGGAGCAGAGACGCATAGAGGCAGAAGAAACTGCCAAACTGGTGAACTGGATGGTAGAAAACAAACAATTTGTGCTGGAAGCCAATTACCTGAGCAATCAGTATGGTGAAAGGCAGGTCGTCAGCAGCAACATCAATTTTATAGCTGTTGACTCCTCAAAAATCACAATACAACTTGCCTCCCTTTCAGGTATCGGAGGAGCCAATGGTATGGGCGGCATCACTGCCGACGGAACCATTTCACAATTCAGGGTCGAAAAGGTCGGCAAGGATAAGAAAGGGTATACCATCCGCATCATGGCCATGACGCATATAGGTTCCTACGACATTACCTTTTTTATTACCCAGGGCGGTAATGCCGATGCCACCATTTCAGGGACAACAAGGGGCAAACTGAATTACCATGGTACGCTGGTGCCGATTACAGTGTCGAAAGTCTATAAGGGCATGGCCATTTAAAGGATTTGTATAATATCTTCAGCTTTTTTTAACAAATAGCTTAATTATAATTGTTTTTGCGTATTATTACCTCATCATGACGTATTAACAATTATTATCCATGAAGAAAAATACAAGACTATTGACCCGGAGTGCCTGGATAGCAGGTCTGGGAGGCTTTTTATTCGGTTTTGACACAGCCGTGATTTCCGGCGCAGAAAAATCCATTCAGCAACTATTCGGTCTCAACGGATTCTGGCTGGGATTCACCGTGGCGATCGCACTCATCGGCACCATTGTGGGAGCCATAGCCGCCGGCAAACCGGCTGATTTTTTCGGCAGAAGAAAAATCCTGATGGTGATCGCGATACTTTTTCTTTTCTCAGCTCTTGGTGCTGCACTTTCGCAAAGCTGGTACGGAATTCTTGTGTTCAGGTTCCTGGGAGGGCTGAGCGTTGGGGCTTCCTCTGTCATAGGTCCCATGTACATAGCCGAAATATCACCTGCTGAAAAAAGAGGCCGGCTGGTTATTTTATTTCAGCTGAATGTGGTTACCGGCATCCTGCTGGCTTTTCTTTCCAATTATATTGTGGCCATGGTGACCGATCAGGCTTCCTGGCGCTGGATGCTCGGTGTACAGACACTGCCGGCCGGAATATTCTTTGGCCTCCTGTTTGCCATTCCTGAAACCCCGAGATGGCTTGTCCTGAAAGGCGAGAAAAAGAAGGCAGTCATGATCCTTGAAAAACTGGGCGAATCAGATGCTTCTGAACAGGTTGATGTTATAGAAGAATCCATCTCTTCGGAAAAACATATCAAGTCCGAACGTCTGTTCACGGCAAAATTGAAGTTCCCCATTATCCTGGCCATCCTGGTGGCATTTTTCAATCAGTTCTCGGGCATTAATGCCATCATGTATTATGCTCCCAGGATCTTTGAAATGGCTGGCCTGGATCGAACGTCATCCTTGTTTCAGTCGGTTTCCATCGGTTTTACCAATCTGATATTCACCATTGTCGCCCTGTTCATTATTGACAGGGTAGGAAGGAAAAAGTTGCTGCTGATCGGATCAGTCGGTATGGTATTCACGCTGATGCTGGTATCACTGGGATTCCTCCTGAACCGTTTTGGAGGTGGGGCGGTATTGATAGGCCTGGTAGGATTTATTGCCTTTTTTGCATCGTCCCAGGGTGCGGTTATCTGGGTCTTCATCTCTGAAATATTTCCAAACAAGGTCAGAGCCAAGGGACAGGCTTTGGGAAGCTTAACACACTGGTTGCTTGCCGCCCTGGTTTCGTGGGTTTTCCCGGTTATTGCGGCCACAAGTTCACGTTCCACAGGACTGGCTTTTGCGTTTTTTGCCCTGATGATGCTGATTCAGTTCTTCGTTGTCTATTTTGTATTCCCCGAGACCAAAGGGAAGAGGCTGGAACAGATCCAGAATGACCTCGGATTGTAAACCATCAAGCCCTGGTCATGATGAGCTTGCCGTGATGAATGCCTTTGAGGGCAATGATCTTATCGGCCAGACCGGTTAATTCCGAGGCCTTGCCTTTAACAACTATCGTTTCCAGACAGGTTTCATGGTTCAGGTGCACATGCTGCGTGGAGAGTATCAGGTGATGATTTTCATGCTGTACATCATTGATCTCGTTGTCAATGTTGCGTTTGTGATGATCGTACACGATGACAATAGCGCCTGCCACCTGGTTGTCACACTGCCATTTCTGTTCCACAGCATATTTTTCAATGAGATTCCGGATGGCCTGGGAACGATTTGGAAAACCATTCACCGTGACATAACTATCCAGTTCCTGCATGATTTCTTTGTCCAGGGATACCCCAAATCGCACTACACCCATAATGACTTGATTTATATTTCAGGTTGAAGACTTACGCCCACAGATCGGAGGGATATATACCCTCTTTCACCAGCTTTCTGAGACTTTTCATAACCATTTCCCGATCTTCGCGATAAGTAACTCCAAACCATTTCTCTGCTGTATGTAAAACCTTTACCCGGGCTTCACCTGTACGTATCACTTCGTTCATGGCAAACGGAAGATAGAATTCCGTATCGTTTTGGGTGATATGGGACAGTAAGAATTCCGTGAACTGACGTTTCAAATGACCAAACATGGAGGGTTTGAAGCCCATAAGGTTCATGGAGACAGGTTCCTTGCCGGTAAAAACTACTTCACCGACGCCTTCAGCTTCACCGGTAATCCGATTGCTGGTCCGGCGAACCTTTTTGTGTTCGGTGATATCGGCCAGATATCCCTGGCCGTCTACCTTGCATACACCCCTGGAAACTGAGCCTGATTCTGAAAGTGTGTTGTCAAGCTGATAATCTACCAGGCAATATTCCTCGATTCCCCCGGATTGCTTTTTGGAAAGGAATTCATAGATGATACGGTATGAATCGGGACCGTAGAAATCATCTGCGTTGATAACGGCAAAGGGTTCAGCAATGGCTTCACCGGCCATCATCACAGCATGCCCGGTTCCCCAGGGCTTTTTACGATCGGGAGGCACCTCGAATCCTGGTGGCAAATTCCTGAGCTCCTGGTATACGAAACTGATATCAGCCTTTTTTAAAGCTCTTTTCAGGATTATTTCCTTGAAATCATCGACAAATTCCTGCCTTACCACAAGGACAACTTTCCCAAACCCAGCCCTGAGGGCGTCATATAAGGAATACTCTACAATTGTCTCTCCGGAAGGACCAAACCGGTCAACTTGTTTCAGACTTCCATAACGGCTGCCCATTCCGGCAGCAAGAATCAGTAATGAAGGTTGCATCAATTGTTAGGACTGTGTGATTTCTTTGATTCGTTTTCTCAGCTCCCCAACCTCGCGCTGCAATTCTTCTTCGCGACGCGCGGATTGTTCCTGGGTTGCCCGTAATTCTTCCATGTTCTGCCGCATTTCTTCTTCCTGGGAGGACATTTCTTCAGCCTGCTGCTGGGATTGTTCAAGCAATATCGCAGTCTGAATCTGCGCTTTACTCGATGAAATGGTAGCCGCTATGCTTTCCCCGATCCGTTCAATGAATTCAATCAAGTAATCAGCATATTCATTGAAGGACGCGATTTCAACCAATCCATAAATCACATCGTTGTAAATCAAAGGAACGATAAGCAGGGCCCGGGGATTATCTTCTCCCAATCCCGAGGTGATCTTCATATAATCATGCGGGATCTCCGTCAGGTAAATCTTTTCCTTTTCCTGGTAGCACCTTCCCACCAAACCTTCGCCAATCTCGATCCGCTTGGTGATAAACTTACGGCGATCGTATGCATAACTGGCCTTCATCTCGATGAACAGGTTGTCCTTGTCATTATCATTCACAATATAAATCCCTCCCTGGTTGGAGTTTGTGTATTTCACCAGGTTGCTGATGATATTATACGAAAGTTCTTCCAGTTCATCTGTATTCTTGCGGAGGATATCACTGAACTTGGCAACACCCTGAGCAGCCCAATTCCGCTGTTCATCTTCCTGTTTCCTGCGGTTTTCTTCTTCAGCTGCTTTTTTAAGTTCATTCCGCATATCAAGGAGCGAGTGTCCCAGTACGTCTTCATCACTGAGCGGTGTAAAATGGGTGTCAAAATTTCCCTTTCCGATCTCAAGCGAGAAGTTGAAGATATTCCTGAGTCCCTGAACCAGCATATTAAGAGCTTTGGACATTTGTCCCACCTCGTCACTCCCCTCCTTTAATTTTTCCTTGGGGAGCACACCCTTACCCATGGAAAGAAGGACGTTTTTGGTATGGTTGATGGGAACTGCCAATGAATTAATCGTAATGATGCCGATAACGATTGCGCCAATAACCAGAATCAGTCCCATAATCAGGATCCACTGCTGAAAACGGTTAAAG
This sequence comes from Bacteroidales bacterium, assembly GCA_016930375.1. Taxonomy (GTDB): domain Bacteria; phylum Bacteroidota; class Bacteroidia; order Bacteroidales; family UBA10428; genus UBA5072. The sequence goes on along the minus strand of JAFGGU010000096.1, from coordinate 64,317 downwards.
GTGGATATCATCTGCTGTTGTCCTGCTTCAACCACAGCTTCCTGTTTCATCTGCAGGCTTTCAATCATAGATAATATCCTGTTTGTGAGCATCATAACTTCACCACCTTCCTCCACCATAGGTGTAACTTCAAACACGACAAACGGATCGTCGTACTGCTCGAAAGAATTCAACTGCTCCATGATGTACTGATGTTTGGGAAACAACGAATCCACAATCACCGAGTCGATCTTCAATAAAACCGACTGGAACCTGGTGCTGTCCCAAAACGCGCTCAGTTGTTTGAGGGTATCCATCACCGTTTTGTAATTGGTGGAGTGCAATTCCTTCAAAGTGACCTTATCCGGCGTATCTGATATTTTATCAATGAAAACCCACGATTTAATGAGCATTCGTGAATCGCTGATGATGGTATGCAGATCCGAGATATAAGCCTGGGAAGGCGTATATACGCTGGTAATCTTTTCATTGATATCGCGGCTGCTTTCAAGCGCAATACTGGTGATCCAGGCATTGATGATCACAGCAATGGTTATGATACCAAATCCCAATCCTATTTTGGCAGCAATTTTAAGTCTCATGGCAATTACCGGTTAATCCTTGAATATACTGAAAACTAAATTAGTAAAAATTTACAGTAAAATGATCTACTATTCTTACTGCATTTTTTCAAAAAGGTTCGGTTATTTTGCAAAATAGTTTTTGACTGCAGTATGCATTTTTACAAGTGCTTCATAGAGTATGCGTCTCGGACAGGCAATATTGATCCTCTGAAATCCTTCTCCTTCTTTGCCAAACTGAGGTCCATCGTTTAATCCAAGGCCTGCCTCCTGTATCATAAATGAACGTAAAGACCCGGGAGACATCCCCAGCTTACTGCAATCGAGCCACGTAAGATAGGTAGCCTCCGGGGAAACCACCCCGATCATGGGCAAATGCTTTGCCAGGAAGTCCCGCAAAAACATAAGATTGCCTTCGAGATAAGCCATAAGCTGTTTCAGCCACTCCTCTCCCTTGCCATAAGCGGCCTCTGCAGCAATAAAGCCGAAAATATTTCCGGATCCCACATGTACATGATCCAACAGGGTTTCGTATTTTTTACGGAGACCCGCATCGGGTATAATAAGATATGCCGTGGATAAACCCGCGAGATTAAAGGTTTTGCTGGGCGACATGCAGGTAATTGTGATCCCGGCGATATCTTCAGAAATACTTGCTGCAGGAGTATGCCTGAATCCGGTAAATACCAGGTCAGAATGAATCTCATCCGAAACCAGAAGCATCTTATTCCTGATACAGATTTCTCCGATGCGTCTCAAAACTTCCGGTGACCATACATTACCCGTTGGATTATGAGGACTGCAAAGGATCAGCATGCGTGTGCCTTTGTCAATTTTTGATTCGAGATCTCTGAAATCCATCTCATACCTGCCCTGCTCATACCTTAAAGGATTGGCAATAAGCCGGCGGCCATGATTCTCAACCGCCGTAAAAAACGGGAAGTATACCGGAGGCTGGATGATGATGCCGTCACCGGGTTGCGTAAAGGCCATTACCAGTAAATTAAGGGCAGGGACAACTCCCGGTGAAAATGAGATCCATTCTGATTTTATCATCCAGTTATGGCGTCGCTTGTTCCAGTCTGCGACAGATTGATAAAAAGAAGGCGGGACCAAGGTATATCCCAGAATTTCATGCTCCAGTCTTTTCTGCAGGGCGCCCATGATGAAATCAGGCGTCCTGAAATCCATATCGGCCACCCAAAGAGGAAGGACCTTTTCATCGCCAAAAATTCTTTCTCGGAGATCGTATTTTACGCTTCCGGTTTTTTCCCGGTTGATAATCTCATCGAAATTATAATGCATGGTCCATGATTTGAAATACCGAAAATAGGTATTTTTGCATTAAAAGCAGCTGTCAGTGATTCCCGTAAAACCCAAGAAAAGTTTAGGTCAGCATTTCCTGACAGATAAAAACATAGCCCAAAAAATAGTGAACAGCCTCACCTGGCAGGGATATGACAAAGCCCTTGAAATAGGTCCCGGCATGGGAATCCTTACCGAAATCCTGCTTGCTTTGCCTGATAAAGAAATGCGGTATGTTGAGATTGACCGCACCTCTGTTGAATACCTGAACACCCGTTTCCCGAATGTTTCTGAGAAGATCCTGAATGCCGATATACTGGAAGTTCCGCTGTCGGATATCTTCCGTCAGCCCTTTGCCATTATCGGGAATTTTCCCTATAATATTTCAAGTCAGCTCTTTTTCAGAATTCTGGATCACCGGAATCTTGTTGTTGAAACAGTATGCATGATCCAGAAGGAGGTCGCCACCCGGATTGCATCACCCCCGGGATCCAGGGCCTATGGAATACTGAGCGTTCTGCTTCAGGCTTTTTATGAGATCGAATACCTGTTTTCAGTCCCTCCCCAGGTTTTTAACCCGCCACCCAGGGTTAATTCAGCTGTCATCAGACTGAGACGAAACAGCACGGTAAACCTCGACTGCCATGAGGGACACTTCCATAAAGTCGTAAAAACTGCCTTCAACCAGCGCAGGAAAACCTTGCGCAATTCTCTCAAAAGCCTGACAGGCAATTTGGAAACCAGTGAGGCCCTATGGCAAAAAAGGCCCGAACAATTAGGTGTTCAGGATTTTGTAAAGCTGACCCGTCTACTTGAGCACAGTACCTAAAACTTTTGCGCATGCAATTTGAACTGACACGTGAATTTATCGATGAGCTCAAGGAGCTCATTGAAGCAAAAAACGATGTTTCGGCAATGACCCGGATTAAGGACCTCCATCCGGCTGATATAGCGGAGATCTTTAATGAACTGGATCCTGATGAATCAGCATATCTCTACAATCTGCTCGATAGCGAAACGTCGGCGGATGTACTGGCTGAACTTACCGAAAATGAACGGGAGCAGTTCATAGAAGAAATGCCGGGTGAAATGATCGCCCGAAAGGTAATCGACAATATGGAGTCGGACGATGCTGCGGATCTGCTGGGTGAACTATCCGAAGAAAAGCAGGAAGAGGTACTGCATAGCATCGAAGATGTTGAGGTAGCCGGTGATATTGTCGACCTCCTCAGCTATGATCCGGATACGGCCGGAGGTTTAATGGCGAAAGAGCTCATCAAAGTGAACGAGAACTGGGATATTGCGCACTGTATCCGTGATATCCGTAAACAGGCCAGCGAGGTTTATGAGTTTTACGTTGTATACGTGGTAGATGACGACGATATACTCAAGGGTACGGTTTCGTTAAAAAAACTTCTGATATCACGGGCATCCACACGGATCCGGAACATAGCCAATAAGGATGTCATCCTGGTAAAGACCGACACGCCTTCGGAAGAGGTCGCCAATATCATGAAAAAATATGACCTGGTTTCTCTTCCGGTAGTGGATGCGATAGGGCGACTGGTGGGCAGGATCACCATTGATGACATTGTGGATGTTATTCAGGAAGAAGCTGAAAAGGATTACCAGTTAATATCCGGTATTACCGAAGATGTAGAGCACACCGATAACATCTTCGTGCTCACCAGGGCCCGGTTGCCCTGGCTGATTATCGGGCTCACGGGAGGAATCCTGGGCTCAAGGGTTATCAGCATGCACGAATCCGATCTGAAAATATCACCCGAGATGGCCCTCTTTTTCCCGCTTATTGGGGCTATGGGCGGAAATGTCGGCGTACAGTCTTCTTCCATTGTGGTTCAGGGCATTGCAGCAGGTACTATTGACCTTCAGGGCATTGCCGGAAAACTGATGAAGGAACTGTCCGTCGCCCTGATCAATGGCTTCATCCTGTCGGCGCTGCTCTTTATTTATAATCTGCTTTTCAGTGAATCGTTCGCACTTACCGTTACAGTGAGTATTGCCCTGTTTGTCGTAATAATCTTTGCCTCGGTATTCGGAACATTTGTACCGCTGGTATTGCAGCGCTTTAAGATAGATCCTGCGCTGGCTACCGGTCCGTTTATCACCACGACCAATGATATTATCGGGCTGTCGATATATCTTGCCATGGGCAGACTGATGTATGGCCTGTTTTAAAAGAGTTCCTCTTTGGAAATCCAATGGTTTTAAGTTAAATTTACTAACTACCAACCAATATGTCTTGTTATGAAAAGAGTGATTTTTACTGCTGCCATGATCCTGGCGGTTTTGAATGGTGTTAGCCAGACTACTGAAGCTGAAAAACAGCTTTTAACACAAAAGGAGGACACCCTGATGGGCTGGAAAAAAGGGGGTGTCATCAACATAAACACATCGCAAACCTCATTGACCAATTGGGCTTCCGGTGGCCAGAGTTCTGTGGCGATCGGCGGATTGCTGAGTTTGTTCGCGAATAACAAACAGGAAAAAAGCCTCTGGGAAAATTATCTGGATATCGCTTACGGATCCATGAAACAGGGAAAAGATGCCGGCTGGTGGAAAACCGATGATAAAATTGACTTTACCTCCAAGTATGGATTAAAAGCTGCTGAAAAATTGTACTATGCAGGCCTGGTGAATTTCAAAACCCAAATGACCAACGGTTACAATTACCCGGATGATGAGGTAAAGATTTCCGGTCTCTTTGCCCCGGCTTACCTGTTGGGAGCGATCGGAATCGACTACCGGCCCGGCGAGAACTTTACCCTCTTTTTTGCCCCGGTTACCCTGAAAATGACTTTTGTTAACGACGATGACCTGGCTGATGCCGGAGCCTTCGGTGTCGATCCGGGGGATCACCTGAGAAGTGAATTCGGCGGTTATCTGCGTGCCTTTCTTAAAAAGGATCTGATGGAGAATATAACCTTCCAGACCAAGTTGGATCTCTTCTCCAATTACCTTGACAATCCCGAGTGCATTGATGTGAGCTGGGAATCCCTGCTGTCACTGAAAGTGAATAAGTTCATATCTGCCACACTGTCTACCCATCTTTTGTATGATGATGATGTTGATATTGCTATTGACAGCAATGATGACGGCACTGCCGATGAATTCGGACCCAGGATTCAGTTCAAGGAAGTTCTGGCCATTGGTTTCTCCATGAAGTTCTAATCCCTAAATACCATAACCATGAAAATTGTACAGGAATTCAAACAATTCGCCATGAAAGGCAATGTAGTCGACATGGCAGTAGGTATCATCATTGGTGCCGCTTTTGGTAAAATCATCTCCTCCCTGGTCAATGATGTCATTATGCCTCCGATCGGCCTGCTTATCGGTGGTGTTGATTTTACCGATCTTAAGGTCACGTTGAAAGGGGCCGGTGTGGATGATGCCGGAAATGTCATTGATGCTGTAACACTAAACTGGGGAAATTTTGCCCAGACGGCACTTGATTTTCTGATTATCGCTTTCGCCATCTTTTTACTGATAAAAGCCATTAACCGGATGAAGAAAAAGGAGGAAGAAGCCCCTGCAGCGCCCCCCGAACCTTCCAAGGAAGAGAAACTGTTAACTGAAATCCGGGACCTGTTGAAAAAATAACATGCCAATTCGTAGAGACGCACAATTGTGCGTCTCGACAATTGTTAATCGAATCGCCATTCCTCAACAATCAGGCCGCCATTGTCATTGAATTCCCCCGATTCATCAGAAATAAATTCGCCGGATGATAAAATTTATTATCATTGTATAGGAATTTTACATGGATAAAAACGCTCATGAAAAACACAATGCATTGCCCGATATTAGAGGATTGCTCGGTTTACCTCAACAATCTCTGCCATAACGAAATGGTTGGTCTCACATACAGAAGCCTTTACTGTTTGCAGGTGAACAAAAAATATAAAATGTGCAAAAGGTATAATGCATATATGAAACTTGGCAAACGAATTCCCCGGAATATTTTACCCAATTCCCTTGTGAATATTGATCAATTGGCTGATTCCAACGGATCTCTTTAAGCGCTCACCCTGCTTCATCAACCTTCCTGCTTACCAGCATATAGAAGTCATTATCCAGTGGCAAATAACCCTGGTCATAACAGAAATAATAAATCGTACCTGCTTTCGTCCTGTACAGGTTGGTGACAAATCCGAAATCAAATCCCTTTTTAACAAGCCGTGCCTTATGCAAACGAATCTTGCCTTCAGGATTCAGGCTTGCCATGATATTCCTGTTTTTCTTCAGGATACCGTTCACCTTTCTGACATACTGGCTGCCTGCCACACTTTTTAGCTTGTTGTTGTAAGTGTTTCGGCAGGCATCTGAACAAAACTTCTTATCGGTGCGGCCATGTAAAACTTCGCCGCATTCCAGGCATCTTTTTTCCATAACTTAATTTATTGTAATTCTATTATATATGCGTTTGTACCCGTTTACAAACACTTACATCCGTTTACAAATGACAATAAACAATTATTAACCGAATAATCTGTGCGGGTGTAAGTTACTTTGAATCGTCAATTTAGACAACTAAAATAACAAGTTTTTTTAACCTTTAAATTCAACTGTTATGAACACATTACGCAACAAGGTTCAGTTAATCGGTAACCTGGGCCAGAACCCGGAAGTAAGGACATTCGACAACGGCAAGGCCATGGCCCGCTTTTCACTGGCTACCACCGATTCATACCGTGATACCAGCGGCAAAAAAATCACCGAAACCCAGTGGCATAACCTTGTGGCCTGGGGTAATCTTGCCAAGCTGGTAGAAAAATACCTGGTCAAGGGCAGTGAGGTGGCTGTGGAAGGAAAACTCACACACCGGTCCTATGATGACAAGGATGGCAAAAAGTGCTTCTTTACTGAAATTGTGATGAATGAGATGGTTATGATGCGCGGAAAAGGCTCTCAGGAAGAATAAGGTTAATCCTGCATGTGGCAGTGGCCGGCACTTATTCGCCGGCCAGCCGGATGCATTAGCCAGGTTATTAAAGGAATTGCATGCAAGTTTGACCATTTTGACGTAACTTGGCATAATGGATAAGCTTTCACCGAAATGACAGACCTTAAAAATATTTCATCGTGCCCTTTTTGTGATGCATCTGTTAAAGCATCCGTCTTTTATAAAAAGGCTGAATTCCTGTCCATTTATAATATTGCCCCCGTGCTTCCGGGGCATTCACTCATTATTCCCGTGAAACATTATTCAGGAATCCTGGAACTGAACGACCAGGAATTGTATGAATTTTTCGAAACAGCCAGGATAACCGTCCGTATTCTCATGAAAGCTTTTCATACCGATTCATTCGACTGGTCAATCCAGGAAAAACCTGAGGCAGGACAGACCATTGAGCATCTGCATCTGCACATCGTTCCCAGGCTGAAGGACGACCTGAAAAGTCCCGGCGCCTGGTATCCTCTGATACAGCAGAACGATGCCGATATCATGGACAGTTTCAACAGGCCCCGGCTGAATTCCGAAGCGATGGTGCTCATTGTCCGGGAGCTCAAACAGGTAGCTGCTACGATTGATTCATCTTTTTCAACATAAAAAACACCGCCATGAAATTATTTACAATTGTCGCCTGGATCAGTGGTATAATCGCCGTTGCCCTGATCATCTTCGGAACCATTGCACTCTTTATGGGGAGTAATCCTTTTGGGATCAGACATGAAATCAACTATTTTCTGGTTTCCAGTAATCTTCTGCTTCTGGCCATACTTTGCTTACTGGCACAGCAAGGGTGCCGACAAAAAAAGGACTAATAAATTATTCGCTTTTCGTTAGTCGTCTTTGGCTTCTTTGCCGGCGGAACAGGATCATACCCGTGCGTACCCCATGGATTACACCTGAGAATTCTCCAGATCGCCAGGAGACTTCCCCGGAATATACCATGCACTTTCAACGCTTCCATGGCGTATTCCGAACAGGTCGGCACATGTCTGCAACTGTTCGGGAGTAAAGGAGAAATGGAATATTTATAGAACTTTATCGGAAGTATCATCAGCCAGATGATTCCGGCCTGGATAACCTTCAGTATTTTCATCACGATCAGGAACCTGAATATTCAACGAAATTGCGTTCGGTTTCATACAGGATTACCTGGATGGCATATTCAGGATCAATTTTCTTCCTGAGTATATTCCAGATGGCAATGGCGATATTCTCCGCCGAAGGAATCGTGCTGATGAAGTCATCCACATCGAGGTTCAGGTTTTTATGATCATAACGATCTACGATGTTCTCCTCGACAATATCCTTGAGCAGTTTCATATCAAAAACGTACCCGGTATCCGGATTTACATCACCGGTTAATTTTACAACGAGATCGTAATTGTGCCCGTGATAGTTGGGCAAACTGCATAATCCGAAAACCTCCTCATTCTTCCGGTCATCCCAAGCCGGATTGTAAATACGGTGTGCCGCATTGAAATGTGATTTTCTGCAAACAGTAACTTTCATTGGCATTGTTTTAATTATCAACAAATGTATCTCTGGGCGCTTCACTTTTGGAGAACAGTTCCGTGGTGTTTGCAATCTGCTCGGAACGGCCCATGATGTAAACCATGTCCCCTTTTTCGAAAAGGGTTTCCGGGTCAGGATTATCATACAGTACTTTTTTCCGGAAAAGAGCCACCAGCGTGACTCCATATGTCTTCCGAAACTGCATTTCCACAAGGCTTTTACCGATCACAGGGGAATGATCATCCACCTTCACGGCAGTGATCTCAAAATTGGCATGGTTTTTTAATACCGAAAGATCTGTCTTGGTTTCCTTTTCCATGAAGATCCCATAATTATCATCCCTGATCCTGGCGATCACGGCATTGATTTCTTTGCGGGGTATCAGCATCTTCGATAAAACCCGGTCAAACATTTCGATGGATGTTTCAAACTCTTCCGGAATCACCTGGTTAGCACCGATATTGTGCAATTCAATCAGGTCCTCAACCCTTTTCGCCCTGGCGATGATATAGGCATGCGGATTCATGTTTCTAATCTTTTCAATAATGGCCATGGTAGTAATGACGTTGCCTATCGAAATTACCACGATATCTGCCTTATCTGTATGTGCTTTCCGAAGAATTGGCTCATTGAAAGCATCCCCGTAAATGACCATTTCCCCCTTCAACTGGCGCTTTCTTACAGAATCAGGATCGAAAGCAATAGACACATAGGGAAGGTCCATATTTTTGGCCATTACAGATAAATTAAGCGCCCTGGAATCCTTGCCTATGAAAACCAGGTGGTCTCTCAACTCAGGTATATCAATCTGCGGAAGTGGAAATATCCCATCAACCAGCTTTCCAGGCAGGGGAAGTTTTAACAACAGGTTGGCAATCGGACGCGATATCTGCATCAACAGGGGTGTAAGTGACATGGAGATCACTGCTACAGCGATAAATAACTGGTAGTAGAAGTTGGTGATGATTTTGTATTCAAGTCCTAGTTTTGACAGAATAAATGAGAATTCCCCGACCTGGCTCAGGGCGATCCCTACCATAACCACTCCCCTGAACGTATGTCCCAGAAAAAAAGCAGTAATCCCTGCCAGTATGGCCTTGAAAAAAATAAGTATGAGGGCGGACAAAAGAACCAGCCAGAGGTGATCAACAACAAAATTCAGGTCAAGCAAAATCCCGATCGAAACAAAAAAGAAACTGGTGAAGGTATCTTTAAACGGTACTATATTACCAAATGCATTGTGGCTGTATCCCGATTCCGAAATCATCAATCCTGCCAGGAATGCGCCAACAGCCAGTGACATGCCAAGAGCCGAAGTCAGAAGTGCCACGGAAAGACAAATCAGAAAGGTACTCATTAGAAACAATTCCTGATTCTTGGTCATGGCTACAGCTCTTAGAAATCTGGGCATCAGCCACTTGTTTCCCACAAATATCAACCCGATGATAAAACCGGCTTTTAAAAGGAGTAATATTAACTGGTCCCAGCCAAATGTTGTTTGTCCGCCCAGGATAGGCGTAAACAACAAAAGAGGAACCAGCAATAGATCCTGAAAAATGAGGATCCCGAGCACGGTACGACCATAATTGGAGGTGAGCTCCGAGCGTTCCTGCAGAATCTTTAAAACTACAGCTGTACTGCTCAGTGCAGAAAGGAAACCAATGAACAGGGCGCCCTTCCAGTCGATATCATACCCGCGGGAGATGAGCATGATTACCAACACCGTAAACAGCAATTGCATGAACCCTCCCAGGAATACAATTTTTCTGATCTTCAGCAAATGATTCAGGGAGAATTCAATGCCAATGGTAAATAACAGCATGACTACCCCGATCTCCGCCATCAGTTCAATTTCTTCAGGAGAGTGGATTATGCCCAGCAACGAAGGACCAACTATAATTCCCGTGATTAAATAACCCAGAATGGTCGGAACCTTTATCCTGGTAAACACATAGTTTACGAAGGTGGAAAGGGCAAGAATGATTACAATATTTTTCAGTACATCCAGGGCCATATGCAAAACATCTTATTTCCAGGCCTAAAGATAGCAAGCCTGCAAGTGGTATGCAATTTTTTGGTTTAAAAACATATTCCACCCCGTCGGTGTGGGATATTATTTCAGGAGATTAAAGTCTGTGATGTTGTTGATATTTGAAAACAGATCGGCCCTGTAGAAGTCCCGATCAGGACCTACTTCCACCAGTCTGGACTTACTATTCCTTATAAATTGCTGCAAACTGAACCGATGGGTCCGGATACTTTCCTCCAGCAAATGAATTGCCCTTTGATTATACAAGCCGCAAAGCGGTTCAATGCAATCCTTGTCATGAACCGGAACCAACACATCATCGCGAAGCAAATCCGCCTGTGTAATCAGCAGGTCAAATACCCGGGGATCAATCAATGGCATGTCGCATGACAAAACCATGATCCATGGGTATGTTGACCGTTTCAGGCAAGAATAAATACCGGCCATAGGGGCATGAATATCCACATCATCGGGCCATATCTCGCATCCGGTGAAAAGATAATCCTTCCGGTTTGAACTGATTACCACCTGGCTGCAAAATTGTTGTAGTATATTCACAGCATGCAGGACCAGGGGTGTGCCCCGAAATTCCAGGAGAGCCTTGTCGCGTCCCATACGCTTGCTTTCACCTCCGGCAAGGACTACCCCGGTCATGTGTGGGTATCTCAGCGGATTAAGTGCTTGTTGCGGTGTATTAAAAGCGATCACATTTAAAATATTTTCCGGACAATCTCAACGAATCTACCATAAACCAACTGTCCCTAAATGTAAAACATGAACAGAAAAATCGACGAGCAGATATCTGAAAATATGAAATTATATAAATCTTTTCATTATTTTTAATGATATCGCAAATCATGCATCTTATGGTGAAGCCTCAATTTTCATTTAGTCGCATTTAAACGGGGAAATATGAAAGTGGTTGTACTCGGCGCCGGTGTATCCGGGCACACTGCCGCTGCTTTTTTAAAGAAAAAGCTGGGTAATAAACATGAAGTAGTGGTAGTATCCCCCAGTAAATATTATCAATGGGTGCCCTCAAATATTTGGGTTGGTATTGGAAAAATGAAAGTTGAACAGGTCAGATTCGATCTGAATAGAGTCTACCATCGTTGGGGAATAGTATTCAAACAAGCCCTGGTTAAAGCCATTTTCCCTGAGGGAGATGTAGGAACAAGCAAGGGTTTCGTTGAAATTGAATACACTTGCGAAGAAAATAAAGGTTCGCGGGAAAAAGTAAGTTATGATTTTCTGGTAAATGCCACCGGACCAAAATTGAATTTTGAAGCTACACCAGGCTTGGGACCCGGAAAAAACACACTGTCAGTATGCACCTGTGACCATGCTGCACATACCTGGGAAGAACTCGAAAAATGCATTATCCGATTAAAAGAGGGGAAGCGGCAGCGATTCCTGATTGGTACCGGCCACCCTACAGCTACATGTCAGGGTGCGGCGTTTGAGTATGCACTTAACCTCGCATTTTTACTGAGGCATAAAAAACTGGATCATCTCGCTGAAATCACTTGGATAACTAATGAATACGAGCTAGGCGACTTTGGAATGGCAGGTGCCTTTATTAAAAGGGGAGGATACTATACCTCGACCAAAATATTTGCAGAATCCATCCTGTCAGAATATAACATCAAATGGATCAAGAGGGCTGGCGTTAATAAAGTTGAACCCGGACTTGTTTCTTACGAAACGCTTGATGGTGCTTATAATACCATTGAATTTGATTTTGCAATGCTTCTTCCTGCCTTTTCCGGTCATGGTTTGAAAGCTTACAACAAAACAGGTGAAGACATTACGGCAAAAGTATTTGCTCCGAACGGATTTATGTATGTTGATGGAGACTATGTGCAAAAGCCCTTTGAAGAATGGAACATGAAGGACTGGCCGCAACATTATCAATCTCCAACCTATAAAAATATATATGCGGCTGGCATTGCATTTGCCCCTCCGCATTCTATATCAAAACCCATGAAAAGTTCAAATGGTACGGCCATATTCCCATCCCCGCCACGTACCGGTATGCCATCGGGTGTAATCGGTAAAGTCGTCGCAGAGAATATTACGGATATTATCAGGAAAGGTGTATCTGTGCCCAGGCATACAGCAAGTATGGGCAGGATGGGTGCTGCCTGCATCATATCAGTCGGATACGGAATGACAAGAGGTCTGGGAGCAACTATGACGGTAAGTCCGATCGTACCTGACTGGGAAAAATATCCGGATTGGGGTAGAGATATTCATGCAACAGTTGGAGAAGTGGGTTTGGCAGGACACTGGATAAAGCTTTTCCTGCACTACATGTTTATTCACAAAGCAAAAGGTTACCCATTTTGGTGGCTGATACCAGAATAATTAATCTAAAAGAACTTCTGTATGGAACAGAATATGAAAGTCAGGGGATATAAAGATGAATATTATCCTCCCATCCCTACCAGGGGTACCAGGTTCTGGAGAACCAATTTCATGTATCAGATTTACAAGTTTTTCAGATTAAATTATAAGATCATGAGAATTGTTGTGAAAGGACATTCTTAAGCCCTGTTATGATTGTCTGAGAATTATTTTTAAATTAGCTTTTAAAACTGAGAACTATGAAATTAAGTGCAGGTGCAAAAAATCTGAGGCAGGTGATCGAGAAAGCCATGGATGACCACAAGATCTCCAAGGCGGAATACGATATGATCATTCATGAAGCTACTGAAGACGGCCATATTGACAATCAGGAAAGAGCGTTACTGAGAGAATTGCAGGCCATGATTGCAGATAAGACGATTAAACTCATTCCTTAAAAAACATATACCGTATTATGGGGAAAAAAGCGATCGATATTCTGAAGCTCGATGTACCAAAACTCATCGACATGTTAAATGCTGCCTTATCGGAAGAATGGCTGGCCTATTATCAGTACTGGATCGGCGCCCGCCTTATGGAGGGCCCCATGCGCAGTGAAATAGAGCCGGAGTTGCTGTTACATGCCACGCAAGAATTAAACCATGCCGTGCTGGTGGTTGACCGTATTATTCAGCTGGGTGGCACACCGGTATTAAATCCGAAAGACTGGTTCAAACTGGGCCGTTGCAAATACGATGCTCCGGCTGATCCATATATTGAAGTGATCCTTGAACAGAACCTTAACGGTGAACGTTGTGCCATTCAGCGCTACAAAGAACTGGCCGACTTCACTAGCGGGAAAGACCATACCACTCATCAAATGGCGACTACCATTCTGAATGAAGAACTTGAGCATGAAAATGACATCGAGGACTGGATCACCGATATCAACAGGATGAAGGAGGAGTTTAAAAAGATCAGGATGTAGTAGGATTGGTCGTGCAGTTGTGCAGTTGTGCGGTTGCGCAGTTGTGCAGTTGTGCGGTTATACAATTCTGAACCGTTTCAACGCGACAAACGCTATCCATCCGAGTAAAGCTCCCAGCAAAGCTCCGCAAATCACATCTCCGGGGTAGTGAACGCCCAGGTAAATGCGGCTGTAAGAGACCAGCACGGCCCACATTACCATTCCTGCGGTGGCCCATTTTTTTCTGAAGAGCAATGAAAGAAAGGTTGCGAGGGTAAATGAATTGGCTGCATGGCCCGAAACAAATCCATACGAGCTTTGGCAGTAGTCATTTACAAGGTGAACCAGGTGACCTATTTCCGGGTCTTTGCAAGGCCGGTAACGTTTCACCCCGTTTTTCAACAGATTGGCGATCTGATCACTCAGGGTGATCATAATTACAACAGCCAGTATGATCCACAAAGATTTCCACCGGTACCTGTAAATGATGATGGCTAAAATAACAGCATACAGCGGTATCCATTCATATTTCCCCGAAACAAAATACATGATCCGGTCAAGTACATCCGAATGTTGACCGTTGAGCCAGAGCAACCAGTGCTGATCCAGGTTTTCCAGCGTCTCAAACATCTTCAGGCGAATTGAGTTCCCGCCAGAGGATATCTTTCAGCTTATTCAGGTTGGTCCCGATCAGGGAAGATATGAAAACCCAGGGGATACCGGGAAGATCAGCTTTCATTTCCTGAATTAATTCGGGGTCGGCCAGGTCACTCTTTGTGACAGCCAGTACTCTTTTTTTATCCAGCAGTTCAGGATTATACTGCTTCAGTTCGTTCAGCAATATTTCATATTCCCCTTTAATGCTCCTCGTATCCGCCGGGATCATGAACAACAGGATGGAATTGCGCTCAATGTGCCGGAGAAATCTCAATCCCAATCCCTTGCCTTCATGAGCACCCTCGATAATCCCCGGTATATCGGCCATTACAAAAGAACGGGATTCGCGGTATTTTACAATTCCCAAATTGGGCACCAGGGTTGTGAAAGGATAATCGGCAATTTTGGGTTTGGCAGCCGATATCACCGACAACAAGGTCGATTTTCCGGCATTGGGAAAACCTACAAGACCCACATCCGCAAGAATCTTCAGTTCAAGCGTGTAATATCCTTCAATGGCAGGTTCCCCAGGTTGTGCGTATCGCGGAGTCTGGTTGGTAGCCGATTTGAAATGCGTGTTTCCCAGTCCGCCCCTGCCTCCCGGCACCATGATATGCTCCTCATCGTGCTTGGTGATCTCGAAAAGGAATTCATTGCTTTCAGCAAGCCGGACCACCGTTCCCAATGGAACTTCAATAGTTACATCTTCCCCGTTGGATCCTGTCTTGTTAGCCTTCATGCCGTCTTCGGCATGACCGGCAAAAATGTGCTTCCGGTAACGCAGATGCAAGAGGGTCCATAACTGGCTGTTTCCACGTAAGATAACATGTCCGCCACGCCCTCCGTCACCTCCGTCGGGGCCGCCTTTGGGCACGAATTTCTCCCTCCGTAAATGGGCAGAGCCCTTACCACCCCGGCCCGAACGGCAGAATATTTTAATATAATCAACAAAATTTGTTTCCGACATATAGGTAAAGATAACCATTTACAATCGACATCTGGTCGACCTGGCTTTCACAACAATCACAACCTGCCTGCCGGCAGGCAGGCAATCACAACTCGCAACCCACCCTACCTCTTACTTCACCTTATCAATTGTTTTACACAGTCTCCCAAAGATCTCCTCAATGGTTCCCATACCGTCAACCGACTGGAATTTTTTTTGCGCATTGTAATAGTCAATTACCGGTGCGGTTTCACGGTTGTAAACGGTGATGCGGTTTTCAATGACATTCATATCCTGGTCATCAGCTCTTCCCGAAATTTTCCCGCGTCCCATAAGGCGTTTCACCAGTTCTTGCTTTTCAACTTCCAGGGCCACCATGATGGTAATGGATTTATTTTTCTTATCCAGTAGTTTGTCGAGTGCGCCGGCCTGGGCTTTGGTGCGCGGAAATCCGTCGAAAATGAACCCTTTGGCGGCCGGGTTCTGATCGAGCTTTACCTCAATCATCCCGATAACAACTTCATCCGGGACCAGCTCACCCTTGTCCATGAATTTCTTTGCTTCCAATCCAAGCGGTGATTTTGCGGCCAATTCTCCGCGCAAAATGTCACCTGTTGAAAGGTGCACCAATTGATACTTCTCGATCAGGTTTGCGGCCTGTGTTCCCTTACCTGCGCCCGGAGGGCCAAATAATACGATATTCAGCATGGTATGAAGACTATTAAATTATTAAAAAGTGAGTTATTGAACAATTTTATAAATGTTGCGGAGGTTTCTGCCATAACCCTGGTAATCGAGACCGTAGCCAACGACAAATTCTTTCGGGATCTGGAATCCGATGTAGTCCAGCCGGATATCCTTATTGTAGTATTCCGGCTTTAACAGCAGCGTGGCAATGTAAACCTGCCTGGGTAAGAAGCCCTTGATCTGGTGGATGATATTTTCAATTGTATTTCCGGTATCGATGATATCTTCAATGATCACTACCGTTTTGTCCTTTAATACTTCATTGATGCCTATCAGTCTTCTCACATTACCGGTACTGGTGGTACTTTGGTAGGACGATAATTTAACAAAGGATACCTGCGCGTCGAAACTGATCTTTCGAAGCAGGTCAGATGCGAACATAAAGGCCCCATTGAGGATTCCGATAAAAATGACATCCTCATCCTTCAGATCGCTGTTCATTTGGTCGGCCATGTTTTGAACCCGCGCCTGGATTTTTTCAGCAGGAAGAAGGAGTGTAAATTCCTTATCGAGCAGTGTTATTGTAGCCATCAGGATTCAATATGATTCGCAAGATACAAATATTTGCCTTATCTTAGGCTTGAATTTTAAATTTAACCGAATGAAGCCCCTTGTAAGTATCATCATGGGAAGTACATCCGATTATCCGGTTATGGAAGCCGCAGCTAAGTTTCTCGATGAATATAAGATCCCTTTTGAAATAAACGCATTGTCGGCCCACCGGACGCCTGCAGAAGTCGAGAAATTTGCCAGAAGCGCTGAGGAACGCGGGCTTAAGGTAATCATTGCAGCTGCCGGGATGGCTGCACATTTGCCGGGCGTTATTGCCTCCATGACCAGCCTCCCTGTAATAGGCGTACCCATTAAAGCCTCACTGGAGGGTTTGGATGCACTGCTGGCTATCGTGCAAATGCCTCCGGGCATTCCTGTTGCCACGGTGGGTATCAATGCCTCCCTGAATGCAGGCATACTGGCCGCTCAGATCCTTGCGATTCAGGATGAGAAACTGGCTGCCGGCATGAAAAAACACAAGGAGAGTCTTAAAAAGAAAATTCTGACAGCTAATGAAGAACTCGCCAAAATAAAATTCACCCATAAAGTGGGATAAAAATCAGGAAGATTAAATACGTTAAGAGTTTGTTTTTCAGGTGAAATTGTGGGAGTTAAAGGATATTTATCGGTTTCTTTTTGAAAACAACATTTGGTCTTATCGGGCTAATGGCTCTGCTGAACACCTGGAGCAGCGCAGCTATTGATCCGGTTTCTGCAGGCGCAAGGTCGCTGGGAATGTCCGGCGCCGGTGTCATGCTTACCGGTCAGGGACCGGGTGTGGGAAACCCGGCCGGCCTGGCCGTTCTTTCCGACCTTACACTGGGCCTCCAATATGCAAATTACTTCATGGTGCCTGAATTGGGACAGGGTGCCTTTTCGGTAGGCCTGCCTGCAATGACTGGTGCCTTCAGCCTGGATTACACAAGCCTTGGAAACTCAGTATACCGTGAAAATCAGGTTTGCGTTTCCTTTGGTAAAAGTCTGGGCGGTAAATTAAGAGCTGGCATCAGCATGCATTACCTGGTGGTTCGCCAGCCGACAGGTTTCGAAAACCTGTCTGTGATTTCTCCTTCCCTGGGTTTGCAGGTCATGCCGGCTGACGAATTGACAATCGGATTCCGGGTATTTAACCCGGCTGCCCAAAACTACCGGCCCGAAGGTTACCTGAAATTGCCGGTAATCATTCAGGCAGGTCTGGGTTACAAGCTTGGTGAGGAAGTGCTGGTCTGTTTTGAGGCTGAAAAAAAAGAAAATGAAAAGATAAAGTATTGCGGGGGGATCGAGATCAGCTGGAAGAATTCCTTGATCGCCCGTTTTGGTGTTTCCTCGGGAGTTTTTCCAGGCTATTCCTTTGGCCTTGGATTTCAATGCAGATCACTGAGGATTGACCTTGCAGCCACCCGTCACCCGGTGCTGGGATTCAGCCCGGTAATTACCCTGGCGCAAACAGTAGGTTCTGTTAAAAAAAAATTGTAAAATCGCATCGTAATGAACCGACTGATAAAAACCTGTTTGCGGACAGTAATATGCATACTTATCCTGCTGAATCCCTGTATTGCTAAGGCAACAAATTCAGACGATGACAATTCCCATCACCTCCCTGTCATTGTAATCAATACCCGTGGCCAGGTGATACCCGATGATCCGAAAATTGCGGCCATGATGGGCATCATTGACAACGGTCCCGGCAAAATGAACCGGCCGACCGATCCTTTCAACGATTACCATGGTATTATAGGAATAGAGCGGAGAGGGTCCTCCTCACAGCAATTCCCCAAGAAATCCTATGGCTTTGAAACCCGGGACCATGCTGGTAATGACTCTTCCGTTTCTCTTTTGGGTTTTCCTCCTGAATCCGACTGGGTGTTGTATGCGCCCTATTCCGATAAGTCGCTCATGAGAAATTCACTGGCCTATTATTTATTTGGAAGGTTTGGGCATTATTCCCCCCGGACAAAATTTGTTGAATTGTATCTTAATGATCAATACCGCGGCATTTATGTACTGGTGGAGAAAATAAAAGGTGGCCCCTTCCGTGTGAATGTTGATGAGTTGATGGATACTGATATCCGGGATATGGATCTTACAGGCGGCTATATACTTAAACTGGATAAAACCACTGGCGACGAAAGCAATGAAGGCTTTTATTCGCGCAATGCGCCCACCATTATTAACCGGCCACATTTCTTTATTTTTGATGATCCTGATGGTGATGAAATTCAACCTGTCCAGAGGAATTATATCCGCAATAAAGTAAGCGATTTCGAAGCCTCCCTGAGAAGCGCATACTATAAAGACCCGGAAGCAGGATATCGTTCCTACATAGATTTACAGTCGTTTGTAGATTTCTTTATCATCAATGAGCTCAGCAGAAATATAGATGGTTTCAGGCTAAGCTCCTATTTGCATAAGGACAGGGATGACAGGGATCCGAGATTCCATGCGGGACCTGCGTGGGATTATGACATTGCCTTCGGGAATTGTTACTATGGCGGAGGCGATTTGAACTCAGGCTGGCAACACCTGTACGAAGATGATGTTCACCCGGTTCCGTTCTGGTGGGAAAGAATGATGACCGACACTTACTTCACAGGAAATTTAAGATGCTGGTGGAACCAGTTGCGGGAAGTCGTTCTGCATACTGACAGTCTCAATGACTATATCGATGGTCTGGTGGAGCATATCGGGGATGCTGCCACCCGTAATTTCGCCTCCTTCCCTATCCTGGGAAGTTATGTATGGCCAAATCCCTATATTGGAAACACCTATCAGGAAGAAGTCTTTTATTTGAAAAACTGGATCAGTCAGCGTGCCAGCTGGCTCGACGAGAATATGCCGGGCATTTGCGTAGTTACCGGGGAACAGGAATATGAAAAACTCGGTTTTCAGGCTGTCCTCTATCCCAATCCGGCAAATGATCAAATCAATCTTAAAATCCTGAATCCTGAGAAGAAAAAACTGCAGTTGTGTTTATACCATTTTACCGGACACCTTGTTTATTCAGAATCGCTGGAAGAGGCAGCCCACATAACCAGAAATATTAAACTTCCTCCAGGAATTTACCAGGTGGTCCTCCGGGATGATCTTGAGCACATCACGATGAAAGCAATCGTGAATTAAGCCGACCGACATGGTCTGTTCCATTAATTGAACCCGATTCAGTGTGAATTCATATTTAGTATTATTTTTGCTTCTTTCAACTGAACCAAACCAAGATGTCAGATAATCCTAAGGTCGCAATCATTGGAAGCGGCAGTTGGGCGACAGCCCTTGCGAAACTTGTATTGAACAATCTGCCTGAAATAAATTGGTTTGTGCGTTCGCAGGAGACTATTGATTATTTCCGAAAATTCAGGCATAATCCGAAATACATCAGCGACATCGAGTTTGATGTTTCCCGCATACGCTTCTTTTCTTCCATTTCAGAAGCTATTGAATCATCGGATATTATCCTTTTTGCCATTCCGGCCCCATTCCTGAAGGATTCTCTCAAAGAATTCACGGGTTCGTTTGACAACAAAACGGTTGTTTCAGCCATCAAGGGAATTGTCCCTGTGGTAAACCTCACTGTTGCCGAGTTCTTTAATAAAACCTACCAGGTCCCCTTTAAGAATATCAGCATCATCAGCGGTCCCTGTCATGCCGAAGAAATTGCGCTTGAGCGTCTTTCATACCTCACCATAGCTTCGTCCCCGGCAGAGAAATCCGAAGAGCTTGCCAGGCTTATCACCTGTCATCATGTGAAGGTGAAATCTTCAGATGATATTTACGGCACCGAATATACCGCAGTGCTTAAGAATATCATTGCCATTGCTGCAGGTATATGTCACGGCCTGGGCTATGGCGATAATTTTCAGGCAGTTCTTGTTTCAAATGCAATGCTTGAAATTAAGCGGTTCCTGGCCAAAACCTATAAAAGTAAACGTAAACTGCTTAGTTCACCCTATCTGGGCGACGTAATGGTAACTGCCTATTCCCAGTTCAGCCGGAATCGCACCTTTGGAATGATGATCGGGAAGGGCTACTCGGTGAAGTCAGCTCAGCTCGAAATGAGCATGATTGCAGAAGGATATTATGCAGTTGCCTGCATTCGGGAACTGAATAAAAGCTATGGCATTAACATGCCCATCACTGATGCGGTGTATCATATCCTGTATGATAAAATATCACCTGCCCTGGAAATAAAATTACTAACTGAAAAACTTAAATAATCAACTCATGGAAGCCCTTACAATCGACATCAGCAAAGCATTTGGATTTGTGCCCAAAGAGGATATTTATGATTTGTCTGAAAAAGCTGTTAACAGCATTAAAGCGCTGGAAAAAAAGACCGGGAAAGGAAATGATTTTGTGGGCTGGGTGAGCCTTCCCTCCTCAATCTCCGACATTGAACTCAGGGATATTGAGAAGACTGCTGCCCTGATCAGGAAACAGGTGGAAGCGGTAGTGGTTATTGGTATTGGCGGATCCTACCTGGGTACGAGGGCTGTGGCCGAAACCCTTTCTCATTCCTTTCTCCATCTGAGAAAGAACAGGAAGAATCCGATTGTCCTTTATGCAGGACAGAATATGGGTGAGGATTATCTGAATGAGCTGATGGAGACGCTGGATGATCTGAAATATGCAATCGTAGTTATCTCAAAATCAGGTACCACAACCGAACCTGCCATAGCATTCAGGATCCTGAAGAACCACCTCGAAAAGAAAGCAGGTAGAGCAGTTGCCAGGGAACTGATTGTTGCCATCACCGATGCACATAAAGGGGCATTGCGCAGCACGGCCACGCAGGAAGGCTATAAAACCTATGTTATCCCCGATGACATTGGCGGCAGGTATTCAGTGCTGACACCTGTGGGACTTGTTCCCCTTGCCATTGCAGGAATCGACATTCGCGCCCTGGTGAAGGGAGCCATTGACATGGAAAAATTAACTGATTCGTCAATTCCCTTCGGTGAAAATCCGTCCTGCCTTTATGCAGCAGCCCGGACTGCGCTTTATCGCTCGGGAAAGAAAATAGAAATTCTTGCCAATTTTGAAAATAAGCTGCATTACCTGGCTGAATGGTGGAAACAACTTTACGGTGAAAGCGAAGGCAAGGAAGGGAAAGGGATTTTTCCGGCCAGTGTTGATTTCTCGGCTGATCTTCATTCCATGGGACAGTATATCCAGGAAGGCGAGCGCCTGCTCATTGAAACTGTCATCTCAGTGAAAGAAACTTCCTCTAAATTGCTGATTCCCAAAGATAAAAACGATCTTGACGGATTGAATTACATCGCTGGTAAACGGGTGGATGCCGTCAACAAAATGGCCGAACTGGGCACCATGCTGGCCCATGTGGATGGCGGGGTACCGAACCTGCGCATTGAAATTCCCAGGCTCAATGAATATTACCTGGGTCAACTGTTGTATTTCTTCGAAAAAGCATGTGGTATAAGTGGTTATTTGCTGGGCGTAAATCCGTTCGACCAGCCCGGAGTCGAAGCATACAAGAAGAACATGTTTGCCCTGCTTGAAAAGCGGGGATACGAAGAGGAAACGAAAAAAATTAAGAGCAGGATTTAGATTGAAGAAACGTACACGCTGTTTCATAAGTTATGTTTCACGGCGTAGTTGCAACCTTATAGACAACCCATAATCCTCAATTCATAAATTTTCTACGTTAATTACTTTTTAATAAGTAATTTGCACAATTATTGTAGGTAATTTTTAGATTCGTTATCTTTATAACATAAGGTATTATCCGCAAATGCTTTGTTTTGAATTATTTGGCGCACATATATTTGTCAGGCACCAACGAAGAAATTCTGGTGGGTAACTTTATTGGAGATTATGTCAAGGGGTTTGAACTGGCACGTTATTCGGAAGAGGTCCGCAAAGGAATCATGCTTCACCGGCATATTGATTCCTTCACGGATACCAACCAGATTGTTAAGAAAAGCAAAATGCGGATTAATGAGAAGTACCGCAAATATTCAGGGATCATCATCGATATATTTTATGATCATTTCCTGGTGAATGACTGGCATACCTATTCCAATCATCCGATCCAGGATTTTATACTTCAGGTGCATGGTATCCTTTGTAACCACCTGGATGCACTTCCTGAAGGGGTCAGGCTTTTCCTTCCTTCATTTATCAAAAACAACTGGATCAAGAAATATTCAACCATCGAGGGCATTGAGGATATTCTTCACCGCATGTCGAGCCGAACCACACTTCCTGAGGAAACCGACTTTGCCATCAAAGTTCTTCGGGAAGAATATGACATGCTCAAGGAAGAGTTTGCTTCATTTTTCCCCGCTTTGATCCATTATGTCTCCGATTCATTTGGAATAAGCTTTGAACAGGAAGTATACCCCACGGGATTGAAAAAGATCGGGTTCTGAAGACTATCTGATATATACCTTCCGCACCGAATCGAGCCTGACAAGGACAAATAACAGCAGTGTAAAGGCAAGCATGGATGAACCGCCATAACTAAAAAATGGAAGTGGGATCCCAATCACCGGAAAAATTCCGATGGTCATGCCAATATTGACCGCGAAATGAAAAAACAATACGGAAGCTACACCATATCCGTAAATACGTGCAAATTGAGATCGCTGCCGCTCAGCAAGAAAAATGATTCTGATTAACAGGCCCACATAAAGCAATATGGCTATGGTGGTTCCGGCAAAACCCCATTCTTCGCCGACCGTGCAAAAGATAAAATCGGTGCTCTGTTCAGGCACGAAATCAAGCTTGGTTTGAGTGCCTTTTAGAAATCCCTTTCCGAAAAATCCTCCGGAACCTATGGCGATTTTTGACTGGTTCAGGTTATATCCAACATTCCGGATATCTGTTTCCTTCCCCAGCAGAATATTCACACGCGTCTGCTGATGAGGCTTCAGCACGTTACTAAAAACATAGTTTACGGTATAGGTAAAGCCAATGAATCCAAAAAGCAAAACAAGGATAAAGGCAATGATCCTGTTCTTCCTTACCAAAGAATAAATCAGGAAAACGATGGATGAACCTACCAGGGCAAAAAGCAACAGGTAGTAGGTATTGAATTTCAAACCCACCAAAGGAAGAGCATAACGTAACCCAAAATAAAAAGCAGTCATGATCAGCATGGCATACAATACATGACTGACCTTCCGGTTCAGAACTCCGAAAATGGCCAGTGCCAGGATAACTAAAACCAGCAGAACAGAAATGTTGGATATCAGCAAGGTCATCAGAAAAAGGATGGTGACGAACAAACTTATTGCAAGAATCCATCCCGGCATACCTTCACGGTACATCAGCAATATAAAGCAAGTGAAAACCAAAGCAGTTCCCCAGTCGGGCTGCAAACCGATCAGCAGTACCGGTAATCCTATCAGGACTGCCATTACTGCAATGGATTTCCAGGTCCAAAGTTTAATATTGTAACCACTCAGATATCTGGCAATTGCAAGGGCTGTGGCAATCTTGACGAATTCCGCAGGCTGAAGGTTGAATCCCAGGATCCTTATCCACGATTTCGAATTATTAACAGTGACGCCAAATACAAGCACCGCTATAAGTAAAAGGATTGAAAATCCGTAAATCACCCAGGTAAAAAAATGATAGAAACGGTAGTCAATGGCAAAAAGCAGGATGATCATGATAAATGAGACCAGTATCCACAAAAGCTGGTCTCCGTAATTCTGCCGGATATTAAAGATGGATGTAAACTGTTCGTTATAAGAAGAAGCGAATATATTCATCCATCCGAAGATCACAAGCAGGAGGTACAAGCCTACTGTGATCCAGTCGATTTCTTCCGTCAGGTTAAGTTTATCGATCATAGCTGTCCAAGAGATTGCCATTTAGGATTCTTGCTTCCACCCACTTTCTCCCCGGGGAAATGGAATCGGTGAGGTATTTTTCGATCATCAGGCTGGCAATGGGCGCAGCCCATCGTGCTCCCCATTCACCGTGCTCCACATACACCGAAATAGCGATTTTCGGATTGTCTTTGGGGGCAAAGGCAATAAATACAGAGTGATCTTTCCCGTGTGGATTCTCTGCAGTGCCGGTCTTACCACACACGATGATGTTTTGAAGCTGGGCGCTCCCTGCTGTTCTTCCCGGGCCCCCGTTTACCGCAAGTTCCATACCTTTTATGACCAGTCCGAAATTCGCCGTGTCGATATTGATCATGTGTTTATCATAAAAGCGGCGTTCGAGGGTGTCAATCCCCTCGATCTGCTTTACCACATGCGGAATAATGTAAAAACCCCTGTTGGCAATGGCGGCGGTCCAGTTGGCCATCTGCAGCGGAGTAACCAGTATTTCCCCCTGACCGATTGCCAACGATATGGTAGTTAAAGCATTCCAGTGGTTTGATCCATAATAGCGGTCATAATAACTCGAAGGTGCTATAAAACCTTTCAGCTCGTTCGTGAAGTCAGCATTCAGTCTGTCCCCCACGCCGAATGAAAGGACAAGATCACGCCATGCATTGTATGCTTTTTCAGCATTGGCATATTTCGGATTTTCGATGATCCGTTTGTAAACGTTGCAGAAGTATGCATTACAGGAATTCTCAATGCCATGGAGAAGGTTCAGCGGACTGCTGTGCACATGACAACCGACACTCACACCGCGTGCATAGAACCCGGCATTGCAGGAAAAAGAAGAATTCACATTGATCACGCCTTCCTGTAATCCTATTAATGCCTGTATTGGCTTAAAAGTGGAACCCGGCGGATAATTGGCCATAAGCGCACGGTTAAATAAAGGTTTCCTGAGGGAATCACGCTGAAGTTTGGAATAATTCATGCTGCGTGCCCTGCCTACAAGCAATGAAGGATTATAAGTCGGTGTTGATATGATGGACAGGATCTCACCTGTTGCGGGTTCAATGGCAACGATGCTGCCCCTGTAATTTTTCATCAGGGTTTCCCCGTATTGCTGCAGCTTTGCATCAATTGTGCAGACAAGGTTTTTCCCCACGATGGCATCCTCATCAAACCGGCCATCCTGATAGGGCCCTTTGACCCTGCCATGCACGTCCACCAGCAAAACTTCCTGACCTTTCGTCCCTCGCAGAACTTTCTCATAATATCCCTCCAGCCCGCTGATCCCGATATAATCTCCCATAAGATAATCCGCATTGGAAGCTATCATTTTCTCATCAACCTCACCTACATATCCCAGCAAATGTGATGCAAATTCCTTGCTGTACTTGCGAAGTGTTCTTGTCCGCATATAGAAACCGGGGAATTTGTACATTCTTTCCTGTAAAACCGCATAGTTTTCAGGAGATATCTGTTTAATGAAGGGCTCGCGACGATACCTGGGATTGTAGGATCGGGCAATGCCGGCTCTCAACCTGTCTATCGTGATATCCAGTATTTCGCAGAGCTCTGCACTGTCAAAAGGTTTAAGCTCATAAGGAGCGATCATCAGGTCATAAGCTGGCATATTGTAAACCAGCAACTCCCCGTTCCTGTCATAAATAAGGCCCCGGGCCGGGTAGAGGATTTCGGTACGCTTGGAATTGTTCTCGGCTGAAAGTTTATAGCTGGAATCAACCACCTGTATGTAAAACAGGCGAATCAACAATACCAGTGCAGTCAACAAAAAGATTGCGACTAAAATATTCCTGCGGTTAGCATATTGATCCATCCTCTATCGGCGAAAAATAAAAAACTGGCTGAAAATGATCAGCAATGATGATAATATGGTACTAAGCAATGCCCTTAAAAACGTGCTGAAAAAATGATGAAAGGTAAACACTTCCAGATAGAACAATGCAAAATGATGCAGCAAGACAAGCGTAACCGTATATTTAATAAACCACTCGATTCCAAATTGCTCCAGGCGCGGATAGGTGCCGGTCTGGTATCCCTCGCGGGGTGAGTACATGGCCATAATACCGGGACGGCTGAATGCCATCAGCACAGTGGCAGAGGAATGAACCCCGGGGGTACCCATGAACAGGTCAATACTAAGTCCGAGCATAAAGGAACTTACCAGAATAACCAGTTTCGGTGTTTTGAAGGGCAATAAAAGTACGAAGAGAACATAGACATAAGGATTGATATAGCCTGAAAAGTCAATGTTGTTAAATACCAGTAACTGCGCTGCGATCAGCACAATAAATAGGAACAGATATTTGCCGAGTTCCCTGATCATTGGTTTACAGAATATTCAATGGAATCAATTTCCTGCCTGGCATAATTCCGGATCACCTGAACATAACTGAGTTTCCTGAAATCACTTGACAAATTCACGGTAATCTCATAATAATTTCCTCCTTTAAGCCTGAAATGATCAATGGTGCCAATCATGAATCCTTCGGGAAAAACCCCGCCAAAGCCGCTCGTTACTATGGTATCACCCTCATTAACCTGAACATGGTGAGGTATATCCACCAGAGTGGCGTATTCAGTGGAATTGCCATTCCAGCTCAAAGGACCAAAATAGCCATTTTTTTTGATCTTGGCACTGATAATGAAATCACGGTTCAGCAACGAAAGCACAGCGGCGTAATTTGGGGTAACCGTTTTAACTATTCCCACAATACCATCACTGCTGATCACGGCCATCTCAGGTTCGATGCCACCGGCACTTCCCCTGTCGAGGGTAATGTAATTGTATTGTTTGTTCACGGTATTATTAATAACACGCGCTGTCAGATACATGAATTTTCTTTGTGACAGGGAATCTCCTTCAAAGATTGTATCCGCAGCTACCAGTCTGTAAGATGACTTGAGCCGGTTGTACAACCTGGCATTCTCTTCTGAAAGTTTTTGGTTTTCATTGTACAGTGAAAAGTAGTCTTTGATGTTCTCCATTTTATTGGAGATCCTTCCGGAGACCTTGTGTGATGAGCTGTAAAACCTTACCCTGTGATAAGGATTGGCATTGAATAGCAAAAAGAGAGAAAATGATTCAATAATAAGAAACAGGATCAGGAAATGATGCTGAATTATAAACCGCAGTAAATTTCTCATCCTTAAAAACCTTTGCTGCAGAAAATTATCTGATCAGCAGTGATTGATACTTTTCAATATTCTTCAGAATAATACCTGTGCCTCGGGCTACAGCATGAAGAGGATTTTCGGCAACGTGAAAAGTGATGCTTATTTTATCCGTGAGCCGTTTTGCCAACCCCCGCAATAAGCCTCCGCCACCTGCCAGATAAATGCCTTTCTGAACGATATCGGCATACAATTCAGGGGGAGTCTGTTCAAGAACTGATAATACGGCCGATTCCACCTTGGTCAGGGCTTTATCAAGGCAATGTGCAATTTCCTGGTAAGAGACCGGAATTTCGATCGGAAGCGCTGTCATCATATTGGGTCCCCTCACCGTATAATCAGCAGGAGGATTGTCGATGTCGGGCAAAGCAGCACCAACCAATATTTTAATGTCCTCGGCAGTGCGTTCACCAACCTTGATATTGTGCTGATGTCGCATATATGCCTGGATATCCGCTGTAAAACCGTCACCGGCTATGCGGATCGACTCATTGCAAACAATGCCGCCCAGGGCAATTACCGCAATCTCAGTGGTACCACCTCCGATATCCACAACCATATTTCCTTCAGGAGCTATTACATCCAGTCCGATTCCAATGGCAGCGGCCATGGGCTCATAAACCATATATACATCACGTCCGCCCGCATGTTCCGAGGAATCGCGAACCGCTCTGATCTCCACCTCCGTACTGCCTGAAGGAATGCTGACAACCATCCTCAGCGAGGGCGTGAAGAAACGGTTCTTTGTATTGATCATCCGAATCATCCCGCGGATCATCTGTTCTGCCGCATTAAAATCAGCGATAACGCCATCACGTAAAGGCCTGATAGTACGGATGTTCTGATGTGTCTTACCGTGCATCTGCCGGGCTGTCTCTCCAATGGCAACAAGTTTCTTGGTAGTCTGATCAATGGCAACTATAGAGGGCTCATCCACCACG
Organism: Bacteroidales bacterium; assembly: GCA_016930375.1. Classification (GTDB taxonomy): domain Bacteria; phylum Bacteroidota; class Bacteroidia; order Bacteroidales; family UBA10428; genus UBA5072. Next base: position 35,780 of record JAFGGU010000096.1, on the reverse strand, counting down.
ATTTTATCATTTTCAATGATAATTGTATTTGCAGTTCCCAGATCAATTGCGAGTTCCTGAGTAAATAAAGAAAAAATACCCATAAAAATTTTTATCTAAAGAATTTGTAAAGGTAATACATTGACTATTCAATTACTTGAAAAAGTAATCTTATAAACGCATAAAAGTTCAGGAGGTTACGATATTTCAATGTTTAAAATGCCGTATTCCGGTAAACACCATGGACATACTATTCTTATCACAGAAATCTACAGAATCCTGATCCCTGACTGATCCTCCCGGTTGTATAACTGCTGTTATTCCTGCTTCATGGGCGATCTCAACACAGTCGGGAAAAGGGAAAAAAGCATCGGATGCCATCACAGCTCCTTGGGTGTCAAATCCGAAGTTACGCGCTTTTATTATGGCCTGTTTCAGGGCATCAACCCGACTGGTTTGGCCAACGCCACTGGCAATTAATTGTTTGTTTTTGGCAAGAACAATCGTATTGGATTTGGAGTGTTTGACAACCTTGTTGGCAAAAACCAGGTCTTCGTATTCCGCGTCAGTTGGGACGACATGGGTAACCGGTTTCATATCAGACCTGGATTCAATCTTGACATCCCGGTCCTGTTCAATGACTCCGTTCAGCATGCTCCTGAACTGAACCCGTGGCAAATTCACACTTTTCCGTACCAGGATGATCCGGTTTTTTTTCTTTGTAAGCACCTCCAGGGAAGCATCTGCGAAGGCAGGTGCAATGATCACTTCAAAAAACAGCTTATCGGCCTCAACAGCAGTGCTTTCATCAATAACAGTATTGGTAATCAGTATGCCTCCGTATGCTGAAACAGGGTCCCCTGCCAAAGCATCCGTCCATGCGGCCAAAAGGCCTGGACGTGTGGCAATGCCGCAGGCATTGTTGTGTTTAAGGATGGCAAAGGTGGTTTCCTTGAAATCATCGATTAGGTAGACCGCGGCCTCTATATCGAGCAGGTTGTTGTACGATATTTCCTTGCCATGCAGTTGATCGAAGATCTGGCTGAAATCACCGTAGAAAGTGCCCTTTTGATGAGGATTCTCGCCATATCGCAAAGGTTTTGCCTCATTGATGCTTTGGCGGAAAACCTGTTTATCCCTGTTCTGGTTAAAATAGTTAAAAATGGCTGTATCATAATAGGATGTCACCCCGAAAGCCTCAAGGGCGAGATTTCGCCGTTGATCCAACGTGGTTGTTCCTTCCCGGGTATTCAACACATCCAGCAATACCTGGTATTGGTCTTTGGAAGGGATAATCACGACATCCTCGTAATTCTTTGCAGCGGCTCTTATCAGGGAAATCCCGCCAATATCGATCTTTTCAATGATCTCATCCGGGGAAGCCCCCGATGCTACTGTTTGTTCAAAGGGATAAAGATCCACAACAACAAGATCAATGGATTCTATAGCATATTCTTTCATCTCCTTTTTATCCGAATCATGGCCCGTTCGACTCAGTATGCCTCCAAACACCTTGGGATGAAGGGTTTTTACCCTGCCGCCCAGGATGGAAGGATAACCCGTCAGTGTCTCCACAGCAGTTACCGGAATACCTAATCTTTCGATGAACTCCTTTGTGCCTCCCGTGGAAAGAATTGACACCTGCAGTGCATTAAGCCTGCGGACTATTTCTTCGAGATGATCTTTATAATAAACTGAAATCAGCGCGGTTTTGATTTTTTTATCGTTCATTTTTCAGGTGGTTAGTGGTTGCAGTTATGCTTATAATGATGCTGTACATGAAGGCTTTAAGAAACCCCTCCAGTGCGGCTACAAGATATTAAATTTTTAACAAAAATAGCAGCGCTTTCTTATCTTTGTTGGAGTTAATTTTCCCCGCATGCGATGGTATTATATAATGCATGAAAGTTTTCAGTCGGCTTACCGCACGGTGATTCTCAACAAACTTCGCACGCTGCTGTCGCTGCTTGGCGTTACTATTGGTATTTTTTCCATCATATCGGTTTTTACGGTTTTTGATTCGATGGAAGCCAATATGAGAAAATCGGTGGAGTCCTTTGGCAATGACATAGTCGTAATTGATAAGTATCCCTGGGCTCCTGAAGACGGGACCGAGTATGCCTGGTGGGAATATATGAACCGGCCGGTTCCTGCGCTCAAAGAATATGAAAGCCTGAAAAGCCGCACGGATGATATTAAAGCCGCCTGTTTTATCTCGATCATACAAACAGATGTTGAATACCTCGATAACAAGGCAGAGGGTTTTCAACTCTGGGGCACATCCAGCGAATTTGAAGAAATCCGTTCCTTTGATATCGCCCAGGGACGCTTTCTTTCCACTCTGGAAATCAATTCCGGTAAAAACAACTGCATCATTGGTTATACACTGGCCGATGAATTATTCCAGGGACAGAGTCCGCTGGGCAAGCGTATCCGGATCAAGGGCAAAAGCATTACTGTAGTCGGCGTTTTTGCCAAAGAGGGGAAATCTTTGATCGGAGGAGGCAGCGTGGACCAGGTAATTCTTATACCCGTGCAGTTTATGGCCTCTATGATCGATTTGAAAAGCGAGAGCAGCAATCCGCAGATTTGGGCGAAAACTGCCGAAGGAGTTAGCGTTGATGAAATGAAACAAAGTATACGCCTCATCATGAGGTCGCTGCGCAGGTTGAATCCCAGGGTCAAAGATAACTTTGCGCTGAATGAAACCAGCCTGATGAGCGCCGGTATCGATCAGATATTTAAAGTGGTAAATGTGGCGGGAGGATTTATCGGAATATTCGCTGTGCTTGTTGGCGCTTTCGGAATTGCCAATATCATGTTCGTATCGGTCAAGGAAAGAACCAACATTATTGGTATACAAAAAGCACTCGGTGCTAAAAGTTACTATATCATCCTGGAGGTTCTCAATGAGTCCGTATTGCTTTCCCTGATAGGCGGCATCCTGGGATTGCTGCTGATCTATATCGGTACTTTAATTGCAAAGGCACAGGACTTTAACCTGTTTTTGAGTACCGGAAACATTATCGTTGGATTAATTATCAGTTCAACAGTAGGACTGATAGCGGGACTGCTGCCGGCGCTTTCGGCGGCAAGGCTGGATCCGGTGAAGGCGATTAACAGTACATTTTAGTGATGAGTGATGAGTGATGAGTGAAGAGTGAAAAGTGAAAAGTAAAGAGTAAAGAGTAACAAATAATCAAAATATATTGATACTATGAATTCACGTAAAGCACTTCTTATTCAAGCTGCAATCATTTGTTTTGCACTTCCCTTAATTTCCCAGACTCCCGCCGATTCCTCCCTCCTCAGCGTGGACCGGGTTTTCGGCTCCATGGAATTCAGGCAGCAAAGCACTCGCGGCATACACTGGCTCAAGGGAGGTGACGCATACATCACCAGTGAACCTTCCTTGAAAAACACCGGTCAGGATGATCTGGTGAGAATTGAAGCCGGCTCACAAAAGCGTACTGCATTTCTTCCGGCTGACAAACTGATCCCTTCCGGCCAAAGCAACCCGATCAATATTGAACAATTCACCCTGTCGCCCGATGAATCAAAGGTTTTGATAATGACCAACAGCAGCAGGGTATGGCGAAGCAACACCAAAGGCGATTTCTGGGTATATGATCTGACCACCCAAAAACTCAGCAGGCTGGGTACGCAATTTCAATCATCATCGCTGATGTTTGCCAAGTTTTCCAATGACAACCGGTACGTAGCCTATGTACACAATTTCAACATTTACATCGAGAATTTCTCTGACGGGACTGTCAAACAACTCACCTTTGACGGAACCGGAGACATCATCAACGGTACTTTTGACTGGGTTTATGAAGAGGAGTTTGGATGCAGGGATGGTTTCCGGTGGAACAGTACCGGAGGGCACATCGCCTTTTGGCAGCTGGATGCCTCATCCATTGGCACTTTTTACATGATAAACAACACCGACTCCATATATTCCAAAGTTTTGCCCATACAGTATCCCAAGGTCGGACAGCCACCTTCATCCTGTAAAGTAGGCATTATTAATACTTCCGACAAAAAAATCAGCTGGATTCCTGTTCCCGGTGATGCAGTCGAAAACTACATTCCCCGCATGCAATGGATCAATGACAATACTTTGTTGATTCAACAGATCAACCGCCGGCAGAACAACCTGAAGTTTTACACCTACTCGCTTGTTACCGGAAAACTGGCTAAGGTATATGAGGAAGCTGAAGATACCTGGGTGGAAATATCCTATCCTGATGTTTCATCCGATAGCTGGGAAATGGAGGATCTGATCATCACCGAAAAGGGACAGTCGGTTCTGAAAATGTCAGAAACAAACGGATGGAGGCACCTGATCCGGATTAATTTGACTACAGGTCAGGTGACCGACCTGACCCCGGGAAATTATGATGTTGCCCGCTATTATATTGCCAATGACAAATTTGCTTATTTCAGCGCTTCACCCCTGAACAGTACGCAACGTTACCTGTATCGTGTTTCACTTGCAGGGAAGGGTGACACCACAAGAATTACACCTGCAGGCGTCTCTGGGCTGAACCGGTATAATATAAGTCCCGGAGGCCAATATTCAATATACCGGCATTCCAGCGTCAACGATGTGCCTGAGGTAAGTCTGGTCAGCCTTCCCGATCATAAAACCATTAAAGTTCTTGTGGATAATGCTGCCTACAAAAAGAAGATCAGCAAACTGCAATGGCCCGTTACTGAATTTTTCAAAATCACCACCGTCGACGGGGTTGAAATGGATGGCAGAATAACCAAACCGATCAACTTTGACCCGCTGAAAAAATACCCGGTATTATTTGATGTCTATGGTGAGCCTGCAGGTCAGGAGGCCACAGATAACTGGCCTGACTTATGGACCATCATGCTGGCCCAGCAGGGGTACATTGTTATAGCCATGGATAACAGGGGCACCCCTTGCCTGAAAGGCAGCAACTGGAGAAAATGCATTTACCGAAAGACAGGCGTTATCAATACAAGGGACCAGGCGATGGCAACACGCGAAATTTTGAAGTGGAACTTTGTTGACAGCTCCAGGATTGCGGTATGGGGCTGGAGCGGAGGCGGAAGCATGACGCTCAACCTGCTGTTCAGGTACCCTGAAATTTACCAGACCGGGATGGCGGTAGCAGCAGTATCGGATCAGCTCACCTATGACAATATTTATACCGAAAGGTACATGGGTCTTCCCGCGGAAAATGAGGCAGCGTATATTGAATGCTCTGCGAAGAACTTTGCAACGGGTCTCCGGGGCAATTTGCTGATCGTGCATGGAACCGGCGATGACAATGTGCATTACCAGAACGCCGAGCTGCTTATCAATGAACTGATCAAGCACAACAAATCGTTCACCATGATGGCCTATCCCAACCGATCTCATGGAATTTACGAAGGGAAAAATACCCGGAGGCATCTCTATACCCTGCTCACCAGTTATCTGAATGAGCATTGTCCGGCGGGGGGAAGGATGGAGTGAATTCGGACAACCAGCATGGAATCATGAATTTGTATTGATTAACTAAATAGCAAACCACTATGAATCCAAAAATCAACTCCCTTTTCCAGGATTACAAGCGCGGAGGCATCAACCGCCGTGATTTTCTAAGAAAACTCACCCTTTACGCAGGCAGCACTGCTGCTGCCGCTGCCCTGCTGCCGCTCCTCGATGACCGTGGTACCCTGGCCAACAATTCTCCGGAGGATGAAACCGGTTTGGTTGCCGAATTCATCACCTATCCCGGTGAAACGGGTGAAATGAAAGCCTACCTGGCACGGCCTGAAAAGAAGGAAAAATATCCGGCTGTAATTGTCATACACGAAATCTTTGGCCTGAATGCGCACATACAGGATGTAACCCGGCGCTTTGCCAGGGAAGGATTCCTGGCCATTGCACCTGACGCCTTATCGCAAGCAGGAGGAACTCCGGCCGAAAGCAGCCAGGCCGCGACCCTTATTCGCGAACTGGATGGGGAAAAAACGACAAAGAATTATGTTGCTGCTGTTAAATACCTGGAAACCCATCCTTTGTCGACCGGCAAAGTGGGTTGTACCGGCTTCTGCTGGGGAGGGGCCTTGACCAATCAGGTTGCCGTAAATTGTCCGGCTCTCGATGCTGCCGTTCCCTATTATGGCCGTACACCGGTACCTGAGGATGTTCCCAAAATCAAAGCCCCGTTAATGGCACACTATGCGGGTGATGACGCAAGGATCAACGAAGGGATACCGGCCTTTGAAGAGGCTCTGAAAAAAGCAGGCATCGAATACAAGATTTTCGTATACGAGGGTGCAAAACACGGTTTCAACAATGACACGGGATCTGAGCGGTACCATGAACAGGCTGCCAAACTCGCCTGGGAAAGGACGATCGCGTTTTTCAAGGAGAAGCTGACCTAGGCCATATACAAACAGTTTGAAAACCATGCCCCCGGGTATGGTTAAAACTACGCAGGCAGAAAAAAGCCTGCGTTACGCAATATTTGCAGCGGTGCTGGATCCGGAACCATTGATGATATCCTGCACAATCCTGGTGACGGTTCTGAAATCAATTTTGCCTGTACTCATCATGGGTAACTCCTTGATAATGACAAATTGTTTCGGAAGGGCAATATTGGGTAATTCTGTTCCCATCTTTCTAAGTATCTCCGTCTTGTTTACTTCTATGTTTACTGTTGCGATAATTGATGCACCTTTTTTTTCATCTGACACTTCAACGACACAGCAGGATACTCCCGTTGGAAGGAACTTTTCCAAGGTATTCTCTACCTTGACCAGGGAAACCATTTCCCCTCCTACCTTGACGAATCTTTTAAAACGGCCTGCATGCCAGAGATATTTATCTTCATCGAAGTAACCCATATCACCGGTATTGTACCAGCCGTCTACCATGGACTCAGCAGTAAGCTCTGGATCATCATAATATCCTTTCATCACCAGGTCCCCTTTTACCAGTATTTTTCCAACTTCACCGGTCTTGCATTCCTCTCCCGTCTCAAAATTCTCAATCCTGACCTGCACATTAGGAATGATTTTTCCAGTACTTCCGGGTCTGTTAAATTCTTGTGAATTGACTGAAATTACCGGAGATGTCTCGGTAGCACCATAACCTTCAAGAAGTGTGACCCCATGTTTTATCAGGTACCCTTCCCTGAGGGTATCCGGACATTTATCAGCTCCTGCTACCATTAACCTGAGGGTTTTAAAATCTCCGGGTTCAGACTTATGAAGATAACCCCAGAAGAAACTTGGCGTACCCACCATGATCGTTGGTTTTTCTTCCCGTGCAATATTGCTGATGGTTTGAAAATCCAGGGGATTTGCATAGGTCACCATAGTCATGCCGTAATAGAATGATACCCATAGATTTACTGTTAAGCCGAAAATATGGAAGAAAACAAGATTTGCCAGAATAATATCTGATTCACTGACATGAACGTAATTGCCAAAGTTTTCAATGTTTGAAGCAAGATTCCGGTGGCTCAGCTGCACTGCTTTAGGGTCTTTTTCACTTCCGCTCGTAAAAAGGATTGCAGCGGTATCATTCTCGTCGCCTTTATGTATACCGTTGAGGATGCTACTTACCGGCAGTTTTGCTTTCAATGCCGCCTTAAGTTTATCAAACAGGCCGACACCTTCCATGATGTCCTCAATCATTACCATGCCCTCGATAACCGGGCATCCTATCTTCTCCAACAATGCTCTGGAAGTAATAATGGTTTTGAATCTGCATTTTTTCTGTGCATATTTTGCGTTGCCCTCTGCACCTGTTGAATAGTTTATCATAACCGGTATTCTGCCGCTCATCAATGCACCAACGGTAGCCAATGCACAACCTGCAGATGTTGGAATCATAATGCCTATAAAACCTGCTTCGTACTTTTTGAATTTCGAACACAGAATAAGTGATCCGATTAAAGCCCTGGAATAGAAAACCCTTTTCTGCGTTGTTTTGTCGATGATTGCGAGCTTTTGGGAGTGCTTCTTTGCCATCCTGACAAACTGCTGATGAAGTAACATAAAGATAAGTATTGGTTAAACAGACTTCCCCTGATAGGCAAGATAATGATTTATTTTACATTTAATCATCCTGCATTAGAAAATAATCTTTACCTGTAACAATACGCATCTGTCAGTCACTATTTTATTTAGTGCTTTGTTTCCAGGCTTTGGCCACCGCCTTTGCAAACGGCCTGCAATGGTTAAAAAACATCTTGTATCCGGCGCATAAATAATTAAGCCCCGGTTCCCCGTCGGGGGTATTGATAAACCTGTTTTTCGGGCATTCGCCGTTGCACATGTCCCTCACCTCACATGCCAGGCAATACCGTGGCAGGGTATCCTGTTTCGACTGGCCGAATAACTTCTGCTGCCTGCTGTCGAGCATTTCAGCCAGGGAGGTTTTGCCTATGTTTCCCACATGATGCTCCCGGGTCACAAAATGATCACAGGAAAAAAAATCCCCGTTGTGCTCCACCACGGGCACCCCACCGCATACGGGTTTGAATATGCACAGGGTATGTTCCTGCGGAAAGGCTGTGCGCAATGCTTCTTCAAAAATCTGAACCCTGACTTTGCCGATATCCTGCTCCACCCATTCATCAAAAATTGTACACAGAAAATGGCCGAAAGCCTGGGAAGGGACTGATCTGCTGCTTGCAACACGGGAATTGCATTCCATTTTTTCAACAAGCGGTATGAAAGTCATAAATCCTGCTCCCAGTTGTTTGAAGAATCGGTATACTTCCAAAGGATACTTCACATTTTCAGCATTCACAACGCACAGGATCTCCGGGTCAATGCCATGGATAACAAGCTGATCATAGCCACGCATCACCCGGTTAAAAGTGGGACTGCCGTCTTTGGTGAGCCTGAACAGGTCATGCAGGTTTTCCGGTCCGTCGATACTGATTCCGATGACAAAATTCTCTTCCGCCAGGAATCTGCACCATTCCGCATTTACAAGCATACCGTTGGTCTGCATGCCGTTGATGATTTTTCTGCCTGCACTATTATACTCCTTTTGCAGGGCAACCGCTTTCCGGTAGAACTTTAATCCGGCCACCATGGGTTCTCCTCCATGCCATGAAAAGGTGATGACCGGTTCGGTGGCGGCTTCGATATGCTGACGAATGTAAGAATCCAGTATTTCATCCGGCATGCGGAACGATGCTTCTTTCCCGAAAAAATCAGCCTTGTCGAGATAATAACAATACATGCAACCCAGGTTGCACAAGGGACCTGAAGGCTTAGCAAAGATTTGAAATTCCCGGGACAAGTTCATTAAGCAAAGGTATGCAAATCCAAAAGATCATAGAATCTGAAGTATTTATTTCATGGCTGCGGCTCCGTGCCAGGCAGTTGTTGCTTTCCCAACGCCGCTAATCCTCCCAGCACACCCAGGTTCATGGAATCAAGCGCTGAACTTGGAACAATGATCATGGAGCTTTTCTCCTTCAGGCCCTCGCCGATCAGGTTCATCGCCCTGAGCTGCAAAGCTACCGGATTATTGATATAGTCTTCACTGGCCTTTGCAAATTTTTCCGCGATCTCAGTCTCAGCAGTGCCCAGGATTACACGCGCCCTCCGTTCCCTTTCAGCCTGGGCCTCTTTACTCATGGCATCGGCCAATGCCTGCGGTATGGTAATGTCTTTAATACCCACATTCTGACAGGTAATGCCCCAGGGTGTTGAAATCTCATCCAGCAGAACCTGCAGGTCATGGGCAATTTTCTCTCTCTCCTGCAATAGTTCAGCCAGTTCATGCCGGCCGATGATGTCCCGCAATCCGGTTTGTGCAACGTATTCAATAGCTTCGTTGTAATCCTGAACTTCAAGGGCGGATTTCTCCACATCCCAGACTGTCCAGTACAGCACGGCAACAACATTCACTGGAACCGTGTCTTTCGTGAGGGTTTGTTCGGCCTTGAAATCAGTCACCCTGATGCGCTGGTCAATGTAATTCATGATGCGGTCGATGATGGGAATAATGAAGAAAATGCCGGGCCCTTTCAATCCCCTGTATTTACCCATCCTCAGAACAACTGCCTTTTCCCACTGATCGGCAATCTGTATGGATGAAGACAAGAACAGCGACAGAATAATCAAACCTACCAGCCAGGGAATGGTTATGACCTTAAAGTAGTATAGGGCAACCCAGGTGCCTGCAAGAATGATCAGCACTGTAAAGGAAACGCCATTAAAGTAGCTCTTGGAAGTAATATTAGTTTTCATGGTTTTTGTGTTTTTGAAGTTCCTGGATCATGTCGTCAACGGAAAATCCATAGTTGAATGCTATGGTCATGAATTCCCTGCAGAATTCCTGCAGTTTTGTCTGTCTTTCCTTTTCTGAAAGATCAATTTCACTCCGGTTGATAAAAGTGCCTGTACCCTGGTGCGTCTCGAGGATGTTTTGGATCTCGAGTTCCTTATACGCCTTGGCTACCGTATTGAGGTTCACTTTAAGCTCCACAGCCAGGGATCTGACAGTGGGCAACTGCTCCCCTACCATGAGCTTACCCGAGGCTATACCGAACTTGATCTGATCAATGATCTGCCGGTAAAAGGGAGCTCCTGCCTTAGGATCTAAAATAAATTTAATCATTGTAGTATTATATTATTGTAATATATATCTAGTACAAATATACAACACGCCTTCAGAAAAAGCAAGAAAAAATCAGATTATTTTTATAGAATACGCTAACTGATTGTATTCGTTTCGGTTATATGTCTACAAACCGAAACTAACGCCAATCATCGCTCTTGGCATAAACACAGGTTGCCGGATGGCCTTGTCGGCATCCCGGTAGGTGAAAGGTGTATCACCATCCTGGTTATCTTCCCGCGGGTTGATATTATCGTTATCCGGACTATAGGAGGTGTCATGACCCGTAAGTGTACTGGGGAAATAATGATCAAGCCCGATGGCCATTATGAGATTCAGGTTGGATGTCATTCTGAAATGATTCTCGATACCGGCCCCAATACCCCACTGATGGGAGGTAACATCAAAATCCTCATTACCTCCGACATATACAAAATTTCCCCTGAAAGTGGAAAACCTCGGGCCAAGAACAAGGTAGGAATGACCTGTTCCGAAAAGAGGCTTTGACAATAGAAAGTCAAACCTGATATCAAACGATCTGCCCTTCTTTTCAGGTGTTCCGTTGGTGGCATTGTTGATGAATATGCGACGCGCATCAGCTGCATTTCCGGGATTTAGCAGTGTATAGCCCATTCCAAATCTGAGTTCAAACGGAAATCCCGGGGCAAAGTTATGGGCCATGATGTTGGCGTGCATCCCAAATCCCCGGTTGTAACCGGTCAACACCCCGGCGGAAAACCGCAACGGGTCGCTTGTCGTTTGCTGACCATGGGAAAATGAAACAAAACCTAAAAGAAACAGGGTAAACAGGGTTGACAGTAATTTCGTTTTCATAAGGTATAGTATTGATAAAACCAGGATTGACTTTATAGAATAACGCCTGACTTTTTGGAATATTTTCTTGCTTCGGTAATCCTTATCTCTGAAAGCATTCTGGCGTTCTTCACATTCATGTGTAGAATTGTCGGGTAAAAGTTTGACTTTAAGTGATTACTGTTTTAAATTATGTTTATAATTCATGGGGCCAAACACCATGTGCATGATATTCTGTTATTTATATCGGGCTTCCTGCTTATGGTATGGGTTGGCAATCATTTTTCCCGGCAAACAGTTATTCCGGCGGGCACAATGCAACAGTCCGGATACCATGCAATCCATAACATTCAGACAACAGGTCATCAGGCATTTTATGCCTATGAAGAACAGCTCCAGGATGAGCCGGCGAATCCTAAGAAAAAAGGTTTAAGTACCGGTGCGAAAGTTCTTTTGACGTTTCTGACAGTCGTAGCATTTTGCGCGGCAGCATATGGAATTGCGGCAGCATCGTGCGGCCTTGCATGCTCGGGATTAAATGCACTGGCAGTTCTTGTGGCAGTTGTCGGTGATATACTTACCATTGGATTAGCTTACCTGGCGCTGAAAGCTATTTTTAATCCTAAGAACAGGAAAATTCCAAAACCTGCACCTGCCTGATGGAATTCACTTCCCCTCTCAGCGAAGTCAAGGAATTCACTCCCGGATGACTTTATTATTTCCTTTTAAATGAATTAACAAGCGTAACTGAAGTGTCGGACGGAGAGAAAAAATATATGTTGAAGTCTCAGTTAATTATAAGATACATATCACCTGTTTTGCTACCAAGCCACGAAGTGGCTTAATTTCAATAACCGTGATTGTAACCCACGGTTATTAATATTTGACCCCGTTGGGGTCTACAGGTCAATTCAAATCAATAAAATAAATAATCGCTTATATTATATTTAATATCAATAATATACTAATATTTTTTAAAAGTTAACGCATCATCAGTAAATGACAGAAACAAATAATTTTACTTTTAACATATGAGTAATGAATATTTTGTATTTTTAATACAATGTAGTCAGATGATTTCATGAATGGTGATTAACCTTTTCAAAATATATGGGTGGAAAGAAAAATAAAAATAAAGCTGAAAACACTGATATACAACAAACACTTGAAGCCTCCCGGCGGGACTTCCTGAAAAAAGCCGGAATCTCAGGGGCAGCAGTATTATCAGGGGCAGCGGCAGTTCTTGCCGGATACAGGCATGAAAAATCGAAAAACAAAGGAGAGTTTGTCAAGGTACTTACAACTGACAATAAACTGGTTAAAATAGCGGCAGAGGAGGTAGAGGGCTACGAACCCGGGTTAAAGGAATTGCAGAAAAGAGGAAGAGAAGGCATACCCGGAAAGAAATGGGTGATGATTATCGACCTTTCGAAATGCCGGAATGCAAGAAAGTGCATAGAGGCCTGCCAGAGCGCTCATCATCTCAGGCCTTATGAATATCATATCAATACGCTGGTAATGCAGGAATCCGTGAATACACCTGCCTATTTCATGCCAAAACCCTGCCAGCATTGCGACAACCCTCCCTGCGTATCGGTATGCCCTGTTGATGCTACATTTAAGCGTCAGGACGGTGTGGTGTTGATTGACAATGAACGCTGCATTGGCTGCAGATTCTGTATCGCAGCCTGCCCATACTCCGCCAGGATGTTTCACTGGGAGGAACCGGTCAATGCCCAGGCCGATAAGGATAAGGAATATGATATTGAACTCAATGTTCCGCAAAAGAAAGGTACCATCTCCAAGTGTTTGTTTAGCTCCGACAGGCTCAGGGAGAACCAATTGCCGTATTGTGTCTCTGCCTGCCCCAATGGCGTTTACTATTTCGGTGATGAAAACGAAGATGCTGTAACCAACGGAACTACCAAGGAAACTGTAAAATTGAGTGAACTGCTCAAGCAAAACGGAGGTTACCGGCTGATGCCGGAACTTGGTACACAACCCAGGGTTTATTACCTGCCGCCTAAGAACAGGATTTTTGATTTTGATCAAGACAAACCCAGGGAAGAAGATTTAATTATTTAAAGCCCGGTCCATGAATGCAGAAACTAAAATACCAGGCCTGGAAACAGAAAAGATTGACAGGATCGCATCCGATATCCTGAGACCGGTAAGGATTAACAAGGTTTTCATTATCTGGACGGCTTTTTTATTCATTGCGCTGGCCGTGTGTTTATACGTTTATACCATCCAGTTACGCAAAGGACTAATCATTACCGGTATCCGCGACTTTACCAGCTGGGGCATGTACATTGCCAATTTTGTATTCTTCGTGGCCACCAGCCTGGTTGGCATGCTTATCAGTTGTGTATTGGGACTGATAGGCTTTAAGTGGATCACCCCACTGTCGAGGATTGCAGAAATCATAGCCGTGGCATTCGCTGCAATCGCAGGCCTGGTTATTATTTCCGATATGGGTCGTCCCGATCGCCTGCCCTATGTTTTTTTACATGCCCGGGTTCAGTCGCCTATCCTTTGGGATGTCACGGTTGTTACCACCTATTTTGTCCTGAGTCTGCTGCTCTGGTTCTTCCCCCTGATTCCGGATATTGCAGTTGCCAAAACCAGGCTCAAAGGACGGCCTGCATTTCTTATCCGCATCTATGAGATTTTATCGTTCAAATGGGTTCATCACGCCGAACAATACAAAATCCTCAGACAGGCGGTGAAGATTCTCATTCTGTTAATCATTCCTACTGCGCTGGCGATCCATACGGTTACGTCGTGGCTTTTTGCCGTGAATCCGCGTGCCGGATGGGACAGCACCATATTCGGGCCTTATTTTGTTTCAGGGGCCTTTGTTTCCGGCACATCGGCACTTATCATCGCCATGTACTTCTTCAGAACCAATTACAGGCTTAAAGATTATATTACTGATTTTCATTTTGAGCGGTTAGCCAGATTGCTGTTCCTCGTATCAGCCGTTTATCTGTATTTTAACCTGAACGAGTACCTGGTTCCGGCTTATAAAATGAAAAAATTTGATGCTGTTCATATCCATGAGTTGTTCACAGGAGACTATGCCTTATTATTTTGGGTTACACAGACCATGGGACTGATACTGCCCCTAATTCTCCTGCTGTTCAAAAGAATACGCAGGCCATTGCCCATGCTGATTATTGCCCTATTCATGTTTGCCGCAGCATGGCTGAAGCGGTATATCATTGTAGTTCCTCCCCAGGGACATCCTTATCTGCCCATTCAATATGTACCGGAAGAATGGATGGTGTACAGACCCACTTTGATGGAATCAGCCATAACCCTGGCCTCATTCCTCCTGGTACTGATTATAATAACCTTGCTGTCAAAATTCTTTCCGGTGATACCTATTGTTGAAACAGCCCATGAAGAAAAGGAAAATGAAATCAAATAGAAAGAGATCCGTTCGTTTCAGAAGGCGATCCATTTCCTTACTGGTATTGGCTCTCCTTGTCGTGGTTCCGGTCATTTCGCAGGAATGGCTGGTGCCGGCGGACCGGCAGGGAAGGCTGAGCACCTTTGCATTCAATGATTCCATTGAAAAAGCAGGGTTACAGCTTTACAACCTCAACTGCTTGTCGTGCCATGGCAATCCGGGCAAGGGAAATTATCAGCAGTTGATTCCACCCCCCGGCGATCCGGCAACGGAAAAGATACAGCGTAACCGCGACGGGGAGATCTTTTTCAAGATCATGGAAGGTCGCGGTCAGATGCCCTCCTTTAAGAACACCCTCTCATCCGGGGATATCTGGGCCATTGTTGCCTATATCCGCAGCTTTAATTCAGGCTATGTTCAGACCGTTATGCCGGAAATTACCTCCGGAGCATACCCAGGCGCATTGATTGCCATTACACTCCGTCTTGCTGCGGAAAAGGAATCGGTTATTATGAAAGTATCCGCCATCAGGGATAATACTTCAGTTCCGGTGGTTGGTGCCGGCGTGAAACTTTTTGTTAAAAGAACTTTTGGCTTGTTACCCCTTGATGAGGAGAAAATCACAGATGATAACGGCATGGCCACCTTTGGCATACCTCCCGATCTGCGGGGTGACACCACCGGTAATATACGGGTATCCGCCCGGTTCACGGATGAAGAGAAATTTGGAACGGCTGCCAAAGATACGGTCTTGCAGGCCGGATTAAAAGTCATTCCAGTCAGCCTGGTTAAAGACAGGGCCATGTGGAATACACTCCGTAAGGCACCCTGGTGGATTCTTTTGTCCTATGGGCTGGGGGTAATCCTGGTCTGGGGATTCATCATCGTGGTGATGTTAAAGCTAAGAGATATCTTTATTATCGGAGAATTTACAGAAAAGGAAAACAAACGTGAAGCATGAGTGTTGAAGATGACACATAAACCAAACACTATGAAAAATGTAAATACTTTAGGGCGGATTTTTTATGCCCTTCCCTTCGGAATTTTCGGGATCAACCATTTCATCATGCAGGATTTCTATATCGGGCAGCTCACCTCGTTTATCCCGGGAGGTGGATTTACTGTTCTGCTTACGGGCTTCTGTATGATTGTAGCTTGTATAAGTATTATTTCCAAGAAATATATTGCCCTTACTTCGTTTTCACTGGCTTTTCTTCTTTTCATTTTTATTGTTACCATTCACATTCCAAACCTGATCAATCAGAAAGATGTTGAGGTAACAATGATAGCCCTGCTCAAAGATGTTTCCCTGATGGGTGGATCCCTTATGATAGCTGGTTTGAGCATGGAAAATAAACTTTAACATTCAAACTCATTTTACGATGAAAATTTTACTGATCCTTTTTCTGGCTGCTGCCCCGCTCTTTGTGAATGCCCAGCAATTTTCCGACGGAAGCAACCTGACCCGGGAAATCGACATAGGGGTAGTTGAAAAACTTGGCGATACTATACCGCTGGACCTGACTTTCTTCAATGAAAAGAACGAACTGGTTTCACTCCGGCAATTGATAGACAGACCTACCATTATGTGCTTCGTGTATTTCGACTGTCCGGGCCTCTGCAGCCCTTTGCTCTCAGGAGTTTCCGATATGGTTGGCAAACTTACAATGGAGCTTGGCAAAGATTACCAGATCATTACCATAAGTTTTAATACCAGTGATACGCCCGAGAAAGCCCTGGAGAAAAAACGGAATTTTGTCCAGAACATCAGCAAAGAAAACCAGGATAGCTGGATCTATCTTACCGGCACCCAGGAAAGCATTTCAGCCATCACAGCTGCTGCAGGATATAAATATAAACCGCAGGGACTTGATTTTGCGCATCCTTCGGTAATTATGGTCCTGAGCCCGTCGGGGAAAATCACCCGTTATCTTTACGGTCTTATTTACCTCCCTTTTGATGTTAAAATGGCCATCATCGAAGCGCAAAAAGGAATCGCCAGGCCAAGCATCAATAAAGTACTTGAGTATTGCTTTGCCTATAACCCTACAAGTAAAACCTATTCGCTTCAGGTTACGCGGATCTTCGGCAGTTTTATTCTCCTTGCAGCTTTGGCGATTTTTATACCACTGATCATTCGTAAAAAAAGAAGAAACAAATCAACTCAGTAATATGGCAAACCAGGAAGGCGATCACTATATCAGCTACCTCGACCAGCAGGGTAAGTACAGGGGATTATTGGCATGGCTGCTATCCACAGACCATAAGCGAATTGGACTAATGTATTTTTATGTTATTGCAACATTCTTTTTTATTGCGGTTTCCCTCGGCCTGCTAATGAGGACCGAGCTGATTGCTCCGGGCGAAACCATCATGAGCCCCCAGACCTACAATGGTCTCTTCACGGTTCATGGTATCATCATGATTTTCATTATCGTCATTCCGGGTCTTTCAGTCGTTTTCGGGAACTTTTTCCTGCCCATACTCATTGGGGCCAAAGATGTTGCCTTCCCCAAACTCAACCTCCTCTCGTTCTATCTTTTCCTGCTGGGTGCCATCATGGCGGTTCTTTCCCAATTTTTGGGAGACGGTCCTCCGGATACCGGCTGGAGTTTTTATGTGCCTTACAGCGTAGAGTCCTCCACCAATGTGATTTTTGCGCTCACAGCCGCCTTTATCCTGGGATTTTCATCCATCCTGACCGGTATCAATTTTATCGTTACGATTCACCGGATGCGGGCTCCGGGTATGACCTTTATGAGAATGCCCCTGTTCCCCTGGTCGATTTATGCCACCGCCTGGATACAGGTACTGGCAACCCCCATTATCGGCATTACGCTGCTCATGGTGGTTGCAGAAAGAGCCTTCAGCATCGGTTTCTTTGATCCTGCGCTGGGAGGAGATCCCATCCTTTTCCAGCACCTGTTCTGGATCTACTCTCACCCGGCAGTATATATAATGATCCTGCCCGCCATGGGAGTTGTTACGGAAATCTTTCCAACCTTCAGTCAGAAACCGGTTTTCGGCTACACCGCCATAGCCATATCAAGCCTCACCATTGCCTTTATCGGATATTTTGTGTGGGGCCATCATATGTTTACTTCCGGGACCAGCTATTTCTCCAGGTTGTTTTTTTCACTGCTTACTTTTCTGGTTGCCGTTCCGAGCGCCATTAAAGTGTTTAACTGGGTGGCCACCATGTATGGCGGATCCATCGACCTTAAACCGCCCCTGCTTTATGCCGTCGGATTCATTTTTCTGTTCATGATCGGCGGTCTCACCGGACTTATACAGGGTGCCCTGGCCACCAACATCCAGGTGCATGATACTGCGTTTGTCGTGGCCCATTTTCATTATATCATATTCGGCGGTATGGGATTTGCAGCCTTTGCCGGCATCCATTACTGGTACCCCAAAATGTTCGGTAAAATGTACAACATCCGGTTTGCCAATATTGCCTGGGTAGTCATTTTCACGGGTTTTAACCTGTTCTACTTCCCACAGCTGGTGATCGGCATGCAGGGTATGCCCAGGAGATATTTCGATTACCTCCCGCAGTTCAAAACCGGCCAGGTTCTTTCCACCATAGGATCCTATATCCTGGTAACCGGACTGCTGATGATGCTGATTAACCTGCTTGCCACACGCAAAAAAGGGAAAACCGCTCCGGCCAATCCCTGGAAAGGCGTAACCCTGGAATGGCAGATCCCGTCACCACCTCCGCTGGAGAATTTTGATATAATCCCCGAGATCAAAAGAAGACCCTATTTTTTCGGAGAAAGTAAAAATGAAAAATAGCCCTCAGGTATATGAGTGATCATGCAGTTCATTCGGAACATTATGACAGGGAAGCCGGAAAACTCGGCATGTGGATTTTCCTGTTCACGGAATTGTTTTTATTCGGTGGGTTATTCCTGGTTTATGCTGTATTCCGGGCAACATATTCAGCTGATTTTCATGAAGCTGCATCGGAACTGAATACATTCATCGGAACCCTTAACACGGTTTTCCTGCTCACCAGCAGCATGACGGTTGCCATGTCCATTACCGCTATTCAGA
Organism: Bacteroidales bacterium; assembly: GCA_016930375.1. GTDB lineage: Bacteria > Bacteroidota > Bacteroidia > Bacteroidales > UBA10428 > UBA5072. The sequence goes on along the minus strand of JAFGGU010000096.1, from coordinate 16,899 downwards.
AAAATAACCGGACCCTGGCCTTCATGCTCATTCTCATAACACTCATTCTGGCAGGACTATTCATGGTGGATAAATACATCGAATGGTCGCACGAATTTGCCTATAAGGTTTATCCCGGATCCGAAGTGCTGAAAAATATGCCGCGGGGCGAATTGCTATTTTTCGGACTGTATTTCATGATGACCGGATTGCACGCCCTGCATGTTTTTATCGGAATGATCCTCCTGACCATCAACCTGGTAAAAGTAAAGAAAGGCATTATTCACCGGGAAAATTATCTCCTGCTCGAAAACTCCGGGTTATACTGGCACCTGGTGGACCTGATCTGGATCTTCCTTTTCCCCTTATTGTATCTCGTATCCTGATATATCCGCCCATGAAAAACCAAGAAACACATAGCACAGGGTATCTGACCTACGCCATTGTTCTCATTGGATTGCTGGCACTAACGACACTTTCTGTAGCAGTCACCGGAATCCACCTAGGCGCTTTTACCGTGGCCCTTGCTCTCTTAATCGCATCCATCAAGGTGGCATTCGTGCTGGCTGTTTTTATGCACCTCCGATCGGAGAACCTCTTTTTAAAACTGGCGGTGGCAGGTGTTTTTGTGCTTTTTGCACTGGTCATCATCATTACTTTTTTCGACTATCTATTCAGGTAAAACGGATTAAAACCAAAGGATATGTTTTCAGAAGCATCAAATGTATCAGCCGGGGTAGACAAAGTATTTGCGTTTATCATCATTATATCCCTGATCTTTCTTATCGGCATCTCCGTGTTTATCGTGTATACCCTCGTCCGCTTCAGGAGAAAGAAAGGACTGAAAGCCATGCAATTCACTGACAATATTAAACTTGAGATAATATGGACCGTGATTCCCATTATCCTGGTCCTGCTTATGTTTTATTACGGCTGGATTGCTTTTGCCCCCATGCGAAAAGCACCGCCGGACGCCATGCAGGTGAAGGTCATCGGCAAAATGTGGGAATGGATCTTTGATTACGGCAACGGCATGACATCCAAAGAACTTGTAATCCCCCTTAACAAAGCTGTGCGACTCGATCTGGTCTCAGAGGATGTCAACCACGGTTTCTTCATCCCTGCCTTTCGTGTCAAGGAAGACGTTGTGCCGGGCTACAATAATTACATGTGGTTTATTCCCCAGTATATCGGCAATTATGAGATCCTGTGCACACAATACTGCGGATTACTGCATTCCAATATGATGTCAAAAGTAAGGGTGGTGGACCAGGAAGAATATGAAAAATGGTATGCCGATCTTGAAAAGGCAAGTAAAATACCGGAGGCTGAAGGCCTCATCGTGTTGCGGAATACCGGTTGCCTGGCCTGTCACTCGATCGACGGATCCAAACTCGTGGGACCCACCTTTAAAGATTTTTACGGAAGTGAAAGAACCGTGATCGCCAATAATACGGAAACGAAAGTAATTGCTGATGATGCTTTCATCTCCAGGTCAGTTTATTCTCCCGATGCTGAAATAGCAGCAGGATATAATAAGGGCCTCATGAAGTCATATACGGATGTGCTGAAAGAAGAAGACCTGAAAAAAATAAACGATTATTTAAAAACCTTGCATGAATAGCCTGAAAACAGGCGCTAAATTGTTGACCGTGACTGAACTGGTCAGGTTCAGGCTTTCAGCGGCAGTGACACTGTCTGCGGTTACCGGGTATTTTATATTTACTGCCAGGGTGGAAGCATCCCTGGTTCTGCTCATCACCGGTGTTTTCCTACTGGCAGCAGGAGCCTCTGCATTAAACCAGTATGATGAGAAAGATCTGGACATCCTCATGGGACGTACCGGGAAAAGACCTCTTCCGCTGGGTAAAATAAAACCGCCGACCGCCCTGGCTATTTCCATCGCACTCATAACAACCGGGATCGGGTTGCTACTGTTCATCGGAATTATACCTGCAATGTTGGGACTTTTAAATATACTCCTGTATAACCTTATTTACACCCGCCTGAAAAGAATCACATCCCTGGCCGTAATTCCCGGATCTGCTGTGGGAGCCATTCCGCCTTTAATCGGTTTCACGGCTGCAGGTGGAATTACGCCGAAAGCTGAAATTGTTTTATTTGCCACCTTCCTGTTTTTATGGCAACTTCCTCACTTCTGGCTGATCCTGGTTAAGTACCGCGATGACTATCAAAAAGCGGGATTTAAAACATTTTCCAGCAAGGTATCGGATGCACAGATCAAATATCTTGTTTTCGGCTGGATCGTATGTACAACATCCTTATTGGTTGTTTTCAGTGTAAGAGGACTTGTTTTTAACGCATATCTGAATGCTGTCCTGATACCGGTCAATGCGGCTTTTATCCTCTTGTTCTACCGGCTGCTCTTCAGGCAATACAGCTCAAACGCCCTGAGAACGGCTTATATCATGGTAAATGCATTTGGTTTGCTGGTGATGGCGTTGTTTATCCTGAATGCTTTTCTTTAAAACCTGGTCATGAAATATCCGCAAATATCACTTTAGAAACTCGATGAGTTGTTTCTCGAAAGTATCCATAAAATCATCTTTATTCGTACTTGCCGTAAATGTAAAGAAGGGAATACTCCTGCCATACACCTGCCATTGTGGTGATAATGATTCATCAACTGCGATCGGACGAAGCTTCAATTTAAGGTATGAGTTGTTATCAAGTTTATATTGCAGAAATATGAACCTGATTTCAGGCCAGCCGAATTCATGCATACTCTGAGAAAATGCTTCATATACATTGGATGTGGAATGATAGGCAAGAATATCCTTTTCCTTGAGCGTTTTATTGAATACCTGGTATTCTTTGCAGTTCTCAAAATCCGTTTTTACATACTCCTCATGATGTATGATTACATTTTTTATTTCCGATTTGATATATACCAACAAAATGGCCTCAATGAGTTCCGGTTTAGTATTCATACGCCTGCCCTGTTTTTGTTCCAAGATAGTACTATTTTCTGACAAGACAAAGAACTGCCTCCCCACCTAATCACCTAATCACCTAATCACCTAATCACCTAATCACCTAATCACCTAATCACCTAATCACCTAATCACCTCTTCACCTTTTCTCCTTGTCACCTTTTCACCCTATCTCCCACTCTCCCCATCTCCCCATCTCACCCTTCAAGGGTCTAAGGACCGCTTGAAGGGTTGTTACCCCGCCCAGCTCTCCCTGTCCAGGCTCCTGTAATTGATCGCCTCTGCCAGGTGATGCGGTTCGATATTCGTGCTCTCTTCCAGGTCTGCTACGGTGCGGGAAACTTTAATGATCCGGTCATAGGCGCGGGCTGAAAGGCCCAGCTTTTCCATGGCATTTTTGAGAAGCAGGCTGCCTTCCTGACTGATCTGGCAATGCTCCCGCATCAGGGCCGGCGTGAGTTGGGCATTGCAATGTATCCCGTCATTGCTCTTATAGCGTTCGTGCTGGATCTTCCGGGCCTTTATCACCCGGTAACGAACATCTTCGCTGGATTCCGAAGGTTTCAGCTCCGAAAGCTTGTCAAAAGGTACCGGCACTACCTCAATATGAATGTCGATGCGGTCGAGCAGCGGTCCCGAAATGCGGTTCAGGTATTTCTGCACCACGCCGGATGAACATACGCAGTCCTTTTCCGGATGGTTGTAAAAGCCGCAGGGACAAGGATTCATGCTCGCGATCAACATAAATGAGGCAGGGTATTCAATACTGAATTTCGACCGGGAGATGGTGATGTTCCGGTCCTCCAGCGGCTGACGCATAACTTCGAGCACCGACCGCTTGAATTCCGGCAATTCGTCGAGAAAAAGCACACCGTTATGGGCCAGGGAAATTTCCCCGGGTTGAGGGTAGGATCCCCCTCCTACCAGGGCCACATCTGTATTATTTTTTTTATGTGTGGTGTTTTATTACATTTGCATATGAATAAACCATTTACAATATGAAGACTGCTTCTGGTACTTGTGTCATTTACTCTCGTGTCTCCACAGAACACCAGAGCAATAAATCTCAGATTGATGACCTAAAGAACTATGCTAAATACATGAAATATAGTGTATTAGGAGTATTTGACGAAATAATCAGTGGAAAAACCAAAGCCAGTGACAGATTAGCCTTTAAGGAGCTATTAAACTTTATTGAAACACATCCTGTTGACAATTTAATCGTCTGGGAATTAAGTCGTTTGGGCAGAAATCTGAAAGACGTACTTACCACCATCGAATTACTGACTGAAAAACGTATAAATGTATATGCCAAGAAAGAAAACATAAGTACATTGAATGATGACAAGACCATAAATAATACTGCAAATATGATTTTAGGTATTATGGGAAGTGTGGCACAGTATGAGAGAACGACTATAATTGACCGAAGCAAAAGAGGTTTGCACCATCATCTGAAAAGTGGCGGTGCTTTTAGCTTGTCCCCATATGGATATACTAACCTCAACGGTAAAATAGTAGTTGATGCCAACGAAGCCGAAATAGTAAAAGAAATATATAAGTTATTTATTGGTGGTATGGCTTCTCCGTCAATTTCAAAGCACTTAAATCTAACCAATATTCCTACTAAAAAGGATGTTAAGTGGAATGATGTACAGGTTCGTGATATTTTACACAATACTATGTATTTCGGACAACGAAAGTATAATTTTGGTTTCGTTGAAGTCCCTGCTATAGTAAGTAAAAGCGACTATTTGACAGCGCAGCAAATATTTAAGAAGAACAGCAACTTGAACAAAGACAAGGCAATATTTCAGAATTATCTCAGTGGTTTGGTTGTATGTGGTGAATGTGGTTCAGGATATTTTATACATGCAAGAAAATCCAGAAAGGATTTTGCATATAAATGCATGAGCAATCGCAAAGCAACATTAGGACAGCTTACAGAAAGCTGCGGAAATAATAGCATTGGCATTAATCTGTTAAACTCAATGGTCTACTATGCGTTATTTGCTTTGCTGGTTGAATTCTCCAAGCGTATTCACAAAGAAAAACATATAAGTAAATTCAATAAAAGCAGGAATCATGAATTGAGCAACATCAGACGGGAAATAGACATATTAAAAGCTGAAATCGAAAAGAGCAGCAACAAAACTAAGAGACTTACTGAGCTTGTGGTAAGCAATGTTATCGATGAGGCAGAATATCTGTCCCAGAAAAATAAAATCGAAGACGGTATAATAATTAATAGCAACAGATTGAATCAGCTACTAATAAATGAATCTACATTAAACCAGTCGAGCACATCTGATGCAATGTTAAATGTTGAACAATTTGTAGACCAGATAAACACTTATGGTGTAAAGTCCCTTACTGAAAGGTATGACATGGGTATAGAATTATATAAAAGGCTCATTAAGACTTTCATATTATCAGTGGAGATAAAAAAAAGCAGTATATCTGACCATGCAAACTTGGAAAAACTTATCCCGAAAATACATCATGAGAGAATCACCCGAATAGTGATAACCACATTATTTAACAAGTATGATTTTTATACCGTAACAGGATTCAATGGTCACAGCTACCAACTGCTTAATAATAAACTACACAAAATGACTCTTGTGCAAGAAATAAACCAGTAATACGCATAAGTGACATTGCTTCATGGTCATAAATCTCGGTGTTACGACTCCTGGGTTGTTATGACTTGTGCAATTGTTACAAGGTCATTCCTTCATGGTCATTAGTCCGGGTGCTATAGATTCATGGTCATCACTGTATCATGTAAATTCAAGTGTTCTCTGCTGTTCAGTCGCTTCTTTAGGGTACTCTGTAACGCCATTAGTCTTTGTTGCTACACATGCATCACTCCATGATTGAAATAGTCTATCAACGATATCAATGGGATATTTACCAGCAGTCTTGTATTCTTCTTTTGTGGGGATATGTCCTAATACTAACGCAACATTTCTAACATCTAACTGAATCTCTTTCTTAGTAAAACCAGTTGTGTTTTTTTCCATCCTTGGAACTCTACTATTCTTCGCACCAACTTTGCGTGGCTCTTTACGGAATGGGTCAAGTCCATTCAAAATCTCATCATGTCGTTTCTGAGCAATTGCGTGATAATCATCTGATGCTTCGATGCCGATATACATCCTGTTTAGCTGTTGTGCACATAGTGTTGTTGTTCCTGCACCATTAAAACAATCAAGAACTATCTCACCCTCATCAGAGAATATCGAAATCAATCGATACATTAAAGCTGGTGGTAATTGACATGGATGGTCAACACGTCTACTATTGTGCTTTAATCTATGGATATCCCACCATATGTCAGAAACATCAATTTCACGAGTACTTGAATCAACCTTGCTCCTTTTGTTTATACAAGACTCTCTCAGACAATACCCAGCCTTTAGCGGTTTTAGAGACTTAAAGGACTTTGACGCATTCACTATCTCGTTCACGCCACCTGCAGCGGCAAATTTGGGTAATACTCTGCTCTCTCCTTTAGTAAAACATAATATCGAGTAATGTGCAGGCATTATTTGTCTTACAGGGAATGATAATCCATCCCAGACTATCCAATTCTGGTAGTTTAATATGGTTTTAAGGTACTCAAAATGCCTTATCGACCATAATGGTATGTTTAATACTGCGAGGGTTCTGTGTGGCTTTAATACCCGTGCTAATTGTAATAACCATTCATCACACCAGTTAAAGTAATCCTCAATTGCTTTCCCATCATTATAACCAACATATTTTTTATTAACATTATATGGGGGGTCGGCAAATATAAAATCAATAGAGTTGTCTGGTATTTTCTTCAGTTCCTCAATACAATCGCCTTTGATTAGCAAAGAATTATTTCCATATGCGTTTGTTACATCAGACCAGATTCGGGTTAAATTTGGCTGTATGCTTACCTGTGTACCTGTCTGACGGTAATCGAGAACAATCAAATCACTATACTCCTGCAACCCAAAAATCAATGCAAAGTAGCTAAGGAGTTTATTAATATCATCCTCATTAGAATAGTCAAGTGAAATCTCCTTCCACACATCAGATATTAATGTGCCGAACTCATGAAAGGTGTGTTTCTTCCCCCCATAATCCTTCGTGGTCTTACCACAAAATGGACAAATGGTGTACTTTAACCTTGTTTCGCAGTGTTTAAGAGAATTCTTATACTTTGAATGAATGAGAGCACCGAAATGAGAATTTTCCAATCGGTGAGAATCGATGTCTGTTGAGGCATTCCGTTCTCGAATTGCTATCCATGACTGATACCTAAGTGATGCTTTTAATAAGATTTGTGCCTCAACCAATATCTCAGGATGACCAACGGTAATCAGTGCACTTTCATCCAACATGCTATTTAAAATGGTCTGATAAATGGGAGCTAAATCGATGCCCTTTTCCTTTGGTAGCAAAATGACAAATGCATTATTACCTGTAACAGCACCAATATCATGAAGCTGAATTTTTTTTATTTGGAGTGGTATGCTATTTTCAGAAAAGAATTCCATACTATGATTTAATATAGCTTGATATAAACTCAATGAGAACATCAAATTCGGCTTCAGTATATGCAACATTACAGTGACTATAGGAACAAATTTTGCTTATCGCTGCTGTCCGTTGAAAATTACCAGCACCATCAATGACATAGGCAATCTTGTATCCTTTAGCATCAACCTGCTTGTACCTTTCCATTGCTTGACCCGATTTTCTTTCAATCGTGCTATTTGTTGTCACTTGAAAGGTAAGTTCAATAACCACATATTTAGTTTTTTCAGCATTATTGATAACCAAGTCGAATGTAGTCAGTGTCTTAACACCATCTTCTTCTTTATTATAAATTTCTGGCACATGACCATTTGTTCTGAATGTCAGATTTAGTTCTTTCAGTTTCGCTGTCATGTAATCCATCAACTTTGTCTGTGCAATTTGACCCAAGTCGTTTGCTTTCGCTCCACCTGTGATACGACTTACTTGAATATATCTTTGCCTAACAAATTTTTCCAATTCGACATCATTGCCAATTAATCCACCAATCTGGCATTCTTCAAGAATGGTTGACGTTTCATCCATCGTACATGAACTACCAAATAACATCAGAATTATAACATCCTTATAAAGCGGTGTAAGCGGCTGCTTTTTAAACAGGTTTTCACCATCGATATTAAGTGTAGTATTACCAAGGTGTTTCAATGGTAAGGCTGAGAACTTGTAAACATAATTTGCACCACGCCATGTGAACGTTATTGATTTCGATGGAAACAACGTAGCATAATTCCCATTAATTCTTTGAAGGAACTCTCCACCAACATTAGAAAGAACCATAAGGTGTTGAACAAATAAATTTATGCTGATTTTTGCAGCTTCAACAATTTTGAAAAAATTATCCACCGAGTCAACCTCAACCTTTATGATGTTTAAAAATTGGTCTTGGGTCTGTAATAAAATTGGAATTTTACTCTTCTTACTTGCCTCAATGAGCAATTCTTCTGACCAAAAGTTTATTGCCTTGGTCTTCAACTCATCAATAGTCCGCTTGTAATTCATATGGCGCAATGATTGATTATTTATTCCCACAAATGTAAAGAACCTATTCCGTTTTAATATGACACAGTCCGCTATTTTCTTTATGCACATGTGTAATGATACCAATTTTTGCCGACAATTAGAAACCATATGTAAGTTCCTCTTACTTACTGTGCTTTTACTCCATAATTTTAGCGACCAGTGCTAATTTTATATATTCACTGCTTCATGGTCATAATTCCATGTGTTTAGCTACAGAGATACAATGACCTGTGTCATCACCACAAGGTTATTGCTTCATGTCATTGTTGCCGGTGTTATTGCTTCATGGTTATTTTCGAAAAAACATAGCACACAGTTGCCCACCAGTGTGGAATTCTGCTTCTACTCTCTAATGATAATAACAACCTGCCTATCCGTTTATTTTGGTCATGGTCTATCGTTCCGCAATAATTCCTTTGAATTATTCGGTATGCTTTCGACACATCATCAACATTTATCTCATTCTTACCCCTTTTTGCTGTGAAATACCGCTTTAATTCAGAATATGGTATATCGCCATCAAGATACTCGATGAGTTTAAATTTGTGCTTGTTTATGTGATTGCAATGTGAAAATCTTGTTACTATCGGTTGTAAAATGAGTTTCTTCTGCTGAATGTTTTTTGAGTCTAATTCTGGAATCAACCTTACTCTTTCATATTTTTCATTGTTAGCTTTATTCCATGTTTTTGTTGTGAGGTTGTTGAATGTTAGCTTATCACCTAAAACCTTAAAATAAATTGAAGGTAGGTTCTGTGGAATCAGTACTTCAAGTAAATTGTAGCCATATGAGCCTAAAATACCACCTGTACGAAAAGCATTCCCAAATATTACCGCCTCAGCACGGTTAATGTTTTGTAACAAGCCAAACTGTTTGACATGAAGTTCATGTATATATTCTTTCTTGTTGCTATTATCAACTATTTCAGGGGTTTTGCTGTAAATCCTTATAAGTGATTCACTGCTATTAGCACCGATAATGAATGTTCCACCATTTCCATTGTCAGCAGGGTAGTCATGAATTTTAGTTCTGGTAATTGGCTTGTATTTTGGCTCTTTATTAAAAATCATCTGAATATTTTCATTACGAATTGTTGATTGGTAATAAATTTCACTCATTTGAGAGTACAACTGTTTTGTTGTATCACGTGCAATCTCAAAAGTATTGATGTTGTTATACTGTAGGTCAAAAGACCATGCTATATGATATAGTCTGGCAAGAATATACATGATACTGGATTCGTAAAGAGTGCGATTATCGGTCTCAATCTTGCAAATATTGGTTTTCTTGGTATTACACAGATGCAAATAACCAAAGTGCTTGCCGTCAAACTCAATCGCAAATGAATAATGGTAGTTATTGCCGTGTTTATAGTTTGGTATTAATATCAGATGGTTATCACAATCATACTGTTTACGTTTGTAGAATGCCTCAGCGATGCTCTTTTCAATCTTCTTACTAAAGCTATATGTTACATGTAGCTTATCTATAAAGTATATGGATTCGTTATCGTAAGACAAAATGCTATGGTTATATAGTATTTTACCATACGATAATACAGAGTTATGGAATCCTGAGATTCCTAAACGGATTTTAATTGCCTCATCAGAGGCATGTAATAAGTTGGCTTCAATTTCGTGATTCATAAACTGACCCCCACGAAGCCAGTAGTAGAATTCTTTGGATAATCATACTTCGGCAAGTTGTGCCGTTCTTCAGCAAGTTAACTTTCTCGGCATTTAAGTTATTTAATCTTCAGCATTGATTTAAAGAAGTGCACCCAGTAAAGGTCTACAGAGTGCTACTTCTTCTTATAGCTTGCCGAAGACTATATACATACCTACTGCCATTGCAGCGAAAATCCTTGATTTGCTAAAATTTTTTTATAAAAAATTATAATCCACCATTTCAGCACTGAAATATTTTGAGAGAGGATATGCGTGGTGGACGTGCATTTGTGGTGAGAGTACTTCAAAATTAAAATCTGTTTAATTAGGATACGTTCCGATTACCGTATTTTACAGGGGGGGGGTGGGGCAAGTGATGAGGCAGGGGGGGGGGTAAAAGTCAATTATAGTACAAGTATATCATGGTTATTTACATAACAATAACGTATTATATATAATGTTTTACTTTAGATTAATAGTGTAATTTATTATTTACCTCGTACTTATAAATGTGATTGCCTAAATAACAGGCACTTTCATCATCATGTTATAATGCTCAATCTGACTTTCAACTTCGAAAATTCTCTTGAACACTCTTAGGTATTTTTCAACAGTTTCTTCATCAGTTGATATAAATATATCGTCATTTATTGTATGTGACCCGTCATTTATCCACGACAGGAGTGAATTGCTTATTATTTTGTCTTCGCCATCGAACTTATCGAGCAACTCATCATCTTTTATCTTACCTAATATTTTAAAATAATATTCGAGAATTCTACGCAACGTGTTGAAAACAGTTAGTTTATTAATACTCGCTCTATCTCTAATTTCCTGCCATAATAAATCGTAAGAGGTCTGGACTGGATTCTCTTTGTATTTCTCAATAGTACTATTTTTCCCGATTTTTCTTATTATCCAATATGATTCCCCCCTGCTGGATTCGCTTCTCTTCTTAAAAGTAACTTCTTTATGAAAATACACATTATGAGTCAGAACAAATACTTGTTTCACATGGCTTTTACCTTCTCTGCATTCACTGATAAGTTTTCTGACGAGATTTGATACGATAAATAATACAGCACTGTCTAAGCTTGATATTGGGTCGTCAATAACAAGAATCTTGTTAGTGGTTATCTGATTAGTTTCAAAGCTACCATTTGTCAGATGATAAAAATACAGGAATGTAATAAATGTCTTCTCCCCTTCACTTAATGTGTTCTTAGCATCTACTCCATTTTCACGAACAATTTTATAGCCGCCTACTGTTGTAGTTTCAGCTAAAGAAAAGTTAGTGAAACCAAATCCTGTTAGGGTTTTGTTTATCGTACCGATGGTGGGTTTTGTACTTGTAATCTTACTTTCAGAATTCTGTATCTCCGTTTTCAATGCTCCTACCTCACCTTCGATTGTAGTGATTTTTGTGGAAACACTCTTAATCGCCTTTTCGCTGGAATCTTTTTCAGATGTATAAGTTCCGAAGTCCAACCTTAATTCGTTGAGAATAAACGACCATATGTTAGAAATCAAAGCTTTTTTTTCAGATTCGATGTTGTCGATGAGTCTGTTATGCTCCTTGCTCTTAGTTATAGCTTGGTCAATTATTTCTTTGAGTTTAACTATGTGCTCGGAAATACTGTCTAATGTAATTTTAATGGTCGGCTCATTTAGCTTCTTCTCAATTGTCAACAGGTTCTTTTGTTGTTTAGTAACTATCATGTCCCTAAGTCCTGTCAAAGCAGGTAAATCAATGAACTGATTATTCAGAGCCAAATAGTTTCCAATTGCTATTAGCAGTGTTTCACATTCAAAGTTATATTTATCATATGCATTTTTTAATGCTTGTAACTGTTGATTATAACTCTCGTCAAAGTATTCGTCTAACTGTTTTCTGAAACTTTCTGTCGTTGTTTGCTGGCAAAAAGGACAATACTCATCGTTAGCTTTAAAAAATACTATACCCTGCCTAACCCAATCACTGTTGTTCAGCTTTAAAATCATCCTTGCAATGTCAACATCATCTTTGCCAATTATTCTTGTTTGAAAAATCGGATTTTCTTCGAGAGTATTAAAGTCTGGCAAACTAAAATCGATTACAGGTGCAACCTTAACGGCTGGAGCATTTAATATTTGACTGGCTTTGCTTTCCAACTCAGCAAACAACAGAAGTGGTCGCTTGTTACCAGCATATTCAGACACAACTTTGTCTTTAAACCTTTGTTTTGAATTTCTATTTCCTTCGAATGCCTTGATAAATATTCCTTCGTATTTCTTTTGTACTCCCCAGCATTTATCAACAAAGTTGTCTTCAATGGTGAGAAGTTTCAGTTTTTCGTTTTCAAGTGTCCCCTTAAGGTCGATGATGGATTTTTCCCTTTTCTCTACCTCCGCTTGGTTTACTTTAATTTTTTCAAGTTCCTCTTTGCTACCTTTTCCCAGCGTAAAGATTCCTTTGAGTTCCTTTGATTGCTCGAAATTCTCTTCGATAAAGGTTCGATTGTAAACCAGAGTCTGGAGCGGTGCTGCGAGTCCCCAATCAAGTGAGCAAAGGGGGTAGCTTGTACAATCACGTATTACATTTGAGATAGCAGTTTTACCACTGCCATTTGACCCGTAAATATAATTAACGAGAGTTGGTGCAAAGTTAATTCCATTCACACTGTCAAAACTTGCACAGTCCTTAATGGCGATGTTTTTAATCATATATATTTGAATGCTTAGAACAATTATATCGGTATCTTCTAAATTATCAGCCTCTTAAAGTTAAACATATTTACAGAATTACACATTTATGGTTCAAGCTTGGAATATAAAATTCGTAATTGCTAAAATGTCATATGTTCAATTATCATTCCTCCACCATTAAATATACGTTTTCCTCGGAAATGGTATGGTGGGGGCTGCGGAAAGGCCGGCATGTCATTAGCGAAGCATCTTTCCCCATCTTGCCGGCGACCGAATGTATCTTGGTAGTCTCCAGGGCTTCATTCAGGGATAATGGTGGTAATATAGTGGCTATTCGTTTTGCTAACATGGTTTTTCCCGAACCGGGAGGTCCGATCATCAGAATATTATGCGAACCACTGGCGGCGATTTCCAGCGCCCGCTTCACATTCTCCTGTCCCTTCACATCAAAGAAGTCAACGTCATAATCATTGATGTTGGTGAAAAAATCATTTCGGGTATCTACTACCGTCGGTTCTATGATTTGTTTCCCGGTAAGAAAATCGACAGCCTGGTTGATATGCTCCACGCCGATCACATCGAGATTATTTACCACAGCTGCTTCACGGGCATTATGCACCGGCAGGATGAATCCCTTGAAGCCCTCCTTCCGGGCTTCAATGGCAATGGGTAAAACGCCCCTGATGGGTTTAACTCCTCCGTCAAGCGACAGTTCACCCATGATGAGGTATTTATCCAGATCGGGACATAGAATCTGACCGCTGGCTGCCAGGATGCCAACGGCCAAAGGCAGATCGTAGGCCGATCCTTCTTTTTTCAGGTCCGCCGGGGCCATGTTGACAATAATCCTCCGGCCGGGCATTCTGAAGTTATTCGACTTGAAAGTTGATTCTATGCGAAACTGACTTTCCTTAACAGCGCTATCGGGTAATCCAACCAGGTAAAAGCTCGCTCCCTGGATGATATTCACCTCGATGGTGATAATAGCGGCGTTTACACCGTAAACAGCGCCACCAAATGTCTTAATGAGCATAAGCGTAATATGTTAATTGCCTTTATCTTTCCCGTTGCGCCTTTCACTACCCAACCCTAACCTGCGATCTTTCACTTCCTGAAATTAAAATTACATTATTCACTCGGATGGGCAAAATAAATTTATGAATATTATCAACCCTATGAATAACAGATATTGATTCTCACAGCCGCTATTGGGTATGCTTTTCAATAGCCCCGGCCTTCAGGCCGGGGATCAAAAGTGATATAATTGTATTTATGGGGTTTTAACCCCATTATCGGAAATGCTTTCCAAATATTTATAAATTACGTTTGAGTTTACATAAATAATCCACTTCATGGGGGCTTAAGCCCAAGATATGATCTCATATATGGCTTTACTGAATTAACACCCTAAATAGAGGGGTTAAAACCCCTTCTGGTGATACATCAAATATCATTTTCCCCGGCCTGAAGGCCGGGGCTATTGAGAAGAATCCATATTAACAGCCGTGAAAAATCAATAACTAATATCCTTAAGTTGACGGCAATGGTTTTCTTAACTACGCCCTACGAGATTGTAGTTTGCAACTACATTTCAATGTATATACTAAAAAATGAAATATATTATCGGTAAGTATAACTGATTGTCATGGTAGACAGTCTGAATGGTAGTCACAGACTACTGTTTCAGCAAGTGGAGTTACGAAAACTTCGCTTAGCGGGGCTGCCGGGTCAATTTTCATGGCCGCAACCACAGAACCAAAATCCTGATTCCGTTTTTCATGGAATCAGGCAGGTCCGGCATTTGCCTCAACACATCCGAAAACAGCTCGTCAGTTAGAATTTTATATTCCTTAACCGTAAACCTGGAAAAGTCTTCGGGTTCCCATCCCGACCGGTGAATTTCCAGGATGTTATCTGCCCAGGCTCCCTGGGGCATAAATCCCAAAGGGGTGGAGACGATTATGTTCCCGGTGTGTTTGAAAAGTCCGTCCAACAGTTCGTAGGCCTTTGCCTTTTCGAAGTGCTCAATGATATCACCCAGCATGATCAGATCGTAGTATTCCAGGTTTGGAAGAACCTTAAAAATGTCTTCAGGTATGATCTTGTTATAAAGTTCTTTTTGAATATTCGTGATACATTTCTTAAAAGGCTCCACCCCGGTGATCGATATTTTCCATTCCTGTCTGGTAAAGTTCTGCCCCAGCATCACTTCAAAAATATCCCGGATCAGGAAAGCCCACTTTCCAAAACCACAGCCAACATCAAGTATTTTATAATCAGGGATCGGGAATGGTTTACCCGTGGTTACCTTTTGAAAATCGAAGGATGAAATATCAGATTTTGAGAAGATATTCCTGGAAATCCATTTAAGCACAACCGGGATATTACAGGGAACGCTGGTGGACATGACATCATGGATTAGTGGAGATTTCAGATCAAATGTTTTGCGATGGCTTGAGCCGCCTTAAAAGCGCCATCCCAGGGAATATCGGGATAAGAAACCGTAGTGCCCAGCATTTTTACAATTTTCTCAGCCAGCAACTCCGGTGTTGTTTGTGAAAGTTTCAAAGGCACCCCGGCCTCGTGCCGTTCAAGCATACTGGCAACACTGGCTTGTTCGCAATGTCCTTCGATGGGGAAATAAATAAACGGTATGCGCAAGGCAGTCAGTTCGAGGGTTGATGTGGCGCCACCTTGCACAATGGCCAGATCGCATGCTGCAAAGTGCTCGTATAGCCCGGGTATAAAACCTTTGATGGTGATGCCTTTCGGCAATTCCAGTGAATCCGGGGTCAACCGCGGACCAGTAACCAGTATGAACTGAAGTGCAGGTATACTTTCCTTCGCAAGGATGCAGGCCTTGCCGCACAGCTCAAGAAGTTCCTTTCCAATGGCTGTTCCCCCCAAGGAACAGATCACCAGGGGTTCATGGTTGTAACCCAATCTCCTGCGCAGTGCAGGTTTATCCGCATAATGAGCCGGCTCAAACGGGAACACATACCCGATAAATGTGTACAGGGCCCTGGCAAAATCACGGCGTCGCGGCATCATAAATCCAAACGTATCATCCGGGATGTCTTCAAGCTCCCCCACAAATAGGCCCAGATCATAAGAAGGTTTACGTTTATGCCGATAATCATGAGACCATACCCGGTTCCAGTAATACACCCCAAGATGTTCCAGCGGATTTTTTGTCATGGCATGCAATCCTACAAAGTCATAGATCATGACGAACGGGAAATTCTTCTTTTCAGGATGTTCTCTCATGGCCAGCGTTATCTCATAGGCTTCGTCACCAATGATCAGGTCGTAATGTTTTTTGCTGATGAGATCCAGGAAGAAATCGACATTTTTCCGCCATTCACCCTTCGATTTCATCAAATAGCTGAATATATTCAGGTGTGAACCCGTGGCGGCCGTTTCGGCAGCCACATTTTCATTGGCATATTGTTCGACCCCGGGAACCAGTTTTTCTCCGGCTTCCGATAAAACTCTTGTCGCAGGGTCTGCGGCAAGCCAGTCAATTTCCAATCCGGCAATTAGCTTTCTTAACTGGTTGGCAATGGCAATATCCCTGCCGATGTGCCCAAGACCCAAAGAGCCGCTGATGTAAAGAACACATGTCTTTTTCATTCACTCCGAATTATAGGGTTTACAGCAAAAAAAATAAAACGAGGACAATGGGAAATGAAAGAAAAATGAGTACGGGTCATAGGAAATTTATGAACTATTTCTTGAATATCCTAATTCATAAAGAGTTTTATCATCATATAAACAAATATCAACATACCTGGCCTAGGGAGTTTCTGATGTAAAAACATGAATCTTGTTCAGGGTATTTGAGATGTTTGTGTTTACTTGGCAGGTTGCTCAATATCCTTGAATTCGGTAACCAAGTGAGCTGTTTTATAGCCGAGAGAAAGGTCTGATTTTAAAACAATGAAGTACGGTGATTGCCCGTAGAGCTTAAAAATATGCCTGTAATACCTGTAGAGATAATAAGCAGCTCCTGCAGTTCC
>JAFGGU010000095.1 GCA_016930375.1 Bacteroidales bacterium | reverse complement strand
GCTGTAACGGTTAACATTACTATGATCGGAAGATGTTAGCGCATTTTCCGATCTTTCTTTTACATTCTTTAGTGGATTATTTCATAGGCAGCAGGTTATTTTATGAGTATAATTGGTTTGATTATTTTCTGGTAATAATAATTTCATCCTCCCTGACGGTATATTGAATCGGTGTTGTTACCTCAATGGCCTCGAGAACCTGGTAAACGGTTTCATTATTCACAAACTTTCCGTTATATCTCTGCTTTTTTAAATCTTCATCTTCAATACTTACCTTTATATTATACCACCTTTCCATTTTTATGGCAATATCTTCAAAAGTTTCATCTGCAAAGATCAGCAACTGGTCTTTCCAGGATGTAATTACGCCAGTGTTGACCTTGTCGACTACGCTGAGATTGCGTGTATCATTTGAATTCACAGTATTTTCCGGTTCATCCTTAATCACAGCCATTTGTTCAGGTCCGATCAAAACAGGCTGGGTTCCCCTTTCCTTGCTCATTACCCTTACAAGACCCCGGATAACCGTGGTTTGCGTTTTCTTATCCTCCGGGTATGATTTGACGTTAAAGGCGGTTCCAAGCACCTGAATTCTGGCATCGTGCGTAGTGACAGTAAAGGTCTTTTCACCTTTTGTTACATCAAAATATGCTTCTCCTTCCAGTGAAACATCCCTTGAATCTTGCCCGAAACATAAGGGATATTTAAAACGACTCCCCGAGTTGATCCAAACATGCGTTCCGTCAGAAAGAATAACCTGTGATTTTTCACCGATCGGAACAATGATCTCGTTATAGGTTGCCTCTTGATTTTTGATCTCACTCCTGTTTAGTAAAGCATACCATACCCAGGCCAAACCAATTGAAAACAGGATTACAGCTGCAGCTGCGGCCCAAGTACGATTGAGAAAGCGTTTGAGCGGGTGGGGCAGCTGGCGGTTCCCCGTCAGATTGGCATCCTGATTCTCAACCCTGTCAAGCAGAATCCTGAAGGCCTCATGCTTGTCCGCACTGATTTCTTTTTTATGATGGCTGAGTAAAGTAAGAAGTATGTTCCTGGCCTTGCTTACTTCTTCTTTTTTTTCAGGATGTTCCAGAATCCAGGCATTCCAATAATTAACCGATTCTTTCCGGGTTCCCTCAGTATACTCTCTGAAAGAATCATCCAGGATAAAATCACCTGCATGGTTATAATCTTTATTATTCATCAATTCATTCCTATTAATATTCAACCTTAAATTAACACGGAAGAATTTACAATTTATACTCAGTGATCGGAGAAAAAATAAAAATTAGTATTACGCGGGCAGAAATTTCCCCAGAAGAAGAAGAAAAGGATGTATCAACATAAGTTCGCGGAGAGCAGATATACCCCTGTGCAGTGTGTTCCTGACGGATTGCACATTAATGTCCATCACTCCTGCAATGGTTTCAAAATCAAGTTCTTCAAAATACCGGAGATAGATGGCCTCACGCTGCCGGGGCATGAGTTTATTCAGGGCATCGATCACCTGTCGGCGTAGATCCTCCGTAACCTCTGTATTTATCACAAAATCTTCAGCAGAATAGGCAATTTCAAAAGGATGTTCGAAATCTTCTTCCATGGGAATCACCGGTTTGGTTAGTTCCAAACTATCAATCAGATGATTGCGGAGCGATTTAAAAAGATAGGGCTTGAGGATTTCTATGGGCTTGAGGTTTGACCGGTTCTTCCAAAGTTTCAGAAACAAGTCCTGAATAGCATCTTTCACCATGCTTTCGTTACCGGCCAGTTTCAATCCATACCTGTAAAGGTCATCATGATATAGCAGGAAAATCTCTGAAAGGGCATTCTTATCGCCCTGAAGAAAGCTTAGCCAGAGATGTTGGTTTTGATTCATGTCATGTTGCGGTGCAACACAAATATAGGGAAAAAGTAATCCGGACTTGTTTATTTTTTCTGTTGTGCAATTTCCAGGGCTTTTGCCAGCGTATAATATTTGGCCAGCATATTGGGCACCTCCCAATCAGGCAATTTACCTTCTTTCAGGTACTGAAGGTACCTTTCTGTCACCTGGGCAAAATGTTCTTCGTGTCCTATCCTGTATTTTTCGGGAATCTCAACCTCCCAGTAACCGGTTGTTCTTTTCACTTCCACTCCCGGGTATTTAACCTGGATTTTTCGGACAGCTTCCGAGAGCAACCCTGTATATTCATCCGCATTGATTTCACCAACCGGTTCGATATATAATGTGGGTTTATAATTCTGTTCCCTGCCCTGACGGATTATTAAATTAGCCCGGGTCCCGCGCATCATTGAATAGTGCGTATCGCCACCCCCTTCGGGAGCTTTGAAGTTCCATACCACCGATACCCTGGCAGACACACCTTTAATTTTATAATTGATCTCACCGTTGGCGTATACATTCAGGACGGTATCCTGAACATCCTTCATCAGGTATTCAGGATATGCCGGTAGCTTCGTGACCTCTTTAAATTCAGATAATGAGATGATTGTAGGCCAGCGCTTTGCATCGATCAAGTCGATGTCATGGGTGTAATCAATGATCTGCTCAGGAAAACACTCCCATTGTATAAGGTCAACTAGGTGAGTGGTAACATCAATAATACCTTCACCCTGCTGCTGAACGTCAAAGAACCAGGCAGGACGTTTCAGGGCAGCACCCGAAACAAATTTATAGTAGTGATGTATACTTTCTTTAGTGATTGCAGGATTATCAAGGGTCCCCTTTTCGAGAGTGCCAAAAATATCAGGATTCATAGAAAACTCTTTCTGAAGGATGGTAGTAATCTCGCTTCGCTCAGTCATGATATCGTACAACAACACTCCTTTCTCCTGCGCAACTTCAAAGGATTCCTTTAAAAGGTTGAAATTGTCCATATTAATCGTCATGGGCTTATCCGAAAGCACATTCAAACCTGCCTCCACGGAAGCCTTTATATACTGTGTCTTTTTTTGGTTATTTCCGGCAAGAACAACAACATTCCCGGGCTTTTCAGCCAGCATTTTTTCAAGAAAGTCCGGGTTTGTATATACGATCTCGTTCCACCTGGTTGGATCATCTGACCGTTTATTGTAATCCCCGATCCTTTTCAGATGATCTTCCAGGTCATTTCCGGCTGGTGCAAAAACATACACGTTGGAATCGACCTGGGTATACATGGTCTTTTGGATAAGCGATGCATGAAAATGCCCGGGGTCTAGGGTGATGAGCCCCACCTTACTTTCGTTTTTCATAGATTTCGTTTTATCCGATGAACATGAATACATAATGACCAAACTTGCGATTACTAAACTGATTACTTTCATGACTAATACTCCTGTTTTATTAATTTGCCGGGTGTTTTGGAAAATCCAAATTACGATTTTTTTCAAAAAAAACACCCTTCAAGGGTTTTCATCCGCTTGAAGGGTGTTTTGAAAGCAGAGTAAAAGAGATGCGCTAAGTATTGCGCATCTAATGTTTATGATATCTTGATCTCGCGGGATGGTTTTTCCTTGGCTTCTTCCTTTTTCGGGATAATTACCTGCAGGATACCATCTTTATGAGTAGCCCTGATCTTTTCGGCATTCACGGTCAGGGGCAGCGTGAACGACCGGCTGAAAGAATAATAGCTGAATTCTTTCCGCATCACTTTTTCATCCTTGTCTTCCTGCTTTTCTTCCTTTTCCGAAGAAACGGTGAGTACATTGTTTTCGAGGTTGACTTTGAAGTCTTCCTTGTTCAAATCCGGGGCTGCTACATCAATACGATAGTCTTCCTTGCTTTCAATAATATTCACGGCAGGCAGACTTTGTTTGCTTTCAGCATCCATAAACCTGGGGAACAGGTCTCCGTTAAAAAATTCTTCCACCAAATTCGGCCAGGCAGTTCTAGTTCTCAGTGAAGGTAACATGGTTAAATCCTCCTATATTTTAGTTAAACAATCTATTAACTTTACATCGTAGAAATGACAAAAAAAATGCCAGTCCCATTTTAATGCCATAGTGGCATATATATGCCATTATAGCAGACATAATGACATGAAAAACTTATGATCCGAAGTTATATATTTGAAAATTTAGCGTTCTATCATGAAAATGAGGCTTTTATTACTTCTGCTGGGCACAGCATGTTTACAGGGTATGTTTTCACAATCCTATTTCCAGCAGGAGGTGAATTATACACTGTCCGTTTCCCTTGATGATATTCAACATACATTGAGAGGATTTGAATCAGTACAGTATATCAACAATTCTCCGGATGACCTGAGCTTTTTATGGTTTCATATCTGGCCCAATGCCTATAAGGATAATTCCACGGCAATGGCCCTACAACTTCTTGAATCCGGAAGCACACGGTTTCAATATGCTTCGGAGGAGGAAAGGGGGTATATCGATTCGCTTGATTTCAGGGTGAATGGCGGGAGCATTGCCTGGTTGCCGGATGACCGCCATAAAGATATCTGCAAACTAATCCTGAATGATATCCTGCATCCGGGAGATACCATCATCATTACAACGCCATTTTATGTTAAGTTGCCCGGTTCTTTTTCGAGATTCGGCCATAAAGGTCAGGCTTACCAGGTATCCCAATGGTACCCGAAACCGGCAGTGTATGACAGGCACGGTTGGAATCAGATGCCCTATCTCGATCAGGGTGAGTTCTATTCGGAATTTGGCTCATTCGATGTTACCATCACGCTTCCGAAGAATTATGTTGTCGGTGCCACCGGGAATCTTTTGACAAATGAAGAGCTTCAATGGCTTGAGGAAAAATCAAAGGATACAACAACGGTTCAGAACATTCCGGCATCTGACCACGAACTCAAAACAATCCGTTATTCCGGGAGGAATATACATGACTTTGCCTGGTTTGCCGACAAGCGTTATCGGGTATTGAAAGGTGAGGTCCTTCTTTCAGGTGGCAGAAAGGTGACTACCTGGGCTATGTATACTGAAATGCAGAAAGAGGTCTGGAAAGATGCGATCCAATATATCAATGACGCAATCAGGTATTATTCTGCCTGGTATGGGGATTATCCTTACGACAATTGCACTGCCGTTTATGGTGCGCTTGAAGCCGGAGGTGCCATGGAGTATCCAACCATTACCGTTGTAGGGAATACAAATACAGCTGTAATGCTTGAGAATTTCATCATGCACGAAGTTGGTCATAACTGGTTTTATGGCGTGCTGGGTTTCAATGAAAGGAAGTACCCTTTTCTCGACGAAGGATTAAACACGTTCAGCGAGATGCGATACATGACTACCAAGTATCCGCAGTTAAAGCTTCATCAAATGCTGATTGAATCCGGTGCAATAGCAGGGAAACTGAATGTGGATGACCTGCCGTTCAGTGATTATTATTACTATCTCTACCTGCTGTCAGCAAGATCCAACATGGATCAACCCCTCAATCTTACCAGCGAACAGTATACCTCCATGAATTATGGTATGATTGTATATCAAAAGTCAGCCCTTGTCTGGAATTATCTTCTGCAGTACCTGGGTGAAGAAAAGTTCAACAACATTATGCAGCAATTTTACCGGAAGTGGCAGTTCCGTCATCCCGACCCTGAAGATTTGCGCGCGGAATTTGAGATCGCTTGCAGTGAAAACCTTTCCTGGTTTTTTAATGATCTTCTGAATACTTCAGAGAAAATGGATTATGCAGTCAAAAGAACCAGGAAGGACCAGGTATTGGTGAAGAATTCCGGCCGGATCTCCTCCCCTTTGCATATTGCATCCCTGGGCGGGGATAGTGTGTTGCAGGAGAAATGGTTCACCGGATTCACCGGTAAGCAGTGGCTTGAACTGCCGCTGAAGGAGGCGGAAAGAATAAAGCTGTTCAATAAAAGCCCCATTCCGGAGATAAACCGAAGGAATAATACACTTAGAACCCATGGATTACTCCGACGGATTGAACCAATGGACATTCATCCCTTGCAGATATTGGAAAAATCCTATAAAACTTCAGTTGGCATTATGCCGGCTATTGGCTGGAACAATTACAACAAAACACAATTGGGCATATTGCTGTACAGTCCTTTACTCCCCCAGCAAACATTGGAATATCAGCTCGCCCCCATGTTCGGTTTGGGTAATCGCGATATATCGGGAATGGGAAGAATTTCCTTCAATCTTTATCCCCGATCTTCCATGTTTCAAGCCTTTCAGCTGAGTTTGGATGCGCGGCGGTTCGGACAAGGCATTGAAAACGGCCAAAGCTACAAACGTATCCGGGGAGAGTTGCTGATTACCTTAAAGAATGCAAGCGCACAAAATCCTGTTAAAAAGACCGTGAAATTGGGCTTGGTTTCAGCAACAGAACGGATGCGTATTTATAGAAAATACGCCATGGATAATTTCTTTGCCACTGCTGATATTGGCTACTCCAATCCAAAAATTTTTAATCCTTACAGAATCAATCTTAATTTTGAGGCCAACAATGATTTCGTTCGCTCATCCCTGGAGCTGAATTATACGCATGCCATGCGGTATGCGATGAATGCCATCTCTTTCAGGGTTTTCGCCTCAGGATTCCTTTTTAAGGAATACGATATGAAAGACCATTATGCAATTCGGCTCAGCGGCAATTCAGGCATTTATGATTACAAATTTGAACATCTTTACCTCGGCAGGTTTGAGGATATAACGGATCCTAACCGGCAGGCGTTACTTTCGCAGCAATTTGTGATGAATGAAGGTGGTTTTGCTACCAATGTTCCTTTTGCTTTTTCGGACAAATGGCTGGCAACCCTCGGAGTAACCTTGCGCATTCCCAAGGTACCCCTGTATTTGTATGCCACTGCCGGCACATACTCGGGCGCAGGAGACCAAATCTGGGATCTGTCAGCGGAAGTATCGGTTGAATCTGAGAAAGTAGCTTATGAAACGGGGGTTATGGCAAGCCTTGGAAATTTTGTAAAGGTTTATTTTCCAGTGGTCACCTCGCATGATATTTCGGAGGTAAACAAAGCATTGACAGATAATTACTGGCAGACTATCCGGTACGTCATCGATTTCAATGCCATCAATCCGTTTAAATTAAAGAACAGGATGTTTTAATTGGTAGAGACGCAAAATTTTGCGTCTCTACGGAATTGCCTCCTCCAGCCAATTCAGAAACCTATCGATATCGGGATCATAGGTATAATAGGTTTTCGAAAGATCATTTCCGTTGGCATCCACAATAGCGTATAGAGGCAGCGCATTGGAATTGAACCGGGTAATCTCAAAATCCTGGTTCTTTTTTCCAAGGGTGTTCTTGATCTTCCCATCAGAGGTTGATGTGACCCATTCCTTCTCCGGAAGTTTTGTTTTGTCATCTGTATACAAAGCCACAATAATGAATTCATCCCGAAGTTTTTGCAGTACACGGGGATCTGACCAGACCTCACTGTACATCTTTTTACAATTGGAACAGGTATGACCAACGAAATCAACAAGGACAGGTTTGTTTTTTTCCCTGGCGCATGCGAGGGCTTCCTCGTATTCAAAATATCCCTGCAAACCATGGGGAAGGGAGAGGAAGTCCGAATATTTCGGATTGGAACAAATGGAATTGGGGGCATTGGCAGTAGCAGGGGCAGCAGCAGTAGGGGCAGCCCCTTGTGACTGCCCTGCAGGAGGCAATATCGTGGACAAACCCTTCAATTCATTTCCCAGGAATCCTGTAAAAAGATAGAAGGCAAACGAAAAAACGGCCACAGCAAAAATAAAGCGTGGAACGCCAATCTGGGTCAGGTCGCTGTCATGGGCAAATTTGATTTTTCCCAGCAAGTAAAAGCCCAGGAGTGTAAAAATCACGATCCAAACGCTGAGAAACAGATCTCGGCTGATCAGGTTCAGGTGATAAGACTGGTCAATTTTTCCGAGGAAATACAATGAAAACGCCAGCATCACAAAGGCAAAGAATACTTTAATGGCATTGAGCCAGCTTCCAGATTTTGGCAGATTCTGCAGCCAGGAGGGAAAAATGGCAAAAAGGGTAAAAGGAAGGGCAAAAACAAGTGAGAAACCCATCATACCGATGACAGGCTCAAGAACTTCACCCTGTGATGCTTTGATGAGCAGCGAGGCAACAATTGGGCCTGTGCATGAAAAGGAAAGTATAGCCATGGCCAGGGCCATGAAAAAAGCGCCGACATATCCACCTTTGTCCGCCTGCTGATCCACTTTATTGGCAAGACCGGAGGGAAGCATGATTTCAAACATGCCAAAGAAGGAAGCGGAGAGAATCAGGAAAATCAGAAAGAAAATAAGGTTGGTGGCCCAGTGTGTTGTGAAATTGTTTACTGCATTGGGATTTTTGAAAACGGCCACCAGTATACCGATGAGTGTATAAATAAAAACAATGGAAAGGCCGAAAACCAATGCTTGTGATATTGCTTTTCCCCGTGATTTATTACCCCGAAGGAAGTAGGAAACAGTCATGGGTATCATGGGATACACACAGGGTGTCAGCAGTCCGCCCAGTCCGGCAAGCAGAGACAGCAGGAAAACTCCCCACAGTGACTTTTTAGCAGTATCGGTGGCAGTAGCAGTGGCAGTAGAAGCATCAGTAGCAGTAGCAGTGGCAGAAGCAGTAAAATCAGCCGCAGTATCAAATACTACAGAATCTGATTGTTGTTCATCGACTGCTTCTGCCCCTATCGCTGCCGCTGCTTCTACTGCCGCTGCTCCTGCCGCTGCCGCTGCTGCTGCCAACTGTTCCCCCGTTCCTTTCAGTCTGAACACAAACTCATCATCCCCCGGCACACATTGTATGTCGCTGCAGGTCATAAAATCCACAACCCCGGAGATGATGACGCTGTCAGTTTGTATTATTCTGACGCGCTGTGTAAAAATGACCTTACCGCTGTGCAATTCAAGCTTCATATTAAAGATCTTGTCATCGACAATTTCAGGTTTTGGCGACTGTGTGGGTTTCCCCAATACCTCAAAACCTTTCGTTTCTGAAAAATTGATCGAAGTCGGAATAGGACCTCCCTCCGGGATATTAAGTCCGTAAAGGTGCCAGGGGCTTTGAACGGCGGCCGTAAAGACTAGATCGACCTGGTCTTTACTGATTTGCCGGGTGGAATAGGTCCATTTTACAGGTTTGATTACCTGTGAAGAAGCGTTGGCAGTGATCAAAAGAATGGCCAGCAAAGAAAGTATGGTACGTTTCATAGGTTATGTGCAAGAAATTATGCAAATTTAAATTAAAATATTGTCATATGAGAACACTGGAAGCACTGGAAAAGTTCAGAATAAAGGGTGAAACGACCAAAGGCTCGAGAATTGTATCTGTTGATGCCCTTCGGGGATTCGATATGTTTTGGATCATGGGCGGAGAAGTAATCTTTAAAAGCCTGGATAATATTTTCCATTCACCTGCCACACACTTCATCAACACACAACTGGATCATGTAGAATGGCTCGGTTTCAGGTTCTACGATATTATTATGCCGCTATTTGTCTGGCTTGCCGGTGTTTCAATCCCCTTTGCATTTCCCCGCCGTCTGGGACAGACCAATTCTAAGGCAGCACTGTGGCCACATATACTGAAGCGGTTTTTAATTCTGTGGATCCTGGGCATGGCCGTCCAGGGCAACCTGCTGACCTATGATTTTTCTGAGTTCAAATTCTACAGCAATACCCTTCAGTCCATTGCAGCAGGTTACCTGATCGCATCTGTGCTGGTATTGTATACAGGTGTCAGATGGCAGTTGGTTGCAACTCTCGGATTGATGCTGGTATACTGGATCATTATGTTAATTCCGGTTCCGGGTGCAAGTGCCGGTTTATACAATCCGCAAGAGAACATGGCTTTGTTTATTGATAAATTCATCCTGGGAAAATTTCAGGATGGTACCACCTATACCTGGATATTAAGCAGTCTTAATTTTGGAGCAACCACCATGTTGGGCGTCTTTGCAGGGTATTTACTTAAATCTGATTCCGGAGGATTACAGAAAGTCTGGAAGCTGGCTGTTTTTGGAATTGTTTTGATTATTCTGGCCAGGATATGGCACCCCTTTCATCCCATCATCAAGCACATATGGACCGGCTCTTTCGTTCTCTTTGCCGGAGGTATCTGCTTCCTGGCGCTCGCACTTTTTTATCTGGTAGTGGATGTTTGGAAATACCAGAGGCCGGTAAAAGCATTTGTGATCATTGGTGCCAATTCCATAGTGGCTTATACAGCCTGGCACTTGTTTGATTTTGGCCTGGTGGCCGAAGTTTTTACCAGGGGAATGCAAACCCGGGCAGGTGACTGGTATGGTTTCATCAGGGCAGTCGGTGCATTCCTGGTTATATTCCTGATCTTAAGGTATATGTATAGGAACAAGATATTTGTGAAGGTGTAAGGCAATTTGCCAATTTGCCAATTTGCCAATTTGCCAATGGACTGCAAGACTGCAAGACTGCAAGACTGCAAGACTGCACGACTCTATCCTATAATCTCTTCCCCTCTTGTATCAAAGATATGGTATTCCAGAAAATCGTAAGATGAGATGGGGATCACTTTGATCCTGGTTTTATAGTGGAAACGCCATCTGAGGGAGATTGGCATCAGTCCTTTTTTCAGGAATGCAGCAACATATGGGTGTAGCTTAAGCACAAGGACATGATACTTCTCTTTTTCCAGCAAGGTGCTGATATGATTCTCAATTTTATCCACAAACAATATGCTGGGTGAAATTTCTCCCGAGCCATTGCAGGTAGGACATTTTTCAGTAGTACTGACATGCATCTCGGGTCTGACGCGTTGCCGGGTAATTTGCATCAGGCCAAACTTACTGAGGGGAAGAATGCTGTGTTTAGCACGGTCATTTTCCATGGCCTGCTTGATCTTCTCGTTGATCTTTTGTTTATGATCACTCGATTGCATATCGATAAAATCAATGACGATAATGCCGCCCATATCACGCAGTCTGAGCTGCCTGGCAATTTCTTCAGCTGCTGCCAGGTTGGTTTCGAAAGCATTGCTCTCCTGGTTCGTCACTGTTTTGGATCGGTTACCGCTGTTGACATCAATGACATGAAGTGCTTCGGTATGTTCGATGATGAGATATGCGCCGTTTTTAAAAGATACCGTTTTACCAAAAGATGATTTAATCTGTTTCTCGATGCCGAAATGTTCAAATATAGGTATCTCGCCCTTGTGGAGCTTAACGATTTTTTCTTTTTCAGGGGCAATGGTGCTGATGTATTCCTTAATTTCCCTGAAAATCACCTCGTCATCCACAGTAATACTGTTGAATGAAACATTCAGAATATCCCTCAGTATGGCAGAAGTACGGTTTATTTCACCAATGAAGAGAAAAGGAGGTTTAATCCCTTTCAGGTTGTCAAATGCATTTTCCCATTTTCGTACCAGACCTTTAAGCTCCGTGTCGAGATCTTTCACCTTTTTACCTTCGGCAACAGTCCTCACAATAATACCATAATTATGAGGTTTTATGCTCTGAATCAAGGTTTTTAGCCTGTTTCTTTCTTCAACCGATTGGATTTTCTGGGAAACGGAAACCTTATCATGGAAGGGCATTAAAACAAGGTTTCTGCCCGCAATGGAGATCTCGGAGGTCAGACGGGGTCCCTTGGTGGATATGGGTTCCTTGGCTATCTGCACCATTACCAGTTGTCCCTGCACCAGCACATCGGATATGGTACCTTCCTTGTCAATATCACGTTCGCGCTTGAATTTCTGAAAGGAGATAATCTTACCCTTTCGGTTCACTGAGGAATCAAGATACCGGTGCAAGGATCTTACCTGTGGCCCAAGGTCAAGATAATGCAAGAAGGCATCTTTCTCATATCCAACGTCAACAAAGGCAGCATTCAATCCCGGCATCAGCTTTTTGACTTTACCCAGATAAATGTCGCCAACGGCAAACTTGGGGTTGCTTTTTTCCTTATTTAACTCAACTAACTTCTTATCCTCTAAAAGAGCAATGCTAACATCGCTGGAAGATGTATCAATAATTAATTCTTTGCTCACATTTACTCTATATTATGACGAAATCCGATGTCTGATCAAGGCTTATAAATAAAACATAATAAACCTAAAGTGAAACTGGTTCAGCTTTAGGTTTATTTTCGCTTATTATGAATAAGTTACAGACTATCTGTTCTTCTTCTTATGCCTGTTTTTACGCAAACGTTTTTTACGTTTGTGTGTAGCCATTTTATGTCTCTTACGCTTCTTACCGCTTGGCATTTCTTCAGAATTAATGGGTAGAATTTATTTAACGTTTGCCTTAACCTTATTGACAAAGGTTTTTGCAGGTTTAAACGAAGGGATATTATGGGCCGGAATAATAAGGGTAGTATTCTTAGAAATATTCCTTGCCGTTTTCTTTGCCCTTTTCTTGATGATGAAACTACCGAACCCTCTCAGGTAGACATTTTTATTAACTACCAAGGAGTCTTTTACAGCTTCCATAAAAGCTTCTACTGTCTTCTGAACAGTGATTTTCTCAATCCCGGTGTTTTTTGAGATTTCGTTTACAATATCCGCTTTCGTCATTGTTAAAATTCTTTAATTATCAATAAATTAGATGTTTTCAAAAATATGAGCTGCAAATATAAAGTATTTCCTTCGATAAATAAAATAGTAAACCATTAATTTTGACAATCTTTTAAATTTATTTAATCCAAACTAACGCATGGGAATTTCCGAAATTATTGCAAAATGGTACCATGAGAAAAAAAGAGACTTACCCTGGCGAAAGGCCGAAACACCTTATCATATCTGGATCTCTGAAATTATTCTTCAACAAACACGGGTAGTCCAGGGTCTGGAATACTACAACAGGTTTATTGAAAAGTATCCCTCGGTGATTGAACTGGCAAATGCTCCACTGGATGACGTGCTTAAATTATGGCAAGGCCTGGGTTATTATACCCGGGCCAGGAATCTCCACCTGACGGCACAAAAGATAGCCTTTGAATTAAAGGGTCAGTTTCCCCGAACCTATCAGGAATTATTAAAACTCAAAGGCATAGGTCCCTATACAGCAGCTGCCATTGCCTCAATTGCATTTAAAGAACCTGTAGCCCTGGTTGATGGCAATGTTTTCAGGGTATTATCACGGCTGTTCTGCATACAGATGCCGGTTGATACCAAAGCCGGAAAACAAATCTTCGAAAAATTAGCTGCAGATATACTGGACCCTGTTAAGCCTGATATCCACAACCAGGCCCTGATGGAACTCGGGGCGCTGATATGTCTTCCAAAAAATCCGGCTTGCAGCAACTGTCCGCTGATTCGCAATTGTAAAGCTCATGCAGAAAAGAAAATCGAACTTTTTCCGGTCAAATCAGGAAAAATAAAACAACGGATACGTTATTACAATTACCTGTTTATACGCGACCGCGATTATACCTACCTTCATAAACGCACGGGTAAGGATATTTGGAACTCACTTTACGAGTTTCCCCTGATTGAGTCGGATGTATCCATGAAATTCCATAAGCTTTCATCATCACAGGAATGGTTTGCGCTCTTCGGTGACAGAAAAACCCAGGTTGATCGGTATCCTAAAACCTATAAGCATCAACTTACCCATCAAATCCTGTATTGCACCTTTTATTATATAGAGGTTGGTTTTACATTGGATTCCTCAACGGACAAAGGATTAATCCGTATTCCTTTTAATCATCTTTCCCGATACGCTGTGCCAAGAATAATTGAGAAATACATTGACAATTTGCATCAGGAAGGAATGTTCTGAATTGAATTCATAATTTTTTATAATTTTACCGGGTTAATAAATCAATCTTATGTCAGTCAATAAAGTTATTTTAGTGGGTCATGTCGGACAGGACCCTGAAGTTCGTTATCTGGACAATAATACTCCTGTTTGCACAATCAGAATGGCAACCAGTGACGTTTATAAAAACAAGAGCGGGGAACGCGTAACAACCACGGAATGGCATAATGTAGTTCTCTGGAGAGGTCTGGCTGAGGTTGCAGAAAAATATGTAAAAAAAGGTAGTCAGATTTATATTGAAGGCAAACTTCGCACCCGTTCCTGGGATGACAAGGACAAGAACAAAAGATATACCACCGAAATAGTAGCTGATGTTATGCAGCTGCTTGGCAAAAGAGCCGACGAATCTGGTGCAACAGCATCATCACCCCATACTGATCAATCCGCCAGCGAAAAGCCACAGGTGGATGAACCGGATCTCACTAATGATCTACCATTTTAATACACAGTGTGATTAATTCATTGATTAAGGAATTGGACGACGAACCATATCACCAGGCATTTACTGCGGCATTTGATTTTACCGTTAATGCATTTACCCTGGACCTGTTTATTGCTCTGATTGCAATATTGGTACTTCTTATACTTTCCGCTATGGTTTCAGGTGCGGAAGCAGCCTTTTTCTCATTAACTCCCACTGAGATCAGTTCCATCCGATCCTCGAAATCCCGGAGCAATCAGGTTGTGGTTAAACTTTTGGGAATGCCGGAAAAACTTCTGGCCACCATACTGGTGACCAATAATCTGACCAATATTGGCATCATTGTTATTTCAGCCTATTTCAGCAGTTCGCTTTTCGATTTTTCCAATTCCAGGATACTGGGTTTCGTTGTTGAGGTAGTGGTGATAACCCTGGTTATCGTTTTTTTTGGTGAAATCCTTCCCAAGATATATGCCATAAGATATTCAGACAAGATGGCCAGATTCATGGCCATACCGCTTGATTATGCAGAAAAAGTATGCCGGCCGCTGAATTTTCTGTTGGTCAATTCCACAGCCTGGATCCAAAGGAAATTCTCAACGCATGGCAAGTTGATTTCCATGGATGATTTGTCGGACGCCCTTGATCTGACTGAACATAGTATTACAGAAGAAAAGAAGATTCTTGAAGGCATCGTCAAATTTGGCAACATTGATGTGCGTGAAATCATGACACCCCGGGTGGACATTATTGGGGTATCGATTCGGACCCGGTTCAGGAAGCTCATTAGCCTGGTTGTTGATTCGGGATATTCACGCATTCCAGTATATAATCAGGATATGGACAACATCAAAGGCATTCTTTACATCAAGGATCTGCTGCCTTTTATCGGAAAACCCGATACCTTCAACTGGCAATCACTGATGCGTCCGCCTTCGTATGTTCCTGAAACTAAAAAAATCAATGATCTGATGAAGGAATTTCAGACAAGCAAGTTTCATATGGCTGTTGTTATTGATGAATATGGCGGCACATCGGGTATTGTCACCCTGGAGGATATCCTGGAAGAGATAGTAGGTGAAATTACCGATGAATCGGACAATGATGAAGCTTTCTATGTGAAGATGGATGAGGAAAATTACCTTTTTGAAGGGAAAGTGCTGCTCAATGATTTTTTTAAAGTATATAATGTAGATGAAACCATATTTGATGACGTAAAAGGCGAGGCTGATACGTTGGCAGGACTTATTCTTGAGCTGAGAGGTGAATTGCCCCTGAAGAACGAAGTGGTTTCCTGTAAGGGATTCGACTTTACCATAAAATCAGTGGATCAGCGGCGTATCAAACAACTTCAGGTAACCATCAAACGCAAAGTCAGGCATGAAGAAAAAGCTTAATTTTCTGAAACCATCCCGGACAGGATCCATCCTGACTTTGTTAATGATCATCTTGTTGGGTGTCAGCTGCCATAAAACATATACCCCTAAACCAAGAAGTTACTTCAGGATCGATTTCCCTGAAAAGGAATACACATCCTACAAATCGGTTTGTAATTATAGTTTTGAAGTTCCTGTTTATGCTGAAGTGGTTCCATACCAGATAAACCAGGAGCCCTGCTGGATCAATATTAATTTTCCCGACTACAAAGGCACGATTCATATCACTTACAAAACATTGCATAATGATCTGAACCTTCACGTTGAGGATATTCATACGCTGGCCTATAAACACATCATTAAGGCGGATGATATTATTGAACGTCCTTTTTCATATCCTGACCGGAATATACATGGTATGATATATGATATTAAAGGTAACACAGCCTCATCTCTTAGTTTTTACGCTACCGACAGCACATCCAATTTTCTGAGTGGTGCTCTTTACTTCAGGGTGATCCCCAACAAGGATTCCCTTGCTCCTGTCATCAGATTTTTCTCTTCTGATATCATACATCTGATTGAAACCCTGAACTGGAAGTAACTTTATAACATTCGACACCATGGCAATAATAATGAATGAATATTTGGATTGTGGCTGCCATTTGGGTATGTGGAAAATCACTGAGGATCTTGATCAGTTGTTGTCAAAAATTACCTTGACCCGTGAGGAACTTGAAACGCTTGAAAGATTCTCCTACACACCCAGGAAGATTGAATGGCTGAGCGTGAGAGTGCTGTTAAAGGCCATGACGAACAACGAACTGTCCATTTATTATAACGGTAACCGAAAGCCATTTATTAGAGGTAATTCGCATTACATCAGTATTTCCCATTCCCGTGATCTGACCTCCATTTTGTTAAGTTCTAAAATGAAGGTGGGTATTGATCTGGAATATATGTCACACCGGATCAGTTCGATATCCCATAAGTTCATCAATGAGAATGACTCAATAACCGACAATGAGGAACAGAAAAAATATCATCTTTACATTCACTGGTGTGCCAAGGAGGCCCTGTACAAGATATGTGACAAGCAGGACATCAATTTCAGGGATAGTCTGACCATAGAACCATTTCAACCGTCAGACAGCGGGGTAATCCAGGGCCGTGTTCATAACCGCTCCCGAAACGAGCTTTTCAATCTGAATTATTTCAATCTGGGTAACTATGTTGTGGTCTGGTGCTGCAAATAGCAATTAATGATGGTAGAGGATAGTATATGATGAATGTTTCTATTTATACATCGCTTTTCGCAAAGAACCGAAAGATTTTCTCCCTGCTTATTGACCCGGAGAAGCACAGCGCCGATACCCTTGCAAGAACTGTTGACATGGCAGTGAAAGTCCGTGTGGATGTGATCCTTGTCGGGGGCAGCCTGACTTCATCACCCATTGATGATACCATTATCAGTGTGAAACAAAAAACAGATATTCCTGTCGTACTTTTTCCCGGTAACCTGCTTCAGCTGAGTTCCAGGGCTGATGGCATCCTGCTGTTATCTTTGCTCTCGGGCAGGAACCCTGAATACCTGATCGGGAACCATGTTCTGGCCTCGCAATTCATTAAGAAATCAGGGATTGAGATCATACCTACCGGTTATATACTGGTTGATGGTCATTATCTTTCTTCGGTTGAATACATAAGCAATACCCGCCCCATACCATCTGAAAAGGCTGATATCATTGTGGCTACAGCCCTTGCCGGAGAACAGCTCGGTTTAAAACTGATCTATCTTGAGGCGGGGAGTGGTGCCGGTGACCGGATCAGGGAAGAAATCGTCATGCAGGTAAAGGAGAGTATTTCGATACCCCTGATTGTGGGCGGAGGAATCAGAACAGCTGAAGATATACGCAATTTGTACAAAGCCGGAGCCAACGGAGTAGTTGTTGGTACGGCAATTGAAAATGATTATAACGTCCTGCCATCCCTGGCAGAAGTGAGAAAAGAATTTCAGTAGAGACCCCGCCCCTTGGCGGGGTCTCTACATTTTGATTCATGGAAACAATCTCCCCGTTCATCAACACATCCACCCCCTTCGTTGAATATTCAGAACATCATTCCGGTCCCTGCGTATCATCATACAGAAAAGCAAAAACAAACAAAACAAAGAGAAACGCCCGATAATCAGCATAAAGATTTGCCCAAGTTGGTTTAGTTAGTAGTTTTGTTTAATGTGAAAAAGGTCGTCAGCGGACGGCCTTTTTTTATTTAATTGTGTTTATTGGCTATCTTTGCGGAAGTGAATTGGTACCTGGGATGGAGATTAAAGAGAAAGTCAGAATTGATAAATGGCTCTGGGCGGTTAGAATATATAAAACCCGGAGCATGGCCACAGATGCCTGCCACAATGGCAGGATAATCATCAATGGCACAGAGGTTAAACCTTCACACGAGGTAAAACCAGGAGAAATAATTTTTGTGCGGAAACTCCCCGTTATCTACACCCTGCAGGTCAGAGGCCTTGTTCATAACCGACTTCCGGCTCAACGGGTCAGGGAATTTGTGGATGATCTCACTTCACCGGAAGAATTGGAAAAACTGAAAATAAAAGACATGGCCTTCTTTAAACGCGACAGGGGGGCAGGAAGACCGACGAAAAGGGAAAGAAGATTATTGGATAACATTATAAATCAGTAAATAGTAATGAGTAATTAGTAAACAGTGGGTTTTGGGAGCCGGGTACTGGGCATGATACATATACAATGAACAGTTCCCAACTCACATAACCCTGCACTTACTCATTACTCTTTACTCAATACTCATAACTAAAAATGCTCATCGCTCAGGAAAAACGCAAAACCAATATTGCCGAATACGTCCTATATATGTGGCAGGTTGAAGATCTGATCCGCGCGTACCGGTTTAATATCGATCTGATTGAACAAAACCTGATTTCACAGTATTCGCAGCCCCCAAGAATTAAAAACGAAGTAAGAGACTGGTTTGCCAACATGATACTGATGATGTACCGCGAGGGTATTCAGGAAAAAGGTCATTTGAGTAATCTTACAGCCCTGATAGCGGAAGTAACAGACCTGCATATCCGGCTTCTCAATAGCGAACCAGGCTACAAGCAATTATTCCTCGATGCTTCAGGAAACATTGCGGAATTCAGGAAAAAATCAGCCAGTCCTGCAACCGGGGACATTGAAATCTGTCTGAACGCATTGTATGGTTTGTTGCTGCTTCGTTTGAAAAAACAAACGGTAAGCAGGGAGACTGAGTTGGCCATGGCCTCTTTTAGCAAACTCCTGGCCAGGCTATCGCGCATTTTTCTGGAGGTGGAGAGGGGGGAAAGAGAGATTTAGTAGGGAGTAGGGAGTAGGGAGAAGGAGTATGCTCCTTACTCCTTGCTCCCTACTCCTTACTATTCCTGGAGCTGTTCTCTCACAACAACCTCTTCCCTGATTCTGTTGCTCAGCATTTTGTAGTATTCATCCGCATCCTTTTCCGCAAATTCCGTATGGGAGCGTGCAGCCCATTTTTTGGCTTCTTCGAGGTCTCCCAGCACTTCATAGGCAACAGCAATGTTATAAGCAGCCCGGCCAGCGTCTTTGCGCTCACCTTTATCAACGACTTTAAGCCATGCATCAATGGCGCCCTGCCAATCTGCCACCTCGGAATACCTCACACCGGCGCCAAGCTCCTTTTTCGGTTTGTCAAAAAAGTAACGGGTAACCCTGTAATACGTTGGCGTTATTCGCGTCCCGTAATTAAAACCGGCATCAAAACTGGCCCTGTTAATGGCTTCAACTTTGTCGAGCAATTGATTCATGGCAGCTTGCAGTGTTCCTGCCTGGGCGTCAAAATTCAACCGGTAAGTG
Organism: Bacteroidales bacterium; assembly: GCA_016930375.1. GTDB lineage: Bacteria > Bacteroidota > Bacteroidia > Bacteroidales > UBA10428 > UBA5072. The sequence continues at coordinate 22,959 of JAFGGU010000095.1, read as the reverse complement.
GATTGGTATTCATCAAGAATGATGCGGTTTGCTGCATCGTATAAACGGATCCCAAAATTAATAACAGCAACGCCGTTTGCCTTGAATTCAATGCGTGTGGAGGCATTACCCTGATCATCCTTAACATCTAATTTAACCGGAATGTTGCTTAGCAGGAAATCGGTATCAAATATTTCAATGGACAGGAGGGCATCGGTCTGATGCTTATTGCAGATATCACTGACAGAATTCCAGTCAAGCGGCGTCGGGAATGTTGTTTTGGAGCCATCGCTCTTGTATCTTTCAGCTGTACGCACCGGTTGAAAACGGTTGACTCCTGAGCAGGCATCCATAAAACCATCGGCTACTCTGAGGACAGCCTGATCATCCTGATGAAAGACCTCACCGGTAACCATCTGCTCCAACTTGTTCTGAGGTGTTTCCGCCTGCAGGGTCCTGTCAATCATTGCTATTGTTTTTATGTATTCTGGTAATGCCAGTTCGGAAGGCCTCGTAAGGGTGAGCTTCACCCAGGCAGAACTGGAGAATAGAACAAACATAAAGGACGCAGCGATAATATATTTCATATTTTTCATGATTATCAATTTTTTGGGTATACGAAAAAATTGTTTTTTTATTTACGTTTCCTGTTCAAAATTTGATTTCGGAAATTTTATGTTACTTTTACAATGTTATACGGGCATTTAGCTCAGTTGGTTTAGAGCATTACCTTGACAGGGTAGGGGTCACTGGTTCGAATCCAGTAATGCCCACAACCGTAAATCAGAACACAGGCCTTCTCATTAGTCCTTTCTCAATCCTAAATCTTCAATCTTCAATCTTTATTCTTCCTATTCCCCTGATTTGTAATTTTTTTCATTTTATTGATTTTGATCAATAATAAATAATTCTTACTTTTAATAAAAAACAGCGATGAAGAACAACGTAATTTTTATTACAGCTTTGTTGTTGTTATGGATTGCAGGCAGTTCCTGGTATTATGTATGTAAAGTCAGAAATGATTGCCAGGCAGCCGCTTTGCTTACTCAGGAGGAAACCCAGCCTGAATCCGTAACTACTGATACCCTGCCAACCCCTCTGGCCGAAGTCCAGGCCAGTCCGCCTCCGGATTATTCCGTTGAGTTTGAAACAGGCAAAAGTTCCTGTCTTTTAACTGACGGTGATAGAAGTTACCTGGCTCAGATTAAACAATACCTCTCCGAGAATCCCGGAAAAAGGATAGTTGTGACCGGTCATGCGGACAATACAGGATCAGATGAGATCAATCAAAAGTTAAGCGCTCAGCGGGCGAAGTATCTCAGGCAACAGCTTGTGGATGCAGGAATCGAAAATAGCAGTATCCAAACCGCAGCAAAAAGCTATCTCGAGCCTGTTGCCGATAACAGTACACCGGAAGGACGTGCAAAAAACCGCAGAGTAGAAATTAAAATCAATTAAAAAATACAGTCATGAATGAAAGATTTGCCTCAGATTTGGGTTTTATACTATTTGTTTTAATAGTAGCAGCATTGCTGGGATTCTTAATTGGCTTTTACTGCCGCAGAATAAGACGCAGCAGGTTCCTGGCGCTGGAAAATGAAAATGAGCAGTTGAAAATTAAGCTGGATGCCAGCATGAAGCAATTGGATGCCTGCAACAAGCAGCTTGAAATCTGTAATAAACAACTGGATGACTGCAAGCAGCAAAAGAAGGGAAATGCATTTGACGCCACCGCTGCCCGGGAAGCTTTTAATATAAAAATTGAGGAAAATGATCTAAAAATTGTGGAAGGAATCGGTGAGAAGATAGATACCATTTTAAAGAAAAACGGAATTGCTACCTGGTACCAGTTATCACAAACCCACCCTGATAAAATTACCGAGATCTTGTTAGCCGACGGGGGGCCAAATTACAAGATACATGATCCGGGAACCTGGCCTGCCCAGGCATTGCTGGCTCATGAGGGCAAATGGAAACAACTTAAAGATTACCAGGATCAGTTGAATGGTGGAAAGTGACCTTCGTTTGAAAATAACTGAAGTTATTCCTTTGAAACATTGATTTTTATATAACATTAATTTCATCTGTCATGCGTTATAAGGGACGTGAACAAAGTGATAATGTTGAAGATCGCCGTGGTATGAGTACCGGCAAGATGGTTGCGGGCGGTTCAATAGGGACTCTTGCTATTGTAGTGATAGTTTGGTTACTGGGCGGGAATCCCGCTGAGATCCTCAACAGAATGCAATCAGGAGGGACAGAGACCACCGAGGTTAATCCGGCCATCATCGAGGCTGAGTCAGAGATGGCCGAACTGGTTACAGTTGTTTTAAAGGATACAGAAGACGTCTGGAATCAGATATTCAGTGAAAGCGGTAAGACGTATCGCGAGCCTACCCTCGTTCTATTTAGCGGCGCAGCTGAATCAGCATGTGGATACTCGTCCGCAGCGACCGGCCCTTTTTATTGTCCGGGGGATGAAAAGGTTTACATCGATCTGTCGTTTCTGCAACAACTGCAAAGCCAGGTTGGTGCCACAGGTGATTTTGCAGTGGCCTATATTATAGCGCATGAGGTGGGACACCATGTACAGAAATTGCTGGGGATCACTGACCAGATGAATGATATACGTGGAAGGGTTTCTGAGACTGAATACAATCAATACTCTGTAAGGCTTGAACTGCAGGCTGATTTCCTGGCAGGTGTATGGGCACATTATGCCGAGCGGACAAAAAACATACTGGAAGAAGGTGATCTCGAAGAAGCCATAAATGCTGCCGCAGCTGTTGGTGATGACCGAATAATGATGGAGTCACAGGGCTATGTTGTTCCCGACGCTTTTACACATGGCACTTCCGAACAACGGCGGACCTGGTTCATGAAAGGATATCAGACCGGAGATCTGAACCAGGGAGATACTTTTTCATCTCTCCAATAAGTTACAGGATTGATTTTGATCCCGGCTGAAAATACGATTGCGGTAATTCAAACCATTGGGCTTACCAAACGATTTGGCAATATAATTGCTGTTGACAGTCTGGATCTGGCCATTCACCAGGGCGAAATATTCGGATTCCTCGGACCTAACGGTGCCGGGAAAAGCACTTCCATCAACATGATGTGTGGTCTGTTGGAACCTGATGCCGGACAAATACTGATTAAAGGTGAACAGGCCGGAAGCAACGGGAACTTGAGAAACTGTCTTGGCCTATGTCCCCAGGAAGTGATCCTGTGGCCGAGACTTACCTGTCTGGAACAACTGATCTTCATGGGCGAAATGTATGGCATGCCTGCCCCGGACGCCAAAAAATCGGGCTTAAACCTCCTGGAACAGCTGGGCTTAACAGCAAAAATGAATAAACTTGGATCGACCCTCTCCGGAGGCATGAAGCGCAGGCTTAATATATGCCTTGCTCTTATCCATGATCCCGAAATAGTTGTACTGGATGAACCGGAAGCGGGACTGGATCCCCAGGGAAGAATCATGGTCAGGGATTTCATCAAAGGGTTAAGAAAATCAAAAACAGTAGTTCTTACCACGCACAATATGGATGAAGCCGACAGAATGTCGGATCGCATAGCTATAATTGATAATGGAAGGTTGCTTCGTATCGATACACCGGAAAACCTGAAAAAAACTGCAGGAGAAGGAGATGTATTGGAATTTACGGTGCAGGCTGACGAAGGAATGGATCTTCGGGAATCAGGTATTGATTTTCGGTCGGTAACGCAGAACTTTTCAATAGTCGGATCAAACATACTGATTCGAGAATTGAATGCCATTGAATTAATCCCGGCTGTTACCGCAAAATTAAAGGAGCAGGGTTTCACCTGTTCTGAAATCAAGATGCGGGCAAATACATTGGAAGATGTTTTCATCCAGCTTACCGGAAAGCGCTTAAGAGAATAATGTTTTTACCTGGGATGCTATGAGGATATTGGGTGTAATAAAAAAATCACTGAAAGAACAGGTAAGAAGTTTCTGGCTTCTGCTGCTTACAGTCAGCACTGCTCCCTTTTTCGTGGCAGTGTACGACCTTATCACTGAAAGCTATGTTCCTTCTTACGATATCCTGGTATGCAACAATGATAAAGGAATTGCGGTGTCGGCGGACATCAACCTGGGCGACTCGTTGATTCAATACCTCCTGTATAAAGAAGATAAATCTTTAAAGATCTCTGAAGTCCGGTCACGGTCCGAAGCGGAGAAAAAAATAAAAAGCCGAAAAGCCGACCTGCTGATGACTTTGCCGGAGGATTTCAGCAGATTAATGACCCATACAGGACCGGGTGACAGTTTGAAATGCTTTGAAATGGAGTTTCTTGGTAATTTGTCCGATGTCAACTACATGATTACCGCCATCCTGGCTTATAGTTTCGTTTCGGATTTTGTTATTGCACAAACCGGTATCCAGCCACCCTTTCATTTTGTGGAAACAGGTATCGGCAGTTCCGGCACACTGGGTGATTTTGAAATTGCGGTTCCCGGGCTGGTGATATTTTCAATCATCATGTTAATGCTGACAGCATCCGTGGCGATGATTGCAGAAGTGGAAAACAAAACCATGCTAAGGCTTAAGCTTTCAAAGGTGACAACCCCGGAACTCATGGGGGGGATTACACTGGTCCAGATTCTGGTTGGGTTTCTGTCGGTGTTATTTACTCTTGCTGCTGCAGCGGCTTTGGGATATAAATTTCAGGGTGCTGTTTTACCGGTCTTCATCGTTGTATTGCTTACCACCATATCTATCATAGCTTTCAGCCTGTTCATCGCAGCGTTCTCCAAAAGTGCCACGCAGGTTCTCATCATTGGCAATTTTCCCTTATTTCTTTTTATGTTCTTCACCGGGGCTATGTTTCCTATGAATGCCGCTCCCATATTCAGCATCCAGGGTTATGGTATCTCGCTGATCAGCCTTATGTCTCCCACGCATGCCGTATCCTCCCTCAATAAGCTGCTCATTATGCAGGAAGGATTTTCAGCCATTGTGCCGGAGATAATTTGCCTGGTGATCCTGAGTATTCTCTATTTTGCAGGAGGGAACTGGGTTTTCAGGAAAAGGCATATGCGGTTATAAAGTTCAGAGGTGCAGAGATGCAGAGGTTCAATGGTTAAGTATCCGGTTGCCGTTGCTTCCCTTATGAATAATGAGGAGTGAAGGTAAATGGTTGATTGGCAGGTTGTTCTTTTCCTCGAAAGCTTTCCAGTTTTGTTCAGCGACCATTACCAGGTCAACCGAGCGAAGAAAAGCAGGTTGCAGCAAATTGCCGGTAACCGGCACCATGGGGATACCTGAATTGTCAAATGCATCATTCAATTCTTTGTTTTCAAGTCCCAGGTGATAGATATAGAACTTTCTGCTGTTGTTGTGATTAAGCATTTTAGCATAATCAAAAAGATACTCATCCCCTTTACCGGAATATACCATCAGAACTGATTGGATCTCACTGAAATTACGTTCGTTAAACACAAGGATATCACAATTGGCTTCCGGGATGATTCGTTTCAGGATACCGCCAAGAATATCTGTGCTGAAAACGGATCTGGCACTACCCAGCAGAAGAAAATCAGGTTTTTCCAGTTTGCAGTTGTTCAGGATTTCCCCGTGAATATCGCTTGTATTTCTGTATAAAGTACTCAGGGATAATCCTTTAGATTCTGCGTAATGACGTATCGGGCCAAAGCTTTCCTTTTCAAAGATCATGGCATCATCAGGTGACAGATCACTCCTGGGTGAGATATGCAGTGCGGTAAACTGCGTGTCGCAAGCTTTGGCGGATACCAATTGGTGTGTCAGGTTAAGCAGTGTTCCTCCCATTTTCGGATTGGCGAAAGAAATCATAATCTTGTACGCTTTTTCACGAATAGTAATTGATTCTTTTCTCGGCTTGAAAACATTAATCAGGTTTAATCCGGGTCCGGTGAAAAATGTTGTTATTAAAGCCATCAAAACCAGCATCGTAAATAATTCCGGTCCTAAAAGACCCAGATCATATCCTATGTTAAGGACGATGAGTTCCATTAAACCCCGTGAATTCATTAAGGTGCTCAAAATCAGAGAATTTCTCCAGTTTAACCCGACATACCTCGAAGCCAGCAATGTTCCTCCGAATTTACTTAATGTAGCAATGAGTATAATTAACAGGCATAACAGCCAGAGACTGGCTGAATTAATGAGTCCAATCTCGGTCCGGAGGCCGGTGGCGACAAAAAATAAGGGCAATAATATAACCAGTGAAACATCCTCAATTTTCTCCGTAAATACTCGTTTAAAGTTCATGTTCTCAGGCATTATCACCCCGGCCATAAAGGCACCAAACAAAGCGTTAATACCAATGGCCTCAGCAATCAGGGTTGAAATGAGAATGAGCAGGAAAACAAATGCCACAATGGGTTTCCCCATGGTCTCCCGGCTGGCATAAACTTTTCCCATCCTGTACATAAAGGGCTTTACAAAGCGAAACATAGACACGATATACAGAATGCATAGCCCGATTGTCAGGATGGAATTGCTTATGCTTCCCGATCTGATTATGGCAATAACAACAGCCAGCATGCACCATCCGATAACGTCACCAATTGCAGCAACAGAAATGGACATGTTGCCTACAGGTGTTTGTGATAGTTTACGTTCCTGAACAATCCTGGCCAAAATAGGGAAAGCAGTTATACAAAGGGTAGTTCCCAAAAAAAGCGCAAATGACATGAATTGTACATTTTGACCGGAAAAATCATTAAAAATGAAAAAAGCCAGAACAATTCCCGAGATAAAAGGGAAAGCAATGCTGGCGATACTAATGGTAATAGCTTTACGTGCTGAGCTTTTGAATGATTGCAGGTCGAGTTCCATACCAATGATGAACATGAAGAATATCAGTCCAAGCTGGCTGAGCTGCCGGAGTATGTCAATGGATTGTTCCGGGAACAGGAATACAGATACCTGTGGTGCAACAGCCCCCAGAACAGATGGCCCTAATATCAGTCCTGCCACAATTTCACCAATGACCATTGGCTGGCCGATCATCTGGAATAAGAATCCCACGATCCGGGCGGTAATCATTATTATGATCAGCTGAAGGATAAAGATTCCGGGAGCATGCAAAAGTTTATTCGTAAATTGCTTAATGTCTATCCCTGCTTTAAATATTGTGTTTCCAGGGAAATCACTCGATTCTCCACCTATGGCAAAGGATTGCCCATAACCTGAAAACAAAACAATAGCCGCCAGACTGCTCAATAAAATGATGGTACTGAAGTAATTGCTTTTTCTCATGATGGCTGATTACTCCGACATATGAAATTATTTAACTTTTTACAATTGTTCAGACTTCCTGTTCTTTAAAATCACCCATAAAGTGCGAGAACAAATATATGATGAGCATTCCTGCGAGAACATGTGCGCCCAGGATCAACCAGATGTACTCGGGATGTCCGGTCCGTTCAAAATAAACATAGAAACGCGATGTATATAATACACCACTCAGGAATCCGCCGATGCCAATGGCCAGAAAATTGGATCCCATATACAGACCTGCTTTTTCTTTGGGTGCGAGCCATGTAATATATTCCTGGATCCTTGGAGAACATATCATTTCACCAAAAGCAACCAGGAGAATTCCAAGAAAAATCCAGGCAGGATAAGTCATTCCGGCCAGTGCCAGAAATCCGAATCCGAAGCTGAGTATCAAAAGACCGAAAATGAAAGAGGGTATCGTGCGAAAGCGTTCAAAAATCCATGAGATGAAAAACTGAAAAGCAATGATCACCCAACCTGTGTGTGAGATGGTTTCACCAAGCACTTTTCTCGTCCCTTCATAGTCTTTTGACAGGAAATTGGCTATTCCGGCACCTAGTACATTTTTAATATTGTTATAGAGTAAAGCGCCATCCAGGGAGGTTTCAATGTATTTGGCGCATAAATTAAAAAACGACCAGAAAGGAAGCCAAAAGAACAAACCAAGTATTAAGAGAAACGCCAGAAACTTAATATCAGACAATGCCTCACCCATATCCCTGAACTTTTTGGCGAGCGATATACCCTCTATGTCTCGCTGAGGTTCATGATAAAACAGGAGTGTTACCAGAAACATCAGTGCTATGGCTACGGCAGCAGCGATATACGCATTTTCCCAGGAGATGGCTCTCAGCCGTCCCAGGACCAATGGTCCAAAAGATGCTCCGATATTCACCATGGCATAAAAAATCCCAAAACCAAGGGTGCGATTGGTGTTATCAGTTACTACCCGGACAGTTCCTGAAACCAGAGGCTTGAAAATTCCCGCGGCAAAACCGATGGAGAGCATTGCCAGTGCAATTCCCGAGAATGATTTGGTGAAAATAAGCAGCAATATCGAAGGAAGATAGGCCAGGTAGGAGATCAGCAGTACTTTTTTAAATCCGAATTTATCGGCGAAGGTTCCCGAAAATACAGGAACCGTGTAGGAAATAAACAGGAACAATCCCTGTATCAGGCCAAGTTGTTCGGTTTTATAACCCAGTGTGGCGAAATATATGGGGAAGCCCATATAAATTCCATAATAAGCAAACCGTTCAAGGATTTCTACAGAGTTGGATATCCAGAATACAGGTGGAAAAGGAGAACGATTTTTTGTCATATTCCGTTGGAAATCAATATTTTTAGTTAAAGCAACAAAAAAGCTTGCAGGCCGGAAAGATAACAAAAAACTTGGTTCACTACGAAATGATTCCCTAGTTATTGCCTGTCACCTCGAGTTTAAATCCGGTATTATGAATATTTACTATGGATACTGCCGGATCTTTCCCGAGTAGTTTTCGAAGCTTGGTAATATAAACATCCATGCTGCGGCCCATAAAGTAATCATCCTCGCCCCAGATAGTCTTCAATGCAACATCGCGACGCAGGACCTGATTCATGTTCAGGCATAGCAAATGCAGCAGCTCAGCTTCACGTTTGGTCAGTTGTTTCTTTTCGGATGCATGGTGCAAAAGATGATTGGGAAAATCAAATGTATAATTCCCCAGTTTATACAGGGCTGGTTTTGATGAATTGTCAGATTTGTTGTTTACCCGCCGCAGTATGGCATTGATTCGAAGTTTAAGCTCTTCGGTGCTGAAAGGTTTTGAGATATAATCGTCTGCTCCAATCCTGAATCCTTTGATTCGGTCTTCCTTCATGACCCTGGCAGTCATAAATACTATAGGGACGTCACAATCCTGTTTCCTGATTTCCTCGGCTACTGTAAATCCGTCAATCATGGGAAGCATAATATCAAGCAAAACGAGATCGTAAGAACCTTTGAAAAATTCATGCAGGCCTTCCTGTCCATTTTCCTTATGCACTACCTGGTAGTCTGACATTTCCAGAAAGTCGCTGATGATCAATCCGAGGTTTTTATCGTCTTCGACCAGCAATATTCTGCCTTTTGATTTAGCCATGCGATTTAATTATTGAACTTTTGGATGTTCCTTGGCAGATAAACATCAAACCTGCTGCCTTTGTTCAATTCACTGGTAACTGATATAGAACCGCCATGGGCCTCAATCATGGTTTTGGCATAGTAAAGTCCCAGTCCAAATCCTTTCACATTATGAACATATCCGGTGGGCACCCGGTAGAATTTATCAAATATGTGTTTCTGAGATTCCCGGCTCATGCCTATGCCTTTGTCAATAAAGGAAATTAATATGCCTTCCTGTTGATCGGCGGTGACAACTTCCAGTTCCGGAACCCCATCCGAATATTTAATGGCATTTTCAGTGATGTTGGTAATTATTCCAGCAACATACATCTGATCGGCAAAAACCATCGGATCCGATGCCTCGAGACGGCTGTGAACTCTGACTTCCTGTTCGCTTTTTTCCATGCACAGACCTGGTATTACATTTTGGAGCAATTTATGGACATCCAACTGGGCCGGGTTTAATTTTATTTTCCGGAAATCCTGCTGTGCAACCTCCAGAACACGTTCCACGTGCTGTCGCATTCGTTCATTCTCGTCATGAATAATATTGGCGTAACGTTTAACTCTTTCCGGCTGCGATTTGGTATCGGAATTCATTAAAACTTCGGAAGCAAGGGCAATGGTCGATACGGGAGTTTTAAATTCATGGGTGATGTTATTTATGAAGTCATTCTTCATTTCGGTCAGTTTCTTCTGTTGCAGGTAAGTAATGATGATAACGGCCACACCAAAGGTTATGATGGTCAGAAAGAGAAAGGTAAGCCCAAGCCATACACCCTGTTCAAAGAAAACTGCCTTGTTCTTATATGGAAAATACAGCGCGAGATGATAATAAGCATTCTTGCAGATTGAACTAAGGCATGCTTTATAAGGTGTTGAGGAGACTCCGTTTACCGGAAAACAGGCGGACTGATAAACCATGGAATCATTGGCCGATTTGTAAATGGCATAATAGTACTGATTTCCCAACCGGTGATAATCCGTGTACTTTTTAACCAGAACGCGCAATAGGGCAGTATCCATGACATCCATTACATTACCGGATTTCCCTGTAGGCTTAAAGGACATAATGCGCGAGTGAAATCGTGAAGCATTATCGGAGTAATCCCGCAATTCATTTACAACGTCCGTAAGGGCATTATCCGCCCGGTGATCAAATTGTTTTCTGCCCAGGATAATCTCTTCACGTATCCATAATGTCTGTGTGAATACCAGACCCAGTAATGCAAATGAAGAAACAAACAGAATAATTTTAACGGTGATTGGACGCATATTGGGGAATAGAATGTGCAAAGTTAACACATTACCGGGAAGCCATTGTCCTATTTAACAAAACTTTAACGATTATTGAAGGTATTCATGGTTCTGTCGATTCCGACAGTGCCAAAACTCCGGATAATCTCGTGACACAAGGCAATCTTTTCCGGAAGTACGCCTTCTTCTTCAGGTGTAAACTTTCCCAAAACGTATTCAACCTGGGTTCCGTAAGGGAAATCACCCCCGATCCCAAATCTCAGGCGGGCGAAATCCTGGATTCCCAAATTCTCGATTATGCTTGTAAGCCCGTTATGTCCCCCGTCACCACCCCGGGGACGCAGTCTGATTGTGCCAAAGGGTAAAGACAGGTCATCGGCCAGTACCAGAAGATTCTCCTGAGGCACTGATTCTTTCTGAAGCCAATAATTGACCGCCTTACCGCTCAGGTTAACATAAGTGCTGGGTTTCAACAGAATAAACGTGCGGCCTTTGTATCGATACTCCGTAACAAAGCCATATCTTTTATCTGAAAAAGTAATATTGGATGCCTTGACCAGGGCATCCAATATCATAAAACCTATATTGTGACGGGTTTCGTGGTATTCGTCACCAACATTACCCAGTCCGGTAACCAGGTATTTCAATATATTATTGAATTACTTCTTTTTTGTTTCAACAGGGGCAGCAGTCTCAGCAGTAGGTGCGGCTGCGGCAGGCGCACCTTCAGCAGGAGCAGCTGCTTCAGCACCTTCTTCCATACCCTTGGCAATCCTCGATGAAACGACACCCACTATGAGTGAACGCTTCAGTTCAAGTATTTCTACATGGGGGTACTTCAAATCGCCGGCCAGAACTGATTGTCCGATCTCCAGATCACTGATATCAATAACCAGGGAATCCGGCAAATGTTCAACCAGACCCTTCACCTTAACGTATCTTTTCCTTTGCCTGAGTTTACCTCCCGCTCTGATACCAACGGAACTACCGGTAATCTCAACAGGTAAATCAATCACTACCGGATTATCAGCTGCCACTTCAACAAAGTCAATGTGGTCAATCCTGTCAGATACCGGATGAAACTGAATCTCTTTCAGAATGGCTTTGTGTTTTTTCCCTTCAATGTCGAGATTTACAATATAAACATGATGCGTATAAATCAGGTCTTTGAATGACCGTTCCTCGGCGAAGAAATGCTTGTTCTCCTTACCGCCATAAAGTACACAGGGTACCTGGTTGTTCTTTCTCAGCTTTTTAGCGTCTTTTTTCCCTGTTGTCGTGCGCAGGGACACTTTCAATTCAATGGATTTCATTACGATAAAAATTAAACAACTTAATTACGTGCTACTTGGATTCCCGATTTATCGGGATTCCCCATTACACCATTGTTTAATAAAAAACAGTGGTTTAAAAAGGAGGGCAAATATACTAATAATTGTGAATTATAATATTTATTTGTTGTAAGTTGTATCTTGTAAGTTGTATCTTGTAAGTTGTATGTTGTAAGTTGTATGTTGTAAGTTGTATGTTGTAAGTTGTATGTTGTAAGTTGTATGTTGATAAGTTCTTAAGTGTGTAATAATATCCCCTGCTGGCGGGGGCAGGGGGTGGATTCACACAATAAAATTCTTCGTAATGGATTTATACTTATACACCTTGTGGATCACATCTGCGAAAAGATCGGCAATGGAGAGAACCTTGATCTTATCGGAATGACCCCGCAACGGTATGGTATCGGTCACAACCACTTCCACAATGTCCGATTTTTCAATTCGTTCGTAAGCAGGACCCGATAAAACCGCATGTGTGCAAACCACCCTGACACTCCTTGCTCCTTCCTCCATCATCAGTTTGGAGGCGAGGCATACAGTTCCGGCGGTATCAATCATATCATCCACGATCACAATATCTTTATCCTTGATATCCCCTATCACACGTATTTCTTCAACAACATTGGCTTTTTTCCTGACCTTGTAACAGATGACCATTTCACAGTTCAGAAACCTTGAATAGGCATTTGCCCGTTTGGTTCCGCCCATATCAGGTGCGGCAATAACAAGATTTTCGAGCGCCAGGCTTTTGATATAGGGAACAAAAAGTGTGGAACCGTAAAGATGATCCACCGGTACATTGAAGAATCCCTGGATCTGGTCGGCATGCAGGTCCATGGTCATAACCCGGTCTGCACCTGCAGCGGTAAGAATGTCGGCTACCAGTTTTGCCCCGATACTGCACCTGGGCCTGTCTTTCCTATCCTGCCGTGATAATCCCAGGTAAGGCATTACAGCAACCACCTGGTAGGCTGAGGCCCGCTTTGCAGCATCTATCAACAGCAAAAGCTCCATGAGGTTATCTGAAGGCGGGAAAGTAGACTGTATGATGAACACAATACACCCGCGAACCGATTCTTCAAAATAAGGCTGAAACTCACCATCACTAAATTCGAGGACTGCCGTTTTGCCCAACTCGGTACCATAACTTTTGGTGATTTTCTCGGCAAGGTAATGAGATGCCCGGCCGGAGAAAAACTTAATGGGAGCTTTCATTTTCATGGATTCAACGTATCAGGATTATTGAAGTGCTGCAAATGTAGAAAATATATGCGCAACATGAATTCGGGAAGGAGTTATTTTAATGAGACAGTTTTTAACAGGCATTGTTGTGATTGTTGTGGTTGTTGTGGTTGTTGTAGTTGTTGTGGTTGTTGTGGTTGTTGTGGTTTTATCGTTTATTAAACAGGATGTTGCATTGTTCAATATACTCCAATATCTCCTCCCTGCCTGTCCTTCGAAGCGAGGAGGCGGTGAAGATCATGGGTAGATCCTCCCATTGCTGCCGTAGCGTTTTTTTATACAGATCCAGGTTTTTAACGAGAGCTGTGACCGGCAGTTTATCTGCTTTTGTGAAAACGAGCGCCAGGGGTATCCTGTTGGCACCGCACCAGTTAATAAATGTCAGATCGTTCTCGAGCGGTTGATGACGGCAATCGAGAAGTACAAAAAGGCATGCCAGTGTTTCGCGGTGTAACAGGTAATTACCAATGTTTATCAGGAATTCATCACGGTTTTTCTTTCCGGCACGCGCAAAGCCATAGCCTGGCAGGTCAACCAGATACCAGAGGTCATTGACAAGGTAGTGATTGATCAGCCTTGTTTTACCTGGTGTCGAAGAGGTTTTCGCCAGGTTTTTCATGTCGACCAGAAGGTTCAGCAAGGTGGATTTCCCCACATTCGAGCGCCCGGCGAATGCATACTCCGGCAGCTCTGACCCGGGACAGGATTTAAGGTCAGGACTGCTTTTAATGAATTGAACACTTTGTATTTGCATCAAAATAATCTGTCCAGTAATTCTTCTGATTTATTTTTCTGCGCCAGTCCTTCGATATAAATTTCAAGGATTTTGGCCGTGGTATCAGGTATGAGTGATACATTTTTCAGCTCTGCCGGCAACAATACGGTTTCTCCCTTGACCATTTTTTCTTTTCCGTTATGATGATATTGAATGGTGAAACTGCCTTCAATACACAGGTATATTACAAAAGAATCCAGCGCTATGTAGTCTTTTTCAACAGGTTTATTTAATTCGAGATAATTTACCGTAAAATATTCGCATCGGGCTAAATTATTGGATTGATCAGGATTTTTCAGGTATTCTGTTTTATAGGTCGGATAGGTTTTGAAATCAATGGCCTCCAGGGCTTTGTCTGTATGTAATTCGCGGGACCTGCCTTTCTCATCCAACCGGTCATAATCGTAAATCCTGAGTGTAGCATCGGAAGTCTGCTGTATTTCAGCAAGCAGGATTCCCTTTCCGATAGCATGTATCCTGCCCGCAGGTAAAAAGAAGACATCACCGGCAACAGCTGTTTCTTTATTGAGGATCGTTAAAAGTGTCTTGTCGTTTAAATGCTGCAGGTATTTCTCAGGGCTAATCTGTTGGTTAAAACCTGTTATAATCTCAGCATCTTTCTCTGCTTCAACAATATACCACATTTCAGTCTTGCCATAGGAGCCGAATAAACGGCGGCCAAGCTCATCATCGGGATGCACCTGGACTGACAGGGCGTCATTGGCATCGATGAATTTAGTCAATAATGGGAACAGTGTTCCGAACTTTTCAAAGACACCATCGCCTGCAAGATCGCCCATATAAACTTCAAGGAGCTCTTCCAGGCTGTTTCCTGCCAGAAAACCGTTTTTCACTTTGGAAACGCTACCTGGAAAACCGCTGATTTCCCAGCTTTCTCCGGCTTTATCAGTTTTACAGTTTTTATGGAGAAGGTTTTTGAGCCGGGTTCCGCCCCAGATCTTATCTTTTATGATAGGTTTGAACTTCAGAGGATAAAGCTGGTTCATAAACTGAATATTACAGGTTGTACTTTTGTTTCTGCCTGAATCTTCGTATATTTTCAGGAATTTGCAAAAATAGTGATTCTTCAATTAGGACTATGGTGGAACAGATAAAAATCGGAAACATTCTATTTCTTGATATAGAAACAGTTCCGGCCTATCCATCACTGGATAAGGTTCCCGAGAACATCAGGTCTCATTGGGAGAAAAAAGCTTCTTACCTGAAAAAGGAATCAGAAAGTCCGGAAACCTTATATCAGAGGTCAGGTATGTATGCCGAGTTTGGACGGATCATTTGCATTTCAACTGGTATGATTGTAATTCAGGAAGATAAAAGGGCTCTCCGGCTGAAGTCCTTTTTGGGGGAGGATGAGAAGGAACTACTGGAAAAATTTGCAGACCTGGTAACCCGTTTATGCCAGAAGCGCGAGATTGAACTCTGTGCCCACAACGGGAAGGAATTCGACTTCCCTTATATAGCCAGGCGTATGCTGATAAACGGGATCCGGTTGCCATCACTTTTTGATACGGCCGGTAAACGCCCCTGGGAGTTAAAGCATCTGGACACATTGGAATTATGGAAATTCGGGGATCACAAGCATTACACATCACTGGACCTCCTGGCGTCAGTATTCAATCTGGAAAGCCCAAAATCGGATATTGACGGCAGTCAGGTTGCCCATGTATACTGGAATGAGGGAGATTTAAAAAGGATTGCGGAATATTGTTGCCGTGATGTGATCACCATCGCGCAACTCATGTTGCGGTTTAAAGGAGAGGAGGGACTGAAACCGGAAGATATCGTGTTCCTGGATAATATGCCATTATAATAAAAATCATTGGGGGCGACTTAAAAAAGCGATATATTCAACCTGTCAAACATTTACTATTCATGATATGAAAATGAAAATTATTTCTGTATTTACACTGACAGCCTGTGCGTTATCACTGACTATGACTGCTCAGAACAAGGATAAGGCGCTATTCAGGGAAACCAAGCCGGGTTTTTACCAGTTTTCCATTCTCAGGGATGACCGGGAGGTGCTTCAGAAATCTGAACCGGTCAAAGTGAATAAGAATTTTGTGGTAGATCTCACCTCTGCCGCCCTACCGAACAAAATTGACCTGTATAAAAACCAGCAATGGCACAACGCTCCAATTTCACAGGGCAATACAGGAACATGCTGGTGTTTTTCAACCACTTCATTTCTGGAATCAGAAGCTTACCGCCTCAACAAACTACAGATAAAGCTGTCTGAAATTTTCACCGTATACTGGGAATATGTTGAGAAAACCAGGCGGTATATTCAGGAGCGTGGTAATTCGGTGTTTGAAGAAGGATCCGAAGCCAATGCCACGACCCGGATATGGAAAAAATACGGTGTGGTCCCGGCAGATGCCTATTCAGGTTTGCTGAACGGGCGCAAGTATCACAATCACGAGGCCATGATGAATGAAATGAAAACTTACCTTGGCTCGTTGAAAGCCAACGCTTCATGGGATGAGGAAACAGCAGTGGCTACCATCCGGTCCATAATGAACCATTACCTGGGCGAACCCCCTGCAGAGGTTATGGTAAATGGTAAGAAAATGACCCCCATGCAGTATCTGAAAGAAGTAGTCAGGATCAATCCGGATGATTATGTTGACATTTTGTCATATACGCAGGAGCCTTTTTATCAGAAAGTAGAGTATAAAGTGCCTGACAACTGGTGGCATAGCGAGGAGTATCACAATGTACCGTTGGATGTGTTTATGGCGGGATTAAAAAGTGCAGTCCGGAAAGGATATACAGTCAGCATCGGGGGCGATGTTTCGGAACCTGGATTTGACCGCCTCACGCAATGCGCTGTGGTGCCTGATTTTGATATTCCTTCAGCCTATATTAACGATGATGCCCGCCAGTTCCGGTTTTCGAACAAAACGACCACCGATGATCACGGCATGCATCTGCTGGGGTATATGGAGCAGGATGGAAAGGACTGGTTCCTGATCAAGGATTCCAGTTCCGGTTCGCGAAACAATGATACCAATGCCAAAGAGTTTGGGTATTATTTCTTTTCTGAAGATTATGTAAAGTTGAAAATGATGGATTTCATGGTGCATAAGGATGCAGTGAAGGAAATCCTGGAAAAATTCTGATTCATTAAAAAATCGTAGAGACGGGTTTCAAGCCCGTCTCTACGAATTGTTTCCCCGGAATTTTTTATTTGGCAAGCGCCTTTTTGATCAGGCCTATTATTGCCATCAATACGCCACCACCAACTCCGCCGCCTGCTATACTGCCCAGAATACCGGCCAGGTCAAGTCCTTCAGAGCCTGATCCCAAACCCAGAAGTCCCAGAAGTCCCAGAAGTTGTCCTCCCAATCCTCCGCCCACTATTCCAACAATTGAATTAAGAACTGTACCCAGAGATAATTTTTTCATCAGGGCGCCGGCAGCATTTCCACCCAATGCGCCGGAAACAAGTTGAATGATAACAGCGACTACGCTTCCCATAATGGTAAATTTTTTGGTTAGTTAATGGAGAAAGGTTAAGTACAATTAAATGTATCCAATTATGGGAAAATAAGCAATTAAAGGTTTGATTATTTTCAGGTGACGTAATGCAGAGACTCTGGTATTGCCGTCTCTGCGCAATATTCGAAAAATTAGGATTGAATTTCACGAAATAATTTTGAAGATATTAAAATGAGGTATATATTTGCACTCCCTTCGAAAAGGGAAAAAGGGCGCTTAGCTCAGTTGGTTCAGAGCATCTGCCTTACAAGCAGAGGGTCGTAGGTTCGATTCCTACAGCGCCCACAAAAGGGGAGTCGATAATTCGACTCCCCTTTTTTTTTACACAATGTGGTACAGAATTAATCACCGATCATAGCCTACATGGTTTAAGACATTTTATTTTTTTGTCATTTTTCGAGTCGAAAATTGGGCATGAAATGGATGAACATCTCATTCTGCCTTGAAGTATTCTTACACCCCAGGGTATGTAACCTGCACACATCAAGATTGCTCCAATTGAGCTTATCAATTCTATATCGGGGTTGTTTAGAAGAAGAAGTCCCAATATAATACACGTCCCTTGCCATATGCTAATAAATCTTTCTTTCATTAGTCCAAATGCCTGTATAGCTGCCCCTAATGGCAATAATGGCAATAACCAGACGACCCAAAGCAAACCGGTTTTTTTTACAATAACACTGAGAAAAGGAACAAACTCCTGAAATTGGGTTTCCGGTAAAGTGTCGAATGCTGATAGAACCAAACACAATGCGCCTTTATCGACCGCTAAAATGAATGCTCCAAACAGACCCATTATTCCACCCCAAAATCCCAATTGCTTGCCCTTCCCTTGCAGTACTTGCATAAAATTAAGAAGAGCTATCATGATTACCGGAACGGTAAACATGACAATTAAATGACCAATATGATATATTGGCTGATTGTGAAACCTTCCAACCAGTTGCTGAACTGTTTGAAGAGCTTCTAACTTTAAAAGGTTAGGGTGCATTAAAAACCCTACTGCCAACATTAGCGGAAAAGCAATAATTGAAATTCCAAAAGCTTTCTTTTTAATTGTTTCAATTTTCATGACCGGATTTTTTATTGATGGATTGCGCCATCAGTTATTATTTTCGGTCAAAAGTATCCGTAAAAAACAAGCCCGTCGTCCCATCCATATGAATGGGAGGTCTCAATTACGTGGGGCACTATTAATCTGATATTTAAGTGTGCTTGTTTCTATATTCAGAAGGAGTTAGTCCGGTAGTATTTTTGAAAATCCGATTAAACGAAGATTTTGAATTGAATCCACAATCAAACGCAATTCCAAGAAAAGAGAAGTTTTCAGCCTCACCCTTATCAATTCGTTTTTTAAATTCACTGATACGATATGAGTTTACAAAATCGTAAAAATTTTGATTTCCAAATTCGCTTAATGTTTGCGTAATATGATGCGGTGGAATATTCAGTTTGTTTGACAATTCCTGCAAGCTTAAAGTCGAATGTAAGAATAAGCCCTCTGATTGCATGATACCAAGCATCTTTTCATAGATCGCCTGCATGTGTGTTGGTTGCAGTCCTGATTTTTTATATACTTCTTTAATGGGGATTGGTTTCTCCTGACTATTAAGTGAAGTATTTGGCTCCGGCAAATTAATTTCAGATGAAAAAATTACCTGCTGTTTAATGCCATGATAGCCAATATAGAATATAAATACGGGTATGGTAGTATAAAACCAATCAAGTGGCAGGTTAATATTGAAGATTCGGTGAAGAAACACAAGAGCTATTACGCCAATCCATATTAAGATCAATCCGATGACCAGTTTGTATAACCATGAAAGGTTGATTTTTTCAGTGAACGAAAATCTGTTTCTTATATTTAGCGTATGCTTTTGGAGCAAATGAAGTGTAAGAAAACAATACAATAAGCCTAATATTGAACTTGTTCCTGCAAGAATTTTAACAAAAATAACTGATGGTTGAGATGGAATGGCTATGATTGAAAAGACCAAAAAAGGAATAAAATGAAGTAATTCATGGATTTTGATTTTTACACTACCGGAACAAATTTTTGAGACATATAGGAAGAGCATTGGCCCATAAAGCAATGTTATGATTATGGATAAATGGGATAAAACGCCATTACCTGGCTTATTATGAAGAAAAAATATAAAAAGTGTCTGAATTGCAATCAGGAACAGCCAAATTCCTATTAGTATGTCAGGCAGGAATTTACTTTTCTTTGTTGAAAATAAAAGTGCAAATAAAAAAGCCTGCAAAATGCTAAAAAACAAGAATCCATTTAAAATACTTTCGTTCATTAGAGACTAATTATTATGTTTGGTGGATTCAATCAGCTTTCGCATTGGTATGGTTTTTTTCTAGCTTGTTAATTTTATAAATAATCCCAGAGAATTCTATAGGTGGTAATTACGCTTCATGAATATAATTACTTTTTTATTACATTTGAAAGGGAAGGTGGATCAGGTTTATCAAAGGATTTGTTAAAGTAATTATAGATTAATCCATAGTCAAGGGACATTGTGATTATCGGGGTGGCTGAACCGATGAACAGTAGAGTTGACATGTGATTGGGAGGCACGGAGTGTGTAAAGGATGAATCAAAGTCATTGCGTTTAACATTCCATCATTCAGTCTATATGCAATTAACAAAAATGTAAGCAGAGACAATCCTTTACCCCGCATTTATTGGAGAATGGCATGGAGCTGAGATTCATGCGGGTATTGTTAAGGCAAAAGAGCAGCAAGTCTATGGAGATATATAAACAAGGATCAGCCAAGGTGATTGAGGGGATCAAGAGTCCGTTTGAGAACCTGAAGTTATAAGTGGGAACAGATAGGGAAGCCTACGAACGGGCATGGCAACATACCGCAAAAGGAAGCCAAGCAACCAACCAATAAACCCCAAAATAGTAGTTGGCCCAACGCCCCAAATCCAACTCCAAACACCCATTTTTTCCCATAACAGTCAATAAAACCAACTCTATAAACTAGTTGTGCGTCACTTTTAAAAGTCAGTCTTTTCGTGATAAATTATTACAATAAACTAAAATATTTGATTTATGAAAACTTTTAGTTTCTTATTGATCAGTTTCATTTTTGTAACTTCGCTTACCTTCGGACAATCAAATGATGAGCAAGAAATCAGAAGATTGGAAAAGCATTGGACAGAATTGCTTGATAATGGAGATACAACTTCATTATTAAAAATATGGTCGAAGGACTACGTGGTAAACAATCCTAATGGAGAAATTGTGACTCCAGAAAAGATTATTGCACTTATGAAAAGTGGACATAAGTTCCCTAAAGTTGAAAGAATTATTGAAAGAATCACTTTCAATCAAAACATTGCTATTGTAATGGGCAAAGAGTTACAACAGCCTGCTAATATGACAACTAACCAAGAAGAATGGATACCCAGGAGGTTTACTAATGTATGGATTAGGACTGAAAATTGTTGGCAATTGACAGCCAGACAGTCATCGGAAGTAATTAGAAAATAATAAATGAGTCGTAGGAGTAAAGTGAAAGAAAGCGAACGCACAACAGCGTGTATAAGCCATTGCTGGCAGCGGGTTTGCGAATGTTGATTCTTTTGGTTACCTTGTGCTACCTAGACAACATAGCGCTTTGGCAACGCAACGGCTCATACACGCGGGCGTTAGAAACAATATGAAACACAAGCATTTAAAAATTTACTTATGAATAGAATAATTGTCATATTCCTAATATTTGGAATGTTTTCTTGTAATTCCAATTCGGAAATTAAAAAAGATGAAAAGACAGGGAACTTTAGCGGGATATTTAAACATGGTAATTTTTACGATAAGATACTATTTGAAATAGAACGGGATTCTGTAAGTTTCAATGTTTTCTTTACAAGTTTGGAGCAAAATGCCAATCGAATTCCGTTACAAAATGTTGAAGTAAAGGGAGATTCAATAAATTTCATGTTACAAAGTGATTTTTACATTTACTCTTTCAGAAACAAATGGAATGATAATTATAGTAAACTTCAGGGGGCACTTACTGTTGACACTATTACAACACCGTACACATTAGAGAAGGAACTTTTAGATAATAGCAAGTCTCCAAAAAATGAAGAGGTTAGTTTTAAATCCAATGGATTAAGTCTAAATGGAACTATTTGGTATCCTTATAACAATGAGGGGAAAGCCCTTGTAATTGTGACTTCTTCTGGAAACTCAGACCGAAGTGCTTCTCGTGCAGAAGCCATACTATTTGCTCAAATGGGATTTATTACATTTCATTATGACAAAAGAGGTACTGGAAATTCTGAGGGGAATTGGAATATTGCAACAATTGAAGAACTATTAGCAGACGATGTCACGGCTATAGAATATTTCTCCAACAAGACTGGAATTCCATATAAAGAAATAGGAATAAAAGGGAGTAGTCAAGGAGCTGCAAAAATACCATACATTTTAAGTGAATTAGAGAATTTGAATTATGGGATTGTTGTAAGTTGTCCAGGAGTTTCCTTACTAGAAAGCGATTTGAATTATTGGAGGAATAGAAATGCAGACGTAATCGGAAATGAAATTGATGCTGCAACTAATTTTCAACGAAAGGTTTTTGAATTTATAGCAGGTAAACTATCCAGAACAGATTTAGAGAAGGATATAAATAATGAAAAATCTAATTCGTGGTTTGCTAATATATGGGTGCCAAATCTGGATGAAGTCCAAACAGATAAAAAACTTCTGTATAGTCCAATACCTTACTTTGAAACAATAAAGCAACCGATTCTGATTCTACAAGGAACTAAGGATGAAATAATACCTGCAAATAGTTATGAAATCATTTCAGAGGCACTAGCAAAATCAGATAATGATAATTATAAAATCGTTTTATTAGAAGGAGCCTCTCATTCAATGAATAATATTGGGGAAAGTGATTTTCCTTATTGGTCTAAATTGCATCCTGATTATTTAACAACAATTGAAAATTGGATAAATACTGTTTCTAACAATGTATATAAAAAATAGGCGAAATAGCAGTAAAACCAAGGCTTTTCGCTCGTTACAAACTTTGTGTTTAAGCGAAAGATTGGTGCTTCAAAATCGCCTACTTTTCATATACTAAACGTTGGGCGTAATTAGACTCGAGTCATTATTTATGGCTACTAACAAATATTAAATTTTTACAGGCATCTTCTCTGAAATTAGGACTTATTAAATAATATGCATATCAGTGATTTAATAAACAATTGCATGGATAAATTGTTAAAATTAAGACTTATGGTAATTGAAGATAATATTTATAAAACTAAACAAAACCATGAAACCAAGAACACTATCGATAATTGCAGGTATAAGTTACCTGGTTATTTTCTTTGCTGCAATATTTGCTAATTTCTTTGTACTCGAATCAATTCTAAAAGAT
>JAFGGU010000094.1 GCA_016930375.1 Bacteroidales bacterium | reverse complement strand
GAAACTGTCCTCCTTTTCAGATAGATAATAATTTTGGCACTACGGCAGGAATTGCCGAAATGTTACTTCAAAGCCATGTACAGGATACACAGGGTGCCTGCATTATTCATCTCTTACCGGCTCTTCCGGCAGCCTGGGCCGAAGGCAAGGTCAGAGGATTAAAAGCACGTGGAAATGTTACGGTTGATATAACCTGGAAAGATGGTGTCCTCGAGCAGGTGGTTCTCATTCCTTCCACTTCGAAGCTACTGGTTGTGAAACTGGGTAAAAGTCAACTTAAAATTTCACCTGAACCCGGAGAAAAAATAGTTATTACCAAAAATGAATTTATCTAAATTGAGACGCCGTATAGAATTCCTATGCATCTTTATAATGATCTGTAATATTTTTATATAAAATTAAAGAATATTGATATTAAGAGATCTAGAATTTTTATATTTACATAATACTACCTAGAGGTTGGATGATAAAATTACCTATTGATATTCCATTTAAAGATCATTTGTCTGCTCCGAAGTACCGACAAATTATTGATGCTATTCTGCAAAAAATCAATGCCGGGGAATTAAAAAAAGGGGATAAAATTCCTTCGCTTAATATGATGTGCAAACAATTTGGTTTGTCACAGGACACCGTTTTGATGGCTTATAACGAACTGAAAGCAAAAGGTCTCATTACTTCTCAGGTAGGGAAAGGGTATTATATACAAAGTGAAAATACCGACTTCAAGCACAGGGTCTTGCTGGTTTTCGACCGCTTTACGGCGTATAAAGAAGAACTCTACGACTCGTTTAAAGAGGTTTTGCTCAAAGATGGCAGTGAGCAAATCTTCTTTCATCACAATAACCTGAAGATGTTCCAGACTATTATCGATGGTTCGATTGGCGATTACTCCGAATATGTAATTATGCCCATCGATCATCCTGAGGCAATTAATCTAATTGGCAAACTGCCATCGAATAAAGTTTTCATTCTTGACCAGGGACGAAAACAATATATGGACTTATATCCGTATGTCTGTCAGGATTTTGAACGTGATATTTATCGAATCCTAAAAAATAGCAGGATGTTGGTGGATAAGTACAATCGCATGATACTGGTTGTGCGCACCCAAAAATCGCATTTCCGCGATATTACGATCGGATTCAGGGATTTTTGCAAACAACATCCTATTCCGGCGGAAGTGGTAAATGAAATTAAATCGTTTGAAATAAAACCGGGTGATGGTTTTGTGGTGGTTGATGACCGCGACCTGGAGTTTCTGGTGCGCTATTCCATCAGCAACAAATTGGAATTAGGGAAAGATATGGGAATTGTTTCCTATAACGAAACACCTTTAAAAGGAATAGTGGCTTCAGGAATAACTACTATTTCCACCGACTTTACCCAAATGGGAAAATCGATGGCCGAAATGATACGGAACCATCAGAAAATGAAGCTGGATAATCCTTTCTTGATGAATAAACGAAACTCATTTTAACCAATTCATGAAGCATTTAGAAATCTGCAAATCTCCTGTTGAATTAAACCTCAAAAACTACCATTTGGCAGGCGAACTCATCATCCATCAAATTCGGAAATTGAAAGATCTGAAAGGAATCTTTCAGGATCAGGAGGTTTTTGACCACACGGATCAGGAAGAGTTGGTCTATACAGTTCAATCGTGGCTGCCGGTAGCAGATGGAACTCCGGGTGGCCTGTATTTTGGTGTGTCAACCATATATCCGGGGAAAGTGGGCAAAGAATACTTCATGACCAAAGGTCATTTTCATTCTCTTGGCGATCGTGCTGAGTTCTACTGGGGCGTTCAGGGTAAAGGAATGCTGATTTTGATGGATCGTGACCGGAAAACCTGGGCAGAAGAAGTTTACCCCGGAAGCCTTCATTACATTGGTGGCGAAATTGCCCACCGGCTGGCGAACACCGGTGATGAAAAACTCATCGTTGGAGCTTGCTGGCCATCGGATGCAGGTCATAATTACGATGAAATAGCCGTGAACGGTTTCTCTGCGCGATTGGTTGAGGTAAGAGGAAAACCAAAACTAGTATAAACGCAATCCCGGTGTGACTTTGTGCCATCGGTGATATTGAATAGAAAAAATGAAAGGATACGTCATTCTCATTTCCGTGGTAGCAGCATTGGGTGGACTATTATTTGGTTTCGACACCGCTGTTATTTCAGGAACCATCAATTTTATTCAGCCGTATTTCGGTTTGTCAGAAGCAGGGTTGGGCTGGACAGTTAGTAGTCTGCTGTTCGGTTGTATTGCCGGGGTTTTTCTCGCCGGAAAGGCGGGAGACCGCTATGGACGAAAAAAAGTGCTGATGATGGCGGCGCTTCTGTTTTTTATCTCGGCCGTGGGAAGTGCATCAGCGCATTCGTTGATCTTTTTCCTGTTTGCCCGCATTCTTGGCGGACTTGCAGTTGGAGTAGCTTCAATTCTTTCGCCCATGTATATTGCAGAACTGGCACCAGCCAGGTATCGCGGAACTTTGGTTTCGCTTAATCAATTGGCTATTGTGGTCGGTATCCTGGTAGCATTTTTCAGTAATTATTTGCTGGTTAATACCGGTGAGAACAACTGGCGATGGATGTTATTGGTAATGGCGGCACCTGCCATATTGTTATATTTCAGCTTGTTCCTGGTTCCTGAGAGTCCACGCTGGCTGGTTGCCCGGGGCCGGAATAAAGATGCACTCCGTGTGCTGGTCAAAACTTCCGGAAGTGAATTTTCTTCTGCTCAATTACATGAAATTGAGGAAACCCTAAGGAACCAGGAAGAATCGACTTATCGCGATTTGCTGGCACCCAAAATTAAACCACTGTTATTTATTGGGATTATACTTGCTGTTTTTCAGCAGATTACCGGAATAAACACGATCATGTATTATGCACCAAAAATATTCGCCAATGTCGGCCAAAGCAACGCCTCTGCTTTGGTACAAACCATTCTGATTGGCGGAACGAACCTGATCTTTACCCTGGTAGCTATGGCATTAATCGATCGATTTGGCCGTAAGTTACTCATCATTATTGGATCGACAGGCATGATGATCATGCTTGCCGGATTGTCGGTCTTATATTTTACCAATCAAACTTCGAGTATATGGTTACTGGTATTTATACTCGGCTATATTGCATTTTTTGCGGCTTCATTGGGACCTGCTCTTTGGGTCGTTGCTGCTGAATTATTCCCAAACCGCCTGCGCAGTAAAGGGATGTCGGTTGCCATTGTCTCGCTTTGGATTGCTTGCGCCGTTGTAAGCATTGCATTCCCGATCATGCTTGAAAAACTGAGCGGTGGAATTACTTTTTTGATTTTTGCCCTGATCTGTTTGACAAATTTGCTGTACGTGCTGAACTTTGTTCCTGAAACCAAAGGTAAAACGCTGGAAGAACTGGAAAAGCATTTTGCAGAATGAAATTCCTACAATAATCAATATCCGATGAATTTTACCATGGCCATCGACCTCGGAGGAACCATCATTAAAATTGGTTTATTGAAAGAAGGTCAGTTGTTAGACCGAAAGGAAGTGGGTGCCCGTGCAGCTTCAGGACTGAAAACGCAACTTCCTGAACTTGAACAGGTGATTGATGAGATGATGTTGTCAAATCACCTTCAGAAAGAAGATTTTATGGGCATTGGTTTTTCGTTTGCCGGAATAGTTGATTCCTTAAATAATCGGATTTTATCAACCAACCAGAAGTACGACGATAGCCCTGAAACTGATCTGATTGGCTGGGCCCGTGAAAAGTGGAACTGGCCGCTTTTTGCCATGAACGATGCCAGAATGGCTTTACTTGGCGAATGGCAATATGGAGCAGGGAAAGGTTTTACGGAACTGGTTGCTATTACTCTGGGAACCGGAATTGGTTCGGCAGTCTTGATCGGTGGCCAGTTATTGATTGGAAAACATTTCCAGGCCGGAAACCTGGGCGGACACTTTGTTGTAAACCACCACGGTACTCTCTGCACATGCGGAAATATTGGTTGCCTGGAAGCCGAGGCCTCAACCTGGCGTTTGCCATCATTATTGAAGGAATATCCGGAGTTTGATCAAAGCGCGATTAAAAATGAGGAAGTTCTGGATTTCAGGGCATTATTTCACCATGCGGGAAATAACGATCGGGTTGCCATAAAAGTGCTTGATCATTGCCTTTCAGCTTGGGCTGCCGGAATCATAACAATGATACATGCATTTGATCCGGAACTGATAATCCTGAGTGGCGGAATTATGAAAAGTTCTTCGGCCATTCTGCCTGCACTTCAGAAAAAAGTAAACCAACTGGCATGGACACCCTGGGGAAAAGTGAAACTTGTTGAAGCGATGTTTCCTGATTCCGCCGCTTTATATGGTGCCGATTACCTGGTCCGGTCATCTTTGAAATGAAAATTTTCTGATGAAAAAGAGATACTTGAACAAAAGCTCAAAATTTACAAACCTTCCGGTTGTAGAGGTGAAAAATCCATTGTACAAAATCGAAAAAGGATGGGCTGATATTTGTAACCGGCTTAACAAAGAGATTTCTGTTTTGGAAAATCCCAAAAAACTGATCGTAATTGAAACCTATCAGGGTGTATATCATGAGGAAGTGATCCCGAATCTGAAAGCCGGCTTAAAATATAATCATTTCATTCAGTCTTCAGAATTTATGTTGCCTGATGAAGAGATTAATAAGCTGATTTTTCAGGATGTGACCAATGACCGTATTTTTGGGTTCATGACCCGTTTGACGATGGGTACCTTTTTCGATCCTCTAAAAGTAAAAACAATTCAGTCTGAAATCGAGGCATTACATGAGGGAATAATCATTGTTTACGGAAGCGGTGCTGCAATTATTTGTCCGACCCCGGATATGCTGGTGTATGCCGACATGGCACGCTGGGAAATCCAGTTAAGAATGCGTCAACATTTGGTGGATAACCTGGGTGTGAAAAACCGCGACACCGATGACTGGATGCTCCTTTACAAACAGGGCTTTTTTGTGGACTGGCGCCTCTGCGACCGGTTGAAAAAAACCCTTTTTAACCGATGGGATTTTCTGCTCGACACCAACAAAATGGGTTACCCAAAACTGGTAGATGGCAAAGCTATTTTGGAAGGACTTGAACAAGCCACCTATCGCCCTTTTAGCGTGGTGCCATTTTTCGATCCCGGTCCATGGGGCGGGCAATGGATGAAAGAGGTTTGTAATCTCGATGAATCAGCTCCCAATTATGCCTGGTGTTTTAATTGTGTTCCTGAAGAAAACAGCTTAATGTTAAAGTTTGATGACGATGTGATTGAGATTCCATCCATCAATCTGGTATTCCGTCATCCCCGTGAATTATTGGGAGACCGGGTTCATGGCCGATTTGGTGATGAATTCCCGATTCGGTTTGACTACCTCGATACCATGGATGGAAGCCATTTGAGCCTGCAGGTTCACCCGTTGACTGAATACATACAGGAGAAATTCGGCTTACACTATACGCAGGACGAAAGCTATTACCTGATGGCTGCAGAAGATGATGCCATCGTTTACCTCGGTTTACGTGAAGGAGTAAATCCGACAGAAATGCTGACCGAATTGGAAGAAGCCCAGGCAGGGGGAAATCCATTCGGGGCAGAGAAACACGTGCAAAGCTGGCCCGTGAAAAAACACGATCATGTGTTGATTCCTGCCGGAACCATACACTGTTCCGGCAAAAACAGTATGGTGCTTGAAATCAGCGCAACCCCTTATATTTTCACCTTCAAATTGTGGGATTGGGGTCGTTTGGGTATGGATGGGAAACCGCGGCCCATCAACATTGAGCATGGTAAAAATGTAATCCAATGGGATCGCACCACCGAATGGACACGTAAAAATCTGGTAAACCGAATAGAAAAGGTAGCTGAAGGCGACGGATGGGTAGAAGAACGCACAGGATTGCATGAACGGGAATTTATAGAAACCCGCCGTCATTGGTTTACAAAAAAAACCGAACACCATACCCAGGGCGGAGTTCATGTGATTTGTCTGGTGGAAGGCGATGAAGTGATCGTGGAAAGCCCGACCCATTCGTTTGATCCTTACGTGGTTCATTATGCAGAAGTTTTTATTGTTCCTGCCAGAGTGGGGGCTTACACCATTCGTCCATACGGTGCAGGTGAAAGCCATAAATGTGGCACCATAAAAGCATATGTGCGATTTTAATGATATGAGGCTTATGGAATTTTATCCCGGATTTGACATTCAACCCACAGTTAAACCCATGGGTTTTGCATATGGGCCTGATGTATTCGGGCCTGAAGTGGAAGTCCGCTCACTCGATTCCATCCGCAATAGCCTGCTTGATCCACAATGTGCAGGGCCCGACCCGGTTTATTCTATCGCGATGGATGTGGGGAAAAAGGAACATCTTCTTCAGCTAAAACAACTTCACCTGCTATATGGTGCGGTGACTTACGCTGCCGGCCATCTGGGCGACGAACCTGTTCGCAGTCAGGGACATATTCACAAAGTTTCACCGCTTTCGGGCTGGTCAACTCCTGAAGTGTATGAAATATGGAGTGGTAAAGCGATTATTTATATGCAGGAAACGGCCGAAGATCAACCGGGACGATGCTTTGCTGTGTATGCAAATCCGGGCGATGTGGTGATTGTTCCGCCTGATTGGGCACATGCCACTATCAGTGCCGATGCCGGACAACCCCTGACTTTTGGCGCCTGGTGCGACCGTGAATATGGTTTTGAATACGGTGGTGTGCGTGCACATAAAGGATTGGCATGGTTCCCGGTGATTGTCCCCGATGGAAAAATTGAATGGCAGAAAAATCCGAATTACACGGAAAGTGAGTTAATTGTGAAAAGTCCTGAAATATATACTTTGCTTGGAATTTCCCCTGGAATATCTATCTACCGGCAGTTTGAGGAAAATCCGGAGAAATTTTTCTTTGTGCCACAACCACAACTGGTAAAAAAAGTCTGGGATAATTTTATACCGTAAACAAAACCAATCATGATCACCAAACAAATCATTCTCATTTCATTGATTTCAATTTCCTTTACATGTCTTTCTCAAACATACAACATTAAGGATTTTGGAGCAGTTGCCGATGGAAAAACCATAAACACCCTTTCTATTCAGAAAGCGATTGACCAATGCTTTTCCGAGGGTGGCGGATGCGTTTATGTGCCTTCGGGAGTCTTTGTAACCGGCACCATCCATCTGAGATCGAACATCAACCTGCATCTCGAATCAGGAGCCGTTTTGAAAGGAAGTACTTCAATCGCCGATTATGAACCTTTTGAACGGCCGGGTTTCGGAAAAACCAATTACGGAATGATTTTCACGTTAAAAGCGTACAACGTTTCCATTACCGGCAATGGAACCCTGGATGGCAGCGAAGAAGCTTTTTTCGACTGGAATAAAGCCAAGAAAATAGAATGGGGAGGCACTACTTTTACCCGGCAGAAAGAAAATTTCCGCAAAGTAAATTCGGGCATTGGAGATGGGCCCGTTGATCCGGCTAAAATGCGTCCGCACCAGATGATCATTTTCTCACAATGCAGTAATGTGCTGGTTGAAAACGTAGTTATCTCGAAATCGCCTTTCTGGACGCTCCATTTTGCGGATTGCGATGGCGTAATTGTGAAAGGAGTGAAAATTTGGAACAGTCTCGAAACGCCTAACAGCGATGGCCTGGATATTACCTCTTGCAGCAACGTCAATGTTTCCGATTGCGACATCCGGGCCGGTGACGATGCCATTGCCATTACCGGATATGCCTACCATTACGAACTCCCGGGATATTATTATCTAAAACATAAATCGGAGAACATCAATGTCTCTAATTGTAACCTTCAATCTCGTTCGAGCGGGATCCGTATCGGTTTTGAAGATCAGAACACGGTGAAGAACATCAATATCAGCAATGTCAATATTTTCGAATCGAACCGAGGCATAGGAATTTTCGTGCGCGATTCGGGTTCCATTGAAAACGTTAATATTTCCAGGGTGAATATCCAAACCCGGTTACATACGGGCGATTGGTGGGGAAATGGCGAGCCTATCCATATTTCCGCCATAAGGAGCAAGAAGGACGGAATTATCGGTCAGGTTAAGAACGTAACACTCCGTGATATTATATGCCGTTCGGAAAATGGCATTTTGCTATATGGAACTGAAGAAAGCTTATTGGAAAACATTCAGTTCGAAAATATCCGGTTTACATTTTTAAACAGCACTTTGAACGAATATGCCGGAGGAAATATCGACTTGCGCGGATGCCTCGACCCGGAACAATCATTGTTTATGCGCGACATTCCAGGCTTTTATGCACAATATGTCAAAAATCTTGTGATCAACGACTTTGACCTCGAATGGGAAAAACCGGAGTATCCCTTTTTTACCCATGGCATTGAAGTCGCAAACTTCAAAACCTTGCGGATAAATAACTTTAAAGGTTCTGGCGCCCCGGGTAACAGTTCGGCGGTACCTGTGTACATTTCCAACGGTTCGGATTTTAAAATGTCAGGAGAAGTTAAAAAAGTAAAGAAATCTAACATTCAATAAAAAGTTAAACATGTCGCTACATAAAATTATTCTCTCCACACTGCTGTTGGTCCCAACAAATATTAGCGCGCAGAATATTTTGATTTCGCATATTTATGCGGCCGATCCCTCAGCCCATGTCTGGCCGGACAATCCCAACAAGCTGTGGCTTTATGCTTCTCACGACCAAAATGGTACCAATCACCATAGTACGATGTTCGATTATCATGTTTTTTCTACAGAAGACCTTGTAAACTGGACTGATCATGGCCGGGTTTTGTCGGTTGATGATGTGGACTGGGCCATTTCGCATGCCTGGGCAATAGATGCCGCTTATTGGAAAGGAAATTATTACCTGGTGTTTTGCATGAGAAGCAAGGAGAATTCAGACGAATTCCGTTTGGGGTTGGCTGTAAGCAGTCGCCCGGAGGGTCCTTTCACCAGCATTGGCATGATCCGGGGAGCCGAAGGTATGGATCCTTCGTTGTTCATCGACGACGATAACCAGCCTTACATCATCTATGCAAATGCCCGTAAATGTTATATAGGAAAACTCACTGACGATTTGCTCGCCATTGTTCCGGGATCGCTCCTGGAAGTTTCTGAAGGATTGCCCCAACTCCAGGAAGGCCCCTGGGTGCACAAGTACAACAATAAGTATTACTTATCGTATCCAGGGCTGACAGCCGATCAATGGCCCGAAGTGATGTATTATTCGGTTGCAGATACGTTAACAGGTCCATATATCCCAAAGGCTCAATACATCCCTTACTTTGAGGGTCAGGCCGGATCAAACCATGGTTCAATTTTGAAATTCCGTGACAAATGGATTGCTTTTTACCATGCATCCTTTCTTTCCGGAGGCAACGGTTATACCCGTAACCTCATGGCCGACTTTTTATCCTACAATGCTGATGGCTCCATTAAACCAATTATTCCCACCAAAGAAGGAATTACCGGCGGAAAACCTGTTTGTTGCTTCATCATGCTCGAAGCTGAAAACGGGAAATCTGCAGGAGGAAAACTGGTTGGAACCTATGCAGAAAATACCGCCTCTGGCTATTCAGGGAACGGATATGTAACAGGCTTCAACCATGCCGAGGAATATGCCGAAGTTCTGGCTCAGGTGGCATTCCAAAAAAAGTATATGCTCGAAATAGGATACTCTTCCGATAACTCCAGGAAAATTGCCGTTTGTGTGAACGATTTTATGCTGAACGGCGATTATGCTTCCTGGAAGGACATTGAGATCCCTGCATCCAATAGCTTCTCAACGGTTAAAATTGGAGAAATTAAGCTTAAAACAGGCGACAACCGAATCAAACTGATGTCGGTAAACGGCAACATGAAATTGGATTACATTATTCTAAGACCTTTATAAACAAACTAAAATTCTGCCCTATGTTTCAAATTAACCTTATAATGCTAAAATATGGAAAGGCGAAAATTTGTAAAGAACTTTGCTGCAGCCTCTTCGCTAGGAGTAGTTGCCAGTACGATAGGAGCTTCTCCTTTTGTAATCCGTGGTAATAATCCGCAAGCAGTGATAAGTCCCCGGGCCATAACCATGTGGGATTTCTCGTGGCTTGAGCGCCGCTGGCCCGGTGCCGGTTACGAAGACTGGG
>JAFGGU010000093.1 GCA_016930375.1 Bacteroidales bacterium | reverse complement strand
CGGTAATTGATCCTGAATACTTCATTTACCGTATCCTGGTGGGGCATATACTCCTGGATGCCAAAATTATTGATGGCCATATTAAAATGAATAGCCGCTGCCAGGTTTACAGGTGACAAATCGGTGGCCCCGTGAAAACCCGTATTGATATGATAAACCGAGGCAAAATCAGCCACCTTTTTCATGTGGGTAATACCACCGCCATGGACGAGCGGCATCCTGATGTAATCGATCAGCTGTTCCGTCACCAAAGTGGTATAATCATAAACCGTATTAAATACTTCACCTATGGCAATGGGAGTGGAAGACTGCTTCCTGATGAGCCGCAGACCTTCCTGAAGCTCGCCGGTAACCGGATCCTCAAGCCAGAAGAGATGGAGGGGCTCAAGCTCCTTTGCCAGCCTTGCAGCCTCAACCGGTGTACAGCGGTGATGCGCGTCATGAAGCAGATGAAGTTCATCACCAAAAATTTCCCGAACCTTTTCAAATAAATGCGGAATGAAATTGAGGTATTTCACAGTATCCCAATGTTCCACACGGGGTAATCCCTGATGTGCGGGCTCATAAAACTGGCTGTCCTTTGTAACTCCGTATGTATCTGCAATTCCAGGAACTCCCGATTGAACCCGGATGGCCTGAAATCCCTTTTCCTTTTCAAGTCCCACTTTCTCAAGGGTATCCTCCAGGGTTTTACCGTTGGCATGCGCATAAACCATGACCTTATCCCGGCTTTTGCCACCCAGAAGATTATATAACGGGGTGTTCAAAGCCTTCCCCTTGATGTCCCACAAAGCCAGATCAATGGCCGATATGGCGGTCATGGTTACCGAGCCCCTTTTCCAGTAGGATCCCCTGTAGAAATAGTGCCAGATATCCTCGGTATTGCGCGGATCCATTCCGATGAGCGCAGGTATGCAGAAGCTCTCCAGATAGGCGGCCACAGCTTTTTCCATCCCGTTCAGCGTTGCGTCGCCAAGTCCATATATGCCCTGATCGGTATATATCTTGAGGGTCACAAAATTCCTGCCCGGACAGCTTACTATGACTTTTGCATCGGTAATTTTCATGACCTTTCCTGGTTAAAAACCTATCGAATTGCCGCCGTCAACCGGCAGCACAACACCCGTAATGTAGCTCGAAGCCTCTGATGCAAGGAAGAAAACGGCATCGGCCACCTCTTCGGCCACTCCCAGGCGGCCGAGCGGGGTTCTTGAATGTACTTTTCTTCCTCTCTCAGGATCATTGAGCAGAGCCCTGGACGACATTTCCGTTTTTATAAAACCCGGGGCAATGCAATTCACCCGGATGCCCAGGGGCGATAATTCAACCGCCATGGCACGTGTCATACCCTCCACGGCCGATTTGGATGCCGTATACGCGATCACCTGCGGAATGCCGTATTGCGATGCCATCGAGCTGATATTGATAATGCTCCCTTTTTTCTCAGCAACCATTTTTTTGGCCACCTCCCGGCTCAATGAGAATACTGCCACCTGGTTGGTCAGGATGATCTTCTGGTACTCTTCGTCCGTTACTTCGCTGAAGGGCTTTTTCAAATGAATGCCTGCATTATTCACCAGGATGTCAATTTTCCCGAATCTTTGCGAAATGTCTTCTACCAGGTCCGGCAGTTTGCTCAATACGGAAATATCGCATTTGATGCAGTGGGCCAGTTCTCCAAGGTTGCAACATGCTTCCTTCAGTCTTTTTTGATCACGGCCGATGAGGATGCACCTGATCCCGTTATCAATGAACTTTTTGGTAATGGCCATTCCTATTCCGGATGCCCCACCTGTAATTACTGCTGTTTTAATTTCCGTTGCCGTCATTTTCCATATTGCGTTCAATGCACAGTTATTTTCGAAGTGACGACTGCCTGATAATCAGGGAATGACTGATCACAATGCTGTTGAGCAATTCCGACTGTTCACCTTTGAGGATACTGATCATGGTGGCAGCTGCAATTTCCCCCATTTCACGGCCCGGATAATGAACCGTGGTGAGATTGGGCTCCACCACCCTGGAAATCGGATCATCATTAAAGCCTGCAATGCAAATATCTTCGGGGATGCGGATGCCTGCCTGCTTTAATTCGCAGATCACGGATACTGCCGTGGTATCGTTCGCCGCAAAAATGCCATCAGGCATCGGTTTTTGCTGCAAGATGACTTTGGCTGCCTCAATACCAGAGTTATGGCTGAGATCAGATATCATCAGCATTTTATCATTGAACGGAAGGTCATGATCTTGCAGCGCCCGCTGATATCCCTTGAAGCGCTCAGAATATACATTTCGTATAAGACTTCCTCCCAGGTGAAGGATGTTTTTGCAACCCTGGCTGATCAAATGAGAAGTTGCCTCGTATCCGGCCTTATAATTATTGATGACTACACTTTTGCATTTGGGATGATCGCAGACACGATCAAAGAAAACAATCGGGATTCCTTTGTTAAAAAGTATTCCGAGGTGATCGAGATTCTGCGTTTCATAGGAAAGGGAAACCAGGAGACCGTCCACGCGAGAGTTGAACAGGGTGGCAATACTGGCGGATTCCATTTTGAAGGATTCCTGTGATTGACTGATAATCAAGTGGTAACCCGACTCATTGAAAATCTTTTCCATGCCGGAAATCACGGTCGACATAAAATAACTGTCGAGTCGCGGAACAACGACGCCAATGGTGGAAGTTCGCTTTTGCCTCAGGTTGCTGGCAAACTTATTTTGCTGGTAACCCATTTTTCGGGCAGTCATCAGGATCTTTTTCTTGATCTCCTTCCTGACATGGGGGTGATCCTTTAATCCTCTACTAACGGTTGATGCTGAAATATTTAATACCTTAGCTATGTCGTAAATGGTTACGTCCCGGTTAGTTGTCATATTGATTTAGCTTATCACAAAGTAAACATAAAAAAAGATATCATGAAAATAATTTGCCACTTTTTAGCAATCGGTTGCATTAATTTTTTTCCTATTTTTATAGGGTCATTTAAATTACAATGCTCATAATAAGCTTTGATTTTAATATTACAAACTTTAAACCGGAATCAACCTGAATCATTTATTACTTTAAATACAATATAAACAGCAATAAAACAAAGGAAAAAAACAACTGCAATCGATTGTAATAAATCCTAACATTAACTTGTAAATATCCTTGAACATGCATTCTGAAACCCAAAAAATCTCCGTGAAGGAAAAAATCGGCTTCAGCCTGGGAGACGGCGCAGCCAATCTCATCTTTCAAACCATGATGTTGCTGCAACTCAGTTTTTATACCGACACCTTTGGCCTTACTGCAGGTGCTGCAGCTGCCCTGTTCCTTATTGCCCGACTGTGGGGCGCCGTTGCCGATCCCATTATGGGAGCTATCGGCGACAGGACCAAAACCCGCTGGGGCAAATTCAGGCCCTGGGTCCTTTGGACAGCGGTTCCATTTGGCATTGTCGGGTACCTTGCATTCACCACTCCCGATTTCGGCACCAGCGGTAAACTCGTTTATGCCTATATTACCTATCTGTTGCTGATGACGGTGTACTCAGCCAACAATATTCCCTATTCCGCCCTGAGCGGCGTGATTACCGGTGATATGGAACAGCGTACAAGTCTTTCCTCGTTCCGCTTTGTTCTGGTAGTTCTTGCAACCCTTGCCATACAGGGTTTTGCTCTGCCCATGGTCAATCATTTCGGCCAGGGAGACAGCGCCAAAGGATACCAGATCACCATGGGAATATTTAGTGCCATTGCAGTTTTATTCTTTATCATAACGTTTGCCACCACCAAAGAAAGGATCAAGCCTGCGCCCCAGCAAAAAACATCGCTCAAACAGGATATCACCGATCTGTTCACCAACCGGCAGTGGATGATCATGTTCTTTGTTTTCGTGTTCATGTTTATTTTCCTGGCTATCCGTAACGGTATCCTGCTTTATTTTTTCAAATATTACCTGGATGTTGAAAGCCAACGAGCATTCCTCGAGGGACTTGACAAGGGGCTTTTCGGGCTCCTGGGATCCACGGGAATGACTGCCGCCTCTGCCGACATAGCGGGAAATACTTTCAGTGTGATAAACATCTTAAGCCAGATTGCCTCACTCCTGGGTATCGCCCTATCAAAACCCCTGGCAACCAAATTCGGGAAGAGGGATGCTTTCCGGACCTGGCTGATCATAAGCGGCATTTTTGCTGCCTTATTTATCATAGCTCCTCCCACCGGTATTTTGCTTACCTGTATCCTTTCCATACTGTTCAACTTCGCCTGGGGCGTGACCATGCCGCTTCCCTGGGCCATGATGGCTGATGTGGCCGATTATGGCGAATGGAAAACCAAACGCCGTGCTACCGGTATTGTGTTTGCCGGCGTAGTTATCGGACTTAAAGTAGGTCTGGCCATTGGAGGATTTCTCGCCGGTCAGCTTCTGTCGCTTTACGGATACGTTTCCAATGTTGCCCAATCTGCCGGCGCACTTCGCGGAATTCGCCTAACAGTAAGCATTTATCCGGTCATAGCATTGGTTCTGTGTGTCATTGCCCTGTTTATATACGGCATTAACCGGAAAGTCGAATACCAGATGCAGGATGAACTGGCAGAACGCCGCAAAAACTATGAATAAGAATCCCGAACATATCATAAACCAAAAACTTAAAGGAATGAAATCCATAGCAAATCAATCCTTCATGAGACTCCTAATCTGTCTGGCATTGCCGGTCGCGCTGCTCAGCATTTCATGCAAAAAACCCGCCGAACCACTGAAACCGGTAGAGGGCTTAAAAGACAGCTTCAAAGACAGGTTCCTCATAGGTGTGGCGCTGAATAAAGCGCAGATACTCGGAAGAGATACACTGGTACATGCTTTTACAATACAGCATTTTAATTCCATTACTGCAGAAAACGAAATGAAGTGGGAACGCATCCACCCGCAGCCTGATGTATATGATTTCACGGTTCCCGACAGCCTGATTGCTTTTGGCGAGCGCAACGGCATGTTTATCGTGGGGCATACACTCTTATGGCACTCCCAGGTGCCCGATTGGGTTTTCACCGATGAAAAGGGAAAGCCCCTGACCCGCGATGCCCTGCTCCAACGCATGAAGGATCATATTTATGCCGTTGTCGGCCGGTATAAGAGCAAGGTGGATGGCTGGGATGTGGTAAATGAAGCTTTGGATGAAGACGGAAAGCTGCGCATATCCAGGTGGTATGAAATCATCGGTGAAGATTACATTCAGAAAGCCTTTGAGTTCACCCGGGAGGCAGATCCCGATGCAGAGCTCTATTACAATGATTACAACATAGAACTTAAAGCAAAGCGAGAGGGTGCTGTCAGGCTGCTTCAGGAACTGCAGCAGAAAGGCATTAAAATCGACGGAGTGGGCATTCAGGGACACTGGCACCTGCACCAACCCGATT
This sequence comes from Bacteroidales bacterium, assembly GCA_016930375.1. Taxonomy (GTDB): domain Bacteria; phylum Bacteroidota; class Bacteroidia; order Bacteroidales; family UBA10428; genus UBA5072. The sequence goes on along the minus strand of JAFGGU010000093.1, from coordinate 30,140 downwards.
TGCAGGAGATTGATTCAAGCTTTCAGGCATACGGACAACTTGGTCTGAAGGTCATGATCACCGAGCTGGATGTTAACGTTATTCCTGAACCTTCTGGCATAATTGGCGCAGATATTGCACAGCAGGCGGATTATCAGAGCAAGCTGAATCCCTGGCCTGAAAGTTTTCCCGATTCCATGCAGCAGGTTCTGGCCAGCCGGTATGCCGAACTATTCGGATTGTTCCTGAAACATAGCGAAAAGGTAAGCCGTGTAACCTTCTGGGGAATTCATGATGGCTATTCCTGGAAGAATAACTGGCCAATACCGGGCCGGACAACTTATCCCCTGCTTTTTGACCGGAATTACCAACCTAAACCTGCGTATGATGCTGTCATTGAATTGACCAAAATACAACCGGAAGCCAGTAAATGAAATCATTCACTTAAAACTTAAAACGAATGTCAGTCGCAAAATATAAAAACCCGAAATTACCTGTCGCAGCCAGAGTGAAGGATCTGTTGGCCAGGATGACCCTTGAAGAAAAAACCGCCCAGTTGATGGGATTGTGGAATGGCGGTGTCGAAGATTTCAAAGAAGAGATTTTCGCCGACAAGGCAAAGATGAAAGAAATATTCGGAAACGGTTGCCATTCCATCCATCCCGCTCCCTTTGGTATTAAAGAGACCGTCAAACTCAGGAACAGGATCCAGAAATATCTCATGGAAGAAACCCGTTTGGGAATCCCTGCCCTGTTTGTGGATGAGGGACAACATGGGATGATGCGTCCCGATTCAACCGTATTTCCCCAGGCCATCGGTCTGGCCTGTTCATGGAATCCCGTTCTTTTTGAACAGGTTTATACTGTTGTTGCCCATGAGATGCGCTCGAGGGGAACACATCACGCGCTTACCCCCGTTATTGATGTATGTCGGGAACCCAGGTGGGGACGTGTAGAAGAAACTTACGGGGAAGACCCTTACCTGAACGGCATCCTGTCCTGTGCCGCCGTAAAGGGATTGCAGGGAACGACTACCGGCAGGGTTGCCGGAAATCACGTAGCAGCCACTCTGAAGCACCTGGTGGGTCATGGTGAATCGGAAGGGGGACAAAATCAGGGCCCTGCCAATTATTCCATGCGTGTTCTGCTCGATTATCATATGCCTCCTTTTAAAATGTGCATTGATCGGGTGAAACCCGTATCGGTAATGCCTTCCTACAATGAAGTGGATGGCGTGCCCTCCCACGCCAATACCTGGCTGATCAGAAAGCTGTTGAGGAAGGAATGGAAATTCAAGGGACTGGTTGTTTCTGATTATTACGGAGCCGACCAGCTTTACCAGAAGCATTTTGTGGCAAAAGACGGCAGGGAAGCTGCCAGTATGGCCTTTAACGCCGGGATACAGTACGAACTGCCGCAGGCCAACCTTTACAAATATCTGCCGGAATTATTGAAGAAAGGCAGGATCAAACAGACGGACATTGACGTTGCCTTAGCCCAAACCCTGAAACTGAAGTTTGAACTGGGTTTATTTGAGAATCCTTATGTGGATGTGAATAATGCCATCAGGGTCAGCAAAGAATCCGAACATCGGGCAATTGCTTTGCAGGCAGCTAGGGAATCCATAGTATTGCTGAAAAATGACAATCTGCTTCCCCTGCCGAAGGACAAATACAAAAAAATCGCTGTTATAGGGCCCTGTGCCGCGGATGTGTATTTCGGCGGCTATGCCGGTGAACCCTATGAAAAAGTAAGCCTGCTCGACGGCATCCGGAAAAAAGCCGGTATGGCGGAAATACTTTTTGCGCAAGGGTGCCGATTGACCACCAATACGACCAACAGTTATTTTAACTGGAAGTATGATGAAATAAAATTTGCATCCCGGGAGGAAAACCTCAAGCTGATCCAGGAGGCCGTCGCAGTGGCCCAAAAAGCAGAGATCATCATCCTGGCAATTGGTGAAAACGAGCATCTCTGCCGTGAAGCCTGGGCCAAAACCCATCTTGGCGATAACCTGACACTCGACCTTTTTGGAGAGCAGAATGAACTGGCCGAGGCCTTGCTTGCCCTGGGAAAACCAATCGTTGTTTACCTGATGAACGGCCGTCCATTGTCTGTGAACAGGCTTTCTGAAAAAGCCGGCGCCATATTGGAAGGATGGTATATGGGACAGGAAACCGGAACAGCTGCAGCTGACATCATCTTTGGCGATGTAAATCCTTCCGGCAAGCTCACGATCACATTTCCAAAATCCTCGGGACAGCTTCCGATGTATTACAACCACAAACCCAGCGCGCAATTTCATGACTACCTCTCCCAGGACATCAATCCCTTGTTTTATTTTGGTTATGGATTGAGCTATTCCCATTTCAAATACGGGAACCCTGTTCTCACCAAAAAATCCATAAAGCCCGATGAATCGGTATGGGTGGAGGTGAACATCACCAACACGGGTAAAATGGCCGGAGATGAGATCGTTCAGCTGTATATCAGGGACAGGGTAAGCTCCGTCACCCGTCCGGTGAAAGAGCTGAAAGGTTTTCAGCGTGTTTCTCTGAAACCGGGTGAAATGAAGACCGTTAGGCTGGAAATTACACCCGAAAAACTCGCTTTTCATAATATAGATATGAAATTTGTGGTTGAACCGGGTGAATTCGAAATTAGGATTGGCAGCTCATCCAGAGATGAGGATCTGCAAATGATCCTATTGGAGGTTAAACAGTGATGAAGTCATGAAGAAATCCTTGTTTCAACTTGCCTTTGGTCTGATTTTCGCAGTTCTGTCGATTCCCTTCCCGGGTGCCCAGGCCACTGCGCAGGCACTTATTGTCAACCAGTCCGGGAAAGGCTTTGCCCTGTCGGTTTCCGGAAAGTCCGCACCTCTTTATGTCAGTTCCGAGGACTTTCCGGGTGTGATCAGGGCATGCAGGGACCTGCAGACTGATATCGGCCGGGTGACGGATGCTGTTCCGGAACTTGTTACCGGCAAGCTGCCACAGGCAAAACAGGCTGTCATTGCAGGAACTCTGGGGAAAAGTCCTGTGATCGACCGGTTGGTGAAGGACGGGAAGATAGATGCAAAGGGCATTGCCGGACAATGGGAGACATACAGGATACAGGTTGTAAACAATCCTTTTCCCGGAATTGGGGAAGCACTTGTCATTCTGGGAAGCGACAAGAGGGGCACGATATTTGGCATATATGAATTATCGGGGGCAATGGGCGTGTCACCCTGGCACTGGTGGGCCGATGTTCCCGTAGAGCATAAAGAAGCCCTGTATATAGTATGTGACCAATTTACCCAGGGTCCACCCGTGGTTAAATACCGGGGCATATTTTTGAATGATGAATACCCCGCTCTGACGAACTGGGTGGCTGAGAAATACGGAATGGTCGAACCCGGCGCGGACCCACCCATACCAGCAGGTGTGGCCAATTATAACCGTGAATTCTATACCAGGCTGTTTGAACTTATACTTCGGCTGAAAGGCAACTACCTTTGGCCAGCCATGTGGAACAATGCATTCAACGAGGATGACCCTGAGAATCCCCGGCTGGCTGATGAATATGGAATTGTAATGGGCACCACCCATCAGGAACCCATGCTTCGTGCCCAAAAGGAATGGGACCGCCGCTACAAGGCCACCCTCGGAAGCTGGAACTATGCCAAACATCCCAGGGTGCTCCAGGAGTTCTGGCGTGAAGGAATTCGACGTAACAAAAATTATGAAAGCATCATAACAATTGGGTTACGCGGAGCCGATGACACCGAAATGGCTCCCGGCGGCCCTGAGGCCAATATAACCATGCTGGAAGGCATAGTGGATGTCCAGCGTAAGATCTTAGCTGAAGAAATGAACACCGATATTACCGCTGTACCTCAGTTGTGGTGCCTGTATAAGGAGGTTCAGGACTATTATAACGCCGGTATGCGTGTTCCGGATGATGTGACTTTGCTATGGGCCGAAGACAACTGGGGAAACGTCCGCAGGTTGCCCACCGCGGAAGAACGATTGCGGAGTGGCGGGGCAGGAATTTATTATCACTTTGATTATCACGGTGGTCCCCGCAGCTACCAGTGGATCAATACCAGTCCCGTTCCGAAAATATGGGATCAGATGTCGCTTGCCCGGCAATATGGAGCCGACCGCATCTGGATAGTGAATGTGGGCCATTTCAAGGGCTATGAATTTCCTCTCGAATACTTCATGAACCTGGCCTGGTACAAGGACAGCCTGCGAAATGACAATATCCTGGAATATACCCGCAAATGGTCTGAAAGGCAGTTTGGCAAGGAATATTCCGGCGAGATCGCGGATATCATTTCAAAATACACCCGATACAACGGCCGGCGAAAACCTGAATTGCTGTCGCCCGATACTTACAGTCTGGTCAACTACCGTGAAGCCGAGACAGTGGTCAGGGACTTCATGCACATCACCCGGCAGGCCGAAGAAATTTATGGCAAATTACCCCCGGAAAGGCGGGATGCATTTTACCAGCTGGTGCTGTTCCCGACCAAGGCCAGTGCCCTGGTGAACGAACTGTACCTGGCCGCCGCAAAAAATCACCTGTATGCCAGGCAGAATCGCGCAGCTACCAACGATATGGCCGCTGAAACGCAACGCTTATTTGAGGCCGACACCAGCCTGATGGGATATTACAACCGCATTTTCGCCGGTGGCAAATGGAATCATTTCATGGACCAGGCTCACCTGGGATATGTAAGCTGGAATGATCCCCCGGTAAACAGTTTGCAGGCCATACGGCTTAAGACATTGACTATCCCTGATGAAGCCATCATGGGAATTGCACTGGAAGGTTCGGAAGAGGCATGGCCCGGTTCAAAGGATGAAGCCGCCCTGCCTGAGTTCGATATCTTCAACAACCCAACCAGGTACTTCGAAATATTCAACAAGGGAAGAGCTCCTTTTGAATTCAGCGTTTCTGCCGTTGAACCCTGGATCAGGATTGACAGTGAGCGGGGCACTGTTGACAAGGAGAGGCGCATCCTGGTAAGCATTAACCCGGACCTGCTGCCAAATGGAAAAAGCAAAGGCTCACTGAAGGTATCCGGAGCCGGACAGGAGATGATCATTGCGGTTAATGCATTCAAACCGGCGGAAGTGACACCTGAAAACCTGCAGGGATTTATAGAAAGTTACGGCTTTGTATCCATCGAAGCCGAACATTTTACCAGGAATATTAACGCCGGAGCAAACCGGTGGATCAGGATCGAGGACTACGGCCATACGCTTTCGGCCATGCGGGCCGTTTCCCCGGCCAATGCACCTCCTGTGGTGCCCGGCAAAGATTCGCCCTGCCTGGAATACAACATGTACCTGTTTACTAAAGGAAAATTAACCATTAACCCAGTATTTGCGCCGACTTTGAATTTTCAGCCTGATCGTCCCCTGCGCTATGGAATCAGCTTTGACGATGAAACACCCCAAATCATCACCCTGGTTCCCGAAAACTACAATGCGCAAAACCGCAATGCCGACTGGGAAAAATCAGTGAGTGACAATATGCGCAAGGGTCACAGTGAACATGAGATCACGTCACCGGGTTACCATACATTAAAAATATGGATGATCGATCCCGGTGTGGTATTGCAGAAAATCGTTGTGAACACAGGAGGAGCGAAGGACAGTTACCTGGGACCGCCGGAAAGTTATTACAGACCGGCCAAAGCGTCCGCCGTGGAGTCAAAGGCGCTGCGTTTGCCACGGCTGATAAGTGACGGTATGGTATTGCAGCGCGGTATCCCTTTACATATCTGGGGATGGGCCGGGGTTGGCGAAGAAGTTGCCGTTTCATTCAGGGACCAGACATACAGGGCAACAACAGGTGCCAATGGCAAATGGACCTTGTTACTGCCTTCTCAGCAAGCCGGTGGTCCCTTTGATATGAGTATTGATGCCGGTAATCAAATCACCATTCGGGATATTGTTATCGGTGATGTATGGATCTGTTCCGGTCAGTCAAATATGGTACTGCCCATCGAAAGAGTGAAGGAGAAGTATACCGATGTTATTGCAGCTTCTGAAAACCGCTTTATCCGTCACTTCTTTGTGACAAACCAGTATGACTTCAATAACACCCGGGAAGACCTGCCTTCGGGCCGGTGGGAATCAGCCAATCCCTCCACTGTACTGCGTTTTACTGCTACTGGATATTTTTTCGCGAAAACTTTGTATGAAAAATACCGGGTACCTGTCGGACTGATCAATGCCAGCATGGGTGGAACACCCGTGGAAGCCTGGATGAGCGCTGAGGCTTTAAAAAGCTTTCCCGAGGCTCTTGAGAAAGTAAGACCCTTTAAGGACGACAATTACATTCAACAGCTAAAAAAGAAAGAACTTGAAGCTGTCAATGCCTGGTATTCCTTTGTTGGCAGGAATGATCCCGGGATTAAAAGCAAGCCACAGTGGCATGACTCCCTGTATGATGCTTCGGAATGGCCGGCCATGCAACTGCCTGCTTTTTGGACAGATAATGGATTACAGCATAAACAGGGCACCGTCTGGTTCAGTAAAGAAGTGACAGTTCCCGATAACATGGCAGGAAAACAAGCCCGGTTATGGCTTGGCAGGATTGTTGACTGGGATTCTGTTTTTGTAAACGGCATCTTTGTGGGAACAACAACCTATCAATACCCGCCACGACGTTATACCGTAGCTTCAGGGATACTTAAACCCGGCAGGAATACCATTACAGTCCGCGTAATAAATACAGGAGGCCGGGGAGGTTTTATCAAGGATAAACCTTATTTCCTGTCAACCGGCGATCAAACCATTGACCTGACCGGCGAATGGCAGTATATGCCCGGCGTTGAGACCGGACCGATGCCTCCTTCAACCGCCGTTCAATACATGCCAACAGGGCTGTTTAATGCGATGATATACCCTTTGTTGAATTACGCCATTAAAGGAGTCATCTGGTACCAGGGAGAGTCCAATGCCGGTTATGCAGAAACATACTATCCCCTTTTCTCAACGCTGATAACCGACTGGCGCCAACGATGGAAACAGGGCGATTTTCCATTCCTGTATGTGCAGTTGCCCAATTCCTTCGAAGAAAAAAATACACCATCAGAAAGCAGCTGGGCGCAGTTGCGCCATGAGCAGTTAAAAGCCCTGAAGGTTCCGAATACCGGTATGGCCGTTACCATTGACATCGGCGAATGGAATGACATACATCCGCTGAACAAGGAAGATGTGGGGAAACGACTTGCACTGCAGGCCATGAAGCTGGCGTATGGTGACAGGAATGTAGTGAGTTCAGGCCCGGTTTACCAATCCATGAAAGTCAAAGTCCATAAAGCCATCCTTCTATTTTCAGATACAGGCGGAGGACTTGTTGCCAGGGGAGGTGGAGAGCTGAAGCATTTTGCCCTGGCCGGATCGGATAAAAAGTTTATTTGGGCCCATGCCAGGATCAAAGGGAACCGGGTGATTGTTTGGCATGATGATGTTTTAAAGCCGGTTGCCGTGCGATATGCGTGGGCGGACAATCCCGGTTCTGCCAACCTGTATAATCGTGAAGGACTGCCGGCGTCGCCTTTTACAACAGAGAAATAGGCTGAATCATTGGCTTACAATTATTACCCGGGCATCTTTTAATCCGGCTGATCTGGCTGTAACTGTTATGATTCCAGCTTTATCAGCGTCCGCTCTGACAATTGCCAACGCCAGCCCGTTGAATGCTTTTCGATCGTGCGAAGTGAATGCCGCCATATCGGTTTGATCGCCGTTATCGATGGCGAGAATTTCGCCCGGTCCTTCGATGCTGAATTGTATCAGGTTATTCGCACGAGGCACCATTAAACCTTCGTTATCGGTAATTTTCACGGTTATAAACGACAGGTCGTTACCGTCAGCTTTGATCATGGTCCGATCCGCACTTGCTTCGAGCATTGTAGCTTCGCCGGTAGTCATTACAACCTGTTCAGCCCAAACCTTGTTATTTTTGTAGGCCACCGCTTTCAGCTCACCAGGTATATATTGAACATCGTCCCACCGAAGCCGGTATTCGTATTCACTTTTTTTCTTTTTGCCCAGCGATTTGCCGTTCAGGAAAAGCTCAGCTTCATTGCCAGAGGTAAAGATATGCACCGGTGTTATTTCACCGATTCGTTCGGGCCAATTCCAGTGCGGCAGTATATGAACCATTGGAGAATCGGGCCTCCAATGCGACTGATAAAGGTAAAAACGGTCTTTGGGGAAACCTGCAAGGTCAATGATACCGGTATAGGAACTGCGTGCCGAATAATACGGCGTAGGTTCGCCCAGGTAGTCCCAGCCGTTCCATACAAATTCGCCGGCAACAAAAGGATGCCGGTCGATCATTCCAAAAACTTTATCGGCCGATGCACCAAAATCAACTGCATACAATTCGTAAGAACTTACGTGCGCTGATTTTGAATCACCTCCGCGGCCATCGCGTGTAACTGAGCTGATGGAATCGGTCACCGGGAACAGGTAAAAACCACGGCTGCTTAATGCTGAAGCAGTTTCCGTACTGAGAATAACCTTCTCCGGAAATTCCGCATGAAACGCGTCATATTGCGGCACGGTGCGGATACGGTCCGTTCCTTCAAATGCAGGGTCCTGCCGAATCCCATCACCCTGATAATTCAGTCCGATTACCTCCGCCACTTTGGGCATTTCCATGTAAGGTTTTGCGAAGTTCATGGCGAGTGTTGTCGGACGTGTCCGGTCTTCTTCCCTGAAAATATTGCATAAGCGTCGGGCAACAGCAGCACCCTCTTCAGCAGTGTATTGTTCGCCAACCTCATTGCCGAAACTCCATAGTATTATCGAAGGGTGGTTGCGGTCTCTTCGTATAAACGAGCGGGTGTCGGGTTCCGACCAATCGGGGAAAATGAGGTGAAAGTCATGAGGTGTTTTTTTTCGTTCCCATGAATCGAAAATTTCATCGATGACCAGGAACCCCATCTTATCGGTGAGTTCGAGCAGCTCAGGTGCCGGTGGGTTGTGAGCCATGCGGATGGCATTGCAGCCCATTTCGCCCAGTATCCCGAGCTGTCGTTCAGCTGCGCGTTTATTGAATGCTGCGCCCAAAGCGCCCAGATCGTGGTGCTGGTTGACCCCTTTCAACTGAATGCGTTCCCAGTTTACAAAAATACCTTTGTCGGGATCAAATTCGACCTTGCGGATACCAAAGATTGTTTCGTATATATCTACGAGGTCACCATTTTGCAGGAGCCTGGTCACAGCCATGTACCTGTTGGGTTGCTGGGTTGGAGGTGGTCCCCACAGGAAAGGATTTTCGATAATAACCGAACCTTTAATCCCTCCTTTTCCATGGGGTGCAACAGATGTATTTAACGTATCAAAACTGACCACAGCGGCACCCACTTTCTGATCCTTCTCATCCAGAAAATAAATGTCGGTAACCGTCTCAATTTCCACACTCTTTTGCGCTTTATTCGCTATGGAAACTTCGATATCGATTTTCGCAGACTCCTCAGAAACTTCGCTGGCAGTAATGTAAGTGCCCCACTGCATAACATGCACGGGGTTGGTTTTCACCAACCACACATTGCGGTATAGTCCGGAACCCGGATACCACCGGGCCGAGTGATTGGGATTATCAACACGAATGGCCAACTGGTTTTCGCCTCCATATTGAAGATAAGGCGTTAAATACAACCTCCAGGAGTTGTACCCATAAGGCCATCCGCCAACAAGCCTTCCGTTCAGCCATATAATGGCATACGACATGGCGCCATCGATATCCAGAAAAATTGATTTGTCTGCATCCGAGGCTGCAATATCCAATTTCCTGCGGTACCAGGCCACTCCGTTACAGGGCAGCCGGCCCATTCCTCCACCCACCTCCGGATTCAAGCCTGTTTGAAAAGGTCCCCTGATCGCCCAGTCGTGGGGCAAACTGACTTCCTCCCAGGAACTATCGTCGAAATCGGTCTGGACAAAAGGAAAATCACTCCCCGGATTTCCCATGGGGCGAATGTGCCATTTACCAGGATCTTTGATAAAATCGTTGCCGCTTGGAAGAATCCAGGGTTTTAAAACCATTTGCCCGTTATCCATCTCAACCGCTTCGGTAGGTTTGGAATCGGCTTCTTTTACTTCGCCCGGATTGTCTATTGGGGGGCGAACATCGTAAATCAGGTTGTCAGCATCGGCTGCTGATTCGTATTTGAAGAAGCGCCATCCCTGGTTAATTGAAATTCGTTGCCTGACGCTTTTGTGTACCTGGTTAACAGAGTCCTGAGCCAGTAAAGATGCACAATCAGATAATAGAATGCTTGTTAAAACAGCAAAAATCATCCATGGTGTCGCGGTGGATTTCGTCATTTTCTTAGTGTTGTACAAAAATAAAAAAGAAGATCAGTTATTTTAATAAAGATTCAAAGAACCAGCGGGTCAGAATCTTTATCGCAAGTAAAGATTAATTTTAATTCTGCAACCGATTGCATATATGTTTTCCCCTTTTTTTGATAAATAAATATTTTCAGAAATTTCTTATTAATCTCTAGACTCAAGGTTATAAAAGCCTTTCAGCCTGTTTAACAACCTTACCTGCCTTCCCGGTGAGATGCCTGCACGAGGCCGGCCGTAGCCAATCATTTAGGTAGAAACCCAGGTTAAGGTAAACCTGAAAAGTATATGTAACTGGCAATAAAGAATTCCGTAATAATATTGTACAATTTTAATCAGAAATGCTATGGTACGGAAAATTCTATTGCTGTTGCTCCTATTCCCAACCTTGGTTCAAGCCCAGGACAAGCAGGGCTGCGCATACGGCAATTGTGAAAATGGCAAGGGAACTTATGTTTACTCAAACGGTTTCAGGTATGAGGGCAACTTCGTAAACGGACTTCGCGAAGGCCGTGGGATGTTGAAGGGTTCAGACGGAAGCTGGTATGACGGCATGTGGGTGCAGGACAAGTTTCACGGTCAGGGAACCTACGTCTGGCCCAATGGGGCTAAATACATCGGAGCCTGGGAAAACGGCGTTCAAAATGGCTATGGCATTTACTTCTATACCAACGGAGATAAATACACCGGCTATTTCAAAGACAACCTCCTTCATGGTGAAGGCAAGTATACCTGGGCCGACGGGAGCAGTGAGGGGGGAATTTATGAGAACGGAAAACTGGTAGTGAAGAAGTAACGAGTAAAGAGTGACGAGTAACGAGCGGGATTGGGGTTTTGGGTGTGGTGTCACTCCCAAATCACATTACTCAAGACCCACTCGTTACTCGTCACTCGTCACTCATTACTCTACTTGTAAAACAAGTCCCTTCAAATACTCCCCCTCGGGGTGATAGATGCTCACCGGGTGATCGGGTGGCTGGGTCAACTGGTGCAATATCCTTACGTGACGTCCCGTGTTGGCGGCAGCTGCAAAAACCGATTTCCTGAAATTTTCCTTCGATACGACCTGTGAACAGGAGAAAGTAAACAGAATTCCCCCACTGCGGATTTGTTCTATGGCTTTGGCATTTAATCGTTTATATCCCTGAAGCGCGTTGTTCAAGGCATCCTGGTGCTTGGCAAATGCAGGTGGATCAAGCACTATGACATCATATGCATCACCGATGGCATTCATATATGCAAAAGCATCTGCCTGAACAGCCTTATGGCGATCGTCATTTCCCCCGTTCAAAGCTACGTTTTTTTCAGTGAGTTCGATAGCCTGCGCAGAACTGTCGACCGAATGCACCAGGTTTGCACCACCGCCAAGCGCATAAACCGAGAATCCGCCGGTGTAGCAAAACATGTTGAGAACACTTTTACCGGCGGCATAACGAGTGAGCAAAAGCCTGTTATCACGCTGATCAATGTAAAATCCGGTTTTTTGTCCTGTGGTTACATCAATCCTGAAATGATATCCGTTTTCAACCACATCAATTATGGATGTGCTGCCGGAAAGAAACTCGTTCTTTGCACCCAGGTTGGCTTTAAATGGAAGCGTGCCTTCACTTTTATCATAAATGGTCACCTGGTTGTTCCGAAACAACTCCAGGATCACGCTCGCAATCTGATGACGAAGTTTGTACATGCCCACGGAATGCGCCTGTATAACGATCACGCCATTGTAATAGTCAATGATCAATCCGGGCATGCCATCGCCCTCCCCGTGCACCAGCCTGTATACGTTGGTTGCCCCACTGTTGGCAAGTTTCAGTGATTCCCTCAGGTTGAAGGCGTTTTGAATTTTTAATTTCCAGAAATCAGCATCGGGCTGAACCTGTTGAAAGGTGAAAATCCTAACTGCGATTGAACCAATCTGGTAATGACCCATGGCCAGGAATTGGCGATCGTGGGAAAAAACCTCCACAATATCTCCCTCCTGCAGATCACCGTCCGCCTTTTGTATGGCCCCTGAAAAGATCCAGGGATGAAGTCGCATAACCGACGATTCCTTGCCCGCTTTAAGGATTATTTTGGTGAAAGCATTCATCAGAAGCCAATGGATTTGGGAGACTAATTGTGGTTGGTAAGCACTTCATACATCTGCTGACATACCCAGGCATCCGTGGCGGCATAAACCAACTGCTCCTGCGATAGTTCATCCTGTTCCCAGTTTGAGGTCTGGGACTTCTTGGATATCCGGAAACCGAGGACATTGGCAGCAAGCTTTTTCAAACCGTTATCTTCAATACCGAACTGCTTCACAAATTTCTGAAGATCTACAAAACCGTCGGGTTCCATATCAATGATCTTTTGCAGCCCGATGAGATCATCCTTAAGCGCAACACCTACCTTGATTATTTCCTTGTCTTCAAGTATATCAACAACAAAATCAGGAAGATGCATTTTGTTCAGCCTGAACAGGAAAGCATGATCGCTGGTCGAAAGCTGCAACAAGGCTACCTTATGGTAACGGCCCTTTTTAAAACAGGGTTTGGTTTCAGTATCGAACCCGAGTATGGTTTTATCTTTGAGTGTGTTCTTTACTGTATCGAAATCGGAAGGATGATCTATTAAATGAATGGTTCCTGTAAAAGTTTTTACGGGCAAAGAATTCATATATTCATCTTCAATAGCTTTAAAATAAGGTAGATTATTCGTCTTCTCCATATATTTCTTCTTGATCATCGGAATACCAGGGTTCATCTTCATCTTCTGCGGCGACTGCACCAAAATCGTCACCCTGTACTGCTCTTGAACCTTCGGTATGCCTGTTGTAAATAACAGGGTGCAGGATTTTAAGTCCCTCAATCAGTTTCATGCCCAGCCCTTGTTCAAAGCTGGTGCGACATATCCACACGGCATCATTCATAGCCGGAGAAAGACCCACATCGTAAAGCATGCAGAAATTTTTCAGCTCTTCATAAATATCAGCAAGTTTTTCCGCCAGATTAAAACTGACCAGCTCATGTTGCCCGGGCCGTGTACCGGGTGACATTTTAACGATACCGTTGACAAGCTCAACCTTCTGTTGCAGGGTATCGTGAATACGGGCATAATCATCCTCACCAACAAATTTCTTTTCCTCCTCCTCGTAACAATACTTGGGTTTTGGCAGCCTGGAGGCTTTCAGATAAAGTTCAGGCAACAACTGCTGGAGGTTGCTTAAGAGTTCACCGGTGCGCTTTTGGGAAGCCTGTTCCATCACCTTGCAAAAATCAGCGGCAACATCCACGAATTCCTTCACCACAGGACTTTTTAACTCTTCCATAGCTTTATTATTTTGACTCAAAGCTGGCACAAAGGTAATATTTATAGTTGTAAATGTTGTAAAGGTTGTAAAGGTTGCAAAGGTTGTAGGTTGTGATGGTTGTGATTGCCTGCCTGCCGGCAGGCAGGTTGTGATTGTTGTGATTGTTGACTGCACGACTGCACGACTACATGACTGCACGACTGCACGACTGCACGACTGCAGGACTTTACGGATTACTGTTTACTGTTTACTGTTTACTGTCTACTGGCTGCTTCCTCCTGTTGCTTCTGCCATTGCCTGCTCAGTCTAACCAACGCATTCTCCAGGGATTCATCGGGTGTGACAAAGTTATATTCCCCCCAGAAGGATTCATCGTATTCTCCTACCTGTTCCGTAAAGAACTCATTTGGTTTTGCTGCCTCCCTGAACGGGAATCTGCTTGCATTTTCGGTGTCGATGTCCGTGACAACCATCCCAAGCGCCATCTTGTATACACTGCCGGATAACTTGTTCTTGTTCCGCACCCTGAATTCCGTTTCTGCCTGGATCAGGTGCAGGTAATACTTGCCCGATGATTCGCGGAAAGCTACTTTATAATGTGCCTTTAAGACTTTCACCTTCAGAAAAGACGGCTTTTTAACCACAAAAAGATTGGTAGCCCTTTCGAGCTGTTCGGGATCCACATAAAACTCAACCCATTTGAAAGCCAGATCTTTAATTCCCAGGAGGATCCTGCCGGAATAAAAGGAGGTTAAGGACAAGGACTTGGGGCTGAATTCAATGGCATAATTATCCTGACCATTGTCAATAACAATATCCGATAACCTGTAATTGTATTCAGCAGTGCTTTCGCCCGTGAGGAAGTCGGGCATGTTCATCACAACGTCGAGCATCAGCATGGTGTTTAAACCTGCTTTAAGCTTCAGAACAATGGTATCTTCTGAACTGATGTCCTCGTTTTTACGGCCCTTCAGGATTTTCAGCTGGTCAGCTATTCCCGTGCCATGATAACCCGACTTAAAGTTTTCAAGCACGGCCTCCGATACCATCATAAACCGGTTGCCCTGTTGGACAGTCTCGCGATAAAAGCTGGTTAGAACCGAAGGCCTTTGGGGATAATTCTCTCTGATTTTTTCAGTGGCGGATTGCAGCAGCAATACAGGACTCACCTTGCGGATAACAACCTCCTGAATGGAAACCACATCGGTTTTCAGCAAGTAATCCCGGTTTGTATTGATCAATGATGCCACCGGGGAGGTGATGTTTTTATAGCCGATGCAGGAAATATTCACCGTATCGTAAATAAACCGTGAACTCAGTTTCAACACAAATTCACCATCATTGTTGCTGACTGTGCCAATGGCTTTACCATTCAGATATATGCTGGAATAAGGTAAAGGCTGCCGGTCATTCCGGTCCAGCACCCGCCCCCGTATCTCAAAATAGTTCACTGAATCTGTGGGACTTTCAGGATTGGAGGCCAGTGATTTTATGGGTTTGAAAATGACCAGGTGCCTGCCGATAATGGTATAATCCAGGCCGGGATCATTGAGTATCCGTTTGAGAACATCGATAAGCCGGAGCTGGCCGGCCTGCAATGTAACAATCCGCTTTTTGCTGATGAGGTCGGAATTATAGGAAAAAGACAGTCCCGTCTGGCGTTCAATAGATCGAAAGGCTGATTCTACGGTACAAACCGTATCGGGAAGAGTCAATTCACGATAAAGCAGTGAATCCTGTGCTGTCAATGACAGGGAGCCAAGGACCAAAAACAGGAAAATTGCGGATACCCTGCTTTGTAACATAGAAAAACCATTATTGCCGCGAAAGGTAGATCATGTTATCCGATTTTTCAACCGTAAGGTGATTTTGTTTGCAAATAACTTCGAGTATGTGATCCAACGGATCGTTCATGTATTCACCGGTGATGAGGGTCGAATCGACTCCGTTCTCGCGGATAACAATTTTCACATTGAAAAAATCATTGAGAACAGATGTAACCTCAGATAACCTGGTTTCATAAAAAGCCATGGCCCCGGTTTTCCAGGCAATGGTGTTTTCGTTTTCAGCCACTTTTGCAGTCACTGCATTGTTTCTTAACAAACCAATGTTGCCTGGTTTGAGAAGTATCTTGTTATTCATGTTATCGGCTTCGGATAACTCAACCATACCCGTGGATACATAAACCTCAACCTGATGATCTTCTCTCCGCGCATCCACATTAAAGCTTGTACCAACAACCTGAATGCAGGCATGGTCGGCATATATTCTGAAAGGTTTGTCCTTATCCGGCGAAACTTCAAAGAAAGCCTCTCCAACAAGCTTCACCTCCCTTGTTTTCCGGTTAAAGTTTCTGGCATACCGGATCGATGAATTGCCATTCAGGATTACGGAAGAACCATCAGGCAAAACAATATTTTTACCCCTTTCATGGATAGCAGCAGTAATATTGATTTTTTGCGAACGGTTCGCAATGAAAGCCACTGATGCACCAAGCAAAGCAAGAAAAGCAAGGGTGGCAGCTATCCGCAAAGGTGTAAATAAGGACCTGCGGGTTTGAACCATTCGTATCCCAGTATCCGTTTTTAGTTCAGGTTCTCCGGCCAAAATCCGGTCATGCAGTTTATTCCAGGCGTTGTCAACATTAAATTGTGAAGTCATATTATCCATCATCATCCAATCAGATTTTATTTGCTTATATAATGCCCGGTTTTCGGGACTTTCGTTAAGCCAGGCTGCAACAACCTGCTTTTCCTTTTCATTGGTCTCATCTGCCAGCTCCTTCGCCAGCAGGCTCCAATCGGTTTTATTTTTTGAAAACATAGCTTTGCTTTTTTAGGCAACCTCAACATAATTCTTCAAATTCTTCCTCAGCAGTTTAAGTGCTTTCCCCATGTTGGCTTCTACAGTCTTGACCGAGATGGACAGCTTCTGGGCAATCTCATGGTATTTAAGGCCTTCAAAACGGTTAAGCCGGAATATCCTGCCGCACCGTTCGGGAAGTGAATTAAGCGTATTGTCAATGATTCCCTGAAGCTCATGAACCGAATGTGTATCGTGCGGTTCACTGTCGATTTCCGATTCATGCTTCAGGTAGTAATTCCTGTACTTTAATTCTACATTCCGGTGCTCGATAAATTTCAGACAGCGATTATGAACGGCTGAAAAGAGATAGGATTTGACCGATGTATTGATCTGCAGCTCGGTTCTTTTCTCCCATAACTTGTAAAATAGGTCCTGTACAATCTCCTCTGCTGTATCCCCATCATCAACAAACCTGATCGCATAAGAACATAGCATCTGGTAATATTGCCTGAACAGAACTTCAAATGACTGTAAATCAATGAATGAAAGCTGTTTTATTGGTTCGGTTTCAACCGGTCTGATCATATGCTGTCCCTGTTAATCGTTTTTTTTCAAGGATCGTAAATATACTGTAGCAAAACGAAATTTCATAGATTGTTGAAATAAATCACCCCCCGAAAAATTGTCTGTACCAATGGCAGCCTATTTCGCGGGGGATGATGACATTATGCTGGGCTAATTATCACTGATATTCTGCCATTTGAGCTTTCTGTTCAACCGGTTAATCACAGATTCGATGGATTCATCAGGCTTTATGTAATTGTACTCACCCCAGAAATTCTCATCTTTGAATGAATTAACCTGATCGGCGAAGATATCACTCATCTTGGTCTGATCCTTGTATTTGGCCTTGTTGATATTATCACTGTTGCGGTCGGTTACCGCCATTTCGAGTGCCGTGGTATACGTGGCATTGTATCTCTTCTTCTTCCAGTTGCACTTAAATATGAGTTCCGATCTCACGTGGTTCAGGTACCATTTGTCGTCCAATATCCGGTAATTGATCAGGTAAGTGGCTCCCAGAACATCAATCTTAAGATCCATGGGTTTTTTCCTTACAAGCTCGTTGTCAGCTATGTCCAGGGCTTTATCACTGTATGAAAACTCAAGGCGGGAGAAAGCCATGTTTTTGGTATCGAGGAAGATTTTCCCCTTGTACAAAGGCAAATCAACATTTTCCCGCTGATCAAATTCGATCACATAATTGTCTCTTCCGTCAATGGCAGCAAAGCCGGCAAATTTGAAATAGTAGTCGTCCAGGTATTCTTCCGAGAGAATTTCACCGGGATTCTTGACTACATCAAGCATGAAACTGGTTCTCGGTCCTCCCTGCAATTTGAACATCAGGGTGTCCATCTTCTTGACATCCTCGCTCTTGCGGCCTTTGTATATCCGTACACGGTCATTGTCAACCAGGCTGTTGTAAGATGATTTGTAGACATCAAGAACTGCCTCAGCCACTGCAACATAATTGCGGTTTTGCTTTACGGTTTCACGGTAAAACCCGACCTGCATTTCAGGTTCCTTGTTGTAATTCTCATGGATACGCCTGTAAGCCATTCTTAAAAGTTCAATAGGATCATCACTTCGAATGATGACCTCTTCCAATGAAGTCGCGGCGATCTCAAGCCGGATAACGTTGTCCTTGGCTTTCATTTCGGTCAATGCAACCACCAGGTTTTTATAACCCAGGTTTGAGAATCCCACCTTGCGGCTTAATTCTGCAACCGGAACCTTCAGCACAAATTCACCGTCGGCGTTGGTCACTGTACCCAGACTGCTTCCGATCAGGTATACATTGGCAAAAACCACAGGTTTCCGGGTTGTATTGTCAATGACTTTACCTGTGAAAGTAACAAAGGATGTATCCTGGGGGGCTTTACTGTGGTTCCATTCTGAACCCCTGACCTGCATAGCTGAGAAGGCAATGAACATCAGCATAAATGCGAGGCCTCTCATTACTTTTGATGTAGTTGTTTTCATAACGATATAATTGAAATTTTGAATATTTATTGAATGTTAGTGATGTCTTGATTTCGTTTCTTCATGAAAAGCTTTTCTGTAATAATGACCCGATAATCATCTAATACCCTATATTTTTTTGAAAGAAGAATGGTGAATGGTGAGGGGTAAGCTAAGCGTAGTTTTGTTAACTACGCTTATCGAATTAATTATTGGATAAGCCCCTGCCTTTTTTCCCGAATAAAGAAGAAAACAACCACCAGCGCCGTCATACCGTATGAAACGCTGGCCGTGATGCCGGCACCGTAACTGCCCATGGAAGGAATGATGCTGAAACCAAGCGTAACCGTTATGATGAGGCCGGCAAAACTTGCAATGGCATTTACAAAATGTTTCCCGGTGCTTGAGAAATAATAACCCAGAATAAGGGCAACGCCAAAAAAAACTATACCCGGACCCATTGTCCAGATAATGCGGTTGATATTTATAAATTCATCACCGAACAAAACTCTGTACCACGATTCAGGTATACAGGCCAATACAGAGATAAGAATCAGTGAAATGAGCAGATTTGTTTTGTTCAGCCTGGAAGTAAGCGCCAGGGAATAATTGTTATCCTTGCTATTGACTATCCTGGCATGCTGAACAGTGCCAATACTTCTCCCGAATAGCCAAACCGACTCGGCTATGGAAACAGCATTGGCATAAACGCCAACTTCCTCCTTTCCGATGGTTGCATTCAGCAGGTAATAACTTAATCTGAAACTCAACAATTGTGTGAACACGGCAATCTGGTTGTACAAACCCAGGATGGCCAACTTTTTTATTGCTTCAATCGCAGTTTTGCCGAATTCAAACCGGAAATCCCTGAAATAACTTCTGATCCAATAAAAGCTCAGCAGCAAGGTAATTCCATAACCTGCATACAAGGCCAGGAGGTATGACCGTATGCTTTCGTTCTTGAGAAAGACAAAGAAAACAACAAGCAGCAGCAAAATGATCAATGCCTGGACGAAATTCAGAAAATTGGCAGCATTGATTTTTTGATGCGAGATCAATACAGAAATATTGATATTGAGCACCCCCAAAAGCAGGGAAATAAAACAGACATCAACCATGTATTGCGCCGGCACAAGGTCAAGATAGGGCAAAACAACAAAGCACAGTGTCGTTACCGCCATAACCCACAAATAGGAAGGGATGATCAGCAATGAGAATGGAATGCGCGGGATCAGGTAGGATATGGAGGATGTTCCGATCAGTCCGGTTATGATAATGATAAAGGCGATTAAGGTGATGATCAGGCTTTGCTCCCCTCTTCCGGCAGACCCCAAATAATTGGAAAGCAAAACAGCAACCAAAAAATTAGAAACGGCAATAAAAGAGCGTGTGAAAAAAGTGGATATAATGTTTCTGAACATGGCCTTATGCTTTCAGTGCATTTTGATATATTTCCCGGAATTTCCCGGCAATGACGGTCCGGCTGAAATGATCAACGGCATACTGATGCAAAGCATGTTTATCATACTTTTTATAACTGTCAAACATGGCAATCAGGGCTTTCAGCAGCTCATCCTCATTTCCGGAACTTACCAGTATCCCGTTGTCCGCCCTGATCCAGTCACGAATCCCTCCCACATCCGAAGATATTACCGGTAAACCGCAGGAAAACGCTTCAAGCATGGCGCATGGCAGGTTTTCGATTCTGCTGAACATAACCAACACATCAGACTGCCTCATTTGTTCTGCCACCTCCGCATGGGTCCTCTCTCCTTCAAATACGATCAAACCCTCCGGTACTCCCAGTTCACCTGGCAGTGTTTGCTGAACTGCCGTGGCCTCGCCCATGAACGTAAATGAAAAATCGGAGCGGATCATTGACAGTTGTTTGATGGTTCGCAAGATCCCCGTAATGTTTTTCTGTTCCTCCTTCATCGAGGAAACGTGCAAAAATTTTAGTTTGTCCGGGGATTCAGATGGAAAGCCCGGTATAAAAACATCGGTATCCACAACATTCGGGACCACAAAATACCTGCCCCGGTAACCATGTCTGCGCATGGCCATGCCAAGTTGCGGGGTGACCGGCACTACAGCAAACGCCTTTTTCACAGCCCATCGTGTAATCCGGGGAGAGGGTATGATCCGGCTGCTTTCGGAAAGATAAAGCGTCCAGTGTTCAGATATAATATAAGGTGTCCCTGTAAAAAAGCACCAAATCCGGGCCACTATAGCAGCAGGATAAATAATATTGGCATGGATGATATCCGGTTTCCCGAATTTCTTCTTCAGGATATCGTTTGCGATCAGATATCCTCTTCCGTACCGGCAGAGATTTACCAGCCTCGTCCATGGTTTTATCCGGCTGCGTGTTCTTTTAAAGTAAATGATGATCTCAAAAAGCGCTCCGTCATTTCTTTCTACCACTTCAAAAATCTTTCCTTTGACATGGTCATCTGGTTGCACATGAATGGCGGCTGAAGGGCAGATACCGGCAACAGCAAGGGCATGCCGCTCAACAAAATCGCCATTGAGGGGATGAATTCGGGTGGGGAACCATGATGACAGGAAAAGAACCTTCATATCTGATAGGAATAACCTGTAAGGATCATACGGGATTCATGCTGATCTGAACAGCAAAACTGCAATCTGGCCTGGCAAATTTTTCAAAAGGAATTGATGCTGTTTCCTTTCGGTACAATATGGCGCAATTGGTGTTTTTCACATGAAACAGGCAGGAATGCATTTCGGGGGGACAGGCATCGAAAATGGCTGCCAGGGTTTCAAACCGGATAGATTCCGGAGTATAGGTATAATCATGCCATACAACGATGGAGCCTGGATGACACAGATATTTCAGCATATTCCGGGTATCCTTTACGATGGCTTCGTAATGGTGATCGCCATCGATAAAGATCAGATCGAATTTAAGGTTCAGGTCATTGTAATTAAAGACAGCCGAATTGCCGAAAAGATGCTTGATATTGGCCCGGTCTTTCGAAAAAAAACGTTGAGAGGACACATAATTTTTTTGGTTGATTTGCCGGAATACCTCCTCATCCGGCAGGTTCAGCGTGTAGCATACCTCTGCCACCGCGGAAACATTGGAAACGCTTTCACCGCGCCATGTGCCGATCTCGAAATATCTGCATCCGGGGATATCGGAAGCAAGCTGCTTCAGCAAAGCAATATCGGTAGGAATTGAACCTCCGTCGAGGAATGCAAAGGGCTCAACCAATATGGTATCGTGAATTATTGAATTCAGGGGAATGACCGGCAAACTTACTTTGCCATATTTTTCCCTTAAAAACTGCTCCCATTCTTCATTCTGATCGAGAATCAGGTTCAGTTTCCATGGATTCCGCACCAACAATCCCAGCGCTTTCAATGCCTTTTTGATCCTTTTCATTCCAGGTTTCAGCTAAAATGGTCCGGTATTCCCCGGGTTTATTCAAGCATTGTAAAATCTATTTCGGCATTGTCGTCGATCTCCATGAGCTTTCCGTCATCACATTTCAGGGTTCTTTCCGGAAATTTTTTCAGCAAAGTATAATTGTGGGTTGCCATTAACACCCCGCACCCGCTTGCGCTGATCTCCCGCAACAATACCATGATCGATTCCGAGGTCTCCGGATCAAGATTGCCGGTAGGTTCATCCGCAAGAATGATCTCGGGATTATTGAGCAATGCCCTTGCAATAACAACTCTTTGCTGTTCACCTCCCGAAAGCTGATGCGGCATCTTAAATCCTTTGTTTTCCAGATCCACTTTTTCCAGGACCTCCCTGATCCGCTTATCGGCTTCCGATTTATCGTTCCATCCTGTCGCGTTCAAAACAAAGTACAGGTTATCATGAACGGTTCTGTCGATCAGCAATTGGAAATCCTGAAATACAATGCCCATCTTTCTTCGCAATAAGGGAATCTGACGCGTGGTCAGGTTTTCCAATGAAAAACCCACTACATTTGCCGTTCCCTTTTTCAAGGGCAATTCCGCATTAATTGTTTTGATCAGGCTTGATTTTCCGCTCCCTACCCTTCCGATCAGGTAGGCAAATTCAGCTTTTCTCAGCGTGAAATTGATATCTGTTAAAACCAGGTGATCGTCCTGGAAAATGGCAGCATTCTCAAATTGAATAACAAATTCTTCTGGCATTTGCAGTGGCTTAATAATACAATTTGAATCAAAAATAGGCATTAAAAAGCAATAATAAACCGGGTTAATTAACAACCGTATGTTAATTTAAACAGAATAACCCGGCGGTTTTATCCGTTATTAATCTGTAATTTTAGCTTGTAAAACATCCGCCATGAGTTGGAAACATATAGCAAACCTGCTTGTTCTGTTCGTCCTGTGCATTACAATTTCCGCACAGCAAACTTTTTATCACACAGGAGATGACAAACTGTACCAAAAAGGAATGGAATTGTATCAGAACGGAAAATACAGTGCCGCGCAGCAGTTCTTTGATCAATATACCCGGGAACATGAAGGAGAGAATTCGGACCTGCTGTCGAATTGTGATTTCTATGCCGCCATGTGTGCCCTCAAACTATTTAATAATGATGCTGAAGGCCGCATGATCAGGTTTTTGGAAAGAAATCCTGAGAATCCCCTGCAGAATGAGGCCTTGTTCACGCTGGCCGGGTATTTTTACCAGAGAAAAAGCTATAATAATGCGCTCACGTATTATGAAAAAGTGGATAACACCAGGTTAAGCCGGGAAGACAGGGCCGAGTTTTATTTTAAAAGCGGTTACTGTTATTTTCTGAAGGATGATCTTGTAAAAGCCCGGCAGGCATTCAGCCAGATTAAGGACCAGGATTCCAAATACACTTCCCCCGCCGTTTACTATTATTCCCATATCAACTATACACAGGAAAATTATGAAACTGCCCTTGAAGGATTCCTTCGCCTGAAAAACGACGCCAATTTCGGCCCCATTGTTCCCTATTATCTGACACAGATCTATTTCAAACAAAAGAAATACGACGAGGTGGTAAAGTATGCTCCTGCCTTGATGGAGAATGTATCCGAAAAACGAGGACCGGAACTTGCCAGGCTGGTTGGTGAGTCCTATGCGCAGCTTAATTTGTACGAAGAATCCATCCCCTATTATGAAAAGTACATGCAGACTGCAGCTTCTCTCAGCAGGGAGGACAAATACAGTATTGCCTATGCCTATTACAAAACCGGTAGTTATGACAAGGCATCCGGATTGTTCGGCCAGATAACCGGGAGTGAATCCGCCCTGAGCCAGAATGCATTGTATCACCTTGCGGACTGCCACATCAGGCTGGATGACAAGAATAAGGCACGGATGGCATTTTCGGCTGCATCCAAAATGGAATTTGACGCCGAAATCAGGGAAGATGCCCTGTTTAATTATGCGCTGCTTACCTATGAACTCGATTATTCACCATTCAATGAATCCGTGCAGGCACTCAATGAATACCTCGACCGCTACCCCAGTTCAAAACGGAGCGATGAAGCCACGAACCATCTGGTAATGGCCTATCTGAATGCCAAGAACTACAGCATGGCTATGGCATCCATCGACAAGATCAGGAACAAGAACAGCGACATCCAGAAGGCCTATCAGAAAATTGCCTATTACCGGGGACTTGAATTGTTCAGTGATAAAAATTATTCCCAGGCGGTGGAAATGCTTAATTCATCGGGAAAATACGGTAACCTGGACCATAAAATATATACACTCAGTCATTACTGGAAAGGCGAGGCGTTTTACCGGCAAGGGGAATACAGGGAAGCTATTCAGAGCTACAATACTTTCATGGCTCAACCCGGAGTGTCGGCTTTTCCCGAATACCCGCTGGCCCATTACAATCTCGGATATGCGTATTTCAGCCTGAAGCAATATGCAGATGCTTCTCTCTGGTTCAATAAATTCATCCTCAACTCCAAAAATCAGAAGGCAGAAGTGGTAACCGATGCATACAACCGTTTGGGCGACTGTCATTTTGTGCAAATGGACTATGCCAGGGCAATTTTCAACTATGACAATGCCGCAAAAACCGGAAAAGGGACGTTGGATTATGCTTTGTTTCAAAAAGGAGTTGCCCTGGGTGTTACCGGAAAGGACAATGAAAAAATCGCCATTCTGAATCAGTTGCTGAATACCTATCCGAATTCAGCTTATAAAGCCGATGTATATTATCAGATCGCTGAAAGTTATGTTAAAATCAGCCAGTCGGAGAAAGCCATTACCAATTACAGGAAGGTTGTCAATGATTACCCCAAAAGCAGTTATGTAAAAAAATCCCTGCTTGGCCTGGGCATTCTTTATTACAACCTGAACCGCCATGGTGAAGCCATAACCTGCTACAAGCAACTTATCGAAGATTACCCGGGATCCGATGAAGCCGATAACGCACTTATCGGCCTGAAGAATGTATATGTCGACAACAACGATGTGGATGGCTATTACGCCTACATGCAGGGCAAGGGCATCATGACTTCTGATGATCTCATTGAGCAGGATTCGCTCAGCTACCTGACTGCTGAAAGGCTTTACATGACCGGTGAATATGCCAGGGCAGCCCAGAGCCTCAAGAGCTACATTGAAAAGCATCCGGATGGAAAGTTCCTGCTGAATGCCCATTTCTACAAAGGCGACTGCAATTACAGGGCCAATGAATATGCAGAAGCACTTCAGGCTTTCGACTATATCATCGGACATTCACGGAGCAGATTTACAGAACCTGCTTTGCTAGGCGCCTCCCGGATTAAATTCAGATTAAAGGATTATGCAGCAGCTGCCGGGTATTATGAAAAATTGGAAGACGTTGCTGAAGTGAAGAGCAACCTGTTGGAAGCCAGGATGGGACTGATCAAGTGTTACTCCCTGACTGAAAACCATGAGAAGGTTGTTGAACTTGCTGACAGGGTTTTGCTCACGGAGAGACTCTCGCCTGAACAGGAACGGGAAACCCGATTTGCCAAAGCGAAAGCGCTTCAGGCCCGTGACCGGCAAATGCTGGCCCTCGATGAATACAAAAAAGTCGCTTCGGAAGTTAAAAGTGCCGAGGGAGCGGAATCTAAGTACAGATTGGCTGAAATATATTATCAGCGAAAAGAAATCGAAAATGCTGAAAAGGTCATTTCAGACTTTGCTGATAAAACTACACCGCACCAGTTCTGGATGGCAAAAAGCTTTTTGCTTTGGGCTGACATTTTCAGGGACAAGGGCGATGACTTCCAGGCCATGCAAACGCTGCAGAGTCTTATTGATTACTATGAAAAAACCGATGACGGCATTCTGACCGAAGCCAAGGCAAAGCGGAAACTGCTGGCTGATAAACAGAATGTTGTCAAGCAGCAAGGGACAGAGGAAGACGTGGAGATAGAGGTGAAGGAGTAGCGAGAGTAAACAGTAAACTGTAAAAAGTAAACGGTAAAAAGTAAACGGTAATAGGTAAAAGGTAAACAGTGAAAGCAAAAAATAATATTATGATAAAGTCAGCATGTAAATTCCGAATAATTCTGTTATTATCGGTTGTTTTCATTTCAATATTAGTGTTGAGGGGAAAGTCGCAGGAGCTCAACAAAGAAGTATACGTGGTGCGTCCTTATGAGCCTACGCTTTCTGATGCCAACAAATACAACTTTCTGCCCGCCGCGGATGATATCGAAACCACCGCCCCCAGCTTCAATTACAGCATAACACCGAGACGGCTCGGGAACGGATTTGAACCCGATCCCATCAAGGCCGCAAAAACGGTCACCACATCACTTCCCAAGATATACAACTCCTGGCTGAAGCTTGGCATGGGCAATTATGTCACTCCCGTGGCTGAATTCAATATCAGCAATCTCAGGTCAAAAGATTATGCCTATGGCGCTTATATATACCACAGGTCATCACACGGAAAAATAAGACTGGGCAACGATGAAAAAGTTCCCGCCGGTTATGTGATCAATAATTTCAACATTTACGGAAAGAAGTTCTATTCAAAAGCAACATTATCAGCCAACCTTCGCATGGATCAGAATGCCTTCAAATATTACGGCTATAACACGCAAATATACGCAGATCCGCTGCCGGCCATGGACCACGACAGCATCAGGCAGAGAACTTACCTGGCGGGAATTGACCTGGACCTGGGATCGTCCTATGACGAGGTAAATGCGATAAATTACAAATTCAATGTCAGTTACGACTATTTTATCGACAGGTTAAAACACAAGGAATCCAACGTGGTTGTAAAAACAAGCCTGAATAAAGATTTTTACGGCCTCCTGGGAGGTCTGGACCTTTCACTCGACTATTCGCATCTGAATGGTTCAGCTGATTCGATCAGTAATACCATTTTCAGGTTCAGTCCATATATCAGCAAGCAAAACAGCGACTGGAAATTTGTTCTTGGTTTTGAAGGAGTGGCAGATATTGCCGATATAACTAATTTCTATTTTTATCCCCGGGCGCATCTGGATATCATCATTATTGAGAATGTACTGGTTCCTTTCATCGGACTTTCCGGCGAACTGCACAAGAACAGCTATAAAAACACTTTTGCCGAAAACCAGTTCATCATCCCCGGAACCTACCTGAAAAACCATAGTGGCAATTTAATCGCCTATGCAGGTATAAAAGGAAATATCAGTTCCGTAGTGCGTTTCAGGGCTGATGCAAGTTATACCAAATTCAAGAATTATCATTTTTTTGTCAATGATACCCTTTTACCCTTAGACAATCAGTTTACCGCCGTTTATGATGATATTGACCTGATCACCTATCATGGACAAATTGCTGCTCAGCCTGTGCAGGCTTTCCAAATAATGCTCGACGGTAAATACTATGATTATAAAACTTTTGAAGAGGCCAAACCCTGGCATATGCCCGATTTTAAAATCGGGCTGGATACCAGGTACAATTTCAGCAGCAAGTTTACTGCGGGATTGGAATTCACCCTTACCGGGAACCGATGGGTCAGGAATTATTCTCTGCCGGAAGAAATGGATAAGTTTAAACCTGTTGCTGATATTAACCTGAGTCTGAATTATCATTTTTCAAAGCTCTTCACCCTGTTTGCTGATTTCTATAATTTAACAGGAAGAAGTTACATGATCTGGAACCAGTATCCTTCACAACGTTTCAACTTTCTTTTTGGCTTTTCCTACAAATTATAGACATTATTTAAATCCTTCCTGATGAAAATCTATACACGTACCGGCGATAAAGGGAAAACAACACTGGTAAGCGGTAGACCCGTGCCCAAAACCCATGTCCGTATTGAGGCTTACGGGACAGTTGATGAGCTGATTGCCCATATCGGCATGTTGCGTGACATGGCAGAGGATGATACTCTCCGGGCATTTTTGCTCGATGTGCAGGACCGGCTCATGACCTGCGCCGCCATTCTGGCTTCTGACTGCGAGGACTGCGAGGTGAAGATACCTGAAATTCGGGAAGCTGATATTCTGAATCTGGAATCTGCCATTGATCTTATGGAGGCGAGTCTGCCCACGCTCAAATCCTTTGTACTGCCTGGCGGCCATGTGATATCATCTCAGTGTCATATTGCACGAACGGTTTGCCGCAGGGCGGAAAGACAAATTATAAGGCTCTCATCGGAACTTTTTGTACCCGATACCGTAATAAAGTACATAAACCGGTTATCAGATTATCTTTTTGTGCTGGCACGCAAGGTTTTACGCGATTTACAGAAGGAAGATATACCCTGGAAACCGAAGTTGTAATTCTTATTATATTTTTTATATTTGCACAATTTTTCAACCTAGGTCATATTAAAGTAACTCACCTATGTACTGGACCCTTGAATTAGCATCGAAACTGGAAGATGCCCCCTGGCCTGCCACAAAAGAGGAGTTGATTGACTTCGGCATTCGTTCGGGTGCTCCGTTGGAAGTTATTGAGAACTTGCAGGAAATTGAAGATGAAGGGGAAATCTATGAAAGCATTGAGGACCTCTGGCCGGATTATCCCAGCAAAGATGATTTCTTTTTTAATGAAGACGAATATTAATTTCTGATCCCTATTCTTTCCTGAAAATATCATTTCTGTCCTTGGGTCTCGAGACCTCGAGCCATTTGAAGTCTTTTAATATAAGTTCCTCTTTGGGCGCTGTGTCAAGCGGGTATAAAGTGCCTGTTGGTTTAACCTGGAAGGATATTTTATCCGGCTTGTTTTCCCTGAGCCATATGGTTATATCAGAACTCTGCGCAATATTTACGCCTATCAGTTCATCTTTGTCTTTGGCATAGTAAACCGTTTGTCCATTCCCTTTGGTAATTATCTTATAAAGTTCGTTGTTCCTGAAATAACCGGTCATGGATCGGCCTTTGATCTGATTGAAACGGGCCGAATCTTCCTGGTTAATAATAAAGGCAAGTTGCTTCATATGCAGCTGGTCCACTTCCTTATTCTTTGTCCAGATCTCCATGTAATCCGACGACAGCTGATTGGTCTCAGACCAGAGAACCGGTTTGTGAAACAGTTTCAGAACCGAGTCGGCAGTGGAATAGAACAGGGAATCACATAGTCCCTGGAGATCCGATTTGAAAATTCGCACCCCGTAATATGCCATGAGTTCCCTTGTTCCTGCTGAATCAGGTCTGGAACGCAAAGTATCGGCATGCACGTACAACGAATCATCCTTGGTAATATAAATGAAAAGGGCACTGTCGGTAAGCAATGCACGGTCCTCATTCTGGTTAATGAATGCCCGGTTGCCCCTGAGAATTATATTTTGCTCTTCATCAAAAATTTCGATATTGGAGTATCCTTCTCCATAACCCGTCACTTTTTCATAATACAGCGTATCACCTTTGATGGTCTGTTTATTATTCCTGACCAGGGCATTTTCCCTCAGCATGGATTTATCTGTTTCCGTATTATACCAGCCGTCTTCGCAATAAATGTAACTGCTGTCACCGATGATCTCGGTAGGGCCAAAGAAATAGGCAATACTTGTGGGGGTGTGGTATTGGAGCGTGTCGGAATAAATCGTATAATCAGGATTTCGCAAAACCACGGAATCCCTGAAATAATACATCTCCTGATTGGCGTAGTAATAGCCCTGAATGCTGTTCAGCTTATTATCCCCGCTCACAATATCGGCATGATTGGTATAATAACCGGCATTCTTCCCAAGGTCAAAATCCAATGCTTCCGTGGTTAATGTCGTATTGCTTCCAACCAGTCTCACATTTCTGCGGATTTCAGCAATCCTGGTATTACCGTCGTAATGAAGAAAATCACCGTAGAGGTCCACGGTATCCGCCTGGTTGATATGTACCCTGTTGAAAGCATCGAGAGAATTGGTTGCGCCGTAAAAGTAAGCGCTGTCGCAATACATGATGGCTCCTTCATGCGTGAAACGGACATTCCCTATGAGCCGCTGGGCACCCCCTGCAATGCTCTGGTTAAATTCCGCATCATCTGCACTGGCCTCAACCTGTTTGATCTCCTGCGCTGATAAACGGGATGCAAACACGGACACTAAAACCAGGCATATGATTAATCTGAAAGCTTTCAATACTGTTTCGTTTTTAGGTCCCGCTGCCGGGTGAAGACCGCCCGTTTATTTCAGCCAACCTTTCAGGGCAAAAGGACACTTGTTGAATTTATCCGAAATCCGAATGTACGTGGCTTTGATCTTATCTTCACTCCATTCGTTAACCATCTCATCCTG
>JAFGGU010000092.1 GCA_016930375.1 Bacteroidales bacterium | reverse complement strand
TAGTGAATAGTGAATAGTGAATAGTGAATAGTGAATAGTGAATAGTGAATAGTGAATAGTGAATAGTGAATAGTGAATAGTGAAAAAGAACATTTAATTTAAATATCGTATTGAAAGAAAAGGTAATTAGCGGGATACAGCAGATTGGCATCGGCGTACCCAATGTCAGGGAAGCCTGGATATGGTATAAACAAAGTTTCGGGGTTGATATCAGAATGTTCGAGGATTCAGCTGTTGCAGAGCACATGTTGCCCTATACCGGCGGAAAGCCACAGAAGCGGCATGCTGCCCTTGCACTTAACCTGCAGGGCGGGGGAGGATTTGAGATTTGGCAATATGTTGAAAGGACCCCGCTTTCTGCAAAATTTGAAATTCAGCTGGGTGACCTGGGAATCTTTGCTGCCAAGATCAAGTGTCACCATGCAAAGCAGACCCTTGACTACCTGAAGTCAAAAGGAGTGGAAATCCTGAGTGGCATTTTGCGCGATCCACGGGGCAAAGAGCATTTTTTTGTCAGGGATCCCTATGGTAACATTTTTCAGCTTGTTACCAGTATAACCTGGTTCAGGAACGAGAAGAAGCATACGGGAGCTGCATACGGAGCAGTAATTGGCGTTTCGGACATGGATCGTTCGATCGATTTTTACCGCAGTCTGCTGGGATACGACCAGGTGATCTTTGATGAAAGCACCATCTTTGGTGAATTCGCCTGTGTGCCCGGAGGCAATAACAAGTTCAGGAGGGTATTGCTGCGTCACAGCAAGCCCCGGCTGGGAGCTTTCAGTCCGGTTTTCGGCACAAGTGAGATTGAACTTGTGCAGGTACTTGACCGACAACCACAGAAAATATACAAGGAAAGGTTCTGGGGTGATCTGGGATTTATCCATCTGTGTTTTGATATAAATGGCATGGACCTGTTACGGGAAGAGTGCAAACAAAAGGGTTTTCCGTTCACGGTTGATGTGAATCACAGTTTCGATATGGGTGAAGCAGCCGGTTCATTTTCCTACACCGAAGATCCTGACGGGGCATTGATTGAATTTGTTGAAACCCATAAAATTCCGATCCTGAAAAGTATGGGCTGGTACCTGAATCTGCGGAAGCGCAAGCCCGAGAAACCACTTCCGCGATGGTTGCTGAATGCCATACGGTTTAACAGGGCAAAAGATATTAAATAAAATTTAAAGTAAGATTCAGGAACCAGGAATCAAGATATAAGACAGGCCAATGGCAATAGAAAATAGAATAAGGTCGCTGCTGGATTTACTTCCGGATGATTTGCCGGACTGGAAATCAGAGAAAACCATTCCCCTGGCCGAGCCAAAAGATTTATATGCTTATATTGACGGTGGCGCTGAACTGTATATCTCTTACGGATTTGGAGAAGCCCTGAGCAGAACTTACGTTAATGATAGTCATCCTGATGTGTTGGCGGAAGTATACGACCTGCTGGAACCCAAAAATGCATTCGGTGTTTTTAGCCAGGTCCGTGAATCTGAGAATCTCCAACTTGGTCAGGGCGCTTATGCCATCCCCGGCGCTGTTTTTTTCTGGATGGATCGATACTATATATCCCTGTCTGCCTGGGAAGCAACGCCGGAGGCTGAGAAATTTATGAGGGACCTGGGCTTTTCGATCGAGAAGAAAATCGGAGTAAAAGGAAATATCCCGGCAATTATCGGATTGTTGCCGGAAGAAGGTCTTATTCCCTTTGCGTACATGTATTTTCATCATTATGTTTGGCTGAACGCCTATTATTTCATTTCAGATGAAAACCTTCTGCATATGGATGAAAACACGGATGCCGTGTTGGCTAAATATGCTGATGGTGACAACAGGAAGTATCTGCTGATGGTGCATTACAAAAATATTGAAGATGCTGCGCGGGCCTTTGATTCTTTTGGCCGGGAGTTTTTTCCCGAAGGACTTGCCGGGAACTGCCTCAGGCTTGAGGATAATTCCTGGATGGCTGCCGCGCTGGATAACAATATCATTGTGGCTGTGTTCAATGCAAAAACCAATGAAAGTGCCGGTCAGCTTCTGAAACAAGCTCTGCGGAATAACCAGATCAAGCAATAGCAAACCCTTAATACTTCATCTTATGGATACAAAGCTTACACGTCGCAAAATGCTGAAAGACAGTGCCGCGCTTGCGCTCGGAGGAACTTTCCTGGTGAATGCGCCGTTCAGCGTCTTTGGAAATAGTCCTGAAAAAAAATCGAGAGTGGTGCTTATCAGGAATGAAAACCTGCTCAATAGCTCCGGAAGTATTAATCAGCAAGTCCTGTCGAAAATGCTCGATGAGGGACTGATAAAACTTACGCAGACCGCTTCGGTATCTGAAGCCTGGAGCAAGATCATCAGGCCTTTAGATGTTGTAGGGATAAAGACGAATGTATGGCAAGAGCTCAGAACTCCCCCGGAACTGGAAAGTCTTTTGAAATCAGGAGTGCTGGGCGCGGGTATAAATGCCACCGACATAAGCATTAATGACCGGGGTGTGTTAAATGACCCTGTTTTCAAAAGATCAACGGCGCTGATCAATGTACGGCCCGCCCGCACACATGCCTGGTCGGGTGTTGGTTCGCTGCTTAAGAATTACATTATGTTTACGCCTCAGCCCTCTTCGTTTCACGGTGATTCTTGCGCTGACCTGGCCAAAATTTGGGAATTTCCCGAAGTCAAGGGCAAAACAAGGCTGAATATACTGGTTATGATCACACCTTTGTTTCACCTGGTAGGCTCCAATCGTTTCAGCAAAGAATATACCTGGCCTTACAATGGACTTTTGCTCGGCTTCGATCCCGTGGCTGTTGATGCTGTTGGTGTACAAATTCTCCAGGCCAAAAGAAAAGAGTATTTCAAAGAAGACAGGCCGCTGAATCCGCCTGCCAAACACATCTACCTGGCGGATACACGCCACCACCTTGGAACGGCTGACTTTGCGAAGATCGACCTCGTGAAAACGGGGTGGGGGGATGGAATATTTATTTAGCCTGTCTGCCGGCAAAGGATTTTGAAAACAGGTTCATGGCATTCCGGTAGTAGATCTTTTCAACAACTTCCCTGGGCAGCTTCAAACCCCTGAATTCTCCATCGACTTCCTGTGATGTCATGATCTCGTCCGTAGTGAAGAATTTCCAATCTTTTATCCAAACGCCGTGAACATAATCTTTTAGTGCTGCAGGATCTCCATCTCCATCATCGCCCAGGTCGGTTCCGTAAATGATCCTGTCCTGGTAAAGGATGAAAAAATCCCGGACCTTTTGCCAGTCATCCTGTGCCTGTTTCTGAATATGACATATTCGTGCGGCCAGATCAGCATACATATTCGGAAACCTGTCGAAACGCCTGGCAAGTTCATCAATGCTCCATTCCAGGCTTCCCAGATGTGCGCCGACAAATTGCAAATCCGGATGTTTCTGCAACAGGTTATCCCTGGCCATGATCTGGTCATCGTAAGAAGGGAAATCAGGATGCAGGAACATGTGGTATTCCGGATGCTCTTTGAAATACGATTTATCATTATTCACGGTCATTTCCTCCAGCGGAAGCCAGCAATTCCTGGGTTCACCCAGGTGTCCGCAGACAGGCAAGCCCTTTTCCACCATATAATTGAAAACCGGATCGAACTTCGGATTATCAATCATGATGAATTTTCCGTCTTTGTCCCTTTCAACCATACCGATGTTTTTCCAAACCTTGATGCCGGCAGCTCCTTTATGGAAGGAGTCTTCAATCCGCGCAAGGGTTTCCTCCTGCCAACCGGCATCTTCCCATCCTTTCATGGGGAAGGTCGCCAGAAAGGCAAGACGATCCGGGAACATTTTTTTCTGGAACAGGGCAAGTCTCTGCTGTTCATCAACGGATAAACTGCCATAAGCATCCGTATTGATGGTGACTATGCTGAAATTATCCTGCAGCGCTTCTTCCATGAAAGCAGGTCTTTCCGTGTTAATGTGACAGTGGGCATCAACTTTTGACATTCGCCAGAAATCTTCCGGTGTGCAATACTCTGGTTCAGCGTTCGTCACAGGCACGTTCTGTGCAAGGATGACCGGCATAACCAACACAATCATGAGTATTATGGGTGTAATTATTTTAATGGGCATAATACAATGAATTAAAGCAAAAGCTATCTTTAAAGGTATTAAAAAGTTATTTACCCGCCATGAAAATCAAAATATCCTTTTTGCTCCCGGTTCTCCTCCTGGTCGCTTGTTCCGAACCCGGCCTCAGAACGGTCATCATGCCCGATGATCCTAACATAGCCTACATTGGCAGATTCCACGAGAACAGTGAAGGCGGACAGGTGTTCATGTATTCCGGATGCGCGATCCGGACCGTTTTTACAGGAACCTCCGTGGATCTTATCATGAAAGACGACAGCCTGAGAAACATGTTCACGGTAATTATCGATGATAGTTTATTAGTTCTTACGGCTGACAGGGCTGACAGTACTTACAGGCTTGCGGAGAACCTGCCGGATACTAAGCATAATCTTGAGATTATCCGGCGAACCGAATGGCACGGTGGTAATACCACCTTCCTGGTACTTAAACTGGACAAGGGAGGAAAAACATATCCACCTGAACTGAAGGAAAGAAAAATTGAGTTCATCGGCGATTCCTATACCTGTGGGTATGGGAATGAAGGGAAAAGCCGGGAAGAGCATTTTACCTATAAGACAGAAAATAATTACCTGACTTTCGGGGCAATCACCGCACGTGCCGTAAACGCTGAATATCTGGCGGTGTGCCGTTCGGGGATAGGCATTGTTCAAGGATATGGCGGTGGAAGAGAATTCACCATGCCCGGGTATTATGATGAGATTATCAGTGACAGCACAATTTCCTGGGATTATTCGAAGTACCATCCACAGCTGGTAGTGATTGATCTGGCAGGCAACGATCTGTCGGCCCCGCTTGATTCAGCTGAATTCGTAAATGCCTATGTGACCTTTCTCAAACGCATACGACAAAACTATGCCGAAGCGAGCATTATTTGCATTGCTGGTCCTTCTTCTCCCGGAGAGGAATGGACTACATGGCAGAATTTAATTCACGCTGTGGTGGATCAGTTTGGTGAAACCGACCGGGCCGTTCATTATTTTGAATTCACTCCTTTCGAACCCAACGGAAGCGACTGGCACCCGAATGTAGAGGAACATCAAAGAATGGCGGATGAATTGGTGCCTTTTGTCAAGGATTTGATGAAATGGTAATGTAACTCCCCGACAGGGAATGTATGCTTTATGAAGAAAAGATTATTCAGGGTAATATTCATATTTTAAAACACGACTTGGTTGAGCGGAATATTCATCAAGCTCAATTATTTCATTAATAATCAAATTATTATCATCATCATAGGTTTTCAGCATTTCACGAAGATGCGTATTATCTGAGTCATCTTCTCTGACATAGGCATCAGATCTATAATTATGTCCGTTCTGATATTTATGTTCAGTAAAAAATATTTGCAAAGTATTGACCATGTGAACTTCGCTTTCTTTTGTGAGCCTTCCGCATTTATCATAGTCATATCTGGTGTAACTCTCCAGTTCATCCGTGCCCATTTCATAGTTTTGAACCATTATGAGCTTATCCATGAAATAATAATAGATTGAATAGCTAAAAGAGCTTATTTCTGGATATTCAATATACTCCTTAATTAACTTCCCTTCATGCGAATATGTGTAAAAATACTTTGCAAGGATCACAAACCCGGTTGGAGAGTATATATTCGCATGATATCTTACTTTTTCGATTAATTGGTTTATAGAATTATACTTATACGTAATATAGTAATAAACCCTATTATCGATATTTGTATCAACTGCCATTGGAAATGAAAACCTGGAAATCCTGCCAAATTCATCGTATTCATATTGTTCAAGTACTTTTGAAGGTACTGTGGAACCAATAGAATCATATACCAAAACACGTTTGAGTTTTGCGTTCCCGGTTAACAATTCACATTCTGAGAAATCAGTTTCCTTTTCACAACAGAACACAAACAGAACCAGGATACCAATCGAACATAGAATTTCTGACTTTTTTTTCATTTTAAAATCGATTTTAACGATTCGATAACATTAAACCCGATTCATTTCCTTTCTGTAATTTGCACACAACGTATCAAGAAATCAATACAATTATAACGGTATGTTAAATTAGTATATATTTCATAATGAGGAATGTGGTTGGGAAGTTCAATATAACAGTTGGGAAATTGGATTCTGCATGCTTGATGCCCTAAATTTTTTTTTGGCATGTTTTTATGCTTTCATGAAATGTTAAAATTGTAACTTGTACACTTAATATTAATTTATCATGAGACAGCTGGTTGCTTTTGGTATTGCACTATTTTTATTTGGTTATGCCTCCCATTCACAAGTTACGTTAACTAATGCACCAAAGGGTTTCGACATTTCACGACCTGGCATCGCGCAAGGAAAAATCGATATCATAACGTTCGCTGGAATAATCATTGCAGGCCGACCTGCTGATCTCATTAACAGTAACCTGAAGCAATTCTGGATTTCCATGGGCGGCAAGAAGGACATTGCCTGGCAAAATTGTCAGACCATGCTTTGCATCATTTGTTAACCCGAAGTTGGATACATCCTTTGATATATCGTTTGATTATTGGCGCATTGTGAATAATGGATTATAGTAGTTTAACAATAACTAAACCTAATAGTATCATGAAAAAATTTATTCGAATCTCTTTATTGGCCACATGTATGACTGGAGGATTGTGTTCTGCACAAATTCCGGCCAGTGTAATAGAAGACTTTAAACCTTCTTCTGCAAATCAGGAAGGAAAGGAATATCCCCAGGTAAACTCTGAAGGACGTGTTCGTGTTCAGCTATCTGCACCCGAGGCAAAAATGGTTCAGCTCGATATTGGTGCTGTAAAGTATGATTTGACCAAAGATACAAGCGGTATCTGGATAGGTGAATCAGCTCCTCAGGACGAAGGTTTTCATTATTACCAGTTGAATATAGACGGTGCCTCTGTGCCCGATCCGGGAAGCCTTTATTATTATGGCGCCAGCCGTTGGGGAAGCGGTATTGAAATTCCGGCAAAAGACCAGGATTTTTATGCGCTTAAAAATGTACCCCATGGACAAGTAAGGGAACATATTTATTACTCGAAAACCAACACCAAAATGCGTCGTTGTTTTGTTTATACGCCGCCCGACTATGATAAGGATATCCAAAAGCGTTATCCCGTGCTGTATTTGCAACATGGTGGCGGCGAAAACGAAACCGGATGGACGGCCCAGGGGAAAGCTGGTCTTATCATGGATAACCTGATTGCCGAGGGCAAAGCCGTACCTTTTATCATTGTAATGGATAACGGATCATGGCGTATGCCGGAAAGAGACCGCACGGTTCCGCAAAGTGAACGTCCTGCCGGGCAATGGCCGCCTAAAGGTTGGGCTGATGGTTTTATGAAGACACTGCTGGATGACATTATTCCTATGATCGATGCCAATTACCGTACACTGGACGATCAACAAAACCGGGCAATGGCCGGATTATCTATGGGCGGCATGCAAACCCGCATTATCACCCTGGCCAATCCTAATGTTTTTGCCTATATGGGTATGTTTAGCGGGGGCAGTATTAGTACTGAAGATATTGAAAATGCGCCCGGCTTTAAGGAGAAAGTTAAACTTGTGTTCATCAGCTTTGGCAGCAGTGAACTTGAAAACCGCAGGCCCGGCTTTGGTGGCGATCCGAAAGAAAACACCGAAAAACTAAAAGAAGCAGGAATGAACGCACATTTCTACGTTTCTCCCAAAACGGCTCATGAATGGCAAACCTGGCGAAGATCTTTGTATCAATATGCACAGTTGTTGTTCAAATAGATATCCTTTAACAAACAAAATCAATGAGTATCAGACACGAATATTATGTTGGCGGACAATGGAGGCCATGATTGGGCGACCTGGCGCCATTTGCTTTATTATCAATTTTTACCCAATTTGTGGAGGAACCATTAACTAAAAAATTATAAAGAGAATAATTTTTCAATTCGATTTGGAAATTTCAGAAGCGATGGGTTCTTACCTGACCAAATTATTAAAAGATGAGACTTCAATATATGATCAGAGGCATGGCTATTTTATATCTGATATTCCTAGCATCAGTAAATGGTATCACTGCGCAAAAAACCCATAGTGATAATGGGGACGGCACTTATACCAATCCGGTAATTGCCGCAGACTTCCCCGACCCGGATGTGATCCTGGTAGGTGATATCTATTATATGGTTACGACTACCATGTTTGTTTTCCCAGGTGTTACAGTGCTGAAATCGCACGACCTGGTGAACTGGGAATATTGCAGTAACGCTGTTCCCCGTTTCGATTTTAGCCCTTGCTATGATCTGGACAGCTGTGACCGTTATGGGCATGGACAATGGGCTACAAGCATGAAATACAATGATGGAAAATTCTATTTGTTGTTCATCACGCTGAATGAAGGAGGATTTATTTGTTCGTCAGCAAAGGCAGAAGGACCCTGGGAAGTAAGAAAACTACCCAGGGGATTTTATGACCCGGGCTTATTCTTCGATGATGACGGAAAAATTTATGTTGCGCATGGATATGGCAAAATATCAATAACCGAACTCGATAAGGACTTTGCTGCAATTGGCAAAGATTCTCTGGTGTTTACCGGCGATATCCGAAATGGGATCGAAGGAAGTCATGTGTATAAAATAAACGGGTACTATTATCTATACTGTACGTATGGCGGTTTAGACGGCATACAGGTTGCACTTCGGGCAAAAAATATTTTCGGACCCTACGAACAGAAAATTGTAATTAGTGACCCGACCCCGGGAGTGAATTTTGGCATTCACCAGGGAGCGCTCATTAAAACACAAACCGGGGAATGGTGGACCATGCTTTTTGTGGATAGCGGACCTTTCGGACGTTTCCCATCCCTGCAACCGGTAACCTGGGTTGATGGCTGGCCCATGGTTGGTGTTGACGGGAAGGGTGTGGTTACCTTTAGAAAACCAAACGTTGGAAACCAATATCCCATAAAGGATCTGCCTACATCCGACGAGTTTAATGAAAACACATTGGGAATGCAATGGGGATGGAACCACAACCCCGATTCAACCAAATGGTCATTGACTCAACGACCAGGTTACTTAAGATTAACGACCGGAAAGGTGGTTACGAACCTGCGCGAAGCACGAAATACGCTTACCCAGCGCCCTTTTGCCAATTATAACCAATCGATACCCACCACGGGAGTGGCAAAACTGGAGGTAAAAAACATGAAAGACGGGGATATAACCGGCTTGGCTGTTTTTCAGGATCCTTATGCTTTTATAGCAGTGAAACAGGACCATGGATTGAGACAACTCATCATGGTAAATAATGGTGAAACCATTGCTTCGACACCCATGAAAAACAGTAACATCATTTACCTGCTTACAATGGCTTCCAATAGCACCAAAAAAGCAACTTTCGGATACAGTTATAATAATAAGGCATTCACCTTGCTGGGGAATGAATTATCCATGCAGTTTAGTCTTACAGTATTTACAGGCAATAAGTTTTGCCTGTTCAACTATGCAACGGAGAAAACCGGTGGTTTTGTCGATTTTGACTGGTTCCGGATGGATGAAGGTTTGCATTCATTTTGAAAATCTTAAACATTGACCAACACATAAAACTGAAACAATGCAAAAAGCAAAAGAAAGCCGTAAGAGTGTGCATTCAGGGACGCCTGGCCTTTTTGAACTAAAATGCACCTGGTCCAAAAGGATTTTAATTTTCATTTTTCCAATCGTTGGTCTTTTATCTGCAGCTTATAATACATATGGACAAAAGCTTCAAATCAATGATTTGGAATATTTTGAGACACCGGGTGTCAATATTCTGGTTTTTAGCAATCAATTCAATGGATTTTTTTTTGATGAGAAAACAGCCGGGATTGAGATCATCCATCATGGCGTAAGGACCGCCACAGGCGGGGCTGTTCGGCTTAAAAACACACCGGAGCAATGGGATTTAATACCCACCGTGGTGGATCGAAAGGCGGATAAAGTTACCAATGCGATTGATGTGGTCTTAAGGTACGAAGAATATGACTTCAACTCAAGGGTAAATGTAACACCCAAAGACGATGGCGTTTTAATAACTGTTTATCTGGATAAGCCACTTCCAGAGAAACTTGAGGGTCATGCCGGATTTAATATGGAATTCCTGCCCGCTTCCTATTTCGAAAAAACATATCTGGCCGATGGAAAACCCGGCAGCTTTTCTTTATACCCGGCAAGCAACACTGTTATGAGGCCGGTAGCTGAAAAAATCCCTCAGTTTGCCAATCATAACACATTTGACGACAGGGGAAGGGACGAATTTATTGATCCCAAGCCGATTGCTGCTGGTAATACCATCGTGCTGGCGCCTGAAGATCCCGAGCGTTACGTTAAAATTCAGTCGGAAACGGAAATCATGCTATTTGACGGACGTAACCTGGCTCAAAACGGATGGTTCGTTGTTCGCAGCATGATTCCTGCCCAGAAAACAGGAAACGTACTTCAGTGGTATGTGAAACCCAATGCCATGCCAAATTGGAAAAGATCTCCCGTCATTGCTTTTAACCAGGTTGGTTATCATCCGGCCCAGGAAAAAGTTGCGGTAATTGAACTGGATAAAAATGATGTGCCCTTAACAAAAGCATCGTTATACCAGGTAACTGCTGATGGGGAACCGGCAGAGAAACTGACTGCGGATCTGAAACCCTGGGGTAAATTTCTAAGATACAATTATATCAAGTTCGATTTTACGTCCGTTAAGGAACCTGGTCTTTACTTTATACAATATGGTGATCAGAAAACGAATCCATTTGCGATCGATGCGAGTGTGTATGATAATATCTGGCATCCTACCATGGATGTATGGTTCCCTGTGCAGATGGACCATATGCAGGTGAACGAGGCATACCGTATCTGGCACGGACGTCCCTATCTGGATGATGCGCTCCAGGCGCCGGTCAATCATCAGCATTTCGATGGTTACAAAATGGGGCCTGTTACGGATACAAAATACAAACCGCTGGAACGCATTCCCGGATTAGATGTTGGCGGATGGTTCGATGCTGGCGACTTTGATATCCAGACAGGATCACACAACGAAGTAATTTTAAGCTTTGTTGATGCCTGGGAACGATTCGGTATCAGTCGCGATGAAACATATATCGATCAGGCTACGCGCTACGTCGATATTCACCGTCCGGATGGCAAACCCGATGTATTGCAGCAACTGGAGCATGGGACATTGAATGTGGTTGCCCAATGCAAAAACATAGGGCATCCTGCAAGAGGCATTATTGTCCCAAATCTGCATCAGTATCACCATCTTGGTGATGCTTCCACTGAAACCGACAATTTGCCCTATAACCCAAATCTTAAGCCCTATGAAACCGACGGAAAGTCGAGTGGAACTATGGATGACAGATGGGCATTTACAAACAGGACGCCTGTGCTGGACTATCAGACGATTGCCTCGCTGGCAGCTGCAAACCGTGCCCTGCAAAATTACAACAAGCCACTTGCCGATGATTGCCTGATGCAGGCAAAAAGACTCTGGGAGGAAGAAAAGAGCCTTACTTTAAAAGATGACACGATATGGGTGAATTTTGTAGCCAATACCGAAATGATGGCTGCATTGCAATTGTACATCGCCACCAAGGATGATCAATACGCAAAACGCTTTAAGGAAATGGTGTGGCCTGCGCTGGACAAAGCACTTGAAAGAAATATAACCGTTGCCATACAGGCATATACTTATATGGACGAACCCTATAAAAAGAAACTGAAGGATTACGTAATCCAATACAAAGAGCTGAATAACAAGCTTAGTAACGAAAATCCTTATGGAGTGCCAATTTCAACCAGAGGTTGGGCTGGAAACACCCAGGTTATTAACTGGGCAATTACAAATTATTATGCCTGTAAGCTTTTTCCGGAGATCATAGGACCTGAATATGTATATAAAGGACTTCACTACATTTTAGGTTGCCATCCTTATTCCAATCTTTCATTTGTAACAACCGTTGGTACTAAATCAAAAAAGGTTACCTATGGTAATAACAGGGCTGATTTCAGGTTTATAGCCGGTGGAATCGTACCCGGTGTACTGCTGTTAAAGCCCGATTTCCTGGAAAACAAAGATGACTGGCCTTTCCTTTGGGGCGAAAATGAATGTGTTATAGACACAGGAGCAGCCTGGGTATTGCTTTCGGGTGCTGTAAATGACTTAGTTAACAAATAAAGAACGGACATTGTCGCTTGGGGAAATGTTGAATATCATACTTTAAAGACATGGTAAAGATACAATTGTTAGTATGCAGCATATTGCTGACAGTAAGTTTAAGGGGACAGCAATATCCCTTTCAGAACCCTGATTTAAGCTCCGGGGAACGGGCAAAAGATTTGATATCTCGGTTGTCATTGGATGAAAAAGCAACCCTGATGTGTGATCAGTCGGAAGCCATACCTCGCCTGGGAATTAAAAAATTCAACTGGTGGAGTGAAGCTTTGCATGGTCTGGCCAATAATGCCAATGTGACCGTTTTCCCTCAAAATGTAGGTATGGCAGCTTCATTTGATGATGCGCTTGTTTACCGGATATTTGAAGCCGTTTCAGACGAAACACGGGCCAAATACAATGAGTCACAGCAAAAAGGCATGGAAAACCGTCGCTTTCTTAGTCTGTCGGTGTGGACCCCGAATGTTAACATTTTTCGTGACCCCCGATGGGGCCGCGGTCAGGAAACCTATGGTGAGGATCCTTACCTGACTTCGCGTATGGGTATCTCGGTAGTGAAAGGATTGCAGGGACCAGCTGATGCAAAATACCGTAAATTACTTGCCTGTGCCAAACACTATGCTGTACATTCCGGACCCGAATGGAGCCGCCACCAACTGAATCTCAATAATGTTGATCCGCGTGATTTGTACGAAACCTATCTCCCGGCGTTTAAGGCACTGGTTCAGCAGGCTGATGTCAGGCAGGTAATGTGCGCCTATCAGCGATTGGATGATGAGCCATGCTGCGGCAATACCCGTCTGCTTCAGAAAATTCTGCGTGATGAATGGGGATTTAAACATATGGTGGTATCTGATTGTGGCGCGGTAACTGATTTCTTTACAAGTCATAAAGTCTCTTCCGATGCCACCCATGCTGCAGCAAAAGCAGTATTGGCCGGAACCGATGTGGAATGTGTATGGGAAAACTACCCGTTTAAAAATTTGCCTGAAGCAGTTTCAAAAGGATTACTCCGGGAAGAGGATATTGATAAAAGTTTAATGAGGGTTTTGATGGGTCGTTTTGATCTCGGCGAAATGGATGCCGATGAACTGGTACCCTGGACTAAGATTCCTGTTTCGGTTATTAACAATGAGGAGCACAGAAAGCTTGCCCAGGATATGGCCCTTGAAACAATGACCCTTCTGCAGAATAAAAACAACATACTGCCCTTGAAGAGATCAATTAAAAAGGTTGCCGTAATTGGACCTAATGCAGACAATGAGCCTATGCTATGGGGAAATTATAACGGAACGCCGGTCAGGACCATCACCATTCTTGACGGAATAACTTCAAAGCTGAATGCCAATAAGGTTTTTTATGATAAAGGCTGCGATTTGGTTGAAGATAAAGTAACCGAAAGTTATTTTGCTCATTGTTCAATTGACGGGGAACCTGGTTTTAAAGCTCTATATTGGAATAATATAGACCTCACGGGTGATGTTGTGGCCAAACAACAAATTGTAAA
This sequence comes from Bacteroidales bacterium, assembly GCA_016930375.1. Lineage (GTDB taxonomy): Bacteria > Bacteroidota > Bacteroidia > Bacteroidales > UBA10428 > UBA5072. The sequence continues at coordinate 3,913 of JAFGGU010000092.1, read as the reverse complement.
CCCGATAAAAATGACGACAGCCGGGCAGCACGAATTTGCTCCGGGAGTTAAACTAGAAGGTTTTTCCGCTCATTATGAAACAGATTTTGTTCCCGCTGTAAGTGAAGAAATTGTATTCAAATGCGGTGCTACAGGATATTTTGAACTACTTATAAACGGCGAATCCATAAGAAAATTTAATAATTGGCGTACCCTGCCTTCAAGGATTCCTTTTAAAGTGGAAAAAGGAAAAAATTATAAAATCGAAATTCGCTTTGCTCAGTTGAACAATTGGGAAGCAAACATCGAATTCGATTTCGGGAAAGAAGTTGATGTGGATTATGCCGATCTTTTAATGAAACTTCAGGGGATTGATGTGGTGGTTTTCGTGGGTGGCCTTTCAACACTACTGGAAGGTGAAGAAATGCCGGTATCCTATCCCGGATTCAAAGGCGGGGACCGTACGAACATTGAATTACCCGGCGTACAGCGTAACTGCCTGAAAGCTTTGAAAGCAGCAGGAAAGAAAGTGATTTATGTAAACTGTTCCGGCTCTGCCATAGCATTGACTCCCGAAACAGAAAGTTGTGATGCTATCCTTCAGGCATGGTATGCAGGCGAATCCGGAGGCCAGGCTGTTGCCGATGTTTTGTTTGGCGATTATAATCCGTCGGGTAAATTGCCAGTCACATTTTACAAAAACTCTGAACAACTGGGCGATTTCGAGGATTATTCCATGAAAGGCCGTACTTACCGATTCATGTCAGATGCACTTTTCCCATTTGGCTACGGATTGAGCTATACTACTTTTACAATAGGCACTGCCCGGCTGAACAGAACTGAAGTTTCCAATAACGAATCCATTAAGCTAACTATTCCTGTAATGAATACCGGCAAACGCAACGGAACGGAGATTGTTCAGGTATACGTTCGCAGATCAGGCGATACTGAGGGACCACTTAAAACACTCAAAGGTTTCCAGCGGGTAAGCGTTGATGCCGGCAAAACAGGTGAGGCAGTTATTGAACTTCCCTACACATCGTTTGAATTTTTCGACGGAAAAAATCAAATTATGGCTGTAACCCCCGGTGAATATGAAGTTTTATATGGGAGCAGTTCCGATACAAAGGATTTGAAAACGGAAAAGATCATGATAAAGTAATACATGACAGATAAAATGAAAAGAAAAGTAATTCAAAGTGTTCTGATCGTTTGGGTATTGCTGGGAATCTTTTCATGCAAAGACTCATCTCAAACGAAAATTGCAAACGCAAAAGTTGAGTTTGAAGAAACCTGGGAATCATTATCGACAAATGAAAGGAATCCGGAATGGTTTATGGATGCCAAGTTCGGAGTATATTTTCATTGGGGTATTTATAGTGTGCCTGCATTTGATAACGAATGGTATGGAAGATGGATGTATGTGCCGGGCAGGAAAGCCTGGGGAGGCACCGTATTTGAGCATCATCAAAAAACATATGGTCCGGTATCCGAATTTAACTACCACGATTTTATACCCATGTTTAAAGCAGAGAACTTTGATGCTGAGGAATGGGCCGATCTGTTCAAAAAATCAGGTGCCAGTTTTGCAGGTCTTGTTGCAGAACATCACGATGGATTTGCCATGTGGAATAGTAAGGTGAACCCCTGGAATGTTATGGAAATGGGGCCAAAGAAAGATATTCTGGGAGAATTGTTTGCTGAACTCAAAAAGAACGACCTGAAAACGATTGCCACTTTCCACCATGAAAGGCTTATTCAGAGATATGCAACCGATACTGCAAAATGGGCAAAGAATACACCAGATCCGGGTTGGGACAGCCATTTCCCTTATCATCCTGATTATGTTACTTCTTCAACTGATCCGAAACTCAGATTGTTATACGGAAATATTCCTCGTGTTGAATTTTACGAATATTGGCTGAACCAGATCAATGAGGTAGTTGACACTTATGCACCTGACATCATCTGGTTTGATTCCTGGCTTGACAGTATACCTGAAAACTACCGTCAAAAAATGGTGGCACATCATTTCAATACGGCGGTCGCCAGGGGACTGAAACCTTTGGTTGCCTATAAGCAGGAAGACCTGCCTCCCAATGTGGGTGTGCTGGATATGGAACAAGGCGGAAAAACGGAACTTTCGGATGACTATTGGCTGACAGATATTACCCTGAGTTTCGGCAGTTGGTGTTACACCAGAGGGCAAACCTATAAAACACCTGAAATGGTTATCAGAAATATGATTGATGTCTGGAGCAAAAGAGGAATCGTATTGCTGAATATTTCACCCAAGGCCGATGGCACCATTCCTGAAGAACAGAGAACTGTTTTAACATCCATCGGCAAATGGATTGAAAAACACAAGGAGGCGGTTTATGAAACCAGGGCCTATTCGACCTTTGGCTATGGAACGGCTGAATTTGAAAAAAGTCAGTTCGGAGGACAAACGGCAACAATGGCTTATAATCAGAATGATATCCGGTTTGCCCTGTCGAAGGATAAAAAGCATCTGTATATATATGTTCTTGGACTTCCTGCAGCTCATTCGGATTTGGAGATTCGCAGCACCATTGATCCAAAAATTAAAAAGGTATCGGTTGTTGGAAGTGGCGTTGAACTGAAGTGGTCGGTAACAGATGGTAAATTGACGATTAAAACACCAAATTCAACAGATATGGATGAAATAGCTACAGTTTTCAAAATTGACTTTGAATAGATGAAATTAAAATCATAAATCTGACCTTGGAATTAATATTTAATCGATACTTATGAAAAAAAAGAGTTATCTCATTGCTGTATTTGTGCTGTTCTTTACCGGAATGTCTGAATCTCAACAACCTGCCCCGGTCAAGGTTCAGGAGGGACTCCTGCAGGGAACACATGAAAATGGATTAACGATTTATAAGGGTATTCCATTTGCTGCTCCTCCGGTTGGTGATCTTCGTTGGCGTGCACCTCAACCCGCTGAAAAGTGGGAAGGAATAAAACAGACTGATAAATTTGCCGCTGCTCCAATGCAGGGCGGAAATCCGCCATCAGGAAAAAGCGAAGATTGTTTATACCTGAACATCTGGACTCCATCAAAATCTGAAAAGGAAAAAATACCGGTATTGGTATGGATCTATGGAGGGGGGTTCAGTTTTGGATCAACCTCCGACCCTGTTCATAATGGGGGGCATCTGGCACGAAAAGGAGTTGTATTAGTGAGCATTGCTTACCGCGTTGGCCAGCTTGGCTTTTTGGCCCATCCGGAATTAAGTGCCGAAAACCCCAATGGTGTTTCCGGAAATTATGGTCTGCTTGATATGATTGCCGGACTTAAATGGATACAAAAGAACATTGCAGCCTTCGGCGGCGATCCTGATAAAGTGACCATTTTTGGCGAATCAGCCGGAGGAATCGCCGTGAGTATGTTATGTGCCTCTCCATTGGCCAAAGGATTGTTTCATGGTGCCATTTCGCAAAGTGGCGGCTCATTTGGTCCGACACGACCCACAACATTTCCCGGTGAGAACATGAAAACCCTGAAGCAGGCCGAAGAATCAGGTTTAAGTTTTGCTCACAAGGTTGGCGTTTCATCCATAGCCGACTTGCGCAATATAGAAGCAGAAAAACTTCCATCCGGCATGGGAATGGGGGGCGCATGGCCAATTATTGATGGTTATGTGATTCCCGATGATCAATTCAGATTGTATGAAGCAGGACGGTATAATGATATTCCCATTTTGGTGGGTTATAATTCCGATGAGGGGGCAAGTTTTTCACGGGAGAAAACGCCGGAAGAATTTATTTCCGGAGTCAAATTACGGTACGGTAAATTTGCAGATGAGCTGGTAAAAGCTTATCCCACCGGTGAAACAACAGTTCCGAAAACTGCACGGGACCTGGCCCGCGATGCTGCATTTGGCTGGCATACCTGGAGCTGGGCACG
>JAFGGU010000091.1 GCA_016930375.1 Bacteroidales bacterium | reverse complement strand
CAGCGAGAAAAACGGGAAGTGGATCAAGCTGCTCAGCCATGAAAAAAACCATATGCGCGAGTTTTATGATCTCACCCTTGACGAAAACGGAACAATAAAAGGACTGGCTACGATCACCCTCGACGGATATGATGCTGCCGAATTCCGGAGGCTTATTTACAACCAGAGTGAAGAAGGGATCCGGCAGGAAAAACTATCCTCCTTCGGCAACATGAAATTCAGCAGTATTACAACCCAAAACTTACTCGACATTAACAAACCGCTCGTTCTGACCTTTACCCTGGAACTTGACCATTTGGTGCATTCGGGCAGGGAATTCTCCTATTTCCGGCCTGTATACAATCTTTTCGGGTCACTCGAGAACAACTGGATAAAAGAAGAAAGGATTTATCCCATCGACCTGGGTTGTCCTGAATTTTCGAACCTGACCTGTGTTTATCATCTGCCGGAATCCTATAAAATAAGCGAATTGCCGAAAAGTGTCAGACTTGTTCTTCCAAACGAGGATGCCTCATTCACGTATAAAATTTCTTCCGCAGGCAATATGCTATCGGTGGACGGTGAACTCAACCTGTCAAAAACCTGGATTGAACCACGGGAATACCCTTCATTCCGAGAGTTCTTTACCCAGATTGTCAAAAAAACCAATGAGATGGTTATCCTGCAGACCGGTCAAAATAATTAATCGCAAGTATCATGAAGCCTTTTTTCATCAGTCTTACAGCATTCTTTATGTTACTACCTGCAGGATATGCACAGATCCGTTATCCATCTGATTCAATCCCTCCGCTTTTACGTATCGGAGCAGATGCTGTCGTTCGATCCTACCAGAAAAAACTGACCATCGTGGATGAGAACACGGCATTCATTGATTATAAGCTGGCCGTTACGCTGCTCAATGAGAATGCTGAAAGCTATAACTATGTACCGATCAGGTATACCGATCTGACCCATGTTTCCATGATCAGGGCGAACGCATATGATGAAAACGGTAAACTTGTATGGACCTTAAAAAGAGATGATCTTTTGGATATTAAGGATTTCAGCGGACCGGAGTACCTGGATGGAAGCCGGGTGAAAGTATTTAAGTTTCCATCGTACAACTATCCCTATACCATTGAGTATTCCTTTCGCCTGTCAACAGAGGACCTTTTGCTTAATCCGGTCGATTACTTTGCCACAGGTACCTCTGTGTCTGTTGAAAGATCAGGTATCCAGTGCATTATTCCCAGGGAGATCCCCTTTCGGTATAGGACCCGTAATATGAAATCACCAACCGACAGCGTTTGGGTGAAAAACAAGTTAATTCTTACCTGGCAGGAAGAAAATATACCGGCAAAGGAACAAAGGCTTTACGCGCCTGCTGTTGAAAGAACGCTGCCTGCCTTGTACACGACTACCGAAAAGATCAATCTTCGAGGTTACCCGGGTGACCTCTCCACCTGGAAATCCTATGGTTTATGGGTGAACAAGATCATCGAAGGCAGGGATGCCTTAAGCAGGGAGTATGCCGATGAAGTTCTGGCGCTGGTGAAAAACGTGCCCGATTCCAGGGAGAAAATCCGGAACCTCTATGAATACTTGCAAAAGAAGACGCGGTACTTCAGCATCAGCTTTGGCATTGGCGGTGATCAGCCCATTCCGGCCGACCAGGTGGCGAAAAACGGGTATGGTGACTGCAAAGCATTGTCAAATTACATGAAGGCGCTTCTGAAGGTTGCAGGTATCGAATCGTACTATACCCTGGTCAACGCCGGAACCGGTGAAAATATTGAACCCGGTTTTCCGGGTTCCCAGTTCAACCATGCCATCCTTTGCGTTCCGGATAAAAAGGATACCGTCTGGCTCGAATGCACAAGCCAGACTGCTCCTTTCGGTTACCTGGGCAGCTTCACATCGGACCGCTATGTGCTGGTGGTAACACCCGAAGGAGGAAAGATCCAGAGAACCCCGGCATACAATAAAAGCGATAATGTGATCAATTCCAGTTCGGAGATCACTCTCATGGGTTCCGGTGATGCCGATGTCAGGATTAAACTGCACCAGACCGGTTTGTTTTATGAAAGGCTGAATGATATGTCAGAAAGCAAGGAGGATGAAAGAAAGGACCAAATGGCCGGACTGCTCGGTTACACGGCATTCAATGTTAAAAAGGAAGATTATGTGTTTGGCAAAACACGCGTGCCTTATGGAATAGCCAACTTTGAGATCCGGATCCGCGATCTTTCATCCAAAAGCAGCAACCGGCTTTTCATCAGTCCGTCGCTTTTGTCAAAAACTTCCTATATATGGGAGGATCCTACGGATATTGAACTTTCAACCTCTTACCAGCGGAACGATACGGTTAAAATTGAAATCCCCATCGGTTTCAAAATCGAATACCTTCCGGACGCATTCAATGTCGATTCACGATTTGGGAAGTATGCCACCCACATTTCAAGCGACAATAAATTCATTTATTTTATCCGAAACCTGGAGATCAACGAGGCAGCATATCCAAAGGAAAATTATCCGGAATTCTATAATTTCATCAGCAATATTGCCACAAACGACCGGAAAATGATCATCATTAAATCGATGAATTAAATTACTTTTTTCTAAAGATTTATACTGACCATTACACTGAACCCTTTGCTGTTCACCTTGCTGTCAAGGGGTTCACCATAATTTTCGGAATAGACCAATAACTGAAAACCCCGGATATAAAGAGTTTCAAGATAAACTTTTCGGGCATGGCCCAGTGGAATTTCCATACCGGCTCCAAACAAAAATCCCCTGTCGTTATTGATCTGGTAATCAGAGTACCTTTCGGTGAAGATCACCGGGCCGAACTGACGTTCAGAAATTCTGCCATAAGACCTGTCAATCAGGATAGTTCCGTAAGCCCCGGCCTTGATATATGGACGGTATTTCAGGTCTCCGAACTTGTATTTCAAAGACAGCGGTACCTGGAAACCTGATAATTCAATGGATATGTAATCACGGCAGTCGCTAACGGTTTTATACTCGGCATAACCATAATACTTATCGGAATAAAAGAGGAGTGACAGATCAATGGAAGCATGGTCTGACTTTTTTGACAATTTGCGGTTAATAAATAACCCGGTTGAAGGCCTGAAACTTGAATTGTAATGCGCTTCGTCAAAAAATCTCGTACTGGTTCGACCCGGAATTTCAATTTTCAGAAACTGATATCCCCCCGTGAAACCAAATTACCACAGCGATTGTTTTTTGGTGAAGGAATAATCGGTCAGAAAATGTACACGGGGCGTCTGATTCGAAGCCTTTACAGTACATTCAATGAATGTTTTTCTTTTCCCGTCATGCCTGGATTCAAAATGCCTGCCATTCCTGAAACCAAAGGCAAGCAAATCATCCGGCCCATAAGTCACTTCCCGTATGATCTCAAATCGTTTAAAGCGGCATGCCTCTGAAAATCTGCCGTTCATGCCATAAAACACCAGTCCCGTAAGTGTATCACCATTATTTTTAACAATGTATCCCTGCCGGAAACCAACCTGTGCATGTCCGGGCAGGTACCAGAGCATCAGAAAAAAAATAAGAAGGCAAGTTTTAGGCATGTAAAAATGCTTGACAGGATTTCCAAAAATACGAATTTACAAATTGCATTTTCAACTTATCATGCCTCTGGCATTTGAAATTTTTCTACTTTCGGTAATTAATTTGTATCAGGATAATGTATGCCCAAACTTTCAGCCTGGCTATGGCAGGCTTACTTGCATTGTTTTCATCCGGATGCCAGGAGGAGGAAAAGGTGGCATTTGAATATCCCATGGTAATGACCCTGGCGGCAGATCATATCACCCCGAACAGTGCCCGCTTGCATGCTGTGATCACAGACGGACCTGTTGTGGAAATTTCTGAGCACGGATTTGTCTGGGGAACTTCACCCATTCTGAATGTGCAGGATTCCGACAAAGTCTCCGTTACAGGCAGCCCTTCGGCTTTTAAGTATTCCTGTGATATTGCCTTTGAACCGGATCCCTTTGGAAAATATTTCTTCAGGTCTTATATTGTATCAGGAGAGCTCATTATTTATGGCAATACGTTAAGTTTTAATGCACTTTAAATCATTTCCAATGTGCCGACCAGTGTTCATAGGGGTTTTATTGGTGATTCTTCCTTTCCGGGCTTATCCGCAGAGCACTCATGCCGTTTTCGGCGAGGTGACTCGCGAGGAGCTTGAAACAACCCTCCTGCCTTATGAAAAAGGTGCCAGTGCCACTTTATTGGGTGATTATGCCACGGCCAGAATGATACATGATAATGGATCCAGGATTGAATTCACAAGGCACTTGCGAATCAAGATTTTCAAATCATCGGGTTATCGCCTGGCAAACATTCAAATCCCCTATTCGAAAAACAACAGGGTGGAGAATCTGAAAGCATTCACCCACAATCTGGAAGATAGTATTCCGGTGAAGACCGCGGTGGGGAAAAAGCAGTTCTTTCATGAAACGGTGGATCCTTATCACAACATGATCCGATTCACTTTTCCCAACGTCAGGGAAGGTTCAGTCATTGAGTATGAATACACCACCATTGAGAATGACATCTGGGCTTACCCGGGTATGCGTTTCCAGCGCAGCATTCCTGTGAGACACCTGGAATACCAGGCTTCCATCCCTGAATTCTTCCAATATACCATTTACCTTAACCAGGGCAACCTGTTTGAATTTCAACAGGAAATTCTGAAGGGCTTTTTTATGGGATTGCCTGCAAATACAAACGTTTATAAGTGGTCAGGTGATAGTCTTCCGGCTTATGAACCGGAACCCCTGATGCCTGAAAGTGAAGAATACCTGGCAGGAGTTGATTTTGCGCTTGCATCAGTCCATGTTCCTGACAGGATTTCCTATATTGCCTCCCCGACCTATGCAAGGTTGTCAGAGGAGCTTCTGAATCTGAGCACTGTCGGACAGCAACTCAATAATTCTCTGTTATTTGCCGGGAAAGTTAAAAATATTACCGGACACCTCGATTCCCCCAAACAGAAAATGCAGGCCATTTATGACCACGTTCAGAAGAATATGAACTGGAATGGTTATGAACAACTATGGCCCGACAGATCGCTCGAAAAGGCCGCTCAGGAGGGAACCGGCACCAATGCCGAGATAAATCTGATCCTGCTGAATATGCTGAGGACGGCAGGCATAGCTGCCCATCCCGTGGTAATGTGCACACGTGAAAAGGGGCATATGAATCCTCAGGTTGCCCTGGCGGGTAAACTGAATTACCTGGTATGTTGCGCCATCATTGATGGCAAAGACTACCTGCTGGATGCCACGGATAAATTCATCCCCGCAGGTATGCTGCCCTTTAAATGCCTGAACGGACAGGGATGGGTTCTAAGCAATTCAGGCGGCCGCTGGATAAAATTACTTACCCAGGAGCGGAATACAACACAGGAGTATTACGATTTAACGTTAAATGAGGAAAGTGAACTGACAGGCAAAGCCATTGTCACTTTTTCGGGTTACGATGCATTGAATCTGAGGCGTCTTGTTCATAACGAAGGTGAGGCTGGTTTCAGGGAGGCGGTGATTGATCGTGCAGGCAATTTGGTTATCAGCAACCTGAAATTCCAGAACCGGGACAGCCTTCATCTGCCTCTCCGCATCACTTTTGACATTACCTTCAGGCATTTCCTGAAAAGTATTGATCAGATGGTTTTTTTCAGGCCTTTGATCACTATATTCGGTGATTACCGGACTTCCTGGATTAAGGATACAAGAATGTTCCCCGTGGACATGGGATGCCCTGCCACTGAAAAATTGAATTGTCGCATAAGACTGCCGGATCATTACCGGGCTGATGAACTGCCGGGAACCACCAAAATCGGATTGCCGGACAACGATGCCAGTTTTCTTTTCGGTGCAGTATCCGACAACAACGACCTGGTAATTAGTTTAGAGCTAAATGTCAACAAAACCTTTTTTGATACCGAAGAATATCAGTCATTCCGGGAGTTTTATACCCAGGTAAACCGGAAATGCAACGAGATGGTCATTTTAAGGGAAAATCCGAAACCGATGAACACCCCATGAAACGATTTCTTTTCCTTTTACTGATAATGACTGTCCTGGTTCCGGACATTCAGACCCAGCCTGTTTATCCTTATGATTCAATACCCACGCACTTACGCACACGGGCAAAGGCTGTAGTCCGTTCGGGCCAGCGCATCATTACCCTGATCAATGAGAAACAAAGCCGGCTGGAAACAAAGATGGCGATCACCCTGCTGAATGACAAAGCCAGTGATTTACTATTGGTAGGAATCCCCTATGACGATCTTCGTCGTGTTTCATCCATCAGGGCACGCGCCTATGATGCATCAGGAAAGCTGATCTGGATTTTAAAAAAGTACCTTATACTGGATGCGCGTGATTTCGTCGGACCTGAAAAACTGAGTGATGCAAGAAAAAAGGTATTTGAAATACCTGCTTACAATTATCCTTTTACCATTGAATACAGCTATGTAATGTACATGCAGGACCTGTTTCTGAGTCCGGCTGCCTATTTACAGCAAGATCCGGAAATTTCGGTTGAGGAATCAGGAATTCAATATATCATTCCGGATGGTTCAGGATTCAATTACAAAACACTGCACCTGAAGTCTCCGGCAGACAGTTTGCGCAGAAATAATAAGCTATACCTGTCCTGGAAGGAGGAGAACCTGCCTGCAGGCCGTTCCCGAAAATATGCAACCCCATTGGTGAACCATCTGCCGGTTGTATATGGAACACCATTGAATTTCAGTCTGAGCGGATACAAGGGAAGCTTTAAAAGCTGGCAGGATTATGGCCGTTGGATGGGACAACTGATTTCCGGCAGGGATGTTCTGGACATGAAATATTCCGAAAAAGCCATAGCGCTTGCGCAAAACTTTCCTGAACGAAGAGAAAAAATCAGGGCTTTGTATGAATACATGCAGAAAACCACACATTATTTTTTTATCGGATTTGGTGTCGGGGGAAATCAGCCCATTCCTGCCAGTGAAGTGGCAGAGAGCGGCTATGGTGATTGCAAGGCCCTGTCCAATTATATGAAAGCCTTATTGAAGGCAGTTGGCATTGAATCGTACTATACCCTTGTCAGATCAGGTGAAAGAAAATCGATGATGGCTGATTTTCCCTGCAACCAGTTTGACCATGTGATATTATGTGTTCCCGATGAACGGGATACGATCTGGCTGGAATGCACCGATCCCGATTCTCCCTTCAATTACCTCGGCAGCTTTACCTCTGACCGGCATGTTCTGGCGCTCACTCCGGATGGCGGTCAGATACTCAAAACTCCGGCTTACGGAAGCAACGTTAACAGGGCGTATACTTATTCCGACATCACTTTGCAGGATAATGGCGATGCTACCGTTATGCTGGAAATCAAAAGATACGGGCTGCTGCACGACGAGCTCTACAAGATATCGGAAAGCAAGTTCGATGACAGGAAAGAGTGGATTTCAGGTCAAACCGGGATAACAGCCTTTGATATTGAAAAGGAAGAATATGAATTCAACCGGCAGGAAGAGATACCCGTGGCAGTGGGGCGATTTGAACTGACTATCAGGGATCTGGCAGCCAGAAGCAATCAGATGCTCGTTATTTCCCCATCCTTTGTCTCGGATCTTTCTTACATTGACGAAGATCCTTATGAGGTAGAGCTTTCAAAATCCTTTCATCAAAACGATTCAGTAAAGATTAGCATTCCGCCGGGATTATCGATCACTTATCTTCCTGAAGAAAAACATATCAATTCCAGGTTTGGAAGTTACAGCAGCGAGATATCTATCCGTGAACAATGTATCTTCTTTAAACGGCAGATGAACCTCAATAAAGGTAATTATCCGCTGGCGGCCTACCCTGAATTCTACCGCTTCATCACCGATATCGTCACCGCAGATAAAGAAGTTGTGGTAATTAAGGTTACTAAATGACACACCCTTCAAGGGTCTAAGGACCGCCTGAAGGGTTATATCTTGGCTCCCTACTCCTTACTCCTTACTGATTAATCCTCTCCACCCTGTTCACCCTGTAAACTCCTTTAACTGCAGCCAGTCTGTTAATTAATGAATCAAGATGCGCAGTATCCTTCACGGTTATTTTTAGCCTGCCCCTGAGCATGCCGTTCTCATTGTCGAAACTGATTGACCGAAGCGTTACTTTGAGGTCCTTGGAGAGCAGATTGGAAATATTGTTAAGAATGTTCGGGTCATTTTGGCCGTGTACATCAATCTCTACTGTAAATAAAGCCTCCTTGCCTCCTGATTTCCAACGAGCTTTCACAATTCTGTATCCGTACCTGGAGATCAATTGCGCGGCATTGGGGCAATTCAGCCGGTGAACCTTAATCCCCTCACTAACCGTTACAAATCCGAATATTTCATCGCCGAAAATCGGATTGCAGCATTTGGACAGTTTGAAATCAACATGCGCCAGTTTATCATCAATGATCAGGTAGTCATCTGATTTAATAAATGTTTCCTGCTGCGGGGTCGGTGCCGCCTCAGTTTCAGGGTACGGTTTTTCAGGTGCAACAGGCTCCTGGAGCAATTCCTTGATCTGGGCGATATCAATCTCTTCCGTGGCTATCTGGTAATACAGATCCTGGGCGGTTTTCAGTTTATAAGCTTTTAAAAGCTTCCTGATGGTTTCATCCGAGAAGGTAATTTTCCAGTTCTTGAGTCGCCTCACGAGAATTTCTTTGCCATTCTCCGCCTGTTTAACGCGTGCTTCATTCAGTTTAAACCGGATCTTGGTTTTGGCTTTCGATGTAACCACGAAATTGAGCCAATCCATTTTAGGCGTCTGATTCTTGGAAGTAAGGATTTCCACCCTATCACCATTCTGCATGACATGCCTGATGGGAACATTCTTTCCGTTTACTTTGGCGCCGGTGCACATGGAGCCCACTTCTGAATGAATGTCATAGGCAAAGTCAAGCACGGTGGCTCCGGAAGGAAATTTTTTAAGGTCTCCTTTGGGGGTGAAAATAAATATTTCCTTGGCATACAGGCTGAGTTTAAAATCATCGAGGAACTCCCTGGCGTCAGGCTCAGGGGTCTCCAAAACTTCGCGGATCCTCTTCAGCCATTCCTCAAGACCCTGTTCTGATTCCAGGCCTTTGTATTTCCAATGGGCAGCAAATCCTTTTTCAGCAATTTCATTCATGCGCCGGGTTCTGATCTGAACTTCAACCCAGTGCCCGTCCGGTCCCACAACGGTGGTGTGCAGCGATTCGTAGCCGTTGGTTTTGGGTATGGATATCCAGTCGCGCAATCTCAAAGGATTGGGTTGGTATAAATCCGTAACCGTGCTGTAAACCTGCCAGCAATCCGCTTTTTCATTCTTCAGCTCACTGTTGAGAATGATCCTGATGGCAAAAAGGTCATATATATCTTCATAGGCTGCACCTTTGTTGACCATTTTATTCCAGATGGAATAAATGGATTTAGGCCTCCCCTTGATCTCAAATTCAAATCCCTGATTGCGCAAAGCAGCTTCGATCGGCTTGATGAATTCGTCAATGAAATGTTTGCGGTCGCGCATGGACTGGGCGAGTTGCCGGGCAATAGAATCATAGGTTTTGCGATCGGTGATCTTCAGCGCCAGGTCTTCCATTTCCGATTTGATGATGTAAAAGCCCAGCCGGTGTGCCAGGGGCGCATAAAGATAGGACGCTTCAGATGCAAGCCTGATCTGTTCCTCCTGCGGCCTGTATTTCATCGATCGCATATCATAAAGATGCTCGGCGATCTTGATAAAGATCACCCTGACGTCTCCGGCCAGGTTCAGCAAAAGGTTGCGAAAGTTTTCTGCCTGGTGGGCCAGTGTTTTACTGCCCAGCTCATTTATGGAGTTGAGTCCAGCGGTAATTACTGCAACCTGTTTGCCATAGTCCTTTTCAATTTCAATCAGGTCAAGAAGTCTCTCCGTTAAAAGCCGGCTCAGAAAAATGCTTAAAACCGAAGTCATGCCCAATCCGATCTCATTTACAGTTATTTCTGCAATTTCCAGGGCTGCTACCACCCCGTCACCCTCAGCATCCTGCTGATTGCCCAATCCTGCTAAAAGTCTGTCATAAGCCTGGCGTAATTTGGAATAGTCATGGATTTCCTTGTTCCTGCGGATCAGGCGAATAAGCTTTTCGAATTTATCCCTGTAGTTCCTGATATGATCAGGCCGGTTCACTGGCATGTGAATAATGATTTCATTCAACAAAATTAGTTCATTTTATGCTATTTTAGCGCAACAGGTTTTGAAGATGACTGCAATTCATAAAAAGGCCAAAGCGCACACAAATAAATTAACGCCTGATAAGATCAGGGCGCAACTCTCAGATTCCAGCCGGTTGTTGGCTGATCTGACAGCCAGTATGGTATATGATAATCCTGCATTACTTAAACCATTAATTGAACTATCATGCGGAGACAGCGGTCCATTGCCGCAAAGAGCATCTCGTGTGGTCAGTATTTGTTGTTGCCGGTTTCCGGAATTGTTCAAACCCTATTGTTCCGATGTCATCAGGAACCTTGAAAGTCTTCGTTCTGAAGGCGCCAGACGGAATTTTCTTTTAATCCTCGCTGAAGCGCCTGTTAAACTGACGAAAAAGGACAAATCACTCCTGATTAACCTGGGATTTGATTTTATGACCGGCAACTTTTCCATAGCTGTTAAGGTATACAGCATGGAGATCTTGTATAAACTGAGCCTGGAAATGCCTGATATTGGCGTGGAATTGAGCAACCTGATTGAGAATAGCCTGGCTGATTCCTCACCGGGATATCAAAGCAGGGGTATGAAAATCCTCAAAAAGCTGCAGCGTAGCAATTTTAAATAGAAACAGTTTATTCCTGCAATAAAATATGTTCCAACTCTTCCACGCTTCCGGCAGTATAATCGGGATCGAAAGAAATAATTTCCTCTTTCGTGCTGAAACCATAGGTCACACCGATTGAATCCATTTCAAGTTCTGCCGCTGCCTCCATATCGTACCGCGTGTCACCTATCATTACCACTTCCATTGGATCCATGATGTTGTTCTTTCTCAGAATCCTGGCCACAAGTTCAGTTTTGGAGGCATGATGCCCGCTGTAGTCAGCCCCGGATACATCTGCAAAGTAAGCATCAATAGCAAAGTGCCGGAGAACCTGGCTGGCAAATGGATGGTATTTAGCTGTAGCTACATATAGCAAGGCGCCTGCTCCAATGAGCCTTTCAAGAAGTTTCGGTATCCCATCATATAATATATTCTCAAACAGCCCTTTAGATGCATAATACTCACGAAATACTTTAACCGCGTTCTCATTTTCACTTCCCCGGAGTCCGAATACATCTTCAAAGCCTTTTTGCAAAGGCGGACCGATAAGAGTCATGAGCGTATCCCTGTCAGGATATTTTAAATTAAGCCTGTCAAAAACATGATAATACGCATTGAATATACCTTCGCGTGAATCCGACAAGGTGCCGTCCAGATCAAAAATGATATGTTTGTATACAGAATTCATTTGTGTATTGCTGTAAATGTGCTATTTTTATGATTCCTGAAAAAACTGTTCCTGGATTAATCCTTGACAAATATAGAAGGATAAATCGAACGTCCTGATCAGGATTAAAATTATTCAACCACTAATAACCAATACAATGGGAAAAGGAGATAAGAAAACAAAAAGAGGAAAATTATTTCAGGGATCATACGGCGTTCGCCGTCCTAAAAAATCATCCCGGACTGTAAAATCAGCTGAACCCTCTGTCATTAAAGCGAAAGAAGTAAAACCGGTTAAAGTAAAGGAGCCGAAGGAAGTAGTTGAGGTTAAGGAAGTACAGGAAGTACAAGAAGTACAAGAAGTACAAGTAGTAAAAGAAGTAATAGAGGTTAAAGAAGTTAAAGAAATAAAAGAAGTAAAAGGGGTTAAGGATAAGGAAGTAAAGGCTATAAAGGAGGTCAAAGAACCGAAGGCAAAAGCATCAGCACCCGCCAAGGCTCCTAAAGCGGCTCCGGCAAAAAAGGAATCCAAACCCAAGAAGCAGGCTGAATAGATCCTAAAGGCATGGACCGGAAGAAGAAGTTTGATACGCTGGCTGTCAGGTTACAGACTGATCGTTCAAAACATCGTGAGCATAGCGTGCCTGTTTTTGAAACCTCCAGCTATGTGTTCAATTCCGCCGAGGAGGCCAGGGCAGTTTTTGCCGAAGAGATACCTGGCAATATTTATACTCGTTTTGGCAATCCCAACACGGATGAATTAATCTGCAAACTATGCGCGCTGGAAGGCGCTGAAGATGGCGTTGCCACGGCTTCAGGCATGGCGGCGGTTTATCTCAGCCTCACAGCCCTGCTCAGACCAGGCGATCATATATTATCCGCCAGGCAGATTTTTGGTACCACCAGTTTACTTTTCACACAAATACTGCCCAAATGGGGTATTTCGCATTCCTACGCAGATATTAACAACAAAGAGGAATGGGAAGAAAATATCATGCCCGCAACCCGTTTGATTTATGCAGAGACGCCATCCAATCCCGGCCTGGATTTAATTGATCTCAAATGGCTTGGAAAGCTGGCACGCAAAAATGACCTATATCTTATCATTGACAATTGCTTTGCCACTCCCTACCTGCAGCGTCCGATTCAGTTCGGAGCGGACCTTGTCGTCCATTCTACCACCAAATTCATCGATGGTCAGGGAAGAACCATTGGTGGTGCGGTTCTTGGAAACAAGGAAATCATGAAAGAGGTCAGGATGCTGTCGAAGATTACAGGTCCGGTCATGTCACCCCATACCGCCTGGCTCCTCTCTAAAAGTCTCGAAACCCTTACCGTAAGAATGGAACGCCATTGCAGCAATGCTCTCGCGCTTGCCAGGCACCTCGAAAAAGTCAGGGACGTTGCATGGGTGAAATATCCTTTTCTTCCTTCTCATCCGCAGTACCATTTGGCCAGGCGACAAATGAAGCTTGGAGGGGGACTGGTTACTTTCGAGCTGAAGGGGGGGCAAAAAAGGGCCCATCGTTTCATAAATGCCCTTCAGATGATGTCAATTACATCCAATCTGGGCGATGCACGGACTACCGTGACACATCCCGCCACCACCACTCACTCGAAACTGTCACCGGCTGAGAAAAAGATGTCAGGGATAACAGATGGGCTTGTAAGGGTATCAGTTGGTTTGGAGCATATCGACGATATCCTGGCTGATTTTGACCAGGCGATCAGGCAACCTAAAAAATAGGACAAATCCATGAACAGGCGTGTTTTTATCAAGGGCGGTGCCATTGCAGGAGCTGCTGTTGCAGGCATACCATGGCTGCAATCCTGCAGACCAGCGGGCCATGAAAAAAGTCAGGGTGAATTCATAACCGACGATTTCGAAATCAAAGAGGAATCCATACTTCAAATGCAGCAGTATCTCGAAACCGGGAATTATACATCCGAAAAGCTCGTCGAACTCTACCTGGCCAGAATTCAGAAATTGGATAAAAGTGGCCCTGTCCTGAACAGCGTTATCGAAATAAACCCGGAAGCATTTGAAATTGCTCGTCAGCTTGATCAGGAAAGAAAATCAGGGAAGGTGCGAAGTCCTTTGCACGGAATACCTGTTATGATCAAGGACAATATTGAAACGGCGGACAGGATGCTTACAACGGCCGGATCGCTGGCCCTTGCTTCCTCTCCTGCCCTGCAGGATGCTTTTATTGTAAAGAAACTCAGGGAAGCCGGCGCTATCATTCTGGGTAAAACCAACCTGAGTGAATGGGCCAATTTCAGATCCACGCATTCATCCAGCGGATGGAGCGGACGCGGAGGACAAACACGTAATCCTTATATAACCGACAGGAATCCGTGCGGATCCAGTTCAGGTTCAGGAGTTGCCGTATCTGCCAATTTTTGTGCGGCTGCCATAGGTACGGAAACCGACGGATCTATTGTATGTCCCTCCTCGATCAATGGTGTTGTGGGTATTAAGCCCACCCTGGGACTCTGGAGCCGAAGCGGTATAGTTCCCATTGCCCACAGCCAGGATACCGCAGGCCCGATGGCCCGTACAGTTTCAGATGCTGCCGTGATACTTGGTCTGCTTGCCGGAGTTGATCCGGATGACATGTCAACATCTGAGAGCACAGGAAAAAAACAGTCGGATTATACCAGATATTTGGATGTCAATGGTTTGAGCGGAGCCCGTATTGGCGTAGCCAGGAATTTCTTCGGGTTCAGCGCGCAGGTTGATCAATTGATGGAAGATGCCATCCTTTGCATGAGCAACAAAGGGGCTGAAATCATTGATCCTGCCAATATTCTGACCAGCGGGGAAATGGGCGCGCATGAGTGGGAAGTGCTTTTGTACGAATTCAAGGCTGATCTGAACCTTTATTTGTCTAAAACACCTCCGGGAAACAAAACAAGAACATTGGGAGAATTGATTGCTTTTAACGAACAGAACCGTGATCGGGAAATGCCCTGGTTTGGACAGGAAATCTTTATCATGGCCGAGGAGAAAGGCCCCCTTACGGATAAAGTTTATCTTGATGCGCTTGAAAACATGAAAAGACTGGCAGGGAAAGAAGGGATCGATGCAACACTTCAGCAATCCGGCCTGGATGCAATAATAGCCCCCACCGGGGGGCCGGCCTGGACAACAGACTGGATCAACGGAGACCATTTTATCGGTGGAAGCTCAACTCCTGCCGCCTGCGCGGGTTATCCTGCAATAACGGTGCCGGCCGGTTTTGTGCATGGTTTACCCGTAGGTATCACGTTCATGGGAAGTGCCTGGAGTGAGCCAACCCTCCTAAAACTAGCCTTTGCTTTTGAGCAGGCCACCCTGTACCGGAAGGCACCGGAATTTAGGACAACTTTAACGTAACACGCAGGAGGGAGTGATACGTAGCCTTTTATGTGTCGGCCTTACAGGCCTGAATATATCGCTCGTTTACCGGAACACAGGGTTGCGCCCTGTGCTTTTACCTGACGGCCTTACAGGCCTGGATACATCAGCAGCCTTTTGTTAAAGGGGTGAAGCCCCGATACGTAATAGCACAGGGCGAAGTGAAACGCAGCCCTGTGTACAAGCGTTACCACATCTGTTAAGCCCTGTAAGGGCGATACCTCAATCCCAAACATACTTTTCATCATACTCAATCCCATATTCCTTCAGAAAAAGTCTCACCTCATCCCGAAACGAAACCTTTTTGTGATGTTCAGGCTGATTAAGTATATAACTCTTTACAGTTTCAATTTTTGATGCGCTGACTGAGAATATTGCATAGCCGTCCTGCCAGCCAAATTCATTTACACCATTTAATTTCAGCCATTTGGATGATGATGATTTAATTTTAGAAACCAAATCGGCGCTGGTTAGTGTTCGTGGCAGGGTGCATAAAATATGCAAATGGTCAGGATTGGCGTAAAGTTCATGGCTGAATGAACCTAAATTAGCTATGATTCCAATCAAGTATGCATGCAGTTTGTTCCTAATGGCATCACTGATAAGATTTTGTATGTATTTGGTTGAAAATACTATATGGACATTTACTTTTGATAATGATTGAGACATGATGTTTTGGGCGGTTAGACTGTTTATTACATTATGTTTCGGGCCTTCAGCCCTTTTGTTTATTTATCACATGAACACAGGGCTGCGCCCTGTGCTTTTACGCAGCGGCCTTACAGGCCTGGAATCATCCATCATTTTCATGTACACAAAGCTGCGCCCTGTGCTTTTACGCAGCGGCCTTACAGGCCTGGATTCATCAGCAGCCCTGTATCCAAAGGGGCAAGGCCCCGAAACTTAAGAGCACAGGGCGGAGTGAAACGTAGCCCTGTGTATATGCGTTACCACAACCTTGAAGCCCTGTAAGGGCGATACCTCATTACCGAAACACTGGGCTGCGCCCTGTGTTGTCAGGTAGAGGCCCTTACAGGCCTCGATTCTTCCTTCAAAGACCTTGGTAAGAATAGGGCAATGATCAATGCTTAATACCAGAATTGCGGAAAAAGTAATCCCATAGAAACTGCAAAATCTACTTTTCGTAAATTAGCGTGGGAAAGATTAATTTCATTCATAAAACATGGATGTACACAAAGCAAAAAGGGATTGAAAAAATTTCAATCCCTTTTATTATTCTGTCGGTCCGGAGGGGATCGAACCCTCGACCCCATGATTAAGAGTCACGTGCTCTACCAGCTGAGCTACGGACCGAAAGCGGCTGCAAATTTAACAATATTTCGAAAAAAGCAAGTTTTATTTTCATATTAAACCTCCCCCGGTTGGGATCAACTGTTTTACAAAGTATTAATTTTGTCCGGTATGTTACATTCCGCCTTGAAAGAGCTTGACCATTGCACCATTTGTCCCAGATCCTGTGGCGTAAACCGGAATGCTGGAATTTTGGGCTATTGCGGGAGTGGACCCGGCTACAATATCGGATCCATATGTATTCACCAGGGTGAGGAACCACCAATCAGCGGGCCAAAAGGCATTTGCAATGTCTTTTTTTCGAGATGCAACCTGCAATGCCTGTACTGTCAGAACTACCAGATCAGCCGGAGAAAGGGTGCGGTTGAAAGCCATGCATATCAACTCGAAGAGGTTACCGGACGTATTATTGAAATCCTCGAACAGGGCATTGAATCGCTGGGTTTTGTAACCCCTTCGCACCATGTACCTCATGTAAAAGCTATCATCACACGGTTGAACAATCTGGGATACAACCCAATTACCGTTTACAATACCAACGGGTATGATAAAGCTGAAGCAATTCGTGGTTTTGAGGGTTTGATCGATGTTTACCTTCCCGATTTCAAATATATGGACCCGGACCTTGCCTGTCGGTTTTCCGATGCATCGGATTATCCCGGGGTGGTGAAAAAGTCAATCCTGGAAATGTACAGGCAGAAAGGCAGTACTGTTGTGCTCAATGATCACGAACAGGCTGTTACGGGTTTGATAATCAGGCATCTGGTTTTACCGGGACAGGCAAAAGACAGTATCGGGATCCTGCAATGGATTGCGGATAATTTGTCCCCTTCTGTCAGCATTTCACTGATGTCGCAGTATTATCCCACAGTTTGCGTTACTGATCATCCTGTTTTGGGAAGAAGACTTTTTCAGGAAGAATACCAGGAGGTGCTGGAGGCAATGGAAGACCTGGGTTTTACAAATGGATGGATTCAGGAATTGAATGGTAGTGACAGGTCGCGACCAGTCATTGATGATCCTTTTATACCCGATTTCAGAAGAGATCATCCGTTTGAGAATGAACGATAAAATGTTTCTCGCAAAGACGCAAAGCCGCAAAGAAAGGCAAATATCTTCTCCAACTTAGCGGCTTTGCGTCTTTGCTTGTGCCGTGAAGTTAAGGAAGTTACTGAAGTTCTTTAACATGCTGTAATAAAGATGATACAATTGAGGAGTG
>JAFGGU010000090.1 GCA_016930375.1 Bacteroidales bacterium | reverse complement strand
GGGGAGACAAGGAGATGGGGAGACAAGGAGATGGGGAGACAAGGAGATGGGGAGACAAGGAGATGGGGAGAAAGGGAGATGGGGAGAAAGGGAGATGTATAGGCCTGTAAGGCCGTAATGTGATAGCGCAGGGCGCAGCCCTGCGATAATGAATGAAGCCGAATCATTTGAGCCCTGAAAGGGCGAAACGGTCCTAAGACCCTTGAAGGGTGACTGGGGATAGCAAACAGGTATTAATTCATAATCTCCATAACCGTTCCTGAAACCACAACCGAATTAATATCAATGGTACCATAGGTTACATCAACAAACGGTTTTCCCCGTTTCAGTCCGGCCATGCCAAATCCCGTTTCGGTGGAAATGAAACACTTGAAATCAATGCCTATTTTGGAATCGATGAACAGGGTTTTTGTCACCGCATCATACCGCAGACCCGTCAGACCCTGTATCATTCCGTAACTCGACATGGCCCTGGCATACCAGTGCCCGCACTCATATTCATCAAACGGATTGCGGATCCTGCCATCATATCTGTTCCGGCATGCCTGTACAATCTCAAGTCCTTCATTCACGTGCCCGGTGAGCATCAGGTGGGAGGCCACCTGGTATTCGATCCCTGTCCATACTTCGTTGCTGTATACAAACGGCAGAGAAGGCTGTCCGCCTTTTGGCCAGGAACAAAGGATCAATCCTCCTTCGTTTCCATAGGCATAACTTGCCCGTTGCGGATTGATGTGATCCGACAGGTCGGATTTCAGGTTGTATTTATGAACCGCAAGCAGGTGACTTTGAATTTTAGCCTCATCCAGGATATCACCCATCCCGCACATCTGTGCGATCCAGAGTCCCAATACCCCGTCGCTGAGACAACCCGGACCGTATTGGTATTTGGGCCCTTCTTTTTTCAGTATTTCCAGGGCCTCGGGTGAATAGGATGTGCCGATGCTGTTTTTGCCCAATTCAACAGGATTGGGAGCGTTCAGTCCTTCCACCTTTACTTTCTGGATGAAATACTCGCCATTGTACAATCCGGTTTCCATTTGTTCCTTGCTTTTGGCAAGAAGATCCTTGTATAAAGCAGGATCTTCACCCATCTCCTCAGACATTTTGATGGCTGCTGCCAGCGCACCGGCATAAAACCCGGTGCACAAGGCATCCGGGCCCCAGAATTCAATGTCATAGGTGTTGTGGTGGGGTTCTTCGATGGTTCCGGTGTGCCGCGGATCCCAGTGTGCAATGCAATAGTCCATGCTGATCCTGACCTCGGGCCAGATGTTTTTCAGCCACTCCCTGTTACCGGAAATCCTCCATTCGCGGTAGACCTTCATAATGCCCCCCAGTTGTCCGTCTGCTGCAGCGTACCAGTCGTGACCGGTCGCCCTGATCGGCAAATTCGCCCTGAAATTCTGGTGTCCTTGCGGACTTTGGTTCACCTTGAATTCTGTCTCCCGGAGTGAACGTTCCAACGCCGGGAATAAATTGGGTATGGCCTGTGCGTAATTCCAAACATGGGTGCAGGAACCATTGCAGCAGCCGCTTTGATCGTGACAGCCTTCCCAGGCCCATAGTTTTCCATCCTTCTGACGCAACACAGTGGGTGATTTCAGGATGGCCAGGTTGGAAGCAACAGCTTCCAGCACTTCAGGCGGGAGATCGGAATTGTAAAACGCATCTGTAAACAGGGATGTGGAATTTTTCAGATCCTGGTACTGCGCTCTCCAGTACAGACCTATTTCCTGCACGTTTTTAAATTTGCCGGAGTACCAGGGTTCATAAAATGCCGATGTAATTTCGGGAGAACAGCAGTTTGAGCCGGGAGTACATTTTGCGGCAGCGATGATTTTATTTACTTCGTTATCATCGGGTCCCGTTCCAATCCGCAGGTCGGAATGCGGAACATACCATGCCATCAGTATTTTAATGGTCCTGGATTCCCCGGGCCCGAGTTGTACCGGTACATAAACGGATGCACCGGATGCTCCCGGGGAAACAGGATTGGCCGGTGTATGAGCGGTTTTAATATTTTCCCACAAAAAGGTCCTGCCGTCGAACCATCCGCCCCTGAACCAGCAGTAATCGGTTATCGCTCCGGGTTCATCGGTGTATATGGCAAATTCGCCTTTGTAATGCGGTTTATCCGGGAAGCAGGATTGTTCCAGGATAAAACCGTTATCCATGGCCATGATGGAATCTTTTCCCACATAATTTCCACCCCATTCTCCCGGCAACTCAACACGCATGAAGTTTTCTGAGTGGAAAGAAAACACGGCATCCATTTCCTTGCCGCTGGTGTTGGTGATGGTGTATTCGAGTCCTCCTACCGGGAGTCCCGAATTATCCGCATCGCCGGGAATGAAAGGACTCCAGCCCGTGATATCCACCTTAGCAGGCATATCAGGATCGGATAAATGAACCGTTCCAAAGGGGAACCGTACACTGAACGAAGCTTCTTCGAAACGGGGGCAACCATATAAGTCGGATCCATTGGCTGCTCCCGGGCTTCCGAATATCTTCCAGCTCTGGACAGGACCTTCCAGAATTTTTGCGCCATTTTCATATCCCTTTACGGAAAGCGCGGCGAACATAAAGGGGGCATTGAAGGCATCCGGTTTATTCCTGACCGATATGTGTGAAAACGCCCCATTGCCATCGAGGCATATCATTCCCGCGCCCATTCCGCCGATGGGGAAAGCAATCCTGTTAAGGAATTCACCGGAATATTCATCGTTAAAGTTCCTGTCTTTTATACGGGAATTATGCATTTCGTTTTTGACACAGCCATTCAGCAGCGTGATCATCAGGCAAAACAAGAGACTTGGTTTTTTCATGGGTATACTATTTGAATGATTCTGCAAATAATGTTAAATTTAAATCTTTCGAATTACCAAAACTCAACTTATTATGAAAAAGCTAACTTGTTTGTTAAGTTGCTTATGCCTGTTTTCTTCCATGTTGTTCCCGCAAAGCCAGTTTAACGGTCTGGATATGAATATGGGCAACCTGTATCGTTTGTCCAATGCCCAGTCCCGATCCATCAGTCCCGAAAACTTTACCGGTGAAAAGGGAAAGGGTGGGATGGCAAGCCTGGAAAACAAGGATAAGCCGAACCAGGCCAATGCATACCACGCTGCGCGTGATCTCGGGCAGGGATGGAAAGTAAATCCCTATATCAGGATCCAGCCCGGTGAAACGGTTACACTCGCTGAAATAGAAGGTTCCGGGGCCATTCAGCATATCTGGATGACGCCTACCGGTAACTGGATGTTTTCGGTTATCCGCATTTACTGGGATGATGAAACGGAACCTTCGGTGGAGTGTCCGATCGGGGCATTCTTCTGCATGGGTTGGAATGAGTACGCTCCGCTCACCTCCCTGGCCGTATGCGTGAATCCCGGAAGCGCATTTAACTGTTACTGGACAATGCCATTCCGGAAAAAGTGCAGGATCACCATGGAAAACATCAATGACGCCGATCCGATGACCCTCTATTACCAGATTGATTATACACTCACGGATGTGCCGGCCGATGCAGCGTATTTTCATGCCCAGTACAGGAGATCGAATCCCAATGAAACCTCTGTATATACAATCATCGATGGTGTTAAGGGAAAAGGACAGTTTGTGGGAGTATACCTGGCCTGGGGTGTAAACAACAACGGCTGGTGGGGAGAAGGAGAGATCAAGTTTTACCTGGACGGGGATACCCAGTTTCCGACCATCTGCGGAACCGGTACCGAGGACTATTTTTGCGGATCCTATAATTTTGACCGGAATGGAAAGTACACCGAATTCTGCACACCCTATTCAGGACTGGCACAGGTGATCCGTCCCGATGGCACCTACCGCTCGCAACAGCGTTTTGGGCTCTACCGCTGGCATATCAACGACCCGGTCAGGTTTGAGAAGGACCTCAAAATAACCATTCAGGATCTGGGCTGGCACAGCGGCGGCAGGTATCTGAAGCAGCAATCGGATATTGCTTCGGTCTGTTTTTGGTACCAGACATTGCCACATGCTTTATTTCCGAAGCTGGCGGGATGGGAGAAGCTGGAGGTGAATTAGAGTGATGAGTAATGAGTGATGAGTAAAGAGTAATAACCCTTCAAGCGGTCCATAGACCCTTGAAGGGTTATTATCCTCCGAATACCAAGAATTCGAACAACTGGATCCAGCATCTGTCCCCGGGAGGGAGCCTGCTGAATTTTTTTGACAACCTCCATGCCCCTGATCACTCTCCCGAATGCGGCAAATCCCTGTCCGTCAGGATTTCGCTTTCCCCCGAAATCAAGCTCGGGCTGATCCCCGATACAGATGAAAAACTCCGAACTGCCGGAGTCGGGATCATCACGTGCCATGGACAGCGTGCCATCTTTATGTGAAAGGCCTGTAATAAGGGTTCTTTCAAGCGGAATAGGCTGAATTTCTGTTGAATCCAAATGCTCCAGGTTGAATCCTCCCTGGATGACTTCGATTTTGACCTTTTTGTCGGGTTGATTACCCGGTGTCACGGTGCGGTAAAAGGTGCCTCCTTCTTCTCCCACCCGGTCGACATAATCCAGGAAATTGGCGCAGGTGACAGGGGCCTGCTTCACATAAAGGAGGGCCTCAATATCGCCGAAACCGGTACTGATAATAATTGCAACGGCGGTATCGCGGTTGAACTGACCCTTAACCGAAATGGCGGCATGAATCAGCAGGATGGACGTTAGCAAAAGTGAGCCCCGTTTCATGGATTGAAAGATTTGGTATTATCATCAAAATAAATCAAAATGTAATTATCTTGGTAATCCGTTTGAAAAACAAATTGTATGACCGGTAGAATATCTATTAAAGCCTTCTTTTACCTGGTATTGATGATTCAGGCCGGAACTGTTTTTTATGCAGCAAATTCCAACGCCCAGGAAAATGACACCATCATTGTGCCGAAACGAAGCCTCGAAGATTCTCTGCGCACTGTGGATTCCCTGGCGGTAAGAATGCAGTTTATCCGCGATTCGTTACTGGTCCGCGAGCAGTTTGTGAGAGATTCCATCCGATTGAGACAGCAACGATTGGATTCTCTTGAATTTCTCAAAAATGAACTTCAGTATTTGTTACTTGCCTATTTCAGAACCGTGAAGGATGATATCATCCTGCATGACTACAATATTGAAATAGCGGGGGATTCAGCCCTGGGTGATTTCGTTTACCTTCTTCTCCCTTTCAGCGTTTCCCAACCCTATATCCCCTGGAAGTTCAGGGCAGGCCTTACCGGCAGCAGGGTTAAGATAACCGTTGACAAGGCGCTGCGAAAGATCACTTCCATCCAGACACCTCTGGTAAGGGGATCCTTTGAATATGGAGCACAAGGCCGAATCCTGATAATCCATGAATCCCCTGCAGTTCAGAAAAACTGGGCTGGGAATTTCTACAAGACGCCCTTTGATTCGCTGTTTTTTGACCAGCACTACAGGATTGTCAAAATCAAAAGATACGTGCAGTTTTACAGTCTGAATACCGGCAATCAACGTGGGAAACCCTTGTTTCTTAACCTTACAATGGTAAAGCAATTTGTTTACGGAAAAAATAATCTGATCGCGCAATACCAGGTGGTAAAATTCTGTGATCGATGGAATGCCTATACAGCCAGCAAAGTTTGCAGCATTATCACCCATCTTCTTTCGAAGCAGGATGACAAATTATTATTGACCCGCGCCAACGACCCGGCCAACCCTTACTCCGACGGAACTTACACCTATGAGTTTGACGCCGGTGAAGATCTGAAAAGCATCTCGTTTCAGAACCTCTCCAATACCGAGAACTGGGAGCGTACCATTGAAATGAACCGGGATGGAAATGTCAGCTGTTATTTCGATAAGACAAATGGTACCATACGGCAATCCATATGTTTTATCTATCACATCCATGATCCCGGGGCCAGGTACCCGGTTGAAACAATCACCACCACGTTTGAAAAAGACGGCATCAGTTATTTTCAGAAGAACAACACGACAGGCCAGAGCCGCACAAGAGACAAGATGACGCTGGAATGGAGCCCTTGGAGGTAGCTCTTTATCCGACAAACTCATTCCCTACTTTCCGGGCCCGTTCAGGCTTGTCAAGGTTGATCCCTGCTGCCAGTCCGATTTCAACCAACAGGTTCCATCCTGCGCAAAGGAAGATATAGGGTTTCATTTCCCCGGCGGATGGTACGCGTATGGTTGTAAAAGGAGTTTCCCGGTCAGCTATGGCGATGACGGTAAGACCCACACCTTTTACAAGCACTTCCTGGAATTTTTCGATTTCCTCGTCAATGGGATCTACTACAAAAACGATGTCGCTTTTATCCATGACTTCCTCAATGCCATGCACAGCATAAGTGCCTTCGAGAAAGTCCGATTTCCTGCGTGTGATTTCATTGGTTTTCAGGGTCAGTTCTTCGGCTACGCCGTCATTGTATCCTGCAAAATAGATGGTTTGTGCCCCCAATACCTGCCGGACAATATCCCGGCTGACGGGCAGGGTTAGTGCCTGTTCAATCAAAGCCGGCAATTTGGCCAGCTCGGCGCTTTTATCGACTTTCCGGATATGCCATAGAATGGATTCATAAAACAGTGCCTGTTCAATGACACTTTTGGTTGCTGCCACAGCCTGTTCCCAACCGCAATTGAGCACGTATGTCTCTGTGCATTCTTTCTCAAGCAGGGTATCCTTGTTGGCTGTAAGTGCAAAACGATTCTCATTGCCTAGAGCAGCGAGCTTCTTTGCCAGAAGAACAACCTCCTTCGTCCTTCCGGAATTGGAAGCACAGAATACGGCGAATTTCGAAAGGTCATATTCTGCGGCCTGCCTGGAACCATCCGTGAATAAGGTCATGTCGATGCCCCAAGCAAGGGCTTTGCGGATGGCGTTTTTGGCAGGCAGGATACGGCTGGAGCCTTCACCGGTGAAAAATAGCCTGCCGGCAGTCCTGATTTTTCCGGCAACCGTTTTGGTGCGATTCGGATCAAAATTTTTAACGACCTCGATGGTTTGCATCATTTCCTGAACGAGTGCATACCTGGAATACCTGGGATCGGTTAGGTTCATAGTTTATAAATTAAATGTAAGTATTGTATTTATTCATTTTGGTCTTTACTCCTTTAACCTTACAACCTTTTCCTGACCTCCTCCACAAACCTCTTCAGCTCCTCCGTTTCCTGTCTGACCTGCACGATGAATGAGTTGTCATCAATCGTTCCAATGGCAGCTTTCATTTCATCGTTGTTGCGGAAGGTAGCATGACGGAAGGGATTGTCGTAATCCTTTTTCCGGGAGGCAAAAACCTGGTCACAAATGTATTGCTGAATTTCGGCAACACGCGTCAAAGCTTTATCCAGATCGGCCTTGGTGCAGGGGTGTTTACCTGATAATTCACATAATGTCGCATAGGCGTGCTTTTGCTTATCCAGCTGGTATTTTTCCCAAAGGTCATCGTACCTGCCATGAATTTCTTTCCAGGTACCCAATTTACATGATCCAATGTCAGAACGCAGTCTATCCAGGTCACTTTTCATCATGATCTGGCCGCCCAGGTTAACCCAGTCTTTTTCGCGCTCACCCTGCAAGTCAGCTGTCATTTTAGTAAAAGTAGCCCTGGGATGTGAGCGGAGATAATTAAGGATGTTCACAAGCGCATAGTAATGCAGCATGTCGCGGTAAGCGTGATAGGCCTTGAAGGGTTTCAGAATTAAGGTTTTACGTTTTGTATTTTCCATATTCTCACCCAGAACTTCCAGGCTGTTCACGAGTTTCTCGTTTTCCATCAGCTGGTCACGCCCCATTTGGGCCAGCTGATCGTCACCCTTTGAAACGGGTGTTCCCTTTTGCCGTAAGGCTGCTTTTGCGGTCCATATTTCCAGCAACCGCATGGCATGATTCATTTCCTCGATGGTATCCGGGGCATAGGGATCAAATTCGATATGCTGGGCCTTGCTGACACGCTTGTCACGATTCTGGAATTTCCATGAATTCCTTGCCAGGGCGTACATATTATGCAACCACCAGTAAGCAGGCATGACTTCAAGCTGGTCCCTGTTCACATTGTTGTTTAAAAGTGAAAAGGGCAGGGGGATATTCAGTTCAGCCGGATAGTCAGATTTAGACAGGAGCACAAAGGAGGCAAAACGGCTTGAATGTTTTACACTGGTGCATAATCCGGGCCAGAAACCCCTGCCGGCCTGGATCTCATTGTCGTTGGCCCTGCTGTTATGATTTGAACCAATGGTGGCGCCTGCAGCCATATTGCTTTGTCCCATCACCACTGAAGCAATCAGGAATGAATTGTTGTGGTGCTGTTCATGAGCAGGGAATATCAGATTGTTCAGCACCTCGCAACAAGAAATGGTGGAGTTGTCCCCCAAAAAGGAATTGATCAGTCTGGCGCCGTATTTCAGGCTTGAATTATTACCCAGGATAAACTTCACAGCCTTGCAGCCATAGAAAATATGACATCCATAGCCGATGATACCGTTCACGAGTTCAACTCCTTCACCAATCTGGGTGGGTTCCAGGGCAGAGGAATTGATGGTCAGGTTTTTTAGTTTATTGGCGCCTTTGATATAGCAATTTGATCCTATTTTGACATCCTTTAATATCAGGGAATTTTTTATCACGCACTGGTTTCCGGTAGTGCCATAATACCCGCGCCGGCTGTCCATGGCGGCCTGCGTAATTTTAAGGAGATTTTCCTGAAGGGATTCGTCATCGCGGTATTTTGCCCACAGGTAAGCATCGGCGGTTATCATGCCGTCAAAGGGAAGGACTTTCCGGCATCCTGTTTCATTCATCAGGTCGATCCAGGTTCTGATGTTTTCAGATTCCCCATCCTTGACAATGCCATTGCCAAACTTGGCATGATCGGTGGTATCCATTTCGTGAACATTGAACAGGATGCACCGGTCGCCAATGATATAATGCGCCAGGTAATGCACTTCATGAATGGCAACATCATCACCGATGTCGCATGAAACGATAAAGCTGTTGGTAATGCCGGCGGGTACCTTCAGATCATGATGCTGAAGAATGATATTCCTGAGCCGGCCGATCCTCACCAGGCCATAAAACCGGGTGTTCTTGATCTGGTTCGCGTCGAACTCGTCGGTAACCAGAATATCATCCCAGTCATCGGCCGTATTATTGTTTTTTACGAGTCTTTCCACTTCATCTGACCGCAGGTGCCTCCAGCCCGATTTAGGCGGTGTGATCTGCTTGTTGCGCTGGTAATATTCATCTTTTCCTTTGGGAAGGTATTCTTTGGGGATAAAATTCTTCCCCATATTCTCCGGAACAATGATCAAAACTTCATCCATGGTTTATTGTGTTTAGGTAAATCGACAGTAACAAGGATTAAAGGGTAATCAAAATGAGTGCCTGGGCTGCAAGAATTCTCAGGAACATGGTGAACGGATACACGGTGGCGTAAGCAGTGGATTGTGCATGCACCGGTGCCAGGCTGTTGGCAAATTCCAATGCCGGCGGGTCCGTCATGGCCCCTGAGATGATGCCGCAGATTTTCAGGTAGTTGTAATTAAGAAGTCGTGCAATTAAAGCTGCCAGTAAAACAGGCACCATGGTTATGGCTGCTCCGTAAAGTATCCACATATAACCGCCTTCAGCTATTGTCCTGACGAACTGACCGCCTGCTGAAAGCCCAACGCATGCCAGGAACAGGGTTATCCCAAGCTCCCTGATCATCATGTTGGCCCCCGGCGTCATGTAAAAATCGAAACTTCCAAACCGTCTCTGATTGCCGAGCAAAATGGCAACCAATAAAGGTCCGCCCGCCAGTCCGAGTTTGGCAGGTGCCGGAAGTCCCGGGATCAGGATGGGAATGCTGCCGATAATAACGCCCAGGAATATCCCTACGAAAATGGGAACCGTGTTGGGGTGTGCCAGTTCTTCCACTGAATTGCCGAGTTCATTGCGAATTTCAGGCAACAGTTCTCGTTTTCCGACAATCCTTACCGTGTCGCCAAATTCAACCGTGGTGCCGTGGGTGGGCAGGATTTCCGTACCGGCCCTGAAGATCCTTGTAATATTGGCTTCGTAACGACGGTAGATGCCAATTTGTTCGATTGTTTTTCCGGCATATTTCCGACGGGTCACCAGTACATGGAACATGGCCAGATCGCCCGAGATTTCACGTTTTTCAGCGATTTTTACAGGGCCCATGGTCATGCTCAGGTTATCGATGTGATTAACCGCGGAAATGCCGATAACCACATCCCCTTCCTGCAGTATTTCTTCTTCACGGGCAACCAGGTAATTGCCGTTTCTCAGAATCCGCGATAAAACGAGCTCTTTGTCAATGACTTTCTTGATATAACTGATTTTTTGTCCGAAGAGATTGGGGTTGGTGAGGGAAATTTCAATGGTTTCCAGTTTTTGCTGTGTGCTGCTGAGCTTATTCTTATAATCATTTACTTCATGGTCGATTTTTATTCTGAAGATCAATCGGATCATGACCATGGACAAAATAATGCCCAATACGCCAAATGGATAGGCTACCGCATAGCCCATGCCGGCAAAAGCGGCATCATCGGGTTTCCCCATATCGGTAAGAACCTGCTGTGCGGCGCCAAGACCCGGCGTATTGGTTACAGCTCCGCTCATGATGCCGGTGATGACAGCCGGTGAAACATCAGCGATTACGTACAGAAGGTAAGCGATGATAAAACCTCCCAGGACGATCCCGCCGGCAAAAAGATTCAGTCGCAGTCCGTCACTGCGGAAAGTGTTGAAAAAGCGCGGACCGACATCTATTCCGATAGCGTAGACAAAGAGGATTAATCCAAATTCGCGGATGAAATGAAGCACTTCAGGATTTGCCTGTGCTCCAAAGTGGGCAATCAGCAAACCCGAAAAAAGCACTCCCGCTATGCCCAGTTTCAGGCCTTTAAACCTGATCTTCCCGATGAACACCCCCACAAAGGCCGTGAGGCTTATATATAAAATGGCTGTTGCGGTTCCGCTACCGCTGAAAAGATTATTAAAAAACTCCATATATACCGATAAAAGAGGGTAGGTCTAATTTATAATATATTCATTATTATTTTGATATATTTAATGCTTAAAATTCTGACATTATGCATACGGATAAAAGGAGGAATTTGTTTTTCCAGGGCAGTATTATCGGCTTGATTATTATCCTTCTTCTGGTCAGATTCTTTATCAACAATCCCTACCGGCGGCAAATTCCGGTTCCGCCGGATCTGCAGAATGTTTCAATTCCTCTCCGGGAACAGATCACCGGTATAAACAACAAGGCCAAACGCAAGCCAACAGCGGATAATTTGGGTCAGCTGGGGATGGTATATCATTCCAGCGCTTATTATGATGAAGCCGTGCAATGCTATAAACTGGCCGCACAAAGAAGCAAATCCAACTGGATTTGGGATTACTATCTTGGGTATATCCATAAAGAAATGGGGGAATCCAATGCATCCATCGAAAGTTTCAGGAAGGTGATCCGGAAGAATCCGAAAGTGTATCATGCCAGGTATTATGTGGGGGAAGGATATCAGAACCTGAATCAGAATGATAAAGCGGAAGTTTCTTTCAAAACCATTATCAGCCTGAAGAACAAGGCTGCTTCACCGAATAAAGCCGTGAGAGAGGGTTACTATCCGTTAAGTACCTACGCAAAATTTCAGATGGCTCAGATCTTAATCAATACCAACCAGGTTGAACAGGCAGAAAAAATGCTGCTGGAGATCATCGGGAATCAGAATACATTCGGACCGGCTTACCGGTTACTTGGCAGTGTTTATAACATGAAGGGGGATGCTGCATTGAGCCGCGACTATATTTTACGGGCAGGCGATCTGCTTGATTACAAGCCGTCGGTAGATACTTTAATTGACAGGCTGTCCCTGATTTCCAGGTCGGAGAACTACATCCTGAAGCAGATTGATGAAGCCGAACGGGCTGTTTATCCCGAATGGGCGTTGATCCTGACCAGCAATGCCATGAGGTACCTGCCCGGGAATCCCTACCTGGTATCCAAAATCATCAAGCTGACACTTACCATGGGTCGCGGGAAACAGGCTCTATCCTACCTGGATCAGCATCTTTCCGCTTTTAAGGATGATTTCAATGAAATTAAACAGGTTGGGGATATGCTGTATGACAACGGATACCCTGCACAATCACTGAACTATTTCAAACGCGCCTCGGAAATCAGGCCTAATGATGCGGATGTAAAGGCCAGTCTTGTGCTGGCATACCTGAATGCCGGAGAGAAACAGCAGGCAATGGATCTTTTGAAAATGCAGCTCGATAACCAGGACAATGATACCAAAGTACTTGCCAATGCGGTTTATATCATGCTTACCCGGCATGATACGGAGATGGCCAGGGCATACCTGTCGAGGCTCAGGCAAATTTCACCATCAAGCCCAAAAACTTATCAGTTAAGGGCCCTGCTGGCAGAGCAGGACGGGAACTTACGGGAGGCCATGGCCATGTATGAATCAGCCCTGAAAGGCAATCCGGGAGACCTGGTTAGCATTCAATCCCTGGATGAATTGTACAGGCAACAAAAAATGTGGGGCCGGTCCGCCGGTCTTTTAAGGAACGCCCTGGGATCGCACCCTAACGAGCCTTACCTGCTTGAGAAACTGGGCACCCTGCTGGTAGCCTGTCCCGATACAAAACTGAGAAATTACCCGGAAGGGCTCATGTATTCACAACGAGCATTTATCAATAAGGCCAGCACTACTGAGGTGATGTTTGCCGCCGGCAGAAGCATTGCGGAAGCATATGCAGCGCTGGGTGATAAGAACAATGCACGAATCTACCTGAACCATATCCTTGAAATAGCCCGGAGCCAGAATGCCCCGAAGGAATACATCGGGGAACTCCAGGCGCGTATCCGGGAACTCTGATACCCTGTATTCATTCACTCACCAGAGGCAGTGATGAGTTGTTTGGTAAACTCAAGCGCCACGTCTTTATCATTCAGGATATCCTGAATATCAGGTTTGACCTCATAATCGGGAATGACCCCGTGGTCATGGTACGGATAATCCTTTACGGCGGTGTAATAGGCCAGCATAGGGATACCAATGTTCAACCTGCTGTTTGGCAGGGTGACGATGACAAAGGCACCGCTGTTGTTGCCATAATAACCACCGCCGGTTTCTTCACCAATGAATGTTGCTCTTTTCAGGTAATGCGCAACGGATGCGAACTCGGCGGTTACTGAAAAGCTGGCCCCGTTGATAAGTACATACACCTTTCCAGCATAGGATTTTCTTTGCGGTTTCTGCACTTTTAAATTCCGACTGTGTTTCCAGACAAAGGTACCCGAATCCGTTCCGGAGATCATCATGCGCATAATCCCGTAAAACCGGGGCAAACGGGCTTCTTTTGCGAAGGTGTATTTTTTTGGGGTAGTAGCTTCCAGCCTGTCATAATACCTGAATTTCTTATCCATGAGATACGATAGTAACCATGCCCCACGGGCATCCTGTCCCCCCTCGTTGTCCCTGACATCAATGATCAGGTTCTGAATGCCCCTGTCATGGATCTCAGCAAAAGACTCCTTCAAAAACTTTTTATACCTCTTTTCTTTGCTCTCCAGCCAGAAAGATGAAACGGTGAGCAGGGCGACCTTGTCCGATGTAAATTCCAGGGAATAAGGCGCTTTACCTGATTTCAGTGCGGCCTGCTGCTTTTCATACGCATCAATTATTGTGCGGGATATCGCGGGAACCTTGATAAAGGTTTTATCAGTGCCCTTTTGGCAAATGATGGAAAAGCTGTCCGGCGCTTCGAAAAAATTGGCATAATACGCGCTGAAGTATTTGCTCATTTCAATGTACTTGAAGGTTGTGTTGCTCCCGTCGGAAAAGAAGGCTGAAAGCAGTTTGTCAATGATCTCCGTCATGGGTATGCCGTTCATGGAAGTTACTTCCAGTCCTTTCGCTTCCGGCATTTTTTCATCATAACTACCCGTTATATAGGCCTTTTTACCCCGGAAAAAAAGTTTATAGGGGAAAACTTTATCCTGTCCGTAAAAGTAGTTGTCCGTCCAGTTATTATCAGGATGAAGCTTTGTATGCCCGCATTTAACCTGACTGACGACCGGAAGAAGCAACTGATAGAATTCCTGCTGCGTCATTTCATGGTTGAGCTGTGTTTCTGTTTGCCGGAAGAGGCTGTCCATGCGGGCCCTGGAATTGTAGCGGTATAAACCCGGATGGGCTTCCTGTAGCGCTTGCCTGAAAAGCATAAAATCTGACCGGAGCTGATCGGGTGTATAACTGTCTTGGGCATATGCACCAAGGTTTGCTTTTAAGCAGATTCCGGCGAACAAAACAAGAAATTTAATATTGTTATTCTTCATGCTCTGAATAATAATTTGTAGTATGACGATTTAGTCCTTTAAAAGTTCATCAGAATTCAGAACATAATCCGGTACTGGACAACGGGAAAAATCGTGAGCTGGTTGATAAACTCGGTTTTCCCCGTTTTTTTGTTGTATTGCATGTACAACGGATTTTTGCGGTTTGTCACATTCTGTATATCAAAAGCAAACTCCTGCGAGAATTTCGGATTGTCCATCCGCCAGGCAATTTTAATATCGAACCGGAAGTAGTCTTTGAATTTTTCACGGTAAGCCCGGTCATCATCGTAAACCGTTTCTCCTTTTACAACTGATTCCTGGATGTCGACCGGCGTGTAGCGCTGTCCCCCGGCAGCAGTCAGCTTTATATCAGCTGAAATATAACTCTTCTTCGACTCGTTTTTCCCTTTTAACCTGAATTCTTTTCCCGCCAGGCTATTGAAAACATAACCTCCGTCAAATGCCGTGGACCGCTCGATGCCGTCGCTGCCTTTATACCTGGAGTCAAAAACCGAAGCAGTCAGCAAATAATAAAACCCCTTGTTCAGAAATCTTTCCACGGTGAACTCGAATCCTTTGTTGTTGCCGGTACCGCCATTTACCATGGTGTCGGGGATAATGAACTGGAAGGAATTGTTGTTCAACATGGAAAAATTGCCTGGTTTTTCTTCTATGGCCACGTTGTACAAATGCTGGTAATACCCTTCCATCTTAATTCTGGTAAAAGCATTGATCTGCCAGTCCCAGGTGGCCACAAAATGATTGGCCTTCAGCATACCCAGATCTTTGTTGGGTTGAACGTAATCCTGGGCATTCAGGTCGATGCGCCTGTAATAGACAAACATGGGAAGAATTTTGCTGTGATTTCCATATCCCAGACTCAGGGAATGCTTTGCAAAAGGCTTATATTTAATGGCCACACGGGGTTCCACATTGAATTCGCCGTTCAGGCTCAATCCAATGGCATGCACTCCTCCGCTCAGCGACACGATATCGGCCAGTTTCAGGTTGAATTCTGCATAGGCTCTGGTTAGCGTTGTGCTTCCCTTATCATCGTATATATTGAAGAAGGATCCGTACTTGCTCAGGTAAACGCTGTCCTTGAGTGAGAAATTCATGCTTCTCATTTCCAGGCCAACACGTGTATTAAGCCTGCTGCTGAATTTACTGCTGATGCTCAGGTTGGCGGCATAGTTCTGGGTGTTAAAATCGGTGAGCTCAAACAGGCGCTTAGATTCAGTCTCGGAAAGCACAGTATCAATCCTTGATTTATTCTGCAGGGCATCGGCAGATAATGTCAGTTCCGCATAGGTTTTGTCCCCCAGTCGCCGGAAGTAATTCAATCCGACGACACCCTGCCGGTTGCTGTTGTATATGTCAAATCCTTCACTCTCATAAAAATTCTCCTGATCCGCAGAATCGGTTTTGCTGTAAAGCAGATCAATGGCGCTTATCCCTCCCAAACCAAAGAGAGAGACCTTTCCTTTGCCCAGGCGGGAGGTGATTTTAAAACTGACGTCCTGGTATTCCGGGATAGCCGTACCGGTGCCAAAGTTAATACCCAGCAAATGGAATAATCCCAGGGTTGAATAGCGATAATTGATCAGGTATGAAGCGTTGCCTTTCTTTGAAACGGGACCTTCAGCGCCCAGTTCAAAACCGTTGAAACCAACCTGTCCGAGAAATTCATGCTTGTCATGGTTGCCCTCACGCATCCTGAGGTCGAATACACCTGAAACAGCATTGCCATATTCTGCGGCAAAGGCGCCCGTAAGGAAGTCGGAGTTACTGAGCGTATTGTTATTGAGCATTCCTACAGGACCTCCGGTAGCTCCCATAAACCCGAAATGGTTTGGATTTGATATTTCCACGCCTTCAAGCTGCCAGAGCAATCCGCCGGGGGCATTTCCCCGGATAATGATTTCATTGGTGGCATCGTTTCCGGCAGAAACTCCGGCATAATTAATGGCCATGCGGGCAACATCGTTCCGCACGCCGGCGTATCGCTGGGTTTCCTCAACTGAGAAGGTGCGTGTACTGATGGATGACATGGTATTGACCGTTGCGCTTTTGCGTTCATTGGCTTTAACCACTACCTCGTCAATTTTCGTAAGCGCTTCTTCCATGCCGATATTCAGCACAAGTTCTTTACCCGATGTAAGATTAAGGTTTTCAAGGCAGATGGATTCGTAACCCAGATATCGTATGCAAAGCCGGATCCGTCCTGTTTCCACATTTTCAAGTCTGAAGTTCCCATTTTCATCGGTCAGGGTTCCTTTTACCGGGCTGGCATTGTCGAGATAAACCGTAGCACCCGGCAGGGCAGTCCTTGATTCCTTATCGGTGACGGTTCCCTTGATGGTTTGCACAACTTTCTGTGCATGAACTGAATGGCCGGAAGCTATCCATAGAATAGCGCATGCAATTATTACGCGCAGGGTGGGTTTCATGTCAATAGGTGTTGAAAAAACCGGATTGTTGGTAATAAAGACAGGAATAAATAGAAATAGTTGCAGACATGCGGGTTGATTCTTTTTCAGATTGCCGGCATCGGTTTTTAGTCAACCGGTATTTGCGGGAGGATACCCCGGTCGATATAAATGGGATGAACATACTTCCTCAGCGTCTTGCGATGCAACTGGAAACCTATTCCGGTAAGGATGGTGATAATGCCTCCCGCGAGCAGGGTAAACGAAATGCCGATACCGCTGGCGACGGCACCTGCCAGGAGGTTACCAATGGGAGTTGTTCCCATTAAAGCCATGGCATAAAAACTCATGACCCGTCCGCGTTTGTCCTCATCAGCAATGATTTGCAGCATGGTGTTGATGGCGGCAAGTGACAGGATCATCGACAATCCGCCAAAGAAAAAAACGATGAGGGAATAATGCATTCGGGTTGAAAAAGAGGCGAGGACAAGCGACAGGCCCAGCAAAACAACATTCCATGAAATGATGCCGCCAAGTCCGATCACTGATTTACGTGATGCCATAAACAAGGCACCAGTGAGGGCTCCTGCGCCCAGTGCCGACATGAGAAATCCCAGGGTATCGGAGCTGCCATGCAGTATTTCTTTTGCATAAGCAGGCAAAAGAATAATGAAAGGGAATCCTGCCATGCTCAAAAAAACCAGCAGAATAATCATGGTTCTGATGGGAACAGACTGAAAGGTATAGTGAACACCCGACATAAAACCGTCCCTGAATCTTTCAGCCTTTTTTGACACCGGACTTATGGGGATCTTAATCATCAGCAGGGCAATAATCACGGCAAGAAAGCTTAAGGTATTTAACAGGAAACAGATACCTTCGCCGACGGCTGCAATGGTGATCCCTGCAATGGCAGGACCAATCAGACGAGCCCCGTTAAAAAGCGCAGAATTGAGCGCTATGGCATTCCCCAGGTTTTTCGGATCACCAATCAGGTCAACCACCAGCGATTGCCTGGCAGGAGCATCGAAAGCGCTGATTATTCCAAAAACGAGGCTTAATACGATCAGGTGCCATACCTCAATCACATTGAACAAAACCAGGAGTGCCATAACCAATGCCTGTGCCATGAAAAACACCTGGGCCAGCAGCATGATCCTTTGCCGGTTGTGGCGGTCGGTCAAAACTCCGGTAAAAGGCGCCAGGACAAAAGTGGGGATCTGGCTGGTAAACCCGATCAGTCCCAGTAAAAACACTGATCCGGTAAGCCTGTAAACCAACCAGCTCATGGCTATGTTTTGCATCCAGGTTCCGATCAGTGAGATGCCCTGTCCGGTGAAATAAATTCTGTAATTTCGTGACCGGAGCGAGGAAAATATGTGCTGTATAGATTCTAAGTCCTTCGGAAACAAGTTATTAATGGTCATGCTGGAAACGGGAATGGATTACGGCGGTAAAAATAGGAAACAGTTTTAATTTTTTGTAAAACAAATGGTTTTATATACTTTTAGGACTTTAATGAGAACCTCTAAAAACAGTTCGCGATGAAAAATAAATTTAGCCTGAATGTTGATCAATTGGCTGACATAGCTAACGATCTGACAAATAAAATAGTGACAGGGTTGAAGAAAGAGGGTACGGAAATAAAAGGCCTCCCCACCTATATTCATCCCAAAAAGGACGGAATTAAGGGTCATGCAACAGTTTTTGACCTGGGGGGTACCAATTTCAGGGTAGCCACGGTTTCAGTCGGTAAAGAAACTTCCATTCCCGGTTCGGCTGAAAGAGACATTACCGAGATGAAGAAAAAGGAGTTCACCAAAGAAGATCTTTTCAGTGCGCAAGCCAATACATTAAGGCAGGTTAACATACCCAAAGACACGCCGATTGGCTATTGTTTCTCCTATCCCGCCAAGTCGCTCACCGACGGTGATGCAGAACTGATCAAGTGGACAAAGGGAGTACATATCGATCAAATGGAAGGACAACCCATTGGCAAACCTTTGCTGGATTATCTGAATAAGAATACCAATCTGCATTTCACCAAAATAAAGGTTGTCAATGATACGATTACAAGCCTGTTTGCCGGATTATTAAACCCCGGGTATGATGCCTATATCGGAATAATTGTCGGTACAGGCACCAATATGGCTACCTTTTTTCCATCGGACTATATACCCAAAATCAAGGATATGAAGGAATGGTCGGGGGAAACGCCCGTGAATCTTGAATCAGGCAACTTTCATCCACCTCACCTGACATCCTTCGATGATGAAGTGGATGCAGCATCGGATAACAAAGGCGGCCAGCGTTTCGAAAAGGCGGTTTCCGGAATGTACCTTGGTCGTGTATTCAAAGCCGCATTTCCCGGCGAGAAACTGGATGAAAATCTGAGTGCCGTTGACCTTTCCAGGATGATCAACAATCCTTCGCAGTTTAAAGAAGAGTATGTTGAAGTTGCCTACCAGATTTATGAAAGGTCAGCCAGGCTAGTGGCTGCTTCTCTGTCGGGATTGGTACAAAATCTCCATGCCGCCAATCCGAAAATAAAAAAAGTACAGGTTCTGGCCGAAGGTAGTTTATTCTGGAGCAAGGTCAAAACCGGACGGGCATCTTATGCCGACATTGTAGATCATGCCATACAAGAAGTATTGCAGAAGCTGAATCTGGCCCATATCGAAGTGAAGATTGCGCAAATGGAAAATGCCAATCTGATCGGTGCGGCTATGGCAGTGCTTTCTTAGTGAAAAGTGAATAGAGAATAGTGAATAGTGAATAACTAAAAATATCTGTTATGAAAACATCAAGAAGGACTTTCCTGAAAACCGGAGCTCTTGCAGCTGCCGGAGTCGCTGTTTTGCGTCAACCGGTTTTTGGCTCCGGAATTGTTGCCCGGACCGTTGGTGTGCAACTCTATAGTGTGCGTGATGATATGGCCAAAGATCCCCTGGGGTCTTTGAAACAAATCGCTGATATGGGCTATGTTCACCTGGAACATGCCAGTTATGTCAACCGGAAATTCTACGGATGGTCAGCCACCGAGTTCAAGAAAGTGCTGGACGATCTGGGTCTGAAAATGGTAAGCGGACATACAGTAATGGGACCACAGCATTGGGACGTGACGAAAAAGGATTTTACCGATGAATGGAAGTACACCGTGGAAGATGCCGCAGTTCTTCAGCAGAAATATGTAGTCAGCCCCTGGATGGATGAAAGCATGCGGAATTCCTATGACAACCTGAGGCAGTACATGGATGTGTTCAACAAATGCGGGGAGCTTTGCATAAAATCAGGGATGAAATACGGCTATCATAACCATGATTTTGAATTCAGCCAGAAGCTGAATGATGAGAAGGTTTTCGATATTATCATGAAAAACATTGATCCCAACCTGGTTGTGGTTCAGCTGGATATTGGCAACATGTACAACGCCGGTGCCAAGGCATTGGATGTCATAAACCAATATCCTGGCCGGTTTGAAAACATCCATGTGAAGGATGAAATCAAAGCTCCTGCCGGTAGTGAAAGTGAGTATGAAAGCTGCATTCTCGGGGAAGGTGTTATCAATTGCCGGGAGGTAGTTGATCTGGCTACAAAAATCGGAGGCACAACCTGTTATATCATCGAACAGGAGTCATACCAGGGTAAAACGCCTATGGAATGTATCAAAGCAGACCTGGCCGTAATGAAAAAGTGGGGATACTAAGACAGAAGGACATCCTCTTAGATGTCAGTGAAAGTGGTGTTCTGATGCAGTTCCTGCTTCAGAACCTGCAGGGTAAAAGCCGTGACAATATTAAATCATTGCTCCGGTTTAAGCAGGTGTGGGTTGACGGGAAACCTGTGTCCCAATTCAATTACGCTCTGCAACCCGGGCAGCAGGTTGTCGTTAAGGGGGAACGAAGGCAGGAAGGAGATCTGCACCGGTACTTTCATATTGTTTTCGAAGACGAGCATCTGATCGTGATCGATAAGCAGGCGGGATTGCTTTCGATGTCCGCAGGAAGTGAACATGTTACCGCCTATAGCCTGTTAAGCGCTTACCTGAAACAGCAAAATCCCGATGGTAAGATTTTCATTGTGCATCGGCTCGACAGGGACACTTCGGGACTGATGATCTTCGCCAAAAGTGAGGAGGTGCAACGCACTTTGCAGACAGGGTGGCAGTCCGACATCAGGGAACGTACCTATGTTGCCCTGGTGGAAGGGATTATGGAAAAGCAGGAAGGCACCATTAAATCCTATCTTTTCGAGAGCAAGGCTTTTATCATGTATTCCAGCCAGGATCCCGCCAAAGGTGAACTGGCCATCACTCATTACAAAACCATCAGGCAGGGCAAGAATTTTGCCCTGCTTGAAGTCAATCTTGAGACAGGAAAGAAAAACCAGATCCGGGTACATATGCAGGACATAGGACACAGCGTGGCAGGGGATAAAAAATACGGGTCAAAGCAAAACCCGATAGGCCGGCTGGGCTTGCATGCCAGCGCACTTGCATTTCTGCACCCGGTGACAGGAGAAGCGTTACGTTTCACATCCGGTATTCCCGCCAGGTTTCAGAGGGTGTTTCAACAGTAACAATTATGAGTACATACATTCAGGTTGAAAATGCCTCCAAATCCTTCGGAGATATTACCCTATTTAACAACATTGGTTTTGTTGTGAACGAAGGACGTAAGGTTGCCCTGATCGCTAAAAACGGTTCCGGAAAAACTACCCTGCTCAACATTCTGGCAGGCCTGGATTCATTTGATTCGGGCACCTGCTATCTTATCAGGGACATTAAAACGGGTTACCTCCGGCAGGATCCACAGTTCGATCCGGACCTCACCGTGTTTCAGGCTGTATACGGAGCGCCGGGCATACTGATGGAGACTGTGCGGGATTATGAGCTTGCCTTGCACCTGCATCATCAAAAGGAACTTGTTGAAGTTTCCGCCCGCATGGATTTTCACCAGGCATGGGATCTTGATGCGAAAATCAGGCAGATGTTGAGCATTCTCAGACTCGAGGACGAAGATCAACTGGTTGGGACGCTGTCGGGCGGTCAGGTAAAGCGACTGGCCCTGGCAGTTGTTTTGATCAATGAACCGCAATTGCTGATTCTCGATGAGCCGACCAACCACCTCGATCTCGATATGATCGAGTGGCTGGAAGAATACCTGCTGAAATCGAAAGTTACTTTGCTCATGGTCACCCACGACCGGTATTTTTTGGAACGAATCTGCAATGATATCATTGAAATAGATGAGAAATCGTCTTATTCATACGTGGGCAATTATTCGGCTTTTCTGCGGAAACGGGATGAGCGGCTGATGAGTAAAATGCAAATGACTGAAAAAGCCCAAAATCTCCTCCGCACTGAGCTCGAATGGATGCGCCGGATGCCGAAGGCCCGCACAACCAAAGCAAAATACCGGATCGATGCCTTTTATCAACTGAAAGAACAATCGGAATACCGGCGCAATGACCGGCAGGTGGAGATCAACGTGCAGACATCACGCCTGGGGAAAAAAATACTGGTGTTTGAAAATGTCTCCAAAAGCTTTGGAAAAACAGTAATCCTGGATGATTTTTCCTACACTTTTACCAGGGGTGAAAAACTGGGCATTATCGGGAGAAACGGGACAGGAAAGACAACCTTTCTCAATTTAATCACACAACAACTGCAACCTGATTCGGGTACATTGAACCAGGGAGAAACTGTGGTTTATGGCTATTACCAGCAGCAAGGCCTTGATTTTAAGCCTGGTCAGCGGGTTATTGATGTAATGAAGGACATTGCTGAAGTAATTACACTGGGCGATGGCCGTCAGCTATCCATTACACAGTTTCTCGGTCATTTTTTATTTACGCCTGAAATGCAGTATGTGCAGGTGGAGAAGCTCAGCGGCGGAGAAAAGCGACGTCTTTACCTGATGACCGTATTGATGCGCAATCCGAACTTTCTGGTCCTGGATGAGCCAACCAATGATTTTGATATTGTCACGCTGAATGTATTCGAAGAATATCTTAAGAATTTTGGCGGGTGCCTGATCATTGTCTCACATGACAGGTTTTTCATGGACAAACTTGTAGATCATCTTTTTGTTTTCGAAGGGGATGGAGTCGTGTATGATTTTCCCGGAAATTACAGCGATTACAGGGCATCACAAAAAAAGCAGGAAATAGATGCCCGGCGTAATGAACCAACTGACATTGCCAAAACAACCGGTATAACCGAAAAAGAAACGGACAATGCAGCCAAGAGAAAACTCAGCTACAAAGAGAAGAAGGAATTTGAACAACTCACTTCCGAAATCGAAAACCTCGAAAAGGAAAAAAGCACGATCGAATCTTTGCTTTACAGCGGTAAACTGAAACCCGAAGAACTGATCCATAAATCAAACCGTATCGGTGAAATCATCATCCTGATCGATCTGAAAACCGATCGTTGGCTGGAATTGAGTGAATAGGAAGATATAGAAAACCAACAAAAATTTCTTATATTTACATTGCAAGGGCTTATGAACTTGAACATTAAATGGTTTGAAGATCTATATCCAAAATATGGCCTGCATCCGTTGCAAAATGGTTGTGAAATCCGAACTTTCCAAACTTGGTTTGCATTACGCTGCGGTTGAATTGGGTGAGGCCGATGTTATGGAGGATATTTCAACTGAGCAAATGCGGCACCTGGGTGTTGCCCTGAAAAAGACCGGGCTTGAATTGATGGATGACAAAAAAAGCATACTGGTTGAAAGAATAAAAACACTTATCATTGAACTGGTTCACTATACCGATGAACAGATCAAAACAAACCTTTCTGATTATCTGAGCGAAA
The DNA here is from genome assembly GCA_016930375.1 of Bacteroidales bacterium. Lineage (GTDB taxonomy): Bacteria > Bacteroidota > Bacteroidia > Bacteroidales > UBA10428 > UBA5072. The sequence goes on along the minus strand of JAFGGU010000090.1, from coordinate 9,937 downwards.
AGCTTAATTACAATTACACCTACCTGGCTAATCTTTTTTCAGAAGTGAAGGGAACTACCATTGAGAAGTTTTACCTGGCCCATAAAATTGAAAAAGTAAAAGAACTGCTCGTATACGACGAACTTAACCTCACCGAAATAGCAGATAAACTGCATTACAGCAGTGTGGCCCATCTGTCAAACCAGTTTAAAAAAATGACAGGGCTTACCCCATCCCACTTTAAAAACCTAAAACACAAAAGACGCGAAACATTGGGGAATGTGTGAATGATGTAACTTATTCCCGGAATTGTGTAATGGTTAGACAAATTAAGCATCGCACCTTTGTTAGGTAAATTTAATAAACTAATCATGGGAAATCTACTTTACATCATCGCGGTAATCCTGCTCATTGCCTGGGCAGTCGGATTTGTTGGCTTCCATGCCGGAGGTCTTATACATGTTCTTCTCGTAATCGCCATTATTGCAGTAATATTTAGGGTTATTCAGGGGAGAAAAGTTCTTTAGGAACTTTACCATAACTTAAGTTTCAGCAAAATACAAAAAGACCTGAAAGCCTTCCTATACGGATGGGCAAGGGCGTAATAGGGGTGGGTTATAAAATATCGCCCTTTCAGGTCTTCTTTCAATCGCCCGGATTAAAATTAAAACAATCATTGATAAATCTTAAAATGAGCTCAGGAAAAGTATTACTAGGCATATTGGCTGGCGTTGCCGCCGGCGCATTGTTAGGGATTTTATTTGCCCCCGAAAAGGGTTCTGATACCCGAAAAAAAATATCAAAAAAGGGAGAAGACTATGCAGGTGTTTTGAAAGAAAAATTTAATGAATTTCTTGACAGCATTACTGAAAAATTTGAACAAGTAAAAGAGGAAGTTTCCGACTTTACTGAACAGGGCAAGGCCAAAACAGAAGAACCTGAAACAAATGCAAAAGCTGCAAGGGGTTGAATGTAGAAATGACCAAAGTCTGAATAACTGTGATTGATAAAGAATTAAAACTGCCGCTTTATGCAAAGGCAATTTTTTTAATCATCGGTTTATGTGCCTTTTTAACGATATCGTACGTAGCTAAGGGCATTATTATTCCACTCGTTTTTGCAGTCATACTTGCCATCGTGCTTCACCCGGTGGTAGATTTTTTTGTAAGAAGAAAAATAAATAGGGTACTCGCAATTGTCATTTCTTTAATCCTTACTATAATAATTATTGTGGCGTTTGGGACTTTAATATATTCACAGGTAAACCGTTTTGGTGAATCTCTGCCACAACTGATCGATAAATTCATGGAGATCGTCAATAATACAATAACCTGGGCATCAGGTTATTTCGACATAAGCGCCCGAAAAATCAATTCATGGATCACAGATACAGAGGGTGAATTCGTCAAAAATAGTGGTCCCGCTATAGGACAAACCATTGTCAATGTTGGCAGTGTGTTGATTTTATTGTTTTTAATTCCGGTATACATTTTCATGATATTATTTTACGAGCCTCTCCTGCTTGAATTTTTTCGCAGGTTATTTGGTGCCGGCAACCGCAATGAAGTGAACGAAGTAATTGTCCAGATAAAAACTCTTATTCAAAAATATCTTACCGGACTGCTCATAGAAACTCTCATAATTGCTGTTTTGTATTCAATTGGCCTTTTGATACTGGGAATAGAGTATGCCATAGTCCTCGGAATAATGGGGGCCTTTCTCAACCTGATTCCATATATTGGTTCATGGATCGCTGCTTCATTGCCCATGATGATTGCCATTGTCACTAAAACATCACCCTGGTTTGCTTTGTTAGTCCTGGCACTTTATGTTATCATCCAATTCATTGACAATAATTTCATCGTTCCTAAAATCGTCGCATCCAAAGTAAAGATCAATGCCCTCATTTCAATCATCGCAGTTATTGCCTTTGGTTCCATGTGGGGCATTCCGGGAATGTTGATAGCAATTCCGCTTACGGCCATTATTAAACTGATTTTCGACCATATTGAATCCTTAAAGCCCGTGGGTTTCTTAATGGGAGACACCATGCCTGCCCTGGCCTTATTTAAGATTAAATTATCAAAAAAATAATTGACCAATTCATGAAAAATATAGAAAGCCAAGCCGCCTTTTTTGAAATGGAGGGTATGAGCATGGATCGTACAATCTCATGGTTAAATACGCCGCAAGGATCAAATTCAATCATTTCGGGTACGTATATAACGGGCAATCCTAAAATCAAAGTGCCGGTTCATTCCAAAAAGCGCATTTCCGATACTGTTGTTGGCGTTGTTGTATTATTCGTCCTGTCACCCTTTCTGATTATTGTCTCCGCTTTGGTTTTTGCATCATCCATACGCTCAGTTGTATTAAATCAGGAGCAGAGATCTTGACAATCAAACAGGATCCATTCGCACTTGAAAATGTGTGAATCATGCAACTAATTACCAGAATTGTGTAATGCTTATTCATTCGAGGGTATTCACCTTTGTAGGAGATTTTGCTCAAATTTCTTGAAATTATTAAGCACAGTAGGTTATGGAAGACACTACGAAGTTGATGGAGTCTTTATTGGAAAAAGCCGTTGAATATGGTAAAACAACCTTTGAGTTGGCAAAACTCAAGGCCCTGGATAAGACATCGGATGTAATTTCTACAACAATACCCCATACGGCTGTCATCATCCTAATTGGCTCATTCCTGCTTTTCTTCAACCTGGGATTGTCCCTCTGGCTGGGTGAAATCCTGGGCAATATATATTTTGGGTTCTTTGTAGTAGCTGCTTTTTATGGTGTTTCAGCCATAGTATTGCATTTCTTTATGCATAAATGGCTTAAGAAGCATATCGGTAATTATTTTATTAAACAGGTGCTTAAATGACATCCAATGGAAAATATGACTTCAACTGCCAGTCTTAAAACGGCAATTCAGCAATTGGAAGATGAACAAAACCTTCAATTGCAGCAAATGAAAGAGCAATTCTACACTGCTTACAAGGGTTTAAAAACTGTAAACCTTTTCAAGAGCACCGTAAAGGATATAACCTCGTCGCCTCATCTGATCGAGAACATTATAGGCACTATCCTGAGTCTGGGAACCGGCTATCTCTCGAAAAGAATTGTTGTAGGCGCTTCAGTCAGCAGTGTCAGAAGGTTATTGGGTGCTGTTATGCAGTTTGGGGTAACCCATTTTGTGGCACGGCATGCCAAAACTATTAAATTATTAGGTCGGCACTTGCTTACGTATGTTTTCCATAAAAAAGAACCTGTGTCTTCGTGAACTAAGCGGATCAATGAATTCGAAAAGCCCGTGATTATTAAAGAAATCAAATTACCCCTGTATGCAAAGGCCACGCTACTGCTCATTGGTCTGTTAGGCTTGTTGATATTGCTGTATATCGCAAAGGGGGTAATTATTCCTCTTGTTTTTGCAATCATTATTGCCATTGTGCTCCACCCGGTCGTGAATTTCTTTGTGCGGTTGAAGATTAACAGGATTGTGGCCATAATAATAGCCTTATTCCTTACTTTTTTTGTCATTGTCGCGTTTGGCGCACTTTTGTTCTCGCAGATAAACCGGTTTACCGAATCATGGCCGGCCATGGTGGAAAAATTCACCGAAATTCTCAATAAAACCATCACCTGGGCTTCCGGTTACTTCGATATAAACCAAAATAAGATCCAGGGATGGATTACAGAAACCAAGGGTGAACTCATCAATACCAGCAGCGCCGCAATCGGGCATACACTCCTTGGCTTTGGCAACGCACTGGTGGTTATGTTATTGGTGCCTGTTTACATTTTTATGTTGTTATTCTACCACCCGCTCTTAATTGATTTTATCCACAAGCTCTTCGGCATTGGCAACCAAAATAAGGTAAGCGAAATAGTTACCCAAACCAAAGCTGTCATACAACGCTATCTTATAGGACTGGTTATTGAAGTTGTCATTATAGCAACACTTGAAACCGTTGCACTTTTGATTCTTGGAATTGATTACGCTCTGCTTTTAGGTATTGTTGGTGCACTACTCAACCTCATTCCATACATCGGAGGATTAGTGGCAGTTGCATTGCCAATGCTGGTTGCTTTGGTCACCAAATCGTCTGGCTGGTATACCATATATGTGTTGTTAATTTATTATATCATTCAGGTGATAGACTACAACTACATACTTCCCAAAATTATTTCTTCAAAAGTCAGAATCAATGCGCTTTTCTCCATAATTGCCGTAATTGTCGGGCATGCCTTATGGGGCATACCGGGTATGTTTCTTTCTATACCACTTCTGGCCATCATAAAACTTGTTTTTGACCACATCGATCCTTTAAAACCCTGGGGATTTTTATTGGGCGACACCATGCCCCCGTTGTTAATCATCAAACCGATTTTTAAAAAAGTATTACACAAATGAAAAAATTAGGGATCATCATTTTACAGCTTGGTTTAGGATTAACCATTTTTACAACGGTTACTTATTTCACAAAAGAGAAAGTAGTGGATATCGGGAAGGTTGAAATCACCAGAAACAAGCCGCACCGCCTCAATTGGTCGCCATTGATTGGCATTGCAGTAATGGGGATTGGCGGAATTATTTTATGGCAGGCTTCTAAAAGACAATAAACTACTTGAAACTGTATATTAAATATATGGTGAGCTCCCGCTGCAAAATGGCAGTGAAAGAAGAGCTAAAAAAGCTTGATCTGCACTTCATCATTGCTGAATTGGGTGTGGTAGATATCATGGAGAACATTTCATCAAAGCAACGGGAGCAAATAAGAATTGGTTTGTTCAAATCAGGACTTGAATTAATTGACGACAAAAAGGCTCAGCTCATTGAAAGAGTCAAAAAGGAAATCGTTGATTTGGTCTATCATCCGAATGAAGAAACTAAAGCAAATACTTCAGATTATTTAAGTGAAAAATTAGGGTATAAATATACTTACATGTCAAATTTATTCACAGAGGTACAAGGCACCACAATTGAGAAATTCATCATTTCACATAAAATAGAACGGGCAAAAGAAATGATCCTATATGATGAGTTTAACCTGACAGAAATTGCCTGGAAGCTTCGATACAGCAGTGTTGCACATTTATCCAATCAGTTTAAAAAAACTACAGGACTCTCGCCTTCCCATTTCAAAATGCTAAAGGTTAAAAAGCGAGAAGCAATTGAAGAAGTTGATAAAGAAGAATATACGGTAGATGCTTTAAGAAATTTTATCCAGGAATAAAAAAAAGAGTATCATGGAAACAAAAAGAATTCAGGGTTCCCAGTATGCCAGAAGCCTCATAGAAGCCAGTCTGGACCCCTTGTTTACAATTAGTCCTGAAGGGAAAATTACCGATATCAATAATGCCTCAATAAGTATAACCGAAGTGACGCGGGAGAAATTGATCGGTACCAATTTCTTTGATTATTTTACAGAACCCGATAAAGCCAGGGAAATTTATAAACAGGTTTTTGCAGAAGGTTTTGTAGCGGATTTTCCGTTAACCATTCGCGATGGCAAACTTACCGATGTGCTGTTTAACGGTTCGGTGTACAAGGATGAATACGGAAAAGTGATTGGCGTGGTAGTGGTGGCCAGGGATATTACCGATCATAAAAGGATTGAGGCTGAACTTGTAGAAGCTAAAGAGCATGCTGAACGGGCCACGAAAATTGCCCAGGTGGCAAAGATCAAAGCCGAAAAAGCCACTCAGATTGCTGAAAATGCCGTGATATCAAAGCAACAGTTTTTATCAAACATGAGTCATGAGATTCGCACACCCATGAATTCAATTATCGGATTTACAAAAGTGATGTTAAAAACCTCGTTGACAGCCAAACAAAAAGAATACTTAACGGCCATAAAAATGAGTGGGGAAGTTTTGACAGTACTGGTTAACGATATACTTGACCTGGCAAAAGTGGATGCAGGGAAAATGATATTCGAACAAAAGGCTTTCAAAATGGATGCGTCGATATCAGCCATGATTCATTTGTTTGAACCAAAAATCCAGGAGAAAAATCTGCAGTTGATCAAAAAATACGATCCTAAAATTCCAAAGGTACTGGTTGGTGATCCGGTCCGCTTGCATCAGATACTGATCAATCTGGTGAGTAATGCAGTTAAGTTTACCATTCAGGGAAAAATCACCGTGGGTGTTCGATTGTTGAATTCAGATGAAGATAAAGTATCCGTTGAATTTACAATTACAGATACCGGAATTGGAATAGCAGAGGATAAAATAGAATATATTTTCCAGAATTTTCAGCAGGCAACCAGTAATACTTCAAGGTTATACGGAGGCACAGGATTGGGACTTGCTATTGCCAAACAGTTGGCCGAACAGCAGGGTGGAACGATTTCGGTAAAAAGTAAAATTGCTAAAGGCACCACCTTTAGCGTTGTTTTACCTTTTAAAAAGACCAGGGGCAACGTTGAATCAGTCACAGAGATCAAAGAAGCGGATCTAAAAATTAAAGGTCTGAAAGTCCTGGTGGTAGAAGATATAGCACTCAATCAACTGCTCATGAAAACACTATTGGACGATTTCGGATTCGATTGCGAGCTAGCCGGCAACGGAAAAATAGCCATCGAAAAACTAAAAAGCAAACCCTTCGATATTGTTTTAATGGACCTGCATATGCCCGAAATGAATGGGTTTGATGCTTCCAGATACATACGTGAGAATATTGATTCTCAAATTCCCATCATCGCATTAACTGCTGATGTAACCACGACTGATTTGAAAAAGTGCAAAGCTGTCGGCATGAATGATTACATTTCAAAACCAATTGATGAGAATCTTTTGTACAGTAAAATCATTGATTTATTAAAGAAGCCTGGCCTCATAAATGATGATGACTTGCCTGTAATCAGTGCCAAATGTACGGATTTGACTTATTTAATCAATCGCACAAAATCCAATCCGCAATTGATGATGGATATGATCGCACTTTACCTGGAGCAAACCCCTCCTTTGATTGGTTCCATGAAACAAAGTTTACTTGATAAAGATTGGGATTCATTGTATGCTGCAGTGCATAAAATCATTCCTTCGTTTCATATTATGGGAATTCATAATGACTTTGAAGGCATTGCGAAAAAAGTCCAGGAATATGCAAGTAAGCAACAGCAACATGATGAATTGCAGCAATGGGTGTTACAACTTGAGAACGTTTGTTCCCGGGCTTGTATAGAGTTAGAAGAAGAGTACAATTTGATAAAAAAACAAACAGATGAACGAAAAGAAAACATTACTTTTTCTTGTTGATGATGATGCCTTGTTTTTAAAGTCATTAGAGATTGAATTCTCACAAAATACAACATCTGTCATTAAAACATTTGCAACGGGTGAACTATGCCTTGATAGTTTAACGCAAAATCCGGATATTATTATTCTGGATTACTATCTAAATGGTGTCGATAAAAAAGCAATTAATGGCCTGGAAACGCTCGATAAAATAAAAACAACCAATCCACAGATCCCGGTTATTATGCTTTCCTCACAGGATAAAATTGCCGTGGCTGTAAACTGCATGAAGCACCAGGCTTTTGATTATATTGTTAAAAGTGAAACTGCCTTTATACGACTGCAAAAGGCCATTACCACCATTTTTCATTACCAGAAAATCGAAAAGGCCCTGAGTTGGTATATGGAGAAAATGTAACTGTAAATTGTGTGAATTATGTAAATCAAATCCATAATTATTCAACTATGAAAGTATTATTAGTCTATCCGCATTACCCAGATTCTTTCTGGAGTTTCAGGTATGCTTTGCGTTTTATTTCAAAAAAAGCCGCCGTGCCACCTCTGGGTTTAATCACGGTATCGGCCATGCTCCCAAAAACCTGGCAGAAAAAACTGGTGGACCTGAATGTCTCCGCACTCCAGACAAGTGATATTCTTTGGGCCGACTATGTCTTTATCAGTGCCATGTACATACAAAAGGAATCGGTTGGCAAAATCATTGAAGAGTGCATGAAGTATAAGGTTAAAATTGTTGCCGGCGGCCCGCTCTTCACCCAGGAATTCAACAACTATCCGCAAATAGACCATTTTATCCTGAATGAAGCAGAAATTACATTGCCCTTGTTTCTGAAAGATCTGGAAGGCGGACAGCTTCCCGAAAGAATATACAAAACCGATGAATATGCTGATCTTGCAATAACTCCTGTGCCGGATTACCACTTATTGTCAAGGAAGGATTATGCATTTATGAATATCCAGGTTTCCCGTGGATGTCCTTTTTCATGCGACTTCTGTGAAATAACTTCACTCCTGGGGCACAAGGTAAGATTGAAAGAAACCCAACACATTATCCAGGAGCTTGAAATGCTGTATAGCCTTAACTGGCGGGGACCGGTACTCATTGTTGACGATAATTTTATCGGAAACAAAGTAGAAATAAAGCACAACCTGCTTCCTGCGATGAAAGAATGGATGCAATTGCATAAATATCCGTTTATATTCAGTACCGAAACTTCTATTAACCTGGCTGACGATGATGAACTTATGTCGTTAATGGTCGAAGCAGGATTCGCCTCTACTTTTATTGGTATTGAGACTCCTGTCGAAGAAACCCTCCAGGAATGCAATAAGAGCCAGAATAAAAACAGGAATCTTCTCCAGAGCGTAAAAAAAATACAGCAAGCCGGAATGCAGGTTTCTGGTGGGTTTATAGTGGGTTTCGACAGCGATGCGCCAAGTGTTTTTCAAAAGCAAATCGATTTTATCCAGAAAAGTGGAATTGTATCCGCCATGGTGGGACTTTTAAATGCACCTAAAAATACGAAACTTTACAGAAGACTCGAGGAGGAAAACAGGTTAACGACCGAAGCAACCGGAAATAATACCGATTCATCCATGAATTTTGTTCCGAAAATGAATTACCAGGAATTATTGGAAGGATATACAAGAATTATCCATAGTATCTATGCCACAAAGCCCTATTATCAAAGAGTCCGTCAGTTTCTATTGAATTACAGGCGACTTCATGTAAGACAAAAGAAAATGAAACTTTCCTATCTTGGAGGCTTTATTAAATCAATTTTTATTATTGGAATTGTAAATAAGGGCAGAAGTGATTACTGGAAGTTTCTGATCTGGACAATTTTGAGGCGACCCGGTTTATTTATTGACGCAATGACTTTTGTTGTATATGGCTATCATTACAGAACAGTTTATGGATTACGGGATAAAAACGGTTATTAATCCGATCTGATCCGCAACCCTGAAAAGCATTCTCATATAACAGATAGCATACTCCCAGGGCACACAGCAAACGCTGGTAATGTGTGAATTATGTAAATTATTAGAGGAATTGTGTAACACTCTTTCAGGGTGCATAAAGTATTTTTATACTATCGGAAATTCCTATCCCAGCTTCTTTCAAACTATTTCAGATACCGGTCATGGCAATAAATGAGTACTTAAATATCAGAAATTATTATTGATAAAAGTCCATGAAATTCTATATAAAAAATATGGTGTGCGGTCGCTGCAAAAAAATTGTAAAAGCCGAACTGGATAAGATGGGCATTCATAATGCTTCAGTGGAGTTAGGTGAAGTGACCATCCATAAAAAATTAACGGCAATACAACATAATGACCTTGGCGATGCTTTGCGCCAATCAGGATTTGAACTGTTGGATGGACATAAGAATGATCTTATTGAGAAATTAAAAAGCGCCATTATTGATTTGGAACAATATTCTGATGAGGAACTGAAAACGAGCTTTTCAGATTACATTAGTTTGAGAGTAAATGATAACTACATTTCTCTTAACACCCTTTTTGCAGAAATAGAAGGTATTACCATTGAAAAATACATCATTAAACATAAAATTGAACTGGTAAAAGAATTACTTGTTTACGAGGATCTCAACCTGGCTGAAATTGCAATTAAGGCGTCGCCGTGCCAACTATTGGCGTTGTGGTAGGACTGGATGACGTCAACGTCG
>JAFGGU010000089.1 GCA_016930375.1 Bacteroidales bacterium | reverse complement strand
CAATACACAGCTAACGGTATCGATTGTAGACAGGGTAGCGACCATTTCCACACCGAATGAAAACTGGAACGGATCGGAAACCATAACTTTCCGCGCTACCGACCCGGGCGCACTCTGGGATGATGATGCAGTCACTTTCACTGTTACTGCAGTTAATGATTTTCCTGTTGTAACCGATATACCCAACCAGACCATTGCAGAAGGCGCCAGTTTTGTCACGATCACCCTGGATAATTATGTTTCAGATCCGGACAACACGGATGCTCAAATTAGCTGGACAGCAGCCGGCAATACGCAACTTATTGTGAACATCAGTGCCGGTCGTGTGGCCACTATCACAACACCCTCCAATACATGGAACGGAAGTGAAACCATTACATTTACCGCAACGGATCCCGGGTTATTATCTGACAGCGACCAGGCTATATTTACAGTCACCAGTACCAATGACCCGCCGGTTGTTGACAATATACCAAACCAGACAATCGTCGAAGGCAGTAATTTTGCTACGATCAGTCTCGACAACTACGTCAGTGACCCCGATCACAGGGATAATCAGATCATCTGGAGCTATTCGGGCAACACGCAGCTTTCGGTTTCCATCAACGCAAACCGCATTGCCACCATTGTTACTCCCTCTGTTGAATGGTTCGGAAGTGAAACTATAACATTTACGGCGACCGATCCTTTGGGTGCCACTGACAGTGATCCTGCGTCTTTTACCGTCACCTTCGTCAATGATTCACCAGTGTTAACCGGTATTCCCAACCAGATCATCAATGAAGGTTCCACCTTTGAGACTATAAACCTCGATGAATACGTATCTGATCCGGATCACCCGGATAATCAGCTTACACTGACGGTTTCAGGCAATACAAATCTTACTGTTTTGATAAATCCTGGTCATGTCGCTACTATCACTGTTCCCAATGCAGACTGGTACGGATCAGAAACTTTGACATTTACTGCCACAGATCCACTGGGTGCCTCGGATAGCGATGTAGCTGTGTTTACTGTTACAAGTGTAAATGATCCTCCGGTAGTTTCGGATATTGGAAACCAGACTATCACGGAAGGCGGAACCTTCAACCCGATCAGTCTCGACAATTTCGTGACTGATCCAGATCATGCTGATAACCAGATTACCTGGACTGCCAGCGGCAATACCCAGCTTATTATAAATATTAGCGCTAATCGTATAGCTACCATTACAACGCCTTCTATTGATTGGAATGGTTCAGAAGCCATTACCTTCACAGCCCGGGATCCTCTCAATGCCTCAGCAAGCGATCAGGCGCTGTTCACTGTAACCGGTGTCAACGACCCACCGGTGGCGACCAATGTTTCAATTTCACCTTTGGATCAGCGAATCGGCATCACCAATGCCGGATCTTTCACCTTTACTGATCCCGACGGTGATTTACCAGGCCTGCACCAGTACAGATGGTACCGCGCTACAAATTCATCAGGAACGGATTTGGTTGTCATTGCCGGGGCTACCAGTAACACATACCGGCCGGTAAAAGCGGATGGCGCCAGGTATATTTGTTTTGAAGTGACACCCGTTGACCAATATGGCCTGGCAGGAGTGCCGGTCAGGAGTGCTTTTAAATATATCAATAACTCACCTGTTGCCAGCAATGTTCAGATCAATGCTCCAAGCACAATACCCGGTGCCACCATTAGTGCGAGTTTTACATATTCCGATACAGAATCGAATCTGCAGGACAATGCACATACTATTTACCGCTGGTATCGCACCAACGTTGTAAATCCTTCTCCCGGCAGTCCGGGTACCTTAATCGGTTCTGAATCCACCTATCGTCTGAGAAACCTGGATGCGGGCATGTATATCTGGTACAGGGTAAATCCTGCGGCATTGTCCGGTTCAACTCCGGGTGATTCAGTATGGAGCAACATCATAGGACCAATTGGCACTTTCAGTGCAAACATCACTGGTGCAGCAAGTTTCTGTCCGGGTGCAACCATGCCTATTACCCTGAGTATCACAGGAGGCGGAGCTCCGTATACAGCAGTTCTTGGCCGTTCAGGAAGTACATCCAATAAGGATACAACCATCAGTGCAATCTCAGCATCACCTTATATTATTAATGTTAAAATTCCGGGCACCTATACTCTGAAAAGTCTCACCGATAATGGTGGAGATGCTGCCACCGTGTCTTCAACATCCGTGATCCTGCAGATGTTCCCCAAGGTTACTGCGGTATTGTCAGGTTCTGGTGATATATGCAATGACGGGAATAGTGTAGCTTCCCTGTCCCTGAACTTCAATGCCGGTACTGCCCCCTGGACCTTTGTCGTCAGCAGGCTCCGATCTAACGGAACCCTGATCAGCGATACAACCTATACGAATGTTCGCTCAGATCCATTCCCTTTGGTTGGCAGGGTGATTTCGCCCTTTTCGAGCACCTTATACAGAATAAAATCACTTACGGATGCCAATAATTGCCCGGGCGATACCACAGGCTCAGGCACCGTCAGAATATACTACAAACCATCACCCGTAGCGTCCATTTCGGGCATCGACAGCATTTGTCCGGGCGGGACAGGCAATCTTCAGGTTTTCCTGACAGGCACTGCCCCCTGGAGTATAACGCACCTCAGAAATGGCGCCAATCCTACCACAATTACAAACATCACCAACAGAAATTATATATTACAGGTTCCCGATGTTGGAACCTATACACTTTCACGTGTTCAGGATGCAGTATGTTCCGGTAAAACATCCGGAAGAGGTATTGTACGGTCCTACATAGTTCCTACTGCCACTATATCAGGAAGTGCAGCCATTTGCGAATATACATCTGCAAATCTTAATGTAGTCCTTACAGGTACTGCTCCCTGGAAATTCAAATACAGGAGGAATGCTGAAACTTCTGTCGAAATTCCCAATGTGTCTGCAAGTCCGAGAATTGTTTCTGTGCAACAAGCCGGTACCTATATATTGACTGAAGTTTATGATAAAAACTGTAAGGGTACGGTGTCAGGCAGTGCTGTGATCAATATCACAAAAGGACCTGATGTAGAGTTATCCGGACTTGCAGCTGCTTATAATAAGCAGTCAGCCGAATGGATATCCATCTCTGGATCTCCTTCCGGTGGTACATTTATAGGTGCGGGTGTGATTCCTTATAACCAGAGCTGGTACTTTGTGCCCTCACTGCTTCCAGTCGGAACGCATACTGTTGTTTATGCTTATAGGGAATCAACTGGTTCGTGCTATGGATATGATACGGCTGTTGTCAGGATTCTTGAGGCAAGCGCAGCCATTGAATTTGAACACGGCAGAAAAAATTATTGCCCCAAGGACCATTCTTTTAAAATTACCGGCGTGAACCTGGCCAATGATATCGGCAGCTTCACGATCAGTGGAGGAATTGGACTGGTTGACCATCAGAATAACACAGCCACTATTTATCCATCCATGCTTAATGTTGGCGGATATACAATAACTTATACCTATTTCGACGGAACCAACCTTTCGGTAACCGGTAGGTTCGATATCGGCGCGTCACCCACGGCAGACTTTAAGTGGGAAACGGAGTGTTACCAAACCGGGAAAGCTATCCAACTTACCAATACTTCTGCTTCGAGTTACGGATATCTCACGGATACAAGTTACCATTGGAAAGTTTTAACCTCTACCGGTTATATCCCCTATACTACAAAAGATGTAACCTATGACTTTGCGCAACCAGGAATCTATAAAATTGAACTGAAGGTACAGTCTTCTTATGGTTGCGCAGACTCGGTTACCAAAGAATTTAACCTGCGACCCACTTACAAACTCGCCGACCTGACACATTCCGAAGATTTTGCAGACTCACCTTTGGAATGGCAAAGCGGAAAATCCCCGGAAACTTCTGTCACCAGCTGGCTTCTGGGAAATCCAACCAAAGGTTTTTCCGGTGATAAATGCTGGTACACTTATATATCCGGGACCAACGCGCCCCGTGAGCAATCGTGGGTAACCAGCCCCTGCTATGATTTCACCGGAACCAAGAGGCCTATGCTGAAAATGCAGATCTGGAGACTGTTTAACCTTGATCGCGACGGGGCAACGCTTCAATATAGCTCGGATAGCAGTAAAACCTGGAATGTTTTGGGAGAAATGGATGACGGGATTCATTGGTATAACGATTACCAGATTGATGGGAAACCGGGTAACCAATCCCTTGGCTGGTCGAATTTTAATGGTTCAGGCAATGATAACACATGGACGGAGGCAAGACATTCTCTCGATGTGCTGAAAAATAAATCATCAGTTCAGTTCAGGATTGCTTATGGCTCTGACGGTACTGCAAGAAATAACAATGGATTTGCCTTTGACGACTTCTGGATCGGTGAACGCAACCGAATTGCCATACTGGAACATTTCACCAACTCATCAGATGCGGTTTGTGATTCTGTCAATGTTCTGATAAACAATTTTGTCAACCAGAACGAAATGAACGTCATTGACCTGCAATATCATACTTCGTTTCCGGCTGAAGATCCGTTTAATCGGCATAATCCTACGGTACCCGGAGCGAGGGTGTTCTATTACGGATTCACCGATGTGCCTTATACTGTGCTGAACGGTGGTTTAAAACCAACACAGCGTTTTGATCATGATATTTTAAAGTTTAATCCCACAGCGGTCCTGGTTGAATCATTGGACGACAGCAAATTCTGGATCAACCTGAACTCCAAGTTATCTGGTAATACACTGAACGTTGAAGCCCATGTGTTTGCCTTAAAAGACATTCCAGCCACCCAGCTAACCATTCATATTGCAGTAATTGAGAGAATCATCAAGGCAGATACAGGCAATGATGTTGAAACCTCATTTGAAAGCGTTGTGAAAACCCTGTTGCCCGACGCAGCCGGCACAACCATTTACCAGGAATGGAAGAAGGACGAACCCCGGTATGTTAAACATTCCTGGGAACTGCAGCATGTTTATAACAAGGAAGAGTTAAGGGTCGTGGCCTTTGTCCAGGATGAATCCACGAATGAGATATACCAGGCTGCTTTTGGTATCATTGACGAAATCGTCCAGCCGGGTATTGATGATTTGCCTGGATCGCACACCGGAAGACCCTTTAAAGTATATCCTAATCCAGCAGAAAGAACTGCCTATATTGAGTTCGACCGGATAAATCCTGAAGATATCACGCTGGAATTGTATAATAGCCTGGGAAGCCTTGTATTTGTGAAACAAATTCCTGACGGAACATTAAAGGGTGAAATTTCGGTTGAAGATTATCCCGATGGCCTTTATATATTGAGATTAGTAAGCCATGATCAACTTATCGGCATCAGGAAACTGACTATATCAAAATAACCACTGCAATATTTTATTAAAATAGAGGTGGCAAATGGCCACCTCCAAAATAAGCAGTATTACTTTTTCAAAATCTTTTTAAGAACTGTGTCCTTATCCAGCTTTTTCGTGCAGAAGAACCAGTCATAACACTTCATATCCTCCTTACCCTCCATTCGGCTCTTTGCCACGCCACAGGAACCGGCAGGTGGAACAATGACATCATCACCGGGACGCCAGTCGGCCGGCAATGCCACACCAAACTCATCGGCAGTCTGCAAGGCAATAAGAACCCTGTAAAGTTCATCGAAATTCCTCCCAAGACTCAGGGGGTAATAAATAATCGTGCGGATCACTCCCTTGGGATCAATATAGAAAACGGCCCGAACAGCTTTTGTTGAACTTTCACCAGGTTGGATCATGCCATACTTTTTGGCCACTTCCATGGTAATGTCTTCAATCAGCGGGAAATTCACCTCCACATTCTTCATCCCCTTGTACTCAATTTTTTCCTTAATCGTCCGTAACCAGGCAATATGACTGTAAAGTCCGTCCACGGATAGACCTACCAGTTTGCAGTTGGCTTCTTCAAATTTGGATTCCAAACTTGCAAAGGTGATGAACTCGGATGTACAAACAGGTGTAAAATCGGCAGGGTGGCTGAAAAGAATTACCCAGCTGTCTTTATAATCTCCGGGGAAATTGATGTTCCCTTGTGTTGTAACTGCCTGAAATTCAGGTGCCTTTTCGCCAATACGCGGCATCGAAATAACTTGTGCTTCATCCATAATGTTTAATAAATTAAATGTTTATAATATGAAATTAATTTCTACTCTTTTTTGTGGTAAATCATTACTTAAAGAGAATGATTCTCCTTTAATAATAAACAAATTTAAGATAATTTTATCAGATGTGAAAGTTTAAAACCGATTTTTTTAAAGGTCCTTCTGACAAAGTATAATAAGCTTATAAACTGGGGTTAAATCCCACAACCTACAGCCTATAGCCTATAGCCTATAGCCTATAGCCTATAGTCTACTGCCTAAGGTCTACAGCCTGCAGCCTAATTCTTTTTAACAAATTTTAATACCAAATATTTTTAATTACGAAACTTATCGTATATATTTGTACGAAATATTTCGTACTTACTTAATCCTGCGAATCCATTATGAAACACAAACGTCCAACCGAGTCAGAACTGGAAATCCTGGAAATCATCTGGAGAACTGGTTCGGCAACGGTTCGTCAGGTCAATGAAGAACTTGATAAAAAAGGGAGAAATGTAGGTTACACAACTACATTGAAAATGATGCAGATCATGACCGAAAAAGGATTGCTTACACGTGCCATAGATGGACGTTCACACATCTATTCTGCACTGATCCAGGCAGGCGCTGCGCGCAATGCCATGATAAACCGTATGATTGATTCAGCATTCGGCGGATCTGCCACCAAACTGGTTCTGCAGGCGCTGGGCAATAGCAGGACAACGCCTGAAGAACTGAATGAGATCAGGGATCTGATCGACAAGCTCGAAAAAGAACAAAAAACGTCCTGAATTAAACCCCACTAAAACCAATACACATGGAATTCAGCAATGAAATCATCAGGTCCCTGGGAATGACTTTGGTGCATTCCCTCTGGCAGGGGGCAATTATTTCAGTGATTATCCTTTCCTTGTTGAGTCTGATCGGAAAATCAAATGCCCGGTTGCGTTATGTTGTTTTATTCTCCGGTCTGATGTTGTTGCTGACCGGATTTATTGTCACATTGATTTTGGTTTATCAGCATAGTAACCTCCTAATAAACTGGAAAAACTCATCACAACAACCTCTGCTCCCCCCGGAATATACTTTCAACCCTTTATGGACCTTAACTCCCGGAAGATTGGCAGAGTGGTTGTTCAGTTCTCTCGAACCGGTCTATCCTGCATTGGCACTTGGCTGGCTTGTAGGATTTCTGTTTGTCGGTATCAGGATAACCGGAGGCACTTTGCTTGCCAGGGTTAATCTCCGGAAAAACCTTATGGATCCGGAGGTGACGATGCAAAATAATTTCGATCGCATACAGAATCTGTTAAAATTACCGGTGGTCGTCAAGCTTCGTATCACTACCCGCACCATCAGTCCAATGGTCATTGGCCTGTTTAAACCCATGGTAATTATTCCTGTTGCTGCAATTTCCGGGCTAAGCGCTTCGCAGATCGAAGCCGTCCTGTTTCATGAACTGGCCCATATACGACGGTTCGATCATTTCCTCATCATTCTGCAAGCCATCGCGGAGCAGGTATTATTTTTCAATCCCACAGCCTGGTTTCTTTTGCATGAAATTAACCTTGAACGTGAAAACTGCTGTGATGATTTTGTTGTGAAAACCAATAACAATACTATAAACTATATTAAAGCACTCACCATGATCCAAGAAATGAATTTACAGACTAATTTGCCTGCCAATGCCATAACAGGCAAATCCAACCATCTTCTTGCCCGGGTAAGAAGACTGGTAAAGCCGGAATTGAAACACTCACCGGCATTCAGACTGGCTGTTATTTTCCTGTTCTTCGCTACTGTTGGAGTGTCAGCTATGACGCTGATGGTATCCAGGAAACCTGGTGAATTGTTCAGCGACAAGAACAAATCCGGCAATACACTCATAATCAGTGATTTTCAACCTGATTCGAACGGAAAGGTTGTCATGAATGGCACCATCAGCAAGGTTTCTGGTGAAAATCGGGATGGCGATAAAAAGAAAATGAAAATCGTATTCCTCAACGATACCATCAAAGAGATGACAATCAACGGAAAAGAAATTACGAAAGAGGAAATGAAGAATTATGAGGAGGAGATCCGGAAAATAAGGCAGGAAATGGAGGCTTCTCAAAAGGAACTGGAGAAAGCGCACCAGGAACTTGAGGAAGCGCAGAAGGAACTGCAGCTTGCCAGACAGCAAAACAATCAAGAGCAGCTTAATAAACTCTGGCAGAATGAGGAATTTCGGGAACAAATGAAAAAAGTGCAGGAAGAAGCCGGAAGAGCCAGTGATGAAGCCAGAAAAGCAATGGAAGAGATGTGGAAAGAAAGACAGGAATACTGGCAACAGCACCAGACAGAATTCCAGGAACAAATGAAAATGGCCCAGGAAGCAATGAGAATAAGCAGGGAGGACTACTGGAAATCCCATCTGAAGGAATTCCAGGAACAAATGAAGAAAGCACAGGAAGAGGCAAAAAAGGCTATGGGTATGCCTTTGCTGCCCGAAACAGAGATAATGATACCTGAAGTTCCGGAAGTAGAAGAATTGATCCCTTTGAATCCGTTGCCCCCTGCTGAGATGTTGCCTGAAGAGCCTGCTGCAAAAGATTCACAGGATTCAGAATCGCTGAATTCAAAGCTGAAGGAACTGGAGAATGGAGAGCAGTAAACGGTAAACAGTGAAAAGTAAAAAGTGAAAAGTAAACCGTGATAAGTTAGTTTCGAAACCGTGACTAGCTGAAGATTCTTACCAGCAATGGCACAACAATGGTGATCGCTGCAAGTATGATGATAACGGCCAGAAAAAACTTGTAACGCATGCTGTAAGAACTTAACAGACTTGCATCGTAATATTTGTCGACATTGTTATCCTTGTACATGCGAATCAGTCCTGATAAAAGTTTGAGCCTCATATCACGACCTGAAAGCAGCGCCTTTGTTATCAGGAAATTAATGATCAATACTGCAGCGATTAACAGACATAAAATAATATCAGTATACGCGTCACGACCCTTGGGGTTAGGTGATGCCACCGCCCAGTTGATGGCCAGGATTACCAGATTCAGCAACACCGACGACAGTACAAATACTGTGTCGGTCTTTGCATTTTGCTGAAGCTCATTGGTTATGTGCTGATGTATTTCTTTAATCATAATTCTTGGGTATTGGTTCTTCTATTAAAGTTAATGCATTTTAATTTGATATACTATAAGACCACCTTTTCAGGCCAGGCATTAATTCCAGAGGCACCCCAGAGTTTATTGATATATTCAATAGAGAAAAAGTCCTCAAATGCATGGATCCAGTATATGCCTTTGTCCGACAAACTAACCTGGTCATCGCCGTTCTGTAAATAACCCAACCATTTTAGAATTTTCATTTGCTTTCCAAATTGGCTGTCAAAGTCCTTATTGAACCTTCTTTGGAAATCGCTTTTTCGAAATCTAGTTTCATAGATCCGCCAATAAAGCCAACCTGTCATCTGCATTGCTTCAGTTAGTTCAATTGAAAGAGAAATAGGAGACCTCCCATCTTGAATAGCTTTAATATATTCCTTTACACTAAAGGTATTAACATAGAAAATACCTCTTAAATAAGTCCCCCCGCTTGCTCCAAGTCCTAAATACATGGGGACAGTCACAGAACAATACTTATCAATTCCTTTTTTGGTAAATGCCCAGACAGATGACCGGTCATATTTCGCGTCATAAAAAATACCTTCGAGTATTTTAAGGAACCTTCGCCGACGAAACATGGTGACAATTGCATTGTTGTTTTTAGGAAATTCCCTACCCAACCGGGTATAAGGAAATCTGAACAAAGGATATGTAGCTGCCTGGTGTATTCCCATTTTCACCATGTCATGTCCAGCCTGTTCAACCTCAGCTTCGGTTTGACCCGGCAAATCAAATATATAGTCAATGTTTATGCAGTCAAAGTTTCTGCCAGCAGCCCTTTCAATATTTCTTGTTACTTCCTTAACCGTGTATGGTCTTTCTATCATCCTCAGGTGCCTGTCCTGCAAAGCTTCGACACCAATACTAAGGTATTTTACACCCAAAGCTTCAATAATGCTGAGATTTCCGGCTGTCAAATGATTCGGGTGACTTTCCATATGTACATAACATTTCATATTAAACTGCCTGTATATATGATTAACTAAATTTTCAATGCCCTTCCCAAGCATTGTGGTTGGCGTTCCTCCACCAATGTAAAAACTTTTAACCGGTTTACTTTTAAGGATAAATGCATAACTGTCTATTTCTTTTATTACAGACTTCACATAGGATTGACATGCATCTGCACTGTACACCTCCTTATTATAGGGACAGTATGGACAAATCCGATCGCAAAATGGAATATGGAGATAAATCCCCAGTTCATCAATCGCGGAAAATTCTGCTTCCAGAAAATCATAAGATGGGACAATATTACGCAGCAGTATTTTATTTTGATGGGTAAAATACCTGCTTATACTGTTTCTAAAGAAATCCTTTAACATTTATCAATCCATATCCTGACTCATAAAAACTCTTATTCATTAACTATATCAATTCTGAGATCGTCCACCCAAAAAGTCCCGGGCTGTAATATATTTGCTTCAATACGGATAGCCGCCATTCCTTGTGGAACGGTATAATCATGTTCAAATAATTCCCATGATTCGATTGTTGCCTGCGAATTCACAATAGTATCGTATATAACTTGTGTGGCGCTTACTCCTCCTATTCTGATTAAAAACCGGCATCCCTCATTTTTTACCCAGAAACTTACCCTGTAAGTCTCGTCAGGCATTGCCCCGTATTGATTGCAGAATCCGGGTGAATGCCACCCCCCCGTAGGTAAGCAATCACGAACCATAAACTTAAGGGACTGTTTACCATTTTGGGGTGCAATTGTATCGATAATGATGTCAAAATCTCCGCTTGGTACGGTATTGGGGGTATACAGGAGCCAATTCACCGGCAATCCGGATTGGGTATATTCAAAACTTCCGTTCATTCCGGCTGAACTATCCGGTATCTGTTCACTCATTCGGGTACAACCCGTAAATGAGGCTATGATCAAAAACAGGACTTTGGCAAAAACATTAAAGCTTGTTGTTCTCATTTCGTTGATATTTTTTATGTGTCGTGCAACCATTACCCCGCATAAAGCTGCAACCAGGGAAAGCACCCATCCACCTCCGAATATTATCCACATTTCTGATTTCCAGAAAGTTGGTTCAGCAAAAGCTGCAATTATACCTACTGCATTGCAGACAATTGGTGCGTACCATACTCTGCTAGGATCTTTCCTGCACATAAGAAAACAGACAATGGCGATCACAATATCATAGCAGATATAGGCTATATTGCTAACCGTGTCTTCATTTTTCATGCCTAAAAAGTCTAAGAGCGCAGCGATTAAAAATATCAGGATAAAAGAAACAAACACCGTTATGAAGGATAATGCGAGACCCCTCATCCCTGCCTTGATCGATTTTTTCGTTGCTGTTTTCATGGCTTTGTGTTTCCTTCTTCATCCAAATTCACGATGGTACCCTTAGCATATTTCTTTTCATTAATAAACTGATCTTCGGTAAGTTTGCAAGATCTAAGCGCTCCATTCCTGTATAGCTGTATGCCATAAGAAAGTGTTTTCGAACAATATATTTCCTGGATTTTAACATCATTTCTCGGGTAAAAATGCATTAACTGCCCGGAAGTATAAAAACTGCAATGAATACTTGTTATGTCTGATGTATTATTTCTACTACCACGAATCAAGTAACCCTGAATAGATACATCTTTAGGAAATGCGCAGCCAATATGTTTCTCTCCCTGAAATTCATCAAACCAAATCCATGTGTTTTTGGGCCACAGGGAATTGTGAAACACGTAATCCTCACTTAAACGCAACTTTCTCAGTTTCCAATCAGGTGTAAAATCAACCCAGGTGGCAGCGCATGGATACCCGTCTATAACAGCGTCGTATCGGAGTAATCCGCTTACATACAAAGTGTCGCCGGTAGAATAGTCAATTTGGTACCTAATCCTGCTGAAATGCATGTTGTTTACTACGACATCTTTATCTTCATTTGAAGAATTTCCAGTGCAGGAAAGCAACATTGTCAGGATTACTATTCCCAGATATGAATCTGCATTCAATTTCATAATCTTAAGATAGGATTCAACATATCCTGTTTATTATAGTTATTGACCCTGTTGAGCAGGGGACAGCCTATATCTGTTTAGTAAACCCTGCACAGTATTTTGTTCCTCCATTCGGCAATGCCCATTGGAGCATCAATAGGTTTCCATCAATGGCATATTCGTAGGTTAACGTACCAAGATCCCCGTCAGGTCCTGTCAGGGTCATTGTAAGCTGATCTGCAGCTGTTTTCCATGTTCCCGGAAATGTCACAAGCGGGCCACTCATATTGGTAGTTTGCTCTATGGTACCATTATCTTTTATTTTGAAAATCCAGACCACATCAAGTGAATCGAGCTGACGCTCTGAATAGGATATTGTATCTCCCTGGTATATTGCAGTACTTGCGGTTATTTTCCATAAACCCACCAATGCCATGTCTCGGGCGGGGTACGTATTGTCCTCCTCCTTATCACAGCTTATCGTGATAAGACTCAACACAACCAAGCACCATAGGCCAGTTTGTATCATTCGGATAGTATACGCCATCTTTCTCATTGAAGTCTATTTAGACCTTCTTCTTTAATCTTCCTTCTTGAATCTTGAGTCTATTCAGAACGGCATAAAAAAGGAACTGTACTGGATCTTCACTTCATCCGGCGGGCAATAAAGCATGTCCGGAGCCATGCCTGTGGCTTTGGAGCAGAATGGATCAATTGAGTCGGCCAGTTCACGGTATTTTTTTTCAGTGTCCCGATCACCACCGAACATGTTGATCATGGACAAGGTGCTGTATGCATATGCTTTTAGCGGCGGATTGGGTTCGGGGCTGGATTGCAGGTAACTGTTTACCAGGTCGGTTGCACTTTTAAGATGGTTTTCCTTTGCATTCGGATCCTGCCGTGCAGCCATTAGGTAATATCTTACGAGGTTCATGGTAAGGTATTTTTTGGAATGATCTGCCTGGATGGCGTCTTTAAAATATTTCACGCCATTTTCTGTATCGGATTTTAACAAATAGGCCCTTCCGAGTTCTTCCAGCACCTGAGCATTCATTCCGGTTTCCCGTCCAACATTTTGCCAGTATGCAACCAGGTTGGAAGTATCCGGTAATAGCTTCGCCTGAGCCATGGCATAATACGTTTTATCACCGGATTTCATGCCATCAGCAATGACTTCGGCCTTCGCCTTGTCACCTCCCATTTCTGCCGGAAGAAGCCCATACATATCGATCAGGTAAAATTTCGCCGCATCGCATTTCGGATTAAGCAGCAGCACAGCATTGTAAGCATCACAGGTTTGCGTGATTTTCTCGCCAGCATCAGGCAACTCCCGCATCATGCTGATGAACGCATTCAGAAAGTTGTAGTAGGCGTAATAATAGGCATAAACCTCATTATCCGGAGCATACCGGACAGCCCGATGCGCAAAACCGGTGACTTCCTGCCATGCCTCCGGAGTAAACTCCCCTTTCCCTAAAAAGATATGGTGACAGGTCCGTGCCAGCTCAAACCAGGCAACCGCGTCGGTACTGTCACTTTTCAGATACTGCCGAAGCATTTCTTCGGCCTGTTCAGCCTTACCATTTACCCTTAGTTGATAAGCCTCCCGGGTGGCGGATTCAATCACCTGACCTGATACTGCATCTGAAATTACCAAAATCATCAGGCTGAAAAGAGCCCTAATTATCAATCCGAAGGACTTCCTGTATTTCACAGGTAATTTATCAGGAACATGTACCTGCAAATATTTGCAGTTTTTAATTCCAGTTGTAAAGGCAGATAGATTTTTCATTTGGTTTTATGATTTAAGTTATCTCTGTGGGAACAATGATTGTATTGATTTTCTGATTAAATTTAAAGAATATCGGCGCCTGACCTTTGAAATACAACTGTAAATAAATTGTAAAATGATTTACTAGGATTTTGTAAACATATTGTATTACAAGTAATTAATTTTGTGGAGGCAACAGACAGACAATATTTTGAAATCCTGAAGACAAAAATTGTCGAAGTCATGCAACGGACCCATGCAGGCTTAAGCAGGAACATGGAGGACTGGAAGGGAGATGATATATTTAAATTTCAGGAAGATTTACAGTATACTGTAAAGGAATACATCAGTGAAAAATCATTTTACAACCATTTTAAAACCTATAATGAGAGACTCCCCAGGATTGATCTGTTGAATATTCTGAGCAAATATGCTGGTTTTACCGATTGGGCGGATTTTAAAAATGCAAACAAGGAAAAAGTCATCCGGATCACCGGACATACAGGATCAAATCTCACCTTCTACTTATTACCTGCCATTGCCCTGTTAATTTTTCTAATGGTATGGATAATAATAAAAGTTGGAAGTTCGGCGACTTATACATTTTGCTTTGTTGACAATTTAACCAGGGAACCAATAAGCAACTCTAAAATTGAAGTGGATATCCTTTTTGACAATGAATCGCCTTTGCAGCTTTTGGGCAATAAGGATGGGTGTTTCACCTATAAAACCAGTGAACAAAAAATAAAATTCCTGGTTAAAACACCCTATTATTTCCAGGATACCATTCACCGCTCTTTGCATAAATCCAGAAAATCTGAAGTTATACCACTCCGGACCGACAACTATGCCTTGATGATCAATTATTACGCCAATTCGAAAATAAATGATTGGAAAAAAAGAAGAGAGCAACTGGAATTAATAATAGCGGACAGCGCCTATATTTATCAGGTTTTTACCAATATGGCGGGCATGGAACTTTTTAACAAGGAAGAATTTATCAATATGCTAACCATCCCGACCAGTAGTCTTAAAAATATCGAATTAATTGAATTACTAAATAATAATAATAAAATAACCTTCATCAAGTTTAAACAGAAAGAAGGACAAAAGTGACCCTCAGATATACACATATTATACTCATCATTACAGGATTCTTTCTGTTGACATCCAAAACCTGTGAACCTGAAACTGGCATGGACTTTGAAAACCCGGAGACAAAACAAGCTGTTTTGCAACATGAAATTGAAAGCGAATTTGAATCTGCCTACCTTGTCGAGGGCAAGTTGATAGCTTTTGGAGAAAAGGCCGGGCAAAAACTAACGGATTTCGCAGATTATTTGAGCCTTTATTCCGACAGACAAACGGATACTTTGTTTAAACAACAAGTTAAAGATATGATTTATAGGCTTTTTTATAAAAAGAATAATCATATTCATCTTTCTCTCGAAAATGACATCATCAATTACCAACCCAGCCTTGCCGGAGTGTTGAATTATTTGGATGCCTCCTCCTATGAGTCCCTCCGGTTTCATATATCCGACCACATCCTTTATATACCCCTGCACCTGGATAGTTTGGCCCAGTATACCGGCAAATTAAAAAGTGACATCAGTATTATCGCTGTAAAAGGGAAAGATACCGTTCTGATCAGCAAGTATCAAATACTGACAAAAATTAAATTAATCCAAACCACGAAACAGTTCGGAGAAGAAAAATCATTAACCATCTGGCAGGTATTCCTGGATGATATTGAACCGATCAAATAATCCCGTGTATCTATTTAGTCTTCTGCATTCTGGGGCAAGTCTTGCGAAAATTGTATATTTGAATAAGGTAAATACATTTCATCATGAAAATTACAGTAATCGGGAGCACCAACACAGAAATGATCTTCACGGCCCCCGTCATTCCGGCGGCTGGTGACACAATACTGGGAAGTTCATTCAGCATATCACCCGGAGGAAGAGGCCTAATTCAGGCCATTGCAGCAGCCAGGTCAGGTGGAAAAGTTGTTTTTATAGCACGAACAGGTGATGACATTTTTGGAGAACAGGTGATGAAAGTACTGCAGGAGGAAGAAATCGATACAACCTTCCTGATCAGAGATTGTGCTCTGGCATCCGGAATTTCATCGGTTGTGATCAATGCCCACGGAGAATCAGGGATAACGGTTACCCCGGGTGCCAACAGCAATCTTTCTGAGAATGACATAACCCAGGCAAAGGATTCCATAATTTCGGCTGATGTTGTGCTGTTGCAACTGGATATTCCCAAGGAAACTGTCAGGTTTGCCGCAAGTACTGCCCGGTCATCAGGTGTCCGGGTAATATTGAACCCCTCTCCCGCCCTTCCGGTAAGCGATGAACTGCTCAAATCAATATCCATACTCACCCCCGATGCGTCCCAGGCTGAAATACTTACCGGTATTACAATTACCGATGAACGCTCGGCTGAACTGGCCGGAAGAATCCTGCTTGAAAGGGGACTGGACCGGGTCATCATCACACTCAGATCAAAAGGTGCCATGGTCATTGACAATGGCGGTGCCGAGCATGTCCCGGGTTTCAGGATGAGCTCACTTGACGCATCGGTGGTGAACGATGTATTTAACGGAACCCTGGCAGTCGGACTTGCTGAAGGCAAGAACTTTTATGAGGCTGTTCTTTTCGCCAATGCTGCGGCCGCTATATCAGCTTCCCGTTCGGGAACACTGTCTTCGATCCCTTCCCGTCATGAAATTCTGGACGCATTAAAGACAAAGCATCGGTCATATTGATTGAAGAAAGTTGTAAAGGTTGTAGGAGTTGTAAAGGTTGTAGGCCAATAAAACATTTGTCATAGTACAGTTGTAAACTATTCCCCAACTTTACTATTACTTAAAAATACAATCATGGAAGTCAATCAAGTAATTCAGGATCTTGAACGGAGAAACCCGGGAGAAGTAGAATATTTACAGGCCGTACGCGAAGTTCTGGAATCAATTGCCGAAGTGTATAACCGGAATCCGCAATTTGAAAAATCAGGTATTATTGAACGATTAGTAGAACCCGACAGGGTATTGACCTTTAAAGTCCCATGGGTTGATGACGAAGGCAATGTCCATGTTAATCGCGGATACCGCATACAGTTCAATAATGCCCTCGGGCCTTATAAAGGTGGTTTGCGGTTTCACCCCAGTGTAAACCTGAGCATTCTTAAATTCCTGGGATTCGAACAGATTTTTAAAAACAGCCTAACCACACTTCCCATTGGCGGCGGTAAAGGCGGATCGGACTTTCAGCCAAAAGGCAAATCCAACAATGAGATCATGCGCTTCTGCCAGGCATTCATGCTTGAGCTTTGGAAGATCATAGGACCAGAGACTGATGTACCTGCAGGAGATATCGGAGTAGGCGCGCGTGAGATAGGGTTTTTATATGGTATGTACAAGAAGCTTACCAATACCTACACCGGAGTGCTTACCGGAAAAGGCGTAAACTGGGGTGGAAGCCTTATAAGACCGGAGGCTACCGGGTTTGGCGCTGTTTACTTTGCGCAGGAAATGCTGGGCACCCGGAATGAAAAGCTTGCCGGAAAGAAAGCCGCCGTATCGGGTTTTGGAAACGTCGCCTGGGGTGCTGCTAGAAAATTGAATGATTTGGGTGCTAAAGTCATAACACTCTCTGGTCCCGATGGTTATGTTTATGACGAAGCAGGCATCTCGGGTGAGAAGATCAATTACATGCTCGAACTCCGGTCATCCAATGAAGATATTATCGAACCTTATGCCAGAAAATTCAAAAGCGCCGTATTTGTAAAAGACAGGCATCCCTGGGAAGTAAAGTGTGATATTGCCATGCCCTGCGCCACGCAAAACGAGCTTGATGAAAAAGATGCGCAAACCCTGGTGAAAAATGGCTGCACTTGCGTTTGTGAGGGGGCCAACATGCCCTCGGTTCCGGAAGCCATTGAAATTATTCAGAAAAACGGTTTGCTGTTTGCGCCCGGTAAAGCAGCCAATGCAGGAGGTGTTGGTGTATCCGGACTGGAGATGACGCAAAATGCCATGAAGCTGCGGTGGCCTGCTGATGAAGTTGATAAGCGACTGCATGAGATCATGGGTGCAATACATGAGTCGTGTGTAAAAAACGGCAAGCGCGCCGACGGATACATTGATTATGTGAAAGGTGCCAATATAGCTGGGTTTTTGAAGGTTGCCAATTCCATGATTGATCACGGAATAATCTGATATTTGCCGGTAAATTCTTTCAACTTGATGTCGGTTTGTTGTAAATTTGATTGAACATTAAAACCGACTTCTATGAAACGCCGTAAATTCATTGAAAATGCTACGCTTGGTGGTTTGGCTATAGGATTATCATCATTTGACAAGCCAAACCTGACGGATGGTGAAGGTATTCCCAGGAGATCCCTCGGGAAAACCGGTGAGAATTTGTCAATAATTGGCTTTGGTGGTATCATGTTGAACGATTTTCCGCAGGAATACGCCAACGAACTGGTCGCCAAGGCATTCGATGCCGGTATCAATTACTTTGACATTGCACCTTCATATGGGAATGCACAGAGTAAACTGGGACCTGCTCTGAAATCTTATCGTGACCGGTGTTTCCTGGCCTGCAAAACAGCTGAAAGGGATGCATCAGGTGCTGAAAAACAACTTAATGAATCCCTGTCTGTTTTCAATACTGACCATTTTGATCTCTACCAGCTTCATGCATTAAGTTCGACGGATGATGTTGAGAAAGTATTTGGTGCTGGCGGGGCCATGGAAGTTTTTACCAGGGCCAAACAGCAAGGGAAAGTCAGATTCCTTGGATTCTCAGCTCATTCAGTTGACGCAGCCCTGCTGGCCATGCAAAAATTTGACTTCGATACGATCCTGTTCCCCATCAATTTCAATTGCTGGAACAACGGTGATTTTGGACCTCAGGTCTATGAAACGGCCAAATCGAAAGGTATGGGAATACTTGCCCTAAAAGCCATGGCACATACCTTACTGAAAGAGGGCGAAAAAAAACCCTACAAGAATGTTTGGTATCGGCCGGTTCAGGATGATGAACTAGCCCGCCTTGCCTTGCGGTATACTTTATCCAAGGATGTCACTGCAGCTGTTCCTCCGGGAGATGCCGGGTTTTTCTGGAAAGCAGTGGAAGTGGCACGTGATTTCAAACCGGTAACTACAGCTGAATTAGACCTGCTTGAAAAGCTGGCCTCCGGAAATCCACCGTTGTTTAAACATCCGACCGCCTGATTCAATTCAGGCCAAACTGGAAAACAACTCATCTACGACACTCATCATTTCATTGCAATCAATGTGTTGATTAATCAGGGTATCACAACCGGCTTGATAGCAATTTCTGTTTCTTCCATTGCAGTCACAACCGGCAATGGCTATAATGCGGATATCAGGCCATAGCATTTTCATTCGTTTTATGGAACGGCAGTTTTCATTGCCGGGCAGGCTTGTATTGATGATCAGCAGGTCGAAACGGATTACCGATGTAATCATGTCAAATGCTTCCTTCAAGGAAACGGCGCGAATCAGACAGGCATTGGCTCCCGACAATATTTCATGAAAATAAAGGTAATTGACATAATCATCTTCTACAATAAGGATTCTCTTTCCTTTCCAGTTGAAAACCGGATGGGGCATTTCGGATTTCATAGGTCTCAGAATTTGGGTATTTGAAAGGATTCATGAGTAATTGTTTTTAGGTCACCTTTAATACCGTGAGATCCTAAAAAGTAACCCTTAACCTGCACTTTTTTTAGCGATAGGTTTGATTTGGTGTAAAGGATATTGTTACTTTTGGACCAATACCAAGGGCCTACATGATGAAAAGAAATCATAAATATTTGATATTAAGCGTCCTAATACTGGTATTCTCCCTGTCTGCCCATTCTCAGAAATTTCTTTATAAAATGGGCTATTTTGGATTTTTCGATAACCGCGAGTACTTTAATGAATATGTGGATGATCAGACCATTTTCGGGTCAAGGGTATACGGAGAGGCTGGTTATGCTTTCAATGAAGGCAGCCGGATCATGGCCGGCCTGGATTACCTTTATGAATTCGGAAGCAAAGGTGAATGGATAGCACCGGATATTACTGCATATTATAGCGGCCGTTTTAAAAACCTCGGTCTCTTAATCGGTGCATTTCCGCGTGTAAACAGAATTATAATGCCATTGGCGCTTATGACTGATACATTCCGATATTACAGGCCCAATACGGAAGGCATTCTGATTGATTACAGTACCCCCGGTTTCCGTCATAATATTTGGATCGACTGGACCAGCAGACAATCCGATCTGAAAAGAGAAACCTTTCTGCTTGGAATGTCGGGATTTGCGAAACATGGCATCCTGATCTATCAGCATCATTTTATTATGACGCATCTGGCTCATTCACATAGCCATGACAGTGTCGAACGGATCAGGGATAATGCAGGGTTTACCGTGATGCCTGGACTAGACATGGCTTCAGTCACCGGCCTGGATTCGCTGACCATTAGTGCAGGCTTCCTGGGTTCTTATGACAGGATCAGAAGCATGTATGATTTCAGGTTCCCTTTTGGTTTTATAGCCGAACTGGAAGCTGTCTACAAAGGATTTGGATTGCATGGGACTGTGTATTCAGGCGAAAGTCAGGTGATCACTTCGGGAGACGGATTTTATAAATCCGATTTTTACAGCAGGGCCGATGTGTACTATCAGCTTGTAACACCCAATATCGAAGGCAGGGTACAGTTCTCATTTCACTTTCTGCCCGGAATAACAGATCTGTCAATGTCATTGACTATAAGGGCACAACTTGACGGCATATTCGGGATTCACCATCCCAGCTCACTGAAATAGCGTTTGCGCCTGATAAAAAACTCAAAGACTATACTTCCGGGGTAAATATCACCGATTTTGCCTGTACGAATTTTACCCTTCAGCTGTCCTCTCAGTTTTATGAGGAGGGGAATTCTTCTGTAAAAGGCCAGGTGAGCCCTGACAACGGCAATGAAGAACCTGCCCGAACCGCTGAACAGGTATACCATGGCGGATAGTCCATCCAGGAGCAGCCGGATCAGTATCACAGGAACAAGCTGAGAAACCTGAAGATTCTTAAACAGAAGGAATAAATTGTTGCGGTAATTCAAATACAATTTGCGGGGTGTATTGTTGGGAAGTGTGCCGCCTCCCACATGATACACGGTTGATTGCGGAACAATTGCGCTGCTAAAGCCTACCCGGTGCATGCGCCAGCACAGGTCAATCTCTTCCATATGGGCAAAAAACTCCCCGTCGAGTCCGCCCGCTTTTGTATATGCTTCTGCTCTTACGAACATACAGGCGCCCGATGCCCAAAATATAGTTCTGAAATCATCATACTGTCCGGTGTTTTTTTCAATCACACTCAGTATCCGACCTCTGCAAAACGGATAACCGAATCGGTCAATATATCCTCCTGACGCCCCGGCATATTCGAAACACTCTTTACGGTCAAAGGCCAGCAGCTTAGGCATACAGGATCCGATATCCGGATTGGCCTCCATGGTATTGTACAGGGGAACCAGCCAGCCTGGCGTCACTTCAACATCCGAGTTGAGTAAAACATAGTATTTGGCCTCTATCTGTTTTAAGGCTATGTAATAACCCATGGCAAATCCATAGTTGTGTTCAAATTCAATAATCCGAACAGAGGGATATTTATCCTTGAGAAATCTGACCGAATCATCGCTGGAGCCATTATCAACAACAATAACTTCAGCACCCGGTAAATCAGAATGCTGACAGACCGATTGAAGGAATTGCTGCAAATAATGCATGCCGTTCCAGTTCAGGATTACAACGGCAACCTTTGTCATGAGGCAATGAGCTTAATATTTTCAGGTCGCGTGTGTTTAAACCTCTTGTGAGACCATAACCAGTATGCAGGCTTTTGAATGATTTCACGTTCCATTTCATTCACACAGGATAGAGTGACTTCATTTTCACCAGTAAGTGCCGCATTGTCAAACAGCTTTTTCAGGGTTACTTCATAATATCCCCGACGAACCTTTTGAATATCTAAAAAAACAACTGCCAGTCCGAGCTTCCTGGAAATTTTTTCCGCCCCTTCGAAAAACGGCGCTTCCTGATTGAGAAACCTGGTCCAGAATCTGCTGATCCGCGGCGGTCGCTGATCAGCCAGAAACCAGATCGAAAACTTCTTCATCTCCGCTTTGTCCTTCAAACCATGCCGGTAAATGCTCTCCATGGGTATCAATTTGGCATTAAACCGCGTACGCATATAATAGGATAATCTGTTGACCGCTTTGTTCTTTAGCGGACGGAAAATAATCAGCAAATCATGCTCCATTTTTAATGGCAAATAATTAAGCCACTCCCAGTTGCCGTAATGGGCTGAAACCAAAGCAAAGTTTTTTCCTTCAACGCTCAGTTCCCTGAGTAAACCGGGATTTAAAAGTTTAATCCGTTTATCAAGTTCACTGGCAGGTATGCGGATACACTTTAACGATTCCAGCATAAAATCACAAAAGTGCAGGTAATAAGCTTTGGCCAGCTGTTTAATTTCAGGATTCGACTTTTCAGGAAAAGAATTTCTCAGATTTTCCAAGACTGTTTCTTTTCTGTATCGCACCAGGTAATAGGTAATCAGGTATAAAAGATCCGAAATCCGGTACAATAACCAGAAAGGTATCAGGGAAACCAACCACGTAAAGCCAAACAGGAGATAATAAAGGAGTATGGTCATTTTAACAGGCCGGGATTGGTTAAGGTTTCATAAAGCGGGCCACATCATTTACAAATGCTTGATGAATGCGATCATTGGCAGCAACAATTTCACGTCCGAATAAATAGTTACCCCCTCCGCCGAAATCAGTTACTTTACCACCTGCCTGGGTTATTATGAGCGCACCTGCAGCAACATCCCAGGGGCTTAGGTTATACTCGTAGAAACCATCATAGCGCCCGCATGCCACATACGCAAGATCAGTTGCAGCAGATCCCATACGTCTGACCCCATGAGTATGGAGAAAAAAATGATTAATGGTATTCATGAACCCGTCATAACGATCGATATTGTAGTAAGGAAATCCGGTGGCTATCAGTGCATCTTTCACTTCTGCTATCTCGGATACCCTGATCTCAGAATCATTAAGATAGGATGCACTTCCTTTCCACGCATAAAAGGATTCTTTCAGCCAGATTTCATAGATAACACCCACAACCGGTATATTATCTTCCGTAAGGGCAATGCTCACCGCCACCGGAGGTGCCCCGTGAATGAAATTCGTAGTGCCGTCAAGCGGATCAATGATCCAGTTATACCGCTCACCCCTGGTTTGTAAAGTACCTTCTTCCGCTATGAAACCTGCATCTTTCACAAGCAATTGAAGCCTGTCAATGATCATGGCTTCCGCTGATTTATCAACCTCAGTCACAAAATTGTGCATTCCCTTGACTTCAACTTCATTCATGGAAATGCTTTTTATCCTTCCAAAAATATAGTTGCCTGCTTCATAAGCGATTTCCCGCGTCGCCTTGCATATTGCCTGATAATCCATATTATAGGTTTATTTTTATTGATCGGCCTGCACCACCAAATTCAGGTAGTACTTGTACAATTCTGCCTGCGACCTGATTTTCCCCTCACCATCCGCGTGGACATAGGTGTTATCCTGAACAGCATTAATGATCCTTGCTTTAACATTATCTTTCATCTGCATACTGATCATATCTCGCAGTTCGCGTTGCACATCCTTGTCAAATATCGGACAGGCAACCTCAACACGACGGTCAAGATTTCGTGTCATCCAGTCAGCCGAAGTAATATAATACAATTCATTGCCCCCATTGCAGAAAATCAGGATTCTCGAATGTTCCAGGTATTTGTCTACAATACTGATGGCCTCTACATTCTCGCTTAATCCGGGAACACCCGGTTTAAGAGAACAGATCCCCCTGATGATGAGCTTGATTTTGACACCTGCGTCGTTCGCCTGGTAGAGCTTATTAATTATTTCATTATCAACCAGACTATTTAGTTTAAGAATAATATAGGCGTCTTTCCCGGATTTTGCATTTTTTATCTCATTGTCTATCAGTTGGTACATCTTACGCCTTAAATAAAGCGGTGACTTGATAAGATTCTTATAGGTGAAATTCTTATAAGGGGTATCAAAGAAGTCAAAAACACGTCTCACTTCAGAAGTTATCCTTTTATCAGACGTAAAAAGGAAAAGGTCCGAATACACCAAGGCATTCCCCTCATGAAAATTACCTGTACTTACGCAGGCATAATTCACTGTCTTGCTTCCTTCTTTTCTTGCAATATTCAGCAATTTAGCGTGTATTTTGAGACCTGGCAAACCAAATGTTACCTTGGCGCCTACTTCCTCCAGCTTGCGTGACCAGTAAATATTGGCTTCTTCATCAAACCTGGCCTGCAACTCAATTACCACAAATACTTTTTTGCCGTTTCTGGCTGCGTTGATGAGGGCATTGACCACTTTGGAATTCTTCGATACCCTGTAAATGGTAAGGCATATCCCGGTTACTTTCGGATCAATGGATGCCTCCTGCAGCAATCGCACGAATATGTTGAAATCCTGGTAAGGAACATGAAGCATGATATCCTTTTTTGCCATGACCCCAATGATGCTCTTATGCTTTTTAATAAGAGGATGAGCCAAGGGCAAGTCACTGCTATAAACAAGTTCAGGACCACCGATTTTCGGGAAACTCATAAAATCCTTGAAATTATGAATCCGCCCTCCCGGGATCAGGTTATTATCTTCATCCAGGTTTAGCTTATCTACAATAAAATCAAGCAGATCCTTGGAAATTGCATTATCAAAGACAAACCGTACCGGTTGACCCGTTTTGCGGCTGTTAAGTCCTTTGGAGATCACCTCCAGGAAGCTTTTTGAAATATCGTTATCCATATCCAGTTCGGCATCCCGTGTGAGTTTGATGATCCACGACTCAAAAATATCGAACTTAAACAGGGCAAATACATCATCGAGTGAATACCGGATGACATCTTCCAGCAGAATGATGAATTTCTTGTCTGTTTCAGACGGAAGCACTATAAAACGGGGCAACAGATTGGTTGGAATTTCTATCAGGGCATAATCAGTACTTACGTCAGGTTCGGTGCTGCTCAGTTTCACTATAAGGTAAATCGATTTATCTTTCAGGTAGGGAAAACTGTCGACATTACTCAAAACAATCGGGGAAAGTACCGGAAAAATATGCTTATCGAAATAATCCTTTACAAATTCTGCCTGCAAGGCATTTAGCTCCAATTCATTGATTATCAGTATGCCTCTTTGCTCAAGTTCATTAACGATGTTTCGGAAAGTATATTCGAATTTGTTTTGAAGCATCAGAACCTTTTTCTGAATCATCGACATCAGCTTCTTGGGCTTTTCCCCTTCGATTTTCTTGGATCCTTGCTGATAATCAATCATTCGCTTGATAGTAGCAACCCTGACCTTAAAAAATTCATCGAGATTATTGGAGAAAATACCCAGAAATTTAATTCGCTCTATTAAAGGCACATCAATATCCTGCGCCTCCTGTAACACCCTTTCATTGAAAGAAAGCCAGCTGATTTCCCGATGTATAAGTTTGGGCTGCTTCATCGTCTTCGGGGAGGTTTCAGGTACTATTCTTCTTTGTTGGGAAAATGAAAAGTATGCCCTTCCAGGTTCTTTCGATCAATGGTTTTCCAGCTTGGGGAGTTGAATTTCAAGGTAACCGTACCTGATGTGGGAACATTATCAATGGGAGTTTTTATAAAATGATTTGTCAGTGCCGTCACGTCAGGATTGTGCCCGAATATCATGAGGGAATTGTATTCATCACCGGTATCCTTGATCAGTTCAAGGACTTTTTCTGTTGCTGTTTCATACAAGATTTCACTGATCAACAGATTACCCGGTGAATACCCGAAAACCCTTGCAAATATTACTGCAGTGTGTAATGCCCTGTCCGCCGGACTGGAAATGATCTTTTCCGGTACCAGGTTTTTTAATTTAAGTTTCCGGGATATCTCATAGGCATTTTTAATGCCCTTTGATTTCAGTGACCTGTCGATGTCTGCAACATCACTATAGTCCCAGGATGATTTAGCATGCCTTACAATATGTAAAACTTTTAATGGCTTCATATAAAAATCTTTTGGAACAGACACAAATGTAATTCATATTATCCACACTTGTTCCCAGTTTTCCCGAAGCGCTTAAAAACTATTACAATAAATGACTTGCAAGTTCAGCAAGATAACTCCTTTCCCCTTTAACCAGATTCACATGTGCAAACAAATCCTGACCGATCATTTTATCTGTCAGGTAACTCAATCCGTTGGATTTCTCATCCAGGTAAGGTGAATCAATCTGTTCGATATCACCGGTAAACACCATCTTGGTCTCTTCACCGGCCCGGGTGATGATTGTTTTAACCTCATGAGGGGTCAGATTCTGCGCCTCATCCACAATGAAAAATATTCTGGAAAGGCTTCTGCCCCTTATATATGCCAATGGTGTAATGATTAGTTTTTCGGTTGTAAGCATTTCCTCGATCTTCTGGAATTCCTTACTGGTCTGTGCGTATTTGTTTTTAATGACATCGAGATTATCAAACAACGGAAGCATATAAGGACCAATCTTTTCTTTGACGTCTCCCGGTAGAAAACCGATGTCACGATTGGCAAGCGGAACAATCGGCCTGGCCAGAAAGATTTGTGTGAATTTCTGCCTTTGCTGCAAAGCCGCGGCCAATGCCAGGAGTGTTTTGCCAGTTCCGGCTTTCCCCGTTAAGGTAACCAACTGGACCTCATCCCGCAAAAGTGCGTCAAGTGCAAAGGTCTGTTCTGCATTTCTGGGTTCTATGCCGTATGTTTTCTGCTTAATAACCCGGTTGATCATGCCTGATTTAGGATCATAATGTGCCAGGGCACTGGATGTATTCCCTTTAAAAATAAAATACTGATTTGCGGTTGGCTTAACAGGAAGTTTAAAATCGCCTACCGGAATCCCTTCCGGGTTCTCATACATTTTCATGATCAGCCGGTCGTCAAGGCCTTCAAGTGTGCTGACACTCCTGTAGATCTCGTCAATATTCCTGACCTTATCCGTTTCATAATCCTGCGCCATGATACCGATTGATTTGGCCTTCATGCGCAGATTGATGTCCTTACTGATAAAGATTACTGATTTATCAGGACTATTGCGATAAACATGATCAGCAATGGCCAGAATCCGGTGATCAGGGGTGTTTTCCGGAAATGAAACCTGCATGGCACCCGAAAAAGGCTTGCCCAATTCGATGCTTAACTTGCCTAGGCCTTTCCCCAGTGGTAAACCGCCGTTAAATAGTTTATCCCCGGAAAGTTTATCCAGTTCACGGGTGAATTCACGTGCATGATAATTAATAATATCATTGCCTTTTTTAAATTTATCAAGCTCCTCCAGTACAGTTATGGGAATGATCACGTTGTTTTCCTGGAAATTGTAAATGCACCTGTAATCATGCAGAAGAACATTGGTATCAAGTACGAATACTTTCTTTTTCTTTAGCGCCATGAGAGAAAATGATTAAACAACAACAAACAAAAATTCAGTCCTTTTAGAAACAACGCAAACTATTGTATTTTTGTCTAAAATCACCCAGGGTTTATTAATAATTATCAACACCTGCCATGGAAGTACTTGAAGCCATATTCAACCGACTATGAATTATTCCGGAACCTTGGCCTATCTGATGGAGCAGCTTCCGATGTACCAGCGCATTGGAAAGCTTGCATACCGCACCGGACTTGACAATACACTCAAACTGGATGAATATTTCAACCATCCTCACAAAGCCTTCGCCACAATTCATGTTGCAGGCACCAATGGTAAAGGATCTGTCTCCCACATGCTGGCTTCGGTTCTCCAGGAGGCAGGGTATAAAACCGGCTTATACACCTCCCCGCACCTGCTTGACTTCAGGGAACGTATCAAGGTAAACGGCAGGCAGATCAGCAAGAAATTCGTAATGGAATTTATCCACACACATAAATCCTTTTTCGGGACTTTTAATCCTTCCTTTTTTGAGATCTCGGTTTTTATGGCTTTTACCTGGTTTGTCAAAAATAAGGTTGACATTGCGGTAATCGAGGTCGGACTAGGTGGACGGCTCGATGCTACCAATATTATTTCACCGTTATTGTCGGTAATCACCAATATTGGCAAAGATCATGTTGAAATACTTGGGGATACTATCGAAAAGATAGCCTTTGAAAAAGCCGGCATAATTAAAACCAGAACCCCGGTTGTAATCGGTGAAACACAGCCGCAAACCCTGCCTGTATTCCAACGGGTTGCCGATTCGATGAAGACGACGCTGCATTTTGCTGATGAAGTATACAGGATCGAATACAGCCTGGTTTCGGCTGACGGATTCCAGGTATTTAATATGAAAAAAAACGGAGAAATACATTTTCCGAATCTTAAATGTGGCTTGCTTGGACATTACCAGCGGAAAAATACAGTCACTCTTCTCGCCTCCCTCGATCAGATTCAACAGGCAGGAATCAAATTCACCGAAAAGAA
The DNA here is from genome assembly GCA_016930375.1 of Bacteroidales bacterium. GTDB lineage: Bacteria > Bacteroidota > Bacteroidia > Bacteroidales > UBA10428 > UBA5072. The sequence goes on along the minus strand of JAFGGU010000089.1, from coordinate 29,351 downwards.
TGTTTACGCCGGCATACGAAATGTAATAACCAACACCGGATTATCGGGCAGATGGCAGATTGTCCGGCGAAATCCGACTGTGGTTTGTGATACTGCGCATAATGCCGATGGTATTAAACAGGTATTGCAGCAGGTTTCGGAAACACCTTATAAACGCCTGCATCTTTTATTGGGATTTGTCAATGATAAGGATATTCATGAGATTCTGAAGTATATGCCGTACAAAGCAGATTACTATTTCACCCGACTTGCGGTACCACGCACCATGAATGAAAAAGAACTCGCAGCAGTGGCACTGCAATACGGACTCAGGGGACGAACCTATGGCAGTGTCAGAGAAGCTTATGACGCGGTAACAAGGAATGCTGAGGATGAAGATCTGATTGTTATAACAGGGAGTAATTTTTTGGTAGCGGATTTTCTTGGAACAGTGAAACAGTGAAAAAATGGAAAGGTTAATAAAAGAGGCATGTGTTGAAGGTTTTACCCAGGCATTGAGAGCACAGGAGCTTGGTGCTGACCGGATTGAACTTTGTGAGAACCTTTTTGTCGGGGGAACAACGCCTTCGGCGGGCACCATCCATGCCTGCAAAAAATACCTGAATATTCCGGTGATGGTAATGATACGCCCACGGGGCGGCAATTTTGTTTACCGACCTGTTGAAATGGAAATCATGGCCAGGGACATCAAAACATGCAAGGCCCTGGGTGCCGATGGAATAGCAATCGGACTGCTCAATCCTGCAGGGGAGGTAGACATGGCTGCCCTGCTGCACCTTGTGAAACTAGCTGGTAATATGCAGATTACCTTTCACAAAGCCTTGGATGAAGCGTACGATATCAGGAAGGAATTTATCAGGCTCCGTGATTCCGGCCTTGTACATCGGGTGCTTTCTTCCGGAGGTGCTCCTACAGCCCTGGAAGGGGCTGAAACATTAACAGAGATGATTGGGAAGTCTCAAGGCAAAATTATAGTTATAACAGCAGGTAAAGTCACCCATGCAAATCTTCCCGTTTTGCAAAGACTTATCCCTGCTGAAGAGTTCCATGGGAAAAAGATCGCAGGCAACCTGAATTGAAAAGGCCGGTGCCGGTTTTGCAAAAATCGGTTGAAATGCTATTTTTGCAGTTCCTGCCTGATTTCTTGTCTTAATTGAATTTCAATAAACTACAGTATATGAACAAAAAAAGACTTGCGGTTGCCACTATTTTTCTGGCTATATTGGCACTTGTTGTTTTCCTGTTCATCAGGTTTCTTAAGTCCCCTTCGCCTGATCCTGAAAACTATCAGATTTGTGGTGTGGATCGCGGACCGGTAGTGTTGTCGGTACCTGCCAGTGGAATTGTAAATCCCGAAAATGAAGTACTGTTGTTAAGCCCCTCCTCCAGTGTGGTCTCCTCTATTCACCATACACCGGGAAGTCAGGTCAAAAAGGGAGATATCATCATGACCCTGGATCCGAAAACGCTGACCCGGGAAATCGATAACCTCAGGGATCAGCTTGGGGTTATGGAAAACGATTTACAGAAAAACCGTCTGAATTCACGCAGCATCCGCGTAGACCTGGATTATAATGCCGAGGTTAAGAATCTGAAGATTAATTCATTGAAAACAGAGATTGCCGATCAGGAGCAACTGCTCAAGGTTGGAGGTATATCTCCTGCCCTGCACGAGCAAACCAAACAGGAGTTGTTGCTGGCTGAAAAAGATCTGAAAATGATCAAGGAGAAAAACTCTATCCGTCTCCGGCAACTTGAGGCTGATGAACGTGGATTACAATTACAGATCGACATTAAGCAGAAAGAACTTGAAGCAAAAATGTCCGTTTTAAACCGTTTGAGTATCAGGGCTCCCTCGGATGGCATCGTCCTTGGTGTGTATGCCAATGTGGGCGAACGGGTGGAAACCGATAAGCTGCTGGTAAAGATGTCCGATCTTTCCACTTACAAGATCATGGGTTCTGCTGAGAATAAATATTTGGAAAATTTAAAGACCGGGGGAGAGGTTTATGCCATCATGGAAAATGTGCGGTTAAAGGGCAAGATTGGTAATGTTTCGCCGGTGATTAACAACAAGAAGGTCAGTTTTGACGTCTTTCTCGACACCAGCCATTTCAGACAACTCGTTCCCAATCTCGAATTGGAACTGATGATCGTAACGCAGCGAAGGGACAGTGTTCTTAGGCTTGAACAGGGGTCGGCCTTTAACAGGTCCAGACATCAGGACGTTTACGTGGTTGCGGAAGGAAAGGCTGTAAGAACAACGATAACAACGGGACTGATTGGCACCGATTATATCGAAGTGGAATCCGGACTGAATCCGGGCGACCGGGTAGTTGTTTCTGATGTCTCCCCCTTCAGACACAGGAAAGAAGTAGATTTTGAGGAACTATAAAGACCGGTAACCATGATATCCAGAAGAATTCGCCTATTGTCGCTTGTGTTTTGCCTACATTTGTCCCTGATCGGCCAGACACACGATTCAATGAAGCTTTCGCTCAGCCTGAGAAACGTCATTGATCTGGCCATCCTCCAGTCGGCCTCGGTGAAATATGTTCAGAATACAAACGTGAACTATTACTGGCGCTGGAAGAACTTCCAAACCAGTTTCCGGCCCCAGCTGACACTGAATGGTGACCTTCCCAATTACTCCCACACCACCAGCCCTGTAGTACAACCCGATGGAAGCATTGAGTTCAAGCAGGTCTCCCAGGCACAGACATCGGCCCAGGTTTCCCTGAGCCAGTCCATTCCCCAGACCGGAACCTCAATATATGCCGCTACCAACATTTACCGCATGCAGGATTTCATCAAAAATTCAGTTGAGTTTTCAGGAAGTCCCTTTCAAATTGGATTATATCAGCCAATATTTGCGTATAATTATATGAAATGGTCAAAAAAAACCGAACCTCTGGTATACGAAGAAGCCCAGAAAGATTTCATTGAATCGGTTGAGGAAATTGCATTACAGGCAACCCAGCGCTTTTTCAGATACCTTCAGATCCAGACCAATTACACGCTGGCTGCCAACAACCTCAAAAACAGTCAGGACAACCTCAGGATTGCCGAAGTCAGACGAAGACTCGGAAAAATTTCGGAAAATGACTTCTCCCGGATAAGGCTTTCCGTTCTGAACGCCCAAAAGGCACTGAACAAATCCAGTATGGAACTTAAAAATGCTGACTTTGAACTTAAATCCTATACCAATCTTCCGCAGGATCAACTCATTGAACTAATGGTTCCCTTGGATATGATCCTCTTTGAAATTGATCCTGAAAAGGCACTGGAAGAGGCCAGATCAAATCGTAAAGAAACACCCCTTTTTAAAAGGCGACTGATTGAAGCCGACCGGGACCTGGTAAAGGCCAAACGAAGCACCGGTCTGAGTGCCACCCTTATAGGTAGCTTTGGGGTATCCAACAGTGCCCCCACCTATGGGGCAGTGTATGAAAATCCGGAAAAACAGCGAACGGCCAGGCTCTCTATGAGCATACCTATACTCGACTGGGGCCGGTCGACTTCAACGGTCAAACTGGCCGAATCCAGGCGTGACCTGGTACTTTTTGATGTTGAAAGAGATATCTCTGATTTTGAGCGCGGAGTGATTGTCCAGGTGGAACAGTTCGGTCTGCTGAAAGATCAGCTTAACACTGCTAGTGAAGCAGATAAAGTTGCTGAAAATGGTTACCAGATCGCCCTTAAGAAATTCCAGAGTGGTGAAATCAGCATAACCGATCTGAACATTTCACTTTCTGAGCGCGAAAGCGCAAAACGGGATTATATCACTTCTATAGAAAATTATTGGGAATCCTATTATCGGTTGCGAATACTAACTTTATATGATTTCGAACTGAAACAGAAGATCAATTATGAAAATCCTATGTTATCGGAAAATTAATTTATGGATTAACAATATGGCAAGGAAGACCTGTTTTGCATGGGTCTCCCTGTTGATCCATTGAATTGATGTCGATTTTCAAGTCTTTTGTTTGCTGGGTGAAAAACCAAACAAGCTTTTAAACTGCCTGCTGAAGTATTTCACATCCGAGAAACCTGTTTTATAGGCCGCTTCTGATACATTATACCCATTCTCCAGCAACCGGGCTGCAATCTTCAGTTTTATTTTCCTTGAAAATTCAAGAGGACCCAAACCGGTCAGTCCTTTTACCTTATTATAAAACACCGTCCGGCCGACACAGCATGACGCTGCAATCTCATCAATGGAGAAATCCCTTTCGTAGTTTTCTTCAACATAAGACACAATCCTTTTAAGGAATTCATCGTCTCTCGAGGCCATCCTGACAGGTTCAACTGACGGTTCCTTTTTACTTGTATAACGGGCTATAACCTTAATTCTCTGACTTAAAAGATTGTTTGCCACAGCTTTCAGGTAATCCATATTGAACGGTTTGATGATATATGCCTCGGCCCCGGTTTCGATGCCGGCAATCTGATCGCTCATTTCCACTTTTGAGGTAAGCATAATAACCGGTATGTGACATGTAGTGAAATCGTCCTTTAGAATCCTCGTCATTTCCATACCATTCATTCCCGGCATCATAATATCTGTGATAATAAGGTCAGGATTGATTTTGCGGGCAATATGCAGTCCTTCCTCACCGTTCTTTGCACCAACACACGAGTATGAGGATTTTAAAGCCTGGCTAATATAGTTAAGTATCTCCTGGTTGTCCTCAACGATCAGCAATACCTGCCTGTTCCCCGGATTATCCGTTGAACCTGTGGTTTCCTCCTGCATAACTTCATCAAACGATTCATCCCGGCGCTCGATATAAACTTCAGTACGCTCTTTCTCTCCGGGCAGTATCATGGAGTACTCTGTCAAATGGCTGTTGCCTTTTAATAATCTGATAGTAAATGTACTACCCTCCCCTTCAACCGATGATATCAGAATGTCACCCTTGTGGAGCTTTGCCAATTCATAGGACAATGACAATCCTATCCCCGTTCCAGATAAATCTCTGTTGCTCAGAATATTGTATCTTGTAAAAATATCGGAAAGATCTTTCTGCGGTATGCCGGGACCCTCATCTGAAACGCAGATATCTATATAATTATTGGCGTCATTGTTGCGGATGGAAACAGAAACATTTTTCCCCTGGTTCGTGAACTTTATGGCATTGGAAATAATATTGTAAATGATGGTATCCAGTTTTGAAGGATCTGCGGAGATCATCAATGAATCTGTTTCGGAAAGAAATGTATAATGAATACCCTTATGGTCCGCGAGGGGAATGAAACTCCCAAAAATTGCACGTGTAAAGGCAACAACGTCAATTTCCTTGATTTTTAAAACCATCTTGTTATTCTGGATTTTTCTGAAATCAAGTAATTGCGTTGTCAGTGAAAGCATTCTTTTGGCATTTTTGCGGATGATCTCCATCTGGGTCCTGTTCCTGGGGGAAATACCGTTCACAGCCAGCATATCCTCGATGGGACCAATTATTAGTGTCAAAGGCGTGCGTATTTCATGCGAGATGTTAGTAAAGAACTGAAGTTTCATTTCATTGACCTTCTTCTCAACAAGTAATTCATTGCGGTAACGGCTTAACCTGGAGGCTGTTTTATATACCGATATCGCAATCGCAGCAACCAATAACAGATACACCAGATAGGCAGGAATTGTTTTCCACCAGGGAGACCGGATCCGGATATTTAAGGTCCGCTCATCGGATCCCTCAATTGCGTTGCTTTTTAATGATCTCACCCTGAAAACATATCGTCCGGGGGACAGATTTGTATAAGTCGCTTTATGCTGATTACCAACATTGTTCCAATCATTTTCGAAATTATCCAGCTTATAGGAATAATTAATTTTCCCGGGATCCAGAAAATCCAGTGCTGAAAAATCAATGCTAAAACTCGACTGATTGTACCTGAGCGTTATTTTATCGGTAAATGATATGTTCTTTTCCAGGGGCGACCCCGACTGATTTACAGGCACCTCTTTATTGAACAATTGGAAATCGGTCAATTCAATACGAGGCTTTACCCTTTCAGGGATCAGGTTTTCGGGATATACAACTTCAAATCCCATGTAACCGCCAAAACAAAGTGACCCGTCTTGCCTTTTGAAACAGGTGTTTTCAGAAAAATTATTGAAATTTAACCCATTATTCGTATTGTAGATCCCTACCTCTCCGTTTTCAGGATTCAGCTTAATCAGTCCATTTTCAGTGCTGAACCACATAGAACCTTCATTGTCTTCAAGAATTCCGAATATTACGTCATTGCTGAGCCCGTTTTCAGAAGTAAAGTGCCTGAATGTGCCTTTCTGCCCGTTTCGTATCTCCAGGAGGTCTGCTCCTCCCCCGAACGTCCCCAGCCAGATCCTTCCCCTGGAATCTTCGAAAAGATGAACAACGTCATTGTAGCTGAGACTGTTTTTATCTGAAGGATCCCTGAAGTAATTGGTAAACTGATAGTTTTTCCTTTCTATATCGGCTTTATCCAGAAAATTCAAACCGAATGCAGTGGCAATCCAAAGGTTACCTTGCCTGTCGACCAGCAGGTACCTGACCAGATTACTTGAAAGATTGCTGTTCTCCTCATTTATCCTGATAAATTTTACATCTTTTCCATACGGATTTTGAATAAGGCTCAGCCCGTTTCCATATGTTCCAATCCAGATGTTGGATGCGCTATCCTGACATATGGAATTGATATTGTTATTTCCCAGGGTGGTGGAATCATCGGGAGAGAATTTAAACCGTTTGAAACGGAGTTTTGAATAATTGATCTGCTTATCCAGAATGGATTGTGTACTTACAGACAAACCATCTCCCTTTGAACCAATCCATAGATATCCTTTGCAGTCGTTCAGCAATGAATACGTATTGTTGCGCACAGATTCCTTACCAATGCCCGGCAGGGAATCGAAAATCGCGATTTTTTCCAGAGAACTGTTATACAAATGAACACGTCCTGCTTTTGTGGCAACCCATAGATTTTGATTTTTGTCCTCCATGATGGCTCTGACCACATTATCCAGCATATCCTCACGTTCCTTTTCAACCAGCTGGTGTGTAAAGGCTGAATTTTCCAGGATTACCTTTTCAAGTCCTCCTAAAAACTGGCCTGTCCCAAGCCAGAGCTGACCGGAATTGTCCTCTGCTATGGAGTGAACAATATTAGAGGAAATGGAATTTGGATTTTTCGGATCATTCCTGAAGAACTGAAACGAGTCACTTTTTCTCTGATATAGTGCAAGCCCTCCTCCATGTAAACCAATCCATAGATTATTGTTCTTATCTTCGTATAATTGCGGCCGTTCAAGATCCGTCAAATGTTTGATCACCTCAGGAGTGAGCACGTAATACTTCGACTTTAATGTGTTGATATCCAATCTTGATACTCCAAATTCAACCGCAGTAAGCCAAAGTTGAAAATACCGGTCTTCGTAAACCCCGGTAAGTGTTTTGCCATGAAAAGGCACGCTGATCCAGTTTTTTCCAAAAATGTTGGAAACCATAATGCCTTTCCCGGTAAATCCGGTAATGATCTTACCGGTTTTTGTCTTGTACAGGATTGCGATCCTTTCAGAGGGTATTTCAGGTGTTGTTTGCCTGTTAATGAACCGGTATTTAGCGGTGGTCCTGTCAAATATAAATATTCCGTCTTCCTCGGTCCCGAACCAGATGTCCTTGCCTCCGTCACAAACAGCAGTAAAGGCTGAATTCACGAATTGATGCTGAAAGTTGTATCGCTTTCTTTCAATATCTTTGTATGATAAATAATTAATTCCCCTTTTGGTTCCTATCCAGAGATTGCGGCTCTTATCGGCATATATAAACCGGACGCTGTTGTTGGAAAGTGCAAAGTTCCCCCTGTCGATGTATTGACTGACCGAATAAGTTTCCTTCCCCTCGTCATACTGCAATATAAAGATTCCTGCACCGGATGATCCCAGGATGACAATATCATCGGTATATTGCAGAAAACATGTGATTTCGCTATTGGCAACATAATCCACATATTGGGGTATTGTGGAAAATGTTTCATTTACCGGATTGAAGAAATGATAATACCCGTCATAGGTTTCCACCCAAATAAAGCCTTTATTATCCTCCCATAAATCAGTCACCCTGTTGTTGGTAAAAATCTTGGAATTCTCCGATTGACCTTTGTATATTTTAAATGCAAAGCCATCATACCGGTTCAGACCATTCCAGGTGCCAATCCACATAAATCCTTTGCTGTCGAACAATATGCTGGAGCCCGTATTTTGAGACAATCCCTCCTCGGTTCCGATATGTTCAAACCGGAATATATATTGTCCATTTATCCGGGCTGGCAAAAATAACAACCATACCAGGCATATTGCATAAAATAGCTGTCTCATAGGGAACCCTCAATTGACAAAATTATAAATATCATTTGTCAACATTAGAAAGATAAGGAAAAAAAAAGTGTAAGGCCATTTAAAACCCGGAATAAGCGATTCATGACAATTTAACACCCCAAATCCGACAATTCTGCTACCCTGTTTTGAGATAAATGGATTTACCTTAGATGGAATTTTATAGCCGTATTTTTTATGAAAGTACATCTGATAGCTTTAATTTACCTTGCGTCGGCTTTTCAGCTGGAATCACAAACAACGTGGACCAATGTAAAGTTATATGGAGCTGATTCCGGAGGAAATGTCAAATGCACCGGAATTATTAATCAACTAATCGACAGTTTAGCCGGGAAAGGAGGCGGTACTTTGTTTTTTCCTTCCGGAACTTATTTTACAGGCCCCATTATTTTAAAAAGCAACATCACCCTTTATCTGGATGCAGGTGCGGTGATTCAGTTTTCAGATGATTTTGATGACTATCTTCCCATGGTTCAGACCCGCTGGGAAGATATCCGGGTTAAAAACTTTATCTCACAGATATACGCTTACCAATGTGAAAATATCGCCATCAGGGGCGATGGTCATTTTAACGGCAAAGGCCAGAAGTGGTGGGATTTCTGGAACAAGGTAAGAAACGGCGATCAGGCGGATTCCAAATGGCAAACTATGTTTAAAAGTGAGAATGCCGGTCTTCTTCAGAAGAATGAATACCTGAGAGAGAAAAATGCCTTTCTGCGGCCTCCCATGGTGATAACTTACGAATGCAAAAATGTTCTGATTGAAGGAGTAAGTTTCTCTGATCCCCCGTTCTGGACTATTGTACCTACTTTTTCAGATAACATAACCATTGAGGGTGTGACCATTGAAAATCCGGATTACTCTCCCAACACCGATGGTATTGATCTTTCATCCTGCACCAATGTTCATATTTCCAACAGTCATATTACGGTTGGTGATGATTGCATTGTAATCAAATCAGGCAGGGATGAAGATGGCAGGGACGCCAACCGTCCGACCGAAAATGTCACCATTACAAATTGCACCATGCTTAAAGGTCACGGAGGTGTGGTCATCGGAAGTGAAATGAGCGGTAATGTCAAACGTGTGGCCATATCCAATTGCGTTTTTGAAGGAACCGACGTGGGTATCCGGATTAAGACCATGCGCGGCAGAGGTGGCGTAGTCGAAGATATTCGTGTATCAAACATCCTGATGTACAACATGGTTAAAGAAGGTATCATCATAACCATGCGCTACCAGCCAACCAATCCCGAGATACTATCAGAGCGCACTCCCATTGTTCGAAATGTTCATCTTTCCGGCATCAACATCAGAAAAGCCGAGAGGGCCATAGCGATTTACGGACTTGAAGAGAAAGAAGTATCACAGATCACTTTCGTTGATATGCAAATCGAGGCCAAAAATGGGATACTGGTGGAAAATGCCGCTGATGTCAGTTTCAGCAATATCCGGCTAGAAATCGAAAATGGAATTCCATTCACAGGTAAGGATTCAAAACTGATCAACTATGACCGCATAGCAGTTAAATCTTTCGCATCCGGCAGTCCATACCTTACACTGAAAAATTGCCAGACCGTAAGGATATCCAATTGTTTTCAGCCGGAAATCATACCTCTGTTTATAGAAACAGATGAAAAGTGCGATCAGATATACCTGTTAAATAACATTATGCCTAACACCAAAGCCTTATACAATAAGAACACAAAGCAGGTGAGAATGGAATCAAATATTATACAAAAGTCCAAATCTAATATTTAACTAATTATTAAACTATGAATTACACTTTTTTAAACCGTTGTCTGACCTTTCTGGTGCTTATTATGCTGTCGGTGGCAGCCATTGCCCAGAATGGCAGAACCATCAAAGGGAAAATCACTGATGTAACCGGTGAACCCTTAGCGGGAGCCAATGTCGTAATCCAGGGTACCACAAGAGGTGTGGTTACGGATATCGATGGAAATTATCAGATTGAAGTTGAAAATCCTGATAATGCTGTTCTTGAGATTTCCTTCATTGGATTCATCACAGAGACTTATAATGTTGGTAGTGAGAGCATTATAAATGTCGAATTGGATGAGGAAGTTACAACCCTGGATGAATTGGTAGTCATCGGTTATGGAACCGTTAAAAAGAGGGACCTGACCGGTTCAGTGTCCTCTATCAAATCTTCGGAGATTACCAGGACAGCCTCAAACAATGCCCTGCAATCAATGCAGGGGAAGATCGCCGGTCTCGACATTACCAAAGACAGTGGAGAATCCGGCTCAGGTATTAATATTGATCTGCGTGGCAACCGGTCAGTCAACGCTTCCAATGCACCCCTGTTTCTTGTGGATGGCGTTGAATATGGCTCTACGCTCGATATCAATGCGTCGGATATCGAATCGATCGAAGTGCTGAAAGATGCATCTTCCACGGCCATTTACGGAACCAGAGGTGCCAATGGAGTGGTTATTATCACAACTAAAAAAGGAACAGGCGCAGCTGATAAAATGAAGGTTTCCCTGAATTCCTATTTATCAGTGAACAGTCCTACCAATCTGCCCAAGCTCATGTCAGCAGAAAAGGAATACCTGTTTTTTGCAGAAAGGCTTCGGTATGCTGATGAGAAAGCTGCCGGTAACACATGGGGAAGCACCAATCTGAGTGATTATCCGGCAAATGAAGTACTATCAACCGGAATCAGCACGCCCTATGAAAAATCGGTGTACGATCTGTATACCGAAGGCGGTGTCGATTGGTTTGACATGATGCTGGATAATGGCCTGACACAGAATTATGAACTTTCCGTTTCAGGTGGCAGCGAGAAAAGTTCATTCATACTATCTCTGGGTTATATGGATGAAGAGGGCCTGCTTCGCAATGACAATCTTAAGCGATACAATGGCAGGATTGGTATTGATCATGCCATCACCAATAATCTTAAAGTAGGTGCCAGTTTGTTGTATACGCACCGTGACTGGAATCGCAGACAGGATGGGGTATTCGGTCAGTTGATCAAGATGCATGCGTTGGCACAACCATACCTTTCGGACGGAACCATTCTGGATAAGCCGTCAGAACTTGCTACCAGCCATACAAATCCCTTGCTGAACGAGGTAAGTGGATACTATAACAACAATACACAGAGTAACCGTCTGTTTGGTAATGTTTACCTCGATTGGGAACTGATCAAAGGCCTGCACTTCAAGTCAGTATTTGGGATTGACCAGAATTCAAGTCGGTTTGGCGAGTACGAGGACTACATGTGTACAGGAAACTATCAGTCGGGAAGAGGTTCATACTTTGAAGCCGAAAACCGTCAGTCCATGGCGTATACCTGGGAAAATACCCTGAACTATGCAGTAAACCTGAGCGGACAACATGATTTACAATTGCTCGCCGGTCAGAGTGCCTATCAAAATGTGAGTGAGATGCACAGTACCTATGGATTTGGTTTACAGGATCACTATGGCAAGAATTCCTTCTATGACCTGTCAAATATCTTATCCACAGGAAGACAGATTGAAGACACGTATGTAAAGAGCAACATGCTTTCTTATTTTGGCCGTGCCAATTATAAGTTCAAGAACAGGTACCTGCTCACTGCATCTTTGAGGGCTGACGGCTCATCCGTTCTTGCTGAAGGAAATAAATGGGGCTACTTCCCATCGGTTGCAGCAGCCTGGATATTGTCGGAAGAAGCATTTCTGAACTCCTCCCAACTGATCAACAATTTGAAATTGCGTGTAAGTTGGGGTAAAGCCGGCAACTCAGCTGTAAAACCTTATCAAACACTTACTGAACTGGGAGCAGATAAAATATATTATACCTTTGGTTCGACGCTTATAAATGGACAGGTTCCTGCCAAACTCGGGAATCCCGACGTAACCTGGGAAACCACCACCACCTATGATGTCGGCCTGGATATTTCACTGTTGAAATCAAGAATTTCAGCCACTGTGGATTTCTACTATTCTCAGACTCAGGATCTGCTGCTTTACAAAGGGTTGCCTGCAACCTCCGTATATCCGCAGGTTCTGGCCAATGTTGGCGAAACTGAGAACAGGGGAATCGAGACAACTTTGAATTTCAGGGTAATTGAAAAGAGGGACCTGAGATGGACCGCCGACCTGGCATTTTCAGCAAACCGTGATAAGATTGTTGCACTCGCCAGCGGTGAGACCCGTGATGTTTCCAATCCCGAACAAGCATTGGTTGTTGACGAACCGGTTCGCGCTTTTTACAATTACGAAGCAGACGGATGCTGGGGACTTGATGAGGCCACTGAAGCCGCCTCATACAACAAGATCCCGGGCGATATAAAAATCGTTGATGTGGATAAGGACAGTGTTCTGAATGACGAAGATAAAAGGTTGTACAACAAGAGTCCGAAATTCATTGCGAGCTGGAATAACACCATCACGTATAAGAATTTTGCATTGTCTGCGCTGGTTTATGCACGGGTAGGTCAGTGGATCCAATATGATTATAACACTGCCTATAAGCCAACTGAACAGGACGGCTCTCCCGATGTTGATTTCTGGACACCTGAAAACCAGGGAGCCAAATTCCCCCGCCCGGGCATTGCCTCGCAAAGTGACATGCCTGCTATTGCGTTTGAGAACGCTTCATTCCTGAAAATAAAGGAAATCACCCTGGCTTATACGCTGCCCGCATCTATAATCAATAAGGTAGGCATGAGTAATCTGCGGATCTATGCATCCCTGCAGAACTATTTTACGTTCAGCAACCTCGACAATTATGATCCCGAACGTGGTGGAGCCATCTCCAATCCTTTGTCGAAGCAAATGGTGTTCGGTATTAACGTTGAGTTTTAATGATTATTAACCGCAAAATAAGATTTATCTTATGAAAACGACAATAAAATATTTCATTGCAGTATTTGCCTTACTCGTATTGGTGAATACTTCATGCAGCGACTTTCTGGATGAGGATAACCGCACTGGTTCTACGGAAGACGTTAAATACTCAACGAAATCCGGTATCGACGGACTGGTTGCATCATGTTATGCTTACCTCCGTGGCTGGTACGGAAAAGAAGCTGCTTTTGGATTAAGTGAAGGAGGTACCGATACCTGGCTCACAGGTTACGATAACCGTCAGAAAGTTCTGATTGATTACAGCGGAATAACACCCGAAGTGGCAACCAGTTCACGTGAAACCATGAATGCCTGTTTTGATGAATACTGGGAATTGTTTTTTACTGCTGTCAATGTTTGTAATACCGGTATCAAATATGTCTCTGAGGCACCTGCAGGGGTTCTTACTGATGCAGACCAAGCTGCCTATCTGGGTGAACTGAAGGTGCTCCGGGCTTTCTACTACTGGCATCTTGTTGAAACATGGGGACCTGTTCAGATAAACACTGAACCTGTAAGCGGTATTTCAACACTCGCATATCGCGACAGTGAAGAAGAAGTATATGAATTTATGCTGAACGATGTGGAAGAGGCCGTAGCACATCTTGAGGCCAAAACTGCCAAAACAGGTAGAATTAATTACTGGGCAGCCAAAGCACTTAAGGCAAGGTTATTGATTTATAAGGCCAGCAAGTTCAATGACAACCAGGCTTATGCGGATGCAGCAGCCACTGCTGAAGAAGTAATCGCCGGAAGCGGCAATTCATTTTTTGCCAATTATGCTGACTGCTGGCTGGGAGCCAATGAGAACGGGGCATCCAATAAGGAAGTCATCTGGTATGTTGACTATTCAGATGTCCTGGAGTATAACATCATGCCCAAACGTCTTAAGTTGGATGAAGACGGTGATCAGATGACCTGGTCAGCCATGATGATACGTAACGGGGCCAACGCCATCGGCGGAAATGCCTCACATCTGCAGTTTGTAGGTGTGTGGAACCTGCTGCCAGGATTAACAGGCATACTGGTCCGTACCGATACTGAAGCTAAAAAAACGTTGAAATACAGAGACGTTAACTACAGCCTCGGAAAGGATTACCAGCCTTATAGCAAAGGCTTTACCAGGTATGTTCCATCGGGATATTTGTTGGATCTTTTTAATGATACCACGGATCAAAGATATCAGGCTTCATTCAGAGATGTTTATTATGCGGCCAAATCCCTGCAGGATGCTTTTGCGGATGGAATAGCTCCTCCTGATGGTTATGCAGAAATGAGGGACACTGCCATTTATCTATGCAAGAATACTGTCACCGCAAATCAGATTGCCCGTGCAACCAACAGGTATGCGCTGTTCTCACGCACAGATGTCGGCAATGCTGCTGTATATCCTCTTTATCAGAATGCGGAAGGCACACTTCCGACAATCGCGACCGGTACAAGCGGAGCCAACCAGTTTAAAGGTAACCGCATGTACATAGCACTTAAGAAGTTCGATGATTATACCGGATCAGTAATCCGCGACCTGGGTTCAAAAGATGCTTTTGTATTCCGCCTTTCTGAAATGTACCTGATCGCCGCCGAAGGTTATATGATGTCTGGTAGCAGTGCACAGGCCATTCAAAGACTTAACGATCTGCGCACAGCACGCGCAATATCCGGCAAATCGAATGTACTCACCGCTGAGGAGGAATCACAGGTTACCGCCCAGGACATAGATGTAATCCTGGATGAACGTGCCCGTGAACTTTGCGGTGAACAGCAGCGGTGGTTTGACCTGAAACGCACAGGTACACTTGTTGAGCGTGTCACTCTTCACAATGGCAGCGCTGCAGCCAATATCAAGAGCCATCACGTTCTACGCCCCATACCCCAGCCTCAGCTCGATGCCATTACCAACAAAACCGCAGGTGAAGATCCTGAAGGATTCTGGCAGAACGAAGGATACAATTGATCTCAGTAGTTTGGGTTAATTTTATTAGGTTGATTTCAGAAATTTGGCGGAGTTTATTGCTCCGCCGGATTTCTTGCTAGACTTAATACATTCATTTTATGAGAAAAGAGTATATATTACTGCTGTTGTTTTTGTTATCCGGATGTAGATCCAAAAGCACGGACCAATCAGCCGCCGTCAAAAATAACGACCGTTGGGCTGTTCGCATGGCCAATTCAGTCATGGCAAATTCCGACAGCCTTATTCATTATCTGAATCCTCCCACTGTAAAGTGGCAGTATGATGTGGCTTTCCTCGGGCAGGCCATTGACAAACTCGGTGATATTGATCCGCGGTATTCGAAATATATGGAGGATTATATGGACTGGTTCATTCATGATGACGGATCTGTCTATGATTATAAGATAGAAGAGTATAACCTGGACCGTGTAAATCCGGCTAAAAACATTATTACAATTTACAAACGGACCGGTGATTCGGTGTATCGCGCTGCCCTTGACCAATTTCTGGCCCAGATGGAAACACATCCAAAAACCAAAACAGGCGGTTTCTGGCATAAAAAGATCTACCCCTGGCAAATGTGGCTCGATGGGATATATATGGCAAGCCCTTTCCTGGCGCAATATGCCAATGAATTTAACGATCCGGAATGGTTTGATGTAGTTGCTTATCAGATTGAGCTGATTTACGGCAAAACACTCGACAATACTACCGGTTTATTGTACCACGCCTGGGATGAAAGCAGGGAACAAAGATGGTGTGATCCGGAAACAGGTAAGTCAAAGTATCCATGGAGCCGCGCCATGGGGTGGTATACCATGGCCATTGTGGATGCTCTGGATTACTTTCCGGAAAATCATCCCGAAAGGGATTCCTTAATCTCTATACTGCAGAATACCTGTAAAGCCCTGCTCAGAGTAAGGGATCCCAAAACCGGTTTGTGGTTCCAGGTGCTGAACCAGGGAGACCGGGAAGGAAATTATATCGAAGGTTCCGGGTCAGCTATGTATACTTATGTGTTTGCCAAAGGCACCCACAAGGGGTATCTCGATGCGAAATTTCTGGACATTGCCAATGACGCATTTGACGACCTGGTTAAGGAATTGATCACTGTGGATGACCAGGGACTTATTACCATGCGCAATATTTGCGGGGGATGCGGTTTGGGAGGAAACCCATATCGCGACGGATCTTATGAGTACTACATCAACGAGAAACGTGTTGACAATGATCCGAAGGGAGTTGCTCCCTTTATTCTGGCTGCCATCGAGCTTGGAAAATAGGTAATTGCAAAAGTTATTGTTTGACTTTGGAAATTAAATAATCTGTCAGGTTCTCTGCTGCCTTTCGGTTCTCAAAATCAGATGGCAGCCGGTCGTGATCGATATATTCATTGTAAATCCAGGGATCCCCGACTGCAAAAACAAAACCTTTTCCATATTTGCTTTCTGCCATGATCACCTGGCCATTATCCGTGAGAACAGGCTTTGCCTTTCCGATAAGACTCATGGATGCAACCTCCTTTACATAAATTTTTCTCAGGCCTCTGAAGACAGGGTGATCTGTAAAACGGGTGATGGCACCCATTTCATATTGGTTATTCAAAACCGGACGAAGCATAACACTGTTGAATATTATGCCAAAATGAACAGACAGGTAATTCAAATGCGTCAATCCGCAATGCTTGCCATCGTTGGCCATCAAAACAAGAACCCCTCCCCTCTTCACCCAGCGGGTTATTGCTTTTATATCATCCTGCATTATGTAATTGGGGGCAGGTGTTTCTGCGGTGGAATCGGGATCAACAATAATATAAATATCAGCCTTACCCAGGGTTTCAGTGGTGGGGCGATTCAATGTACTGATCACGGCCCCCTTACCGGTAAATATTTCGCCCCAGCGTGAATAACCGCTGTCAGCCGTATCACCCCAGAGGTAATGAAAAGGTTTCCCGGTCTTTGAACTGGTTTCCCTGTTGAACCAGTTGTCGAGACCAACATTTACCTGGGCGGGGCTGGTCTGAAGTATAAGCAATCCCGCAAAACAGAGGATGAATGATTTTAATAATCTGACAATCATACAAGTATTTTTTAGTATTTTACAATCTACTGAAATTTTCTAAAAAGCCTTAATCTTAATTACTATTTTTTTATTTTCCTCTGCCATGTCAGCATTTATGCCTGGCCGATGTACATCATCTGCGGTGTGCCTCCTACTTTGTATCTTCAATTGCCTTTGTGATGCCCTCTGCCACGGAAACATAAACGTTGCCCCCTTCAATGGCGTATTTACCTGTGTTTTTAGTATCTCAAAACAAAGTTACTTAATTTTAGGTGCCTGTTCCAAAGCGTACCTCACATTCCTGTGAAATACCGTATATGGGATATCTGTTTTTCAACGGGATAACATCATTAAAAACTTTGATTCGTCAGGGTTTTGGACCGTCATAAATATACTGAAACCAGTCAAATAGGGCCTTGCCGCCTGCTCCAGTCTCGCTGTAACTAAAAAGCCCTATTTTAGGTCCCTTCCAGAAACCATTGCTGGTTTCAAATGCTTCTCCCATCGGATAGAAGGCTTTGTTATCGGTGCTGTAGAAAAACTGGTCAGCTTTTTGTTCAACAGAAACCTTGACCCTCAGATATACTTTTGACGTTTTGATAGCCTGTGTTGTGATCTTACCATTGATATCGACGAACAATGCCAATTTACCATCGGTTTTGACAAGACCGATGAGGTTATACTGTTTTCCCATCATGCAAAGTCCGGCTTTTTGTCCGTTTTGCAGCTCAGCTCCCATCAGGCAGGTTGTAACGATGCCTTCGTTCCCCATCACCTTTTGGGTAAGCGTGTTTTTGGCTTTCAGGAACATCGGCGCCGGCAAAGCGCTTAATACCAGGTAACCCGGATTGCTTTTCAAAGACCAGGCCTCATGCACAGGGTTGTGGTTCCACGACCACTGAAAACCGAGTTGTTGATTATTGAAATCGTCTGAAGTTTGAGGGGCTGTGATCGGAAATTCCTTTCCCACATTGGGCTTCTTCCAAACATAAACCGGTTCACCAATGCCATTCATATCCATATCAACTCCAATAACGGGCCAATTGTCTCTCCAGCTCATGGGTTGAAGATGACAGACTCTTCCGATATTGGCAACTTCCTGAAAATGCATAAACCACCAGTCGCCGTTTGGCAGGTCGATCCAGGAACCCTGGTGCGGACCGTTTATGTTGGTCGAACCCATTTCCAGAACCACTTTCTTTTCGTAAGGCCCGTAAATGTTCCTGGAACGCAGAATGGTCTGCCAGCCTCTTGAAACCCCTCCTTCGGGGATACTCAGATAGTAATACCCGTTCAGTTTATGGATTTTCGTTCCCTCGGCTACCGGTCCGGTATAAACGGTTGCCCCCGCGTCAAGAAGCTTTTTACCATCGTCGCTGAGCCGGTGAATAACAATGGGCCCGGCCCCTTTCCTGCTGCGGCCCAGGTATGCCTTTCCATCTTCATCCCAAAACGGGCAGGGATCTTCCCAGCCGGCAGTATCCGCCACCTGGGTCAGTGGCGCCCAGGGTCCCTCAGCGTGTTCAGCCGTAGTCATGAATAATCCGTCATCCGGCGTGCAGAAATACAACCAGAACCTGTTGTCGTGAAACCGGATCGCGGGTGCCCAGCTTCCTCCCGCATATCGTTCATTGCTGTCGAACCTGGGATCGAATTTGAATTCATCATATACCCGGGCAATGATTGTCCAGTTGACCAGGTCCTTTGAATGCAGCACAGGAATACCCATGAAATGAAACTCGGAACATACAAGGTAATAATCATCGTTTACCCTGATCACATCGGGATCAGAATAATCGGCGTTCAGTGCAGGATTGATGTAGGTGCCATTCCCCTGGTCGCCCCATGTGCCTGTTTTAGAATCCAGCATGGTTTGCGCATCCAGGGCAAGGGCGAGGATGATCAACATCGCACCGATTAAAGAAAATGTTCTTTTTTTCATTTTAATTACTCAAATTTAAACTGTTAGACGTAAAGTGTGTTTATACTATGCTTGATAGTGCGATTGGGCAACCGTAAAAATAAGACAAAGTATAAAGTAGTGAAAGAATTTTATCACAAACTAAAAAATGTGCCAAAAAGCAACCTACTGAAATGTCCTGCGTAAACATTAACAATTAAAAAATAACGCCATGTCAAATATGGGTTCCTATGATGAAAGGCTGAAAAACTTCACCTGGTCCATAGCCGCTGAAGAGCTTGGCTATAAAGATGGCGAGGTAGTGAACATTGGATGGTACTGCTCCGACAGGATCTGCGACCTGGGAAAGGCCGAAAAGACTGCCCTTTATTATGAGGGTTTTGGAGGTGCCCAAAGAAGCTATACATTTAATGACATCCGGTTGATCAGTAATACGATCGGAACTTTCCTGAGAAATATTGGCCTAGTAAATGAAGACAGGGTATGCCTGTTCATGGATCGTATCCCGGAATTGTATTTTTCCTTTCTGGGTGTGCTTAAGATCGGAGCTATCGTACAACCGCTGTTTTCTGCCTTCGGGGATGAATCTCTATTTATCAGGCTGGAGAACGCTCAGACAAGAGCCATCATCACACAAAAAAAGCACCTGTCAAAAGTAAGGAAAATAAAAGACAGGCTGCCTTACCTTGAGTTCATCATCATTGTTGATCAACTCAAGGAAACAGAGCTGGAAGGGAAAGAAATTGTCTTCAGATTCGAAAATGCTGAGCCTGTGGACAAGATGGCTATTTACCCTACTAAAGCCGAATCTCCATCGGTGTTGCATTATACTTCCGGGACAACCGGACAACCCAAGGGAGTGAAACATGTCCACTTATCACTGGTTTCACAATACCTGACCACAAAATGGGTACTGGATCTCCGGGATGACGATATTTACTGGTGTACAGCAGATCCGGGGTGGGTAACGGGAACTTCTTACGGCATCATAGGCCCATGGTGTATGGGAATAACCCAGTGCGTGCTTGATTCAGGCTTCTCAGCCCAGTCATGGTATCAGTTTATCGAGAAGAACAAAATTACAGTTTGGTACTCGGCTCCAACAGCCATCCGGTCATTGATGAAAGCTGGAGATGAAATAATCAGAAATTTTAATTTATCAAGTCTGCGCCATCTTGCCAGTGTGGGTGAACCCCTGAATTCCGAGGCAGTGATCTGGGCAGAAAAGAACTTTGGAAAGCCATTTCATGATACATTCTGGCAAACAGAAACCGGATCCATCATGATTACCAATTTTCCGGGGATGAAAGTGAAACCCGGATCCATGGGGAAACCTTTCCCCGGAATTATCGCTGCCGTATTGGAGCAGAAGACATTTGAACCGATAGATGAACCGGGCAAAATTGGTCTTATTGCGTTCAGACCGGGCTGGCCATCAATGATGCGCACCTACTGGAACAATCAGGAAAAATACAATGAGAAATTCGTCAATGGCTGGTACCTTACCGGTGATAAAGCCACCATTGACAACGAGGGTTATTTCTGGTTTATCGGTAGGGACGATGATGTTATCAATACCGGGGGCCACCTGGTCAGCCCCTTTGAAGTTGAGTCCGCTCTGCTTGAACACGCTGCCGTAGGTGAATCGGCGGTTGTTTCAAAACCGGATGAGATTAACATGGAGGTTGTTAAGGCCTTTATCAGCCTGAAGCCGGGTTATGTTCCGAATAAGGAACTGGAGCTTGAGATCATGAATTTTATCCGGAAAAAACTATCTTCGTTTGCCATGCCGCAGGAAGTTGAGTTTGTTGAAAAACTTCCAAAGACAAGGAGTGGCAAAATAATGAGGAGAGTGCTTCATGCACAGGAATGGGGTGAAGAGATCGGGGATATTTCAACCCTGGAGAATGATTGAACAGATGTACTGACTTCGATATAAATATTAAAATTTGAAAAAAATGAACACCCAGGAAATGAAGGATATGGTCCTAAACTATGTGATCAAAGAATATCTCGAAGATGAAGATATTGAAATTACCTATGACACGCCTTTGATCTCAAGCGGGTATGTAGATTCATTTTCGATGGTATCGTTGCTGATTTTTCTGGAAAACAAATTTAAAATAAAAATACCACCCAGTAAAGCCACTCCTGAGGCATTCAATACTGTAAACAGCATTATTGAACTGGTTAATCAGTACGTTTAAAAGAATCCGCCTGGATGATTATTTAGCAGTATTGATATGATATTCAGTTCAATAGAATTTGTAGTTTTTCTTACGATTGTTTTCGCACTTTACTGGTTTGTCATAAACAAAAATCTGAAGTTACAGAATGCACTTCTCCTGGTGGCCAGCTATGTTTTCTACGGATGGTGGGACTGGCGGTTCCTGTTTCTTTTGATATTCATTTCCGGGAGTAATTACCTGATCGGATTATACATGGACCGGAGCGAAAATGAAAAGAAAAGAAAACTATGGTTAACGGCAGGTTTGGTGATAAACCTGGGCGTACTTGGCGTGTTTAAATACTACAACTTTTTCATCGACAGTTTTATTGATTTCATAGGGATCATTGGTTATGATCTGACCCGCTCCACCACCAGGATTGTTCTTCCGGTAGGAATAAGTTTTTACACTTTCTTATCCCTAAGCTATATAATTGATATCTACAAGAAAAACCTGAGGGCACATGAAAACCTTATTGATGTGCTCCTCACACTGAGTTTTTTCCCGATTATCCTGGCAGGTCCTATTCAGCGACCTTCAACCCTGCTTCCCCAAATTTCAAGTAAAAGGGAATTTGAATATGCCAAAATGGTGGACGGACTAAGACAGATCTTATGGGGTATGTTCAAAAAGATCGTACTTGCTGATACCTGTGGCGCAAATGCGGATTACATATTCAGCAATCACACTACACTGGAAGGCAGCGTGCTGGTTATGGGCGCCGTGTTTTTTGCGTTCCAGCTTTACGGTGACTTCTCGGGATATTCAGATATCGCCATAGGAACCGGAAAGCTGTTGGGCTTCAATTTAATGCAGAATTTTGCCTATCCCTATTTTTCGCGCGACATTACCGAATTCTGGAAGCGGTGGCATATTTCGCTGACGCAATGGTTCAGAGATTACATATTCCTGCCGTTGTCATTTTCAATATCCTGGAAAATCAGTACGGAGAAGGTAGGATTCATGAAAACGGACATGTTCATTTACATAGTGGCGAGCGTGATAACATGGTTCCTGACCGGATTATGGCATGGTGCCAATTACACATTTATTGTGTGGGGAATGATTCATGGTGTTTTTCTGATTGTTCACCACTGGCAGGGTAAACCAAGAAAGAAACTGCTGAAGAAGATGGGTACAAACAATAACAATTGGATTGTCGTCGGAATGGAAACCATAGTGACGCTGACTGTAGTTCTATTAGCCTGGATTTTCTTCAGGGCTGATTCAATTCATGAAGCCATTGCCTATATCCGGAATATTTTCGCCAATGGTATTTTTTCTCTTTCAATTCTTAATCTCCGGGGAAGAGGCATATCCTCTACATTGATTGATGCAAGCATCGCCATTGCTGTCATGGTAATTGTCGAATGGCTCCAAAGGAAGAGGCAACATGGGCTGGAAATACAGCATTATCCTGTTGTTTTAAGATGGAGCATGTACTGGATCCTGGCCTTTATCTGCCTGATCTACCTGGGCAATGAGAGAACCTTTATATACTTTCAGTTTTAAACAGGTCTTCCGGCAAATAGCGCACCATTGTGATCAATAATTCACTTACCTACCTTATGGCGTTGGAAATCAACTGCACCAGAAATGCGCATTAACCAATCACCTAGTCCAGGAGATAACTCATTAATCATAAATATATATCGTAATGGTCTGGAGTTGACAATTATTTCCGCTTTTCCCTTATCAATTGCATTAATCACCGCTTTTGCCACTTGCGATGGAGAACATGAGCCAATTATCCATGGAGATTTAACTCCGAATTGCGCAAACATTCCTACCTCTCTGACATATCCGGGGAAAATTGTAGAAAAATGAACTCCTGTACCGGTAAGTTCCAATCGAAGTGCCCGGGACCATTCAGCCAGTCCGGCTTTTGTCCCGGAATATACTGCATCATAAGGCCCACCACTTTTCGCAGCAATTGACGAGATGTTGATTATATGACCTGATTTTTTATTGATCATTCCCGGAAGTATAAGTCTGGTCAGTTCCATCGGTGCGATCAGATTCACTTCAATGTTCTCTCGAATTGATGCCCAGGATAATTCAGCATAGGCACCCTCTGTTTCTATACCTGCATTATTAATCAAAATATCAATAGTTCCAAAATTTTTCATGACATCTATTACAAGTTGTTCTCGTTGAGATGAATCTCTGAGGTCAACAGGTAGTCCCAGAACATTAAATCCTGACTTATTTAAACGGGTTACGACTTCTGACAATTTAGTATCCGAACGGGCTGTGAGGATAATATCAGCACCTCGTTTTGCTAATGATTCAGCTATAATTGGACCAATCCCTCGTGATCCGCCAGTCAGAAGTACCTTTTTGCCATCCAGTACTTTCATAATGATGTTTTTAAAATTTGTGCTTTAATCGGTCCATTAACTGAATTTCGGCACTCAGGGCGTCTACTTTCTGTTAATAAACCTGTGTCATTGCTTGTTTTCTTCAAATCTGTTAATTCTTAATTGTATTAATAAATTTACTTGCCTTTGTATTTAAGAAAATAAACCTGTATTATGATTCCGTTTTTAAACTTGTTGTCACATAAAGAAGGCATCAACGTTCAACATTTCTGCCTTAAGCCGATAATGACTTAATCCCGAATTCCCGTTGCATTCTATTATTGGACCAGCAGTTTAAGTTAATTGGAAAAAAGATTAAAAAAATGCTCTGAATCCTTAATATCTTGTAATCCCAAAATCCAACAAACTTCGGAAAGGTCTGAGAAGTCCAATCCACCGGCCGAAATTGCCTCATTATTGTAACGTCCCTCTTTTCCGTTATACTTGTTTGATAAATCAATGGCAAGCTGCCATATTTTAATCAATTTAGGATTCGCTATTTTATCCTTCCATTGCGTATATTCTGGGGAACGAAATCCCGGCGTTCCGTTTCCAATTGCGTTACCATCAGGTATCTTCTGATAATCAGTATTTTTCTTTACGAATTGCAGGTTCTCAGGGGAAGTAGATTCTTCATTCCAATCACTATGTTGAACCACATGAATACGCTGTGAAATGCAAATTTCAGGAAAATCAGCTTGAATCGTTTTTATGAGTTCAGCCGTAAAATCAGATTGGCCTGCTTCTGCAATCCAAATATCACCTTGGTTTGCGAGGGTTGCTTTAATAAAAAATTTAACTTGTTCAACAGCACCTTTTATATTTTCATGAGCGTCTGTCCAGTTGTCTCCAAAAGCGAGTTGAAACAAATCATTGGGGGGCACATACAACCCTTCCTGGATACCATATGTACCAGCAACTGCATGATAATGTATTTTTGAAAATTTGGAGTCAGACAATAAAGTAGCCAGGGCTGCTACAGTATGAAGGTCATCTACATCAGTTTTACAATCAAATTGTGCTACTAATAGATCTTTTTCAATATTGAAGTTTCCTGTTTTTGAAGATCTGTTATCCATGGCATTACTTCTGAAAGACATGAAAATAGTCACTATAGCAATAAATAATAATGTTTTAGATTTCATTTCTTGTGTGCTTTAAATTGTTTAATTCATTAATGCCCGAATTTACTACTTCCCCCGCCATTTGCTATATTACGTGTTATGCGTTGGTTTTAGTTGCCGTCTGCATGATGTTTTTCAAGAATAACACTTAAAAAACCATTCATGTTTACAAAAAATCCTTTATTTACGAGGCTGTTCTTATCATGTATTTTAAATTCTTTTCCATTCGGAATGCAATATTGGTTGACCTATATCATTGCATAAAATCTGTGCATTCCAAACATAACTCTTCGGCCATTTCTTGAAGACTTTAACAACCAGGAATAAAATTTTTAGCACCAATCTTCCTTCATTGGGCTCCCAACCCCTGGTGGGAATAATTTCAAAATCAATTTCGTTTCTCTGCTTTTTAATTTGATAATTGCCCCTGATGGCGCCCGCTGCATTATCTGTTGTGATTGAAAAGTTCCCGTCAATATCTATTCCATGTCTGAGGCAGGCAATATCAGGTATTGCCGGATAAAACTCAATAATAATTTTATGTTTCTTGTTTTTCGCACTCATCCGCCTTATTTCATAATGTCCGCTTTTCTGCTCTAATTCGTAGGTTATCCCCATGTCTTCTATCTTATTATTATTGTCAGGGATTAGTGGGGATAATGGACCTTTGAATTTTTTATTCCAATCAACATTGAATGTATCTGCAGAATAGCGGGTGAAGTAGTTTTTTGACCAGTCTATTGGTAATGGAAAAGTATCGGGCTTATGTTTTACTTTATCAATTTCTATTTCTATATCGGTATATTTTTGTTTTGTAAAAGACATTTCATATAGCGAATAAATGGGCAAAGATATTGGCTTCATAGAAATTGTTCCAACAGGCGCAAGCAAGAAGAAGGGTCTCTTCTTCTGTCTTTCACTTTCATTGACTCGTACTTTTATCTCACGGCCCATCTTGTCTTCAAAGACGAAATAAACATCCATAAGATCTGCATTTATTTCAAATTTTGCATTCTCCATGGGCCTTTCGAAAAAGCTGGCATTATTTAAAACACTATCCTGTGATCCAAAAGGAAATCCTTCTTGATGATAAACATCTGTTGTACCATCGTTTCGGTAAGCTATTGCCAACAAACGCTTTTTGCCGTTTTTATCACATGCTTGCTGAAATTCAAGAATATTATAAATATCATCCGGATCTTTTTCAAAATTAATCAGAATTAAATGTTCCATGGGATCAATACTGAAACTAAAAGGCGAAAAAAAAGTTCCGTTCGATGGTTCTGAATAAATATCAGTATTTTTTATGACGCCCCAGTTTCCTTTCCGAAATCTTTTTATTTTTAAATTCATAATAGTTTCTTTTCTATTCTTCTTTTGAACTTGCCCGTAAAGTTCACCGGTATGCGCAGTTGCCGATTCAGAGCGCGTTTCATGTCAGGTTACCCACAGGGTAAGCAAATGAACCAACATGAGCAACCCCTTAACCCGCCAATTGCTAATGACCGGCTGTTGTGGTCGTTTTTATTTCGATTTTATGAAGTCTTCCGGATCGATGTTTGCTTGCTTCAGGATAGCTCTAAGTGTTCCTTCTGGCATATCTCCGGAATGGTTGGGTATTGTGGTAAATCTTTTTGTAGTTGGATTGTGCCAAATTTCGTGACTTCCAGCAGCCTGTCTGTGAAATTCAAAGCCAAAAAGCTTTAAAATTTTAATTATCTCTCTATATCTATAGCCGGATAATCTACCCATTTTTACACTCCAATTACTAATGGGTAATCAAAGCTGTCATTGACCATCCTTAAGTTAGGGATTTGTTCTTCTTGTGCTTCAATAAGTTTCTTAGCCACATCTTTGGCAATCTCAATCGTCTCGGCTATTGTTCTCCCTTGAGCCACCAATCCCTGGACACTATCAGAAGTAGCAAGATAAAAGCCCTCTGGTAATTTCTCTATATGCAGATTTACAATACGTTCCATATTTAAATTATTTTATCAAAGATATCGAAATTTTGTCAATGAATTTGACTCCTTGTGCATCTCTAAATACCTTGAATTTGATCCTGCATAAGGCTTCATCCTGAAATGACTCGATAAATTTGATTGGATTCATGTCAAAATTCTTTCCAAAAGCGTAATCATTTATTCCTCATTCCCGACACTCATATTGAAAAATATGTATAATTGCAAAATATCTGGTTAAAATGAATAACCTCTTCATAATAGGTATATTTTTAGCTTTCTTCCTCCAATTTCTTCTTCTTTCGAAAAAAAGGAAAACCCGTTCGGACAAGATTTTGGGAATCTGGATGTTTGTTATCGGTCTTCATCTTTTTGGATATTATATCTATAACCTTGGTTTTTGGGAGAAATATCCACACTTAATCGGTGTAACCCACCCAATACCATTGTTACATGGGCCTCTGCTCTATCTATATGTGGTTTTTTCGTTGCGCAAAGACCAACAAATACATTTTAAAGATTATGCACATTTTATGCCTGCAGTGGCTGCTTATTTGTATATGATTCCCTTTTTCTTTTTTTATTCTGCTGAGGAAAAAATTTTGGTAAATCATGGACAAATCAACGATTATTACGCTTTTGGGATGATTTCGTTGGCAGCGTTTGTAGTGTCGGGGGTTACATATTCAATTCTGTCCTATCGATTAATCGGTCGTTATGAGAAACTTATTCACGAAAATTTCTCGTTCGACGAAAAGATAAACTTAAACTGGCTGCGCTATTGTATCTGGGGATTAGCCTTAATTTTTGTCACCGTTGGAATATTTTCTTTAATTCAGTATGTATTTGGATCGCAACTACCCTTCAACCCCGATTTTATCTATTATAGTGAGACCATTTTATTTATCTTCTTTTTAGGCTATTTTGGTATCCGGCACGAAGGTATCTTTTCTGAAACAAAAGTAAGTCCATCTCAAATAATCGATTTAGAAACTGAGTCCAAACAGACCGGAGAATATACAAAATCAGGATTAAAGGCAGAGGAAGCAGCGCTTCTTCAACAAAAGCTAATGCAATTAATGGTTGAAAAAAACTTTATCTGGAGACCAAACTGACCCTAAATACATTAGCCGTTGAGCTCAACATATCAGTAAATCATCTGTCACAGATTATAAACCAGTATCAGGGTAAAAACTTCTACGATTTTGTCAACGAATATCGCGTTGAAGAGTTCAAAACACGTGTAGCTTCTCCTAAAAACCAGCATTTAAGCATATTGGCCATTGCCTTCGATTCGGGTTTCAATTCCAAATCTTCTTTCAATTTGGTGTTTAAAAACCATACCGGAATGACTCCTTCCCAGTTTATGGCAGCGAAAAGTTAATTTCCGCTACTATTATTTATTATATTCATTACTAATACATTACATGTCTTATCCTATGCGATCGGACGTGCACTTTGTCCACTTATACACGCGGGTGTGGTTAGTTGTTTTATATTAGGCTATTTTGATACCGTATTTTTGTATCTCTCCGAGAAAATCAGCCTCATCAAAATCTCTTTCAATTAAGATAGGTTCAATCCTATCATCAATTTGCCTTCTCAATTTCCATAATAGAGGATTTATGGAAAAATAATCACCCTCGATGTGATCTACGATTATGGCAACATCAATATCACTATCCTCTCTGTTGGTGCCATTAGCATAGGAACCAAAAAGATATATATTTTCAAACTGAAAATGGTCTTTTAGCAAATGCCTATAGGCTTTGACTTTATTTATAGCCTCTCTTTTATCCATTTTTGAATCTCTTTAGTATTATGAATGATTTCAAGGCATTTAATATCAGTAAGACTTTTCAATAACCGCTCCTTATGGGATGGATAAAGGGCCTCAATATTCAAAGGTTCTATATGATCAATGAATTCTTTTTAAATTTCAGAAAATTCATCATAAAAAAGACCTTGTTTTGCAAGGTAGGAAAGACTGTGAGAATATGGCGCAGTTTCTGATTTCAGTTTTGTATAATATGCTTTAAATGCCTTCTCAATTGATTGGTGGCACATAAAACCAACATAGAGGTACCTTTTACTCTGAAGCATTGCCTCTGCGGTCTCTAGGTCATAGTCCGATAAATCAATCCAATATCTTATCTTACTATCCATTATTTCAATTTATTACAAAGATAAAACAAAGGTTTGATAATAGCAGTCTGTCTTTTACTATTAACCACAACGGTTGGCAATATAAAAAGTTGCCGATTGCGGGCGATTTCCTATCAAGTTACCCAAAAGTTGGAGCGGGCTACAATGCTTGAATAACCTACTGCCTCGGCAATTTTTTATACCGCGTGTTATGAGGCTTTATGTTTTATTCATTACAGCGACATATAGTGTTTTGTTATATAATTAAATAAATTCCCTTCAAATGCTGTGTTAATCTCTTCAATACTTTTTAATCCAAAAATGAAAGCTATTGCAATGGGATCACACCGAT
>JAFGGU010000006.1 GCA_016930375.1 Bacteroidales bacterium | reverse complement strand
CACTCCGAAACCATGTGAACGGTACCGGAGGTTGTCAGCTGAGAAAAGCTCATAAAGGCTTTCAAGGGCTTTCGGGGTAAAGCCCGGGCCGTCGTCCGTCACTTCAATGCCTGCCAGGTCGTCATTCCGGAAGGTGCGGATGATGACCTTCCCGTCCTCGGAGGTATACTTGAGTGCATTGTCGATGATGAGCTCGAGGCAGGTGTTCATCAAACGCTGGTCAGCCCTTACATACACGTTCTCTTCGGGTTGGCTGTGAACGACAGTAATCTTTTCGCGATCTTTCCGGAAGATCTCCAGTATCTGGTTGATAGAATGCTTCAGGGATACAGGTTTCAGCGTGATCTTGTAGTTCTTGGCCTTGATCTCCGTAAAGAGGAGGGATATTTCGGACAGTTTCACGAGCCGTTTCACCAGGGAGTTGATGCTTTGTATATATTCCTTTTGCTCGGGGGATTCCACGATATCTTCGAGGATCAGCGTGAAGCCGTGAATACCCTGCAAAGGGGTGCGCAATTCGTGGTTGATATGCCGGATAAACTCATCCTTTGCCTTGTCGAGGTTGGAAAGCTCATCATACGCTCTTTCCAGTTTCAGGTTTGCATCGGTGAGGTTTCGGTTGGCTTCGGAAATTTCGGCGGTACGCTGCCGGACCTCTTCCTCCAGCCGGGAGTTGATGGATTTCAGCTCTTCCGTTTTATCCCTCAGCTCGAGGTGTGTTTTCGCCCTGGCTATGAGCTCTGTGGCATTGAAAGGTTTGAGGATATAGTCCACCGCGCCGGTTTTAAATCCTTTCAGGATATCTTCGGGTTCGGTGCGTGCGGTAAGAAAGATCACCGGGATATCGCGGGTCACCGGATCGGCCTTCAGTTTTTCGCAGACCTCATAGCCATCCATCACGGGCATGGCGATATCGAGGAGTATCAGGTCGGGGAGTTTATAACGGGCTATTTCAATGGCTCCGGCACCGGTGGTGGCCAGCATTACGCCAATGCCCTCCACATGCAGCACTTCGCTGAGGAAATTCAGATTGCTGGGGATATCGTCAACAATCAGGATTTCATATTTTTTCGCGGAGTGGGGCATTCTTGTTGTTATTTGATAAACCTGTCCATATATTCCCTGAAACGCGGGAGCATCCGGATGATCTGGTCGATCTGATGCGCCCGTGTAAGCGCGTTCAATGATTTACCGTAATTGACCAGCTGAACCAGTCCGTATTTCTCGCCGGTCAGGGTGAGCGACTTGGAAAATACTTCGAGGTTTTCAATGGACAATACCCTGGAGACTTCTTCGAACCGGGGCACGATGATGGTCCTGAAATCCGCGAGGGCAGCCTCTGTTTTCGGAACGTCCGAGGTCAGCAGACTTTCCGCCACTTCTGCGGAGGTTTGCTCCATGGGTTTTTCCTCCTGGGGGATTCCGGGGTCATGCTGGGTGGCAAGGGGAAGTGTAAAGGTAAACCGGCTTCCTTTGCCGTGTTCACTGGTAGCGTGTATGTCACCGCCGTTCTTTACAAGCATTTCGTGGCAGATGATCAATCCAAGTCCCGCCCCGCTGCTGTCCGATGATCCGATCTTGGCCTGCGAGAAATCAAAATGGAACAGGCGTTCGAGGTTTTCCCGGGTGATGCCGGTACCGGTATCGGTTACCGATACTTCTGCCACCTGGCCCTTCTCGTGACAGTCAATGGTGATCTGTCCCGCGGAGGATGTGAAATTGATGGCATTTGATACCAGGTTCTGAAGCACAGTGGTCACCATCGACCGGTCGGCTGTTACATAAACACTGCCGTGCTCGTTGATGCTCAGGTTGATGTCCTTGCGGGCAGCTTCCTTGTTGTTCATTTCGAGGACATCTTTGACCAGACTGGTTAGTTCAACGGTTTCGGGCCTTACTTCAAAGCTACGGCGCTGCAGGCGCGACCAGTCGAGCAGGTTCGAAAGCACCTTCTGCACCTGCGATGACAGGTCGTAGATCAGGCCGGCATACTGCCTTGATTTTTCGGATTCGCGGGTTTCGGAGGACCGCTGCATCAGCTCGGCAAAACCCATGATGGTGTTGAAGGGATTTTTCAGGTTGTGGGCGACAAAGGAAAAGAACTTATCTTTCAGGTCATTCAGGGCTTCCAGCTCGTTGCTCTGTGCGGCCAGTTTTTTGTTCAGCGCGAGTTGTTTGTTGTTCAACCGGTTGAGCATCAGGAGCAGAATGCCCAGCACCAGCACCAGGGAAGCGATGATGCCCGTAACCAGGGTGCGGGTCCGGATCCTTTTTTTGTTCCGGTTATTCTCCTCCCGGAGCGATTGGTTTTCCTGCTCAATCTGATCGAGGTTGTACAGGGTCTGTATCTTTACCAGCTGATCCGATTTTTCGGCATTCATGATGGTGTCGGAGACATTCCGGAACTCGGAGAGGTAGTTGTAGGCCAGCCTGTGATTGCCCTGCGCGGCATATATATCTGATAAGATCTGTGAAGCATCCCGGTAAACATAGCGGAAACCTTTGGCTTTGGCAAGGTCATAGCTGTTCCTGGCATATTTCAGGGCTTCCGGGTATTTCTTCATTTTATAGTATCCGCGGGCGATGTTCACCATGGCTTCGGAACGGGTAAGATCATCGGGCTTTCCGCTCATGAGTTCAAGCACTTTGTAAAAATTCTTCAGCGCGTCTTCGTGCTGGCCGAGCCGGGCAAATCCGTACCCGATATTGTTCAGTAGGATGACCTTTTCCTCTTCCATATCCAGGCTGTCGGCGATCATGTAGGACACCGTGAAATAGGAAAGTCCTTTGTCGATGCTGTCCACATTGAGGTAGGCCATGCCCATGTTCATATAATTGATGGCGACCTGTGCATTATCGCGGAGTTTTTTATTCACATCAATGGATTGCTGCAGGTTGTTGCGGGCATTGGCAAAGTCGCCCGACAGCCGATAAACAACCCCGATATCGTCATAACAGCGGGCCATATTGGCGCTGTCATCCAGGTTTTTAAATTGCGAAAGGGCAGAGAACAGGTATTCGAGGGCTTCGTCGTATATGGCAGTAACCGTATAGACACCGGCAATTGCCCTGTTTGCCGATCCAATACGGGATTCGTTTTCAAGATCTTCGGCCATGGAAAGGGCTTCACGGGCGTAGGTGAAAGCCTTCCGGGGATCTGATGATCTGAGCTCTGTGCTGATGCGAATAAGAAGATCGATCCTTGCTGTATCCCTGGTTTGTCGCAACAGCTGAACAATGCTGTCGGTGGCATCCGGCTGAATAGCCCGGGCATCCATCGGGTTGCAGGTCGCCCATAGCATGAGTAAAGACAGCAGCAGACGTAATGGATTTTTAAGCTTCATGCGGGTTGTTTTTTGGAACAATACGGACAACGTAAGATCACGAAGATAATAATTTTTTTGAAGCATCATACACGGGTAACGCCACCAGTCAGCGCGAACTTCATCACCTCGCCGGGAGGCAGATCAAGCGGGGTAATGAGTTCCTTGGGGACGAGGAACATTTCCCCCGACCAGTTGTAGGAGTGCGGGAAGAGCACCGCCACCTTGTCCTTGAGGCCCAGGTCCGACAGATCATCGGCGGTGATGAATCCCACCTTTTCGAGTTCCGACACCAGGTTAACCTTCACCCGGACGGGACGGGTAAACTTTTTCTTTTCCCCGACAAAAGCTTTGATGAAGTCGTTCATCGTGGAGTAGATCATTTTCAGGACAGGCACTTTTTCAAACATCCGGTCGACAAACAGGCCGATGGGCTTGAACAGGAAGGACTGGCCAACCCATCCCATCAGGGCAATGAACAGGAAGGTGAATACCAGGCCGACACCCGGGATCTGAACGTTGAAAGTGTCTTTGATGAGGTTACGGATAGGCCCGTCTATCAGGTTAAACAGCCAGTAAACGACGAATATGGTGAAAGCGGCAGGGGCAACGAGCAGGAGGCCCTGGAGGAAGTAGCGGAAGATTTTTTTCATGGGTAGAGTATTTGGGGTAAAAGTAGGAAAAGTTTCTCGCAGAGGAAGAATTTCTCGCAGATTAACGCAGATGAGGACGCAGATTAACGCAGATAAAGACGCGGATCTTCCGTGGACGATTGTGTCATTCAATAGCCCCGGCCTTCAGGCCGGGGAAAGCGATTGAATGAATTTAAATCAGGGGGTTTTAACCCCTTCAATTTACCGGTTGCCATAATGGTATTCCAGCCACCGGGAAAAGAATACGTCATAAACAAGCCACTGATTGCCGTCATGCACTATCATTTCCTTTTCTGCAAGCGCTTTCAGCGAGGTTCCCACAGAGCTGGCGCTGGTGAGGGTATGTTTGGCAATGAAAGCGTTGGCGGTAGGTTGCGCTATCCCGTCTTCAACGGCTATGGCCTGCAGGAGTTTAAACTGATGGGAAGGAATGAGGTTTCTGTAGCTGACGAAAAGGGGTTCATACGATACCAGCAGCTTTTGGAAGACCTGGATGACCGCCTCCTTATCCAGCAGCTTATTCCCCGATTCAAACAACAGGTTGCAGATATACTGCACATAGAAGGTATGCAGCCGTGTCCATGAGAAAATCCCGTCAATCACTTCCGGGAGGATTTTTTTTCCGGCGGCTTCCATTTTTTCAACAATGAAATTCCGGTACTCTGCGGCCTCAATCTTGTTGAGGTACATCAGTTCGGTACTTTGGTAAAAAGGTCTGCCTGCGGCGCTGAACATGGGTTCAAGCATATGTTTGCTGCTGCCGGAGAAAATAAAGGGTATTCCGGGAAAGGTCTGGATCACCGATCGCAACAACTGTTCCATATTTTCTTCGGGATACCGGCATATCTGCTGAAACTCATCGAGCATGAATACCAGCTCTTTTTGAATGCCTGAAATATAGGTCAGGAGATGTCCCAGTCCCAATTGTATATCAGCCGGCGATTCCACCTTCAGCTCCAGGGAGGGCTGACCGGTGAGGCTGTCATAGGAAATTCTGGGCCGGAGAGAAGCCAGCAGGGTCAGTATTTTTTCAAAAACGTTCTTTTCATCCTGGCGCATGCGCAGCAGTGCGGATGAAACAGCGTTCAGCATGTCATTGCCGTTCATGGTGGGCATAAGGTCCACGTAAATCACTGCCCGGGACTTGTTTTCATTTTCAAGCGTTTGCTTCACATGTTTGAGCAGTCCGGTTTTGCCCATCCGCCGGAGGGAAATGAGCGTAATATTTCTCCTGGATGAAATGGCTTTCAGCAGGTGATCGGTTTCATTCACGCGGTCACAGAAGTATTGGGGAGAAATGTATCCCCCGGTCACAAAGGGATTGGTGATTTTGTCCTTCATATTACGGTTTTTACGTAACGCAATTTACGGAATATATTTGAGGTTATCAAGGGGTTCTCGCAGATCAAAAGTTTCTCGCAGAGGAAGAGTTTCTTGCAGATTTTCTCGGATAGGGACGCGGATTAGCGCAGATTGGGAGGCCATGGGGAGGTTACGGGTTTAGGGAGATATCACAGGTATTGAGTTTTGGCATATTGCAGGACTGTTTTTTCAAAACGATATTTAACCACATCCCATTTTAAACCGGGTATTTCACTAGCCCCGGCCTGAAGGCCGGGGTTCCGTGAATATGTTTTTTCTTGATTACCCAGGGCTTGAGCCCTTTTAATCAAAGAGGACTCACCGATAAGCAGGTTT
>JAFGGU010000088.1 GCA_016930375.1 Bacteroidales bacterium | reverse complement strand
GAAAGCGTCATCGGGATCTCCCAGAATCGCCCAGTTTGGCGCTGACCAGTCGCTTATGATCAGCGGGATACCCTTTCTGGTCAGTTCCCGGGCGATTTCCATAGATTCACGGACATGCTGATGAAGATTCCCGGATCCTGCAGCTTCAAGGGGATTTATATTTTCGTTGGGATGCCACAGTTGCCATGGCATTTCAATCCTTCCCCAGGCCACCCGCATGTTATCGATACAATACCGGATGACCTGCGGATCAGCTTTGGGATTTTGAAGCCTGAAATTGCCCCCCAATCCTTCAAACCTGGCCCCGGGTTTTTTTGTGTCCAGCACGATTTCAACAGGAGCATTGTCAATTGATCCTCCGGCTTTGATTGTAATGGTTTTCCTGGTCTGTTGTCCTTTTGCTATTTTCCGGCCGGTCAGGGCAATGTAAAGCCTGGTGCCTGCAATGCCGGGTTCCTTTCTGACATATACCACAGCGTCTGCATTAAACTGCAATTCGAGTTTTCTCAGGGGTGATTCAGCAATCAGTCCCTTTGACCTGACTTTAATGGGTTTATAATAGGTATCCCCGGTAATTCCGGTCAGGTTGATTTTTGAACGTCCGGCGGGAGATGCATTTAAAAAGCGCAGCATGCCGTTGGCATAATACCTGCCGGGCAGTTCCACGCATAAGAATGCACCCTCCACAAGCGTATCCTTGGTTGCTTTGACATCAATGGTAACAACCACAATGCCCCTGCCGTTCTCCTGCACCACTTCGGTAAACTGTATTCCGGCCATGCCTGTTTGAACGGTTTGCGTATCGCCCTCACGATCGTACCGGGGACGTTGTCTTTCCTTGCCGGTTGAAGTATGGCTGTGCCAGTCCTCACCCACTATACTGAGACTGGTTTCAAACTCCATCAGCTGCCCGTCAACCCTTATGCCAATCAGGTTACCCCATGCCATGACCTCAGACTGGGCCCATAAGGAACCTGTTGATGCTACAACAGCAATCAGTAGCCCGAACAGCGAATGGATACTTTTCATTACGTTACAAATCAATACGTTTACTTCCAGCTAAAATAAATTTCGGTAGCGGAATCCCCTTTTGCCATGGATCGCTTGATCTCGTATTGTGGTTCGCGACAATTGGCCAGTTCCAGCGCTTTCCTAATCCATCCGGCAATACGATATTCAATGGCCTCATCAATCTCATCAAAACGCAGGATCCGAAGTATAGCATCATTGGGTCCGGTAATGGATGCCTCAATTTCGCTGGGTTCATAAAAGGTTGTAAATATTTTGGATGCACGCTGTAGCAGAAACTGTGGTGAAGCAATTAGCAAAAAAACCTTATAAAAGCCTTTCAGACCGATTTCAGCGCTCCAACTCCCCAACTTGTCGCC
This sequence comes from Bacteroidales bacterium, assembly GCA_016930375.1. Taxonomy (GTDB): domain Bacteria; phylum Bacteroidota; class Bacteroidia; order Bacteroidales; family UBA10428; genus UBA5072. The sequence goes on along the minus strand of JAFGGU010000088.1, from coordinate 71,641 downwards.
CCCGGTTTTGAAATCATTGTTGTAACAGATCTGCATGATTCTGCCCACCGGAATGGAATAACCTTCTTTGTAAGGATACCAGGAGGTAGCATCAAGGGTAGAAGAAAACAGTTTTTTTGATTCCGGCGTAAGTGCATCGAGCCATTTATTGTAATAATCGGGGAAGTTGACTTTGACAAAATCCCGCGTAGTTCTAAGTGCTGTTCCTTTGACTTGCATTATAGAATTTATTTAAGTGCTTTCACCATGGTTGCAGCAATATTTGCAGGTGATTCCACAACCAAAATCCCGCATTCCTGCATGATCTTCATTTTGGCGGCCGCTGTGTCTTCGGCCCCCCCGATAATGGCCCCGGCATGTCCCATTCTTCTCCCTTTTGGCGCCGTTTGGCCGGCAATAAAACCCACAACCGGTTTTGAGCTATTATCCTTAATCCACCTGGCAGCGTCAGATTCCATACTACCCCCTATTTCCCCGATCATGATAATTCCTTCGGTCTCAGGATCATTCATAAACAATTGGATGGCATCGAGGGTAGTGGTTCCGATTATGGGATCACCCCCAATGCCGATACAGGTGGATTGCCCCAAGCCTGCTTTGGTTACCTGGTCTACAGCTTCGTAAGTCAGGGTTCCTGATCGGGAAATGATGCCAATTCGGCCCTTATGATGTATAAAACCAGGCATAATGCCCACTTTGGCTTCGCCGGGTGTAATGATGCCCGGGCAATTCGGTCCGATCAGCCGGGTTTTAGCGTCGTTCAGATACTGTTTCACCTTTACCATATCGAGGGTGGGAATACCTTCGGTAATGCAAACCACCACCCTTATTCCTGCCTCGGCGGCCTCCATAATGGCATCGGCTGCAAAGGCAGCAGGAACGAATATTACAGAAGTTTCAGCGCCGGTTGCCTTTACTGCTTCATGAACCGTATTAAAAACCGGTCTGTCCAGATGATTCTGCCCCCCTTTACCGGGAGTAATGCCACCGACTACCTGCGTTCCGTATTCAATCATCTGCTGTGCATGGAAAGTTCCCTCACTGCCTGTGAATCCCTGCACAATAACGCGCGACTTCCTGTTCACTAAAATGCTCATATTATCTGAATAACTTACCATTCAAAAATAGCATAAAAAACAATTAATTCAGAAGAGGTTTTAACATTCTTATTCGTATTCGATTTACCTTTGCCCCGAAGCCATTGAAAACCGATTGCCATGTATTCAAAATCCGATACCATTTGCGCTATTTCGACTCCGCCAGGCCTTGGCGCCATTGCCATCATACGATGCAGTGGACCGGATGCGCTGAGGATAGCCGGCAAGATTATTCAATTGCCAGCCCGAAAGGGCAAATTACAGGATCAGCCTGCCAATACTTTGCATTTTTCAGAAGTTTACGACGGCTCCCAGGTTATTGACCAGGTGATGGTAAGTCTGTTTAAAAGTCCCCATTCCTATTCCGGTGAGGATACCGTTGAGATCAGCTGTCATGGGTCTCCATACATTCAAAAAAGGATCCTGGAATTGCTGGTACAGTCCGGCGCCAGAATGGCAACTGCAGGGGAATTTACCATGCGGGCCTTTCTCAACGGCAAGCTCGACCTGACCCAGGTGGAAGCTGTTGCTGACCTGATTTCGTCAGGTTCCCGGGCATCACACCGTGTGGCCATGCATCAGATGCGGGGGGGTTTTACGGGCGCAATTAAAAAACTAAGGGATAAACTGCTCACATTCACATCATTGGTTGAACTGGAATTGGATTTCAGCGAGGAGGATGTGGAATTTGCGGATCGCAGCCAGCTGAAAGCGTTGCTGGATGAAATCACCGGGGTACTGAAAAGTCTCAGCAATTCGTTTACCCTGGGAAATGTAATCAACCGGGGTATTCCGGTTGCCATTGTTGGCAAAACCAATTCCGGGAAATCCACCCTGCTGAACTTACTGCTTCGGGAAGAAAAGGCCATTGTATCGGAAATCGAAGGAACTACGAGGGATTCCATCGAAGATCTCATCAGCATCCGGGGAATACATTTCAGGCTTATTGATACTGCCGGATTGCGGCATACCGAAGATGCCATTGAAAAACTTGGTATTCAGCGCACCTGGCAGAAGATCGGTCAGGCATCCATTGTAATCCAGGTTCTCGATACCAGAAGCAAGCCCGAGGAAATCGTAGCGCTGGGAAAAAAGATAAAAGCGGCGCAGGGAGAAGATGAAAAACACAGGATCATTGTGCTGAACAAAATGGATCTTGTCACGGCTGACAAACTGGAGTTGATTCTCAGGGATCTCAAAGCAGTGCTTGGTAAAAATGAGATCCTCATCCCCCTCTCAGCCAAAACCGGCGAAAATCTTCCCCTGCTTGAGCAGGCACTGATGGATTCCTGCGGAATCATGGCGACCCACGAAAATGATGTTATCATCACCAACGTCAGGCATTACGAGGCGCTTGAAAATGCCTTGCAGGCGCTGAAAAGGGCAACAGACGGATTGGAAAGCGGACTATACGGCGACCTTCTCTCCCAGGACATCCGTGAGGCAATCCACTACCTGGGTGAGATTACCGGGGAAATCACGAATGATGAGGTGCTTGGGAATATATTCAAGAATTTTTGTATCGGGAAGTAGAGACGCACGGCCGTGCGTCTACAAATATACCAATATGGAATTCATATAATATGGCGATTAGAAGGTTGTTCATATTCTCTAAATCGAATTATCTTTTTCTTTTTGAAGACGCATCGCCGGTAATTTAATATTTTGATAAAAGTCATTATCTGTCTTAGCACGTTTAACTATCTTGTCACAAAACAACAAAATAAATTTTCCTTACCATGAAGATGAAACTATTGATTACGGCAGCAATCATTGCGCTTTTCGTGTGCAGTTGCGAAAAAGATGATAATGATGGACTTGGTGGAGAACAGTCTCCAATGGGTGAAGTCGGAGAAGAACTCGATGCTTTTAATATTCCGGGAGTAACCAATGCATCAGCAACTGTAACATCGCTTGAGGATGGTATATCCACTTTATCCGCAACAGCAACTATCACCAACCAGGATATTCTTGACATACTTTCCACAGTGCCGGAGTTTGAAGTGACTGATAACACCGTATCGGTTTCCGATGTTCAATTTAAAATAACCTCCGATGGCATTGAAAGTAAAATTCCGGCTTACCCGGGTATTATTGTTAAATATGACTCCAAAGTCGGAGACGTTTATTCAGGCGGATCAGGCATTACCCGTGAAGTGATTTACAAATCAACCGACGACGACTATTCCTATGGTTTCATGCTCATCAAGGTCATGAAAGTGGAAGAATCCCCTACTCCATTTCCGGGAGTCAGCAAAATTGTTTATATCGCCAATCACCGGTTTGGAATGGTTGGCATTGAATATACCCTGGATGACAATTCCACCTATGATTTTATACTTTCAGGCAGCGTTGAAAATTAGATACTTCCATCCCTTATATTTCTGAAAAAAAATCACCCAAGCAGGATCTGATGATTTCCTATAAATTCAAATACGTAGGATGGGCATTTTTTTTGGTTGGACTGACATTAACAGTATTAAACCAGATACAGCGCATCAAAATCAAAATGCCGGTATTGGCTGTGCATTCATCCTATATTCAGACGAAATATTTTGCAGTTATTACCACCAATGTTTTTGAAGAGATTACGCTGATTTGCTTTCTTGCCGGTTTTCTTTTAACCATTTTCTCCAAAGAAAAAGTAGAATTACAAGAATATAAAACATTAAGGGAGGAATCATGGAGAATTGCCATATTCCTGAATTCAGCGATGCTGGCATTCTCGATTATCTTTATTTATGGAAGAGGATTTGCCGCAGTTCTCATTTTGAACATGTTCTCGACCTTTGTCTTTTATATTGCAGTATTTTTGGTTAAAAAAGCGAGATTAAAGAAAAGCAAGGATTAAAATAGGCTCAGTATGAAAGCAATTCGTCCGTTCGGATAACTAGTTTTTGCAGGCACTGATCGCTCAGTGAGTTGACACGACAGATTGCCTGTAGAACAATAATAGCGTCTTTTCACAATAATCCCTGTTCCCTGAGCCATTTTCCCACCCTTTCATGCTCTGCCGTGTATCTAGCCTCCATCTCCATTACAATCTTTTGAAATTCAGGCTCATTTCTGATGCCATTGAATAAAGGATCATGCTTTATATAGCGTATTATCCATAAAAGGTAATTCCCTGAATGCTGGTTAAAAATCTTCAGATTCTCATAAGCCTTACTGATTTCCCCCTGGTAGGCATATACTCCGGCAAGATCATAATATGCAGCAGATCTTCCATAAGGATGACCTAATCGGATAGTTTCATGGCAATACGCGATTTGTTCGTTGAAATAATAGGCAGCCCGATCTTCGAGTCCATTTTTTGAATAGGCATATCCAACCCTTTGCAGATGATTAATCCTTTTTCTTCCTTCCATTTTATACCTGTACAATAATTTGATCACAAATTTCAGGTTTTTCTCATACTGACCGGCAAGTTCATAATAATCAGATAAGAATTCAATTGCTGTAAGTTCGGTTGAGTCCATTGAATATCTTTTTTCATAGAATGCAAGACATTTTTGATGCTTAAATTCATACATCCACAACCAGAAATAATAGGAAACGGAATCCATCCTTAACTTGATCGTTTCCTTGCTGTATTTTTCGGCTAATTCATGAAAACCGGCTTCGGAAAGCCGAAAACTAATTTTTTCATAGATGTCGGCCAACCCCGGACCCGGATGAAGGGATGCGGCTTCCAGCAGGTTTTGAATAGCCATTAAATAGTCGTTGACAATTAAACCTTTTCCGTAATATGCCTGCCAAAAATTCGGATTGAGATCCAGAGCTTTATCAAAGTCCTGAAGGGCTTGTTTCAAGTTTCCTTTTTCGGTGTAATACATTCCCCGGATATAATACACGTCCGGTAACTGATCATCCCAAGAAAGTGCTTTTTCTGCCAGGAAAAGAACGGAATCCAGGAAATTTTCCGAAAAGTATTCTCTATGATAGTTTTTTCGCCAGTAGATAGCAGCCAGCGCTGTATAAGCCAGGGCAAATGAAGGATCGTATTGTAGTGCAGTTGTATACATTTTTTCAGCTCTGGCAAACGCCTGTTCCGTGGATGGAGTCAATCCAGCAAGTACCGCAGAGGATGCGGTTAAATCATAGTACGGGAATTTCCCTTCTTCTTCCCTGCCTCTCAGATAAAAGTCCAAAGCTGAAAGGTTGGTAGTCGGCACTCTTTTAATAATTTGCTTTTCTTCAGGGGTAATTGCTGTTTTTAATTCTTCCGCTATTGCCTGTGCAATCCTGCCGGTTATTCTGAACAGATCATCTGTCTCAGTTACTTCCTGATCATAGGATTTAACACACAGACAGGTTTCTTTGTATGTTGCATTGTATAATTTTACTATTAAACGAAATTTATTGCCATACTTTTGCCCGCTCCCTTCTACAACATAGTGCACTTTAAGTTCCCTGGCAATTTCCGGAATCGATTTTGCACTATTTCTGAATTTCTCAGCGGAAGTTCGCGAAATTACCCGTAAATCATGAATTCTGCTCAGGTTGGAATGGATCTCTTCCATTAATCCGTCCATGAAATACTGGCTGTCACCAGTTTCACTCAGATTTTTAAAAGGAAGAACGACTATTGATTTTTTTGCTCTGTTCAAAGGTTCGCTGGCAACCATGAACGAATTCTTAATAAAAAAAATATAAGCCAGATAGCCCAAAACAGCGAAGACAAGGATAATGAATGAACCAACGAATATAGTTCGTTTGGTACGGGTTTTTTTTATAATTTGTGGTGATTTTGTAACAATTGTACTTACAAAATCACCCTTTTTAACTTCACCAGGGGGAAAGCCGAAAAGCTCATGAAAACAAGTATTGAAATAAGCCGGACTACTGAATCCTACCCTATAGGCCACTTCAGAGATGTTTACTTCTTCTTGCTGAAGAATTTCCATCGCTTTCTGAAGACGGACCTCGCGGATAAACTGTTTGACTGACCTGTTGGTTATTGCCTGGAGACGCCGTTTAAGGCTGTAATGGCTGATGCCTGCCTGATGAACAAGCTCACTAACACCAAAGCTTTCATCCTCCAGGTTTGACAGGATAATTCCTGAGAGTTTATTAATGAAAAGCTGATCTTTAGCAGGATGCTCACCCATGATGATATTTTTTAACAGGTTTTATCCACCAAGAGGCATCAGCTATTAAAGTTCCGAAATAATAATTATTTGTGCAAACATATATTGCGATTGCAGCCGGTAGCAGAAGTTGAAACATATCGTTTAAAAATTGAAATAAGCGCAAGATAATTGCATGTTTTACATCAATAATTGCTATGTACTGCTTCATCTTTTGCCCTAACTTATCATGCAAGATGCTGTAACGTTTATTTAACCAAAACCCCTGTTTATGAAAACACTAAAAGTCATTCTTTTACTGTGCATTATGTTGGGATTTGCTGTAAATGCAAAGTCCCAGGGCAAACAGGTCGAAAGACCTCTAAAAGGTTCATTTTTTGCCAGGGTTGTTGAAACCTATCCAACTACTGAGGTACTTTCAATAACCGGGATTGCAACCCATTTTGGTATTGTCAGGAACAGCGAAATGACAATGGTAAGACCAACACCACCGCCACCATTGGTAGGTACCTTCAGTGGAATTATGATGGCCGCCAATGGCGATTATGTCAATTTCTACGGTTATTCAAATATGACAATCACCACACCTCCGGCTGCAGGTACCATGACCGGGAAAGTATATATTACGTCTGGCACCGGGAGATTCACAGGGTGTACAGGCGAAGCAGAAATGACAGGAACTTTTGATATGGTAGCTGACTGGGCTATGTTTACTCTTGATGGTTCTATTACCTATTAGCCTAATATAAAATCAAGTAGCGGTATAGGTTGCGAACTGCAACAGCGCTTTTTCTGCTGCCAGTTCACCTTCTTTTATAATCTCTTTGGCTTTGTAAAAATCATACATGCTGAAGGATTCTTTGGATATGTCGATCGACAAATCGGGATGATGCATTTCCAGGGTGAGATCAGCTATCCTGCGCATCATGGTACCGATGCTTTTGTTGGTCAGGTTGAAAATCCCGATATCCTCATCTTTCCTGGAAGGAATGATGCTATTGAGCTTGCGCTGGATCAGGTCGATTTGTTTAAGATGATGTCTTTCAGGTGGGTGTTCATTTTCATCATTCCTTTTTTCGTAAGGAATTGGGGAACTTACATTTACCACCACCAGCAGGTCCCCTTCATGTCTTTTCACCCGATTAACAGGAACTGGATTTAACAGGCCTCCGTCAACATAATACTGGCCATCCATTTCCAGGGGCTGAAAGACAGTGGGTACGGCTATCGAGGCTCTTATGGCGTCAAACAAATTTCCCCGGGTGAAGACGGCTTCCGTACCATTCATGATATCGGTAGCCACAGCGCAAAAAGGCACCGGCAGATCTTCAATATTTCGTTCCGGTACAATTTGTTTGATCCGGTCGATGACTTTTTTTCCCTTTACCAATCCTTTCCTGCTGATCGAAAAATCGGTCAATTTAAGCACTTCCATGATATCCAGGGATAGAATCCATTCCTCAAATTGCTGAAGCTGACCACTGGCAAAGATACCTCCAACCAGCGCCCCCATAGAAGTTCCGGCTATGGATGTAACGTTGAAACCATGCTGCACCAGTACTTTGATCGCTCCGATATGGGCATAACCGCGGGCACCGCCGCCTGATAACACCAGGGCAATATCCTTCAGCATAATCCTTTTTTTCAGGTCTGAAGTTAAGGTGAAAATTCCAAAACAGGTGCTTTTTATTGGATGAAGTTAAACTTTGTCAGGTACACGTGGTTTCATTTTTTGGCTGGAAATCTGTCGGATAAACATATCTTTGATAAATGGAATGATTCTATTATCTTTATTTCAATACTTATGGTCAGGTTCTGTGAAAACAGAGTTTTGGAATGAAATTCTTAATTCTTGCATTTAACAAATATTGGAATAATTGATATATAATAAACCCGACCTCGGAGAGGTCTTATGTTTATAGAAAGAACGGATATAAAGAAAATACGACCCCGTCCGGGGTCGAACATACATATTTGAAATGTTTTCTATAAACATGCAATCCCTCCGGGATTGAAATTTATAATCCATGAAAAACAAAAAACCTGCTGCGCTATTAAGCTGACAGCAGGTTATCCATGATCCGGAAACTGTTGTTTAAACATGGTGACGGGATTTACTTGGTACTTGCAATCAAAGTTACATTCTGGTTTTCATCCGCTTCAGGCGCATTGTATTTCAGCGATGCTTCAGTAGCAACAGCCAGCCATTCCAGTCTTTCTTTTTCTACAGTAACCTCATTCTCATCAGCTTCCGGGGCTTCATATTTCAGGGAAGCTTCGGTGGCGTTAACCATGTCATTCAGTCTTTCAAATTCAGCATAGTATACTTCCGATTCAGGAACTGCAGGAGCATTATACATGATTGCTTTTTCGGTAAGTGATACCAGGGTTTCAAGGTTAACCAGGGAAACCAGTTCAGATTCATTGTATCCGGCATCGGATTGCGTATAGCTTACTGTAGCGATTAAAAGAGCTGCAAAGGCAGTGGCAGCGATTTTTTTCAGGTTGTTCGTTTGTGTTTTCATTGTTTTATTTTTTAATGTTTGTTTTTTTAGTGTTTGATATAGAATTTACATATACCGTGCCAAACTCTGTATATAACTTATATAGAATATATTATGAAGGTTTAAGGCAATCATCATACAACTGGAAACTGAATCAATCCAGACAGGCAGTGTACGATTACGGACAGCATAAGATGAAGGGGGGACAAGGAGACAAGGAGATGGGGAGTGTTTAAGCAGATTTTTTAATTTTTTTTAACAATTACCGGAAATCATTATTTCTTCAAATAAATCAATATTTTAGAGTGATTTGGATCGGAATATATATAAAAAGAGCGTTTTGAAATTTTCTTCCAAATTATAAATTTGTGCCCCGTACTTTATCTCATTTAAAAATTTTGGAGGATTTTTTATGGCATCTTGTACGACATGTATGCGAATGTTCTTTCCCCTTGTGCTATGGGGATTAGCGATCAGCAATTACGCTGCTCAGGTTTCAGACAGCGTTACTCTTTACACACCCTATACGAGGATTTCGGTTCCACCTGGTGAATCCGTCGATTATACCATCGACGTGATCAACGACAGCAAAGTACTGCAACGGGTGGATCTTCAATTATCGGGTATACCCGGAAGCTGGACTTATACGCTTAAATCGGGAGGATGGACTGTCAGTCAGCTTTCCATACTCCCAGGCGAAAGAAAAAGCCTGTCCCTCAGGGTGGATGTTCCACTGCAGGTAAATAAAGGCAATTACCGTTTTAGAATGATTGCAGTGGGTCATGCCTCCCTCCCCATTACCATTAACGTATCGGAAAAAGGGACATTTAAAACTGAATTTACAGCCGCACAAGCCAATATGCAGGGTCACAGCGGTTCAAACTTTTCCTTCAGCGGGGAGTTAAGGAACCGTACAGCCGACAAACAATTGTATGCACTGATGGCAAGTGCTGCGCCAGGCTGGGAAGTCACTTTCAAAGTCAACAATATCAAGGTGACATCTGTTGAAATTGAACCGAATAATGCAGCCAAAATTGCGATTGACATTAAGACACCCGCCAGTGTTAAAGCGGGAACCTATGAAATCCCGATTAAGGCTTCGACCCAAGCGACCTCTGCCGAATTGAGACTGCAAATTGTAATCACAGGCACCTATAACATGGAACTGACAACGCGTAACGGATTGCTAAGCTCAAAAATCACCGCAGGAGATTCGAAAAGGGTTGAATTTATTGTCATGAATACAGGAACTACCCTGCTTCAGAATATCAATCTTACCGCCACGGGTCCTTCCAATTGGGACGTTGACATTGAACCCGATAAAGTGGACCAATTGGCCGTAGGTGATGTCGCCCCTGTCAACATTACCATTAAAGCAGGCAAAAAGGCTATCCCTGGTGATTATCTTGTTAATTTCGAAGCTAAAACACAGGAAGTCACTGCGAAATCCTCATACCGGGCATCGGTAGTTACCTCCATGCTATGGGGATGGATCGGCATCTTTATCATTCTGATTGCCCTGGGAAGCGTTTACTATCTGTTCCGCAAGTACGGAAGGAGGTAAGCCGTGGCTGACTGGAGTATCGAACTGGCGGACCTTACCAAGAGGTATGGCAACTTCACTGCTGTGGATCATCTCAACCTCACCATCGGCAAAGGAGAGGTATTTGGACTGCTGGGTCCGAACGGCGCAGGCAAATCCACCACCATTCTTATGTTGCTGGGATTAACGGAACCTTCCTCCGGATCTGCCCATGTTTGCGGAATTAATTCCACCAGCCATCCGATTGAAGTGAAGCGTAAAGTCGGTTATTTACCGGAGGATGTTGGTTTTTATGATGACAGAACCGGTTTTGAAAACCTGATGTACACGGCCCGTCTCAACAGCATTGCAGATAAAGAGGCTCGCCAAAGGGCAGAAAAACTGCTGATGCGGGTTGGATTGACTGACGAAAAAGGGAAAAAAACAGCGGCTTATTCCCGGGGGATGCGACAAAGGCTGGGGCTCGCTGATGTGCTGATTAAAAATCCGGAGGTTATCATCCTTGATGAACCCACTTCAGGTATTGATCCCACTGGAGTTAAGGAATTTCTGGATCTGATAGTGACATTGAGCAAAGAGGAAGGAATCACAGTATTGTTTTCATCCCACCATCTCCACCAGGTGCAGCAGGTTTGTGATCGTGTTGGATTGTTCGTGAATGGCAGACTGATCGCTGAAGGAGATGTTCGCACATTAGCCGGCAAGCTCTTTACAGGCAGTCCCTATTTAGTTGAGGCAGGGATTGCAGGAAGCAATATTTCGCCCGAATGGGTATCCGCTTTGGTTATGCCCATGAAGGGCATCGAATCGGTTCATTCCGGGAACAACCACTGGGAGATAGCCTGTTCCTATGATGCAACTGCCGACATTGCAAGGCGCATCGTGGAATCAGGTGCCTCTTTGACTTACCTGAGAAGAAAGGAGTATGGACTCGATGACATTTACTATCGCTACTTTGAAGGAGGCAATGACCATGAATAGTATATTCAAATATTTTCACCAGGACAGACATCCTTTATCGAAAGATGCAGCTTCTCATCCCTTCTGGGTTATTGTGAAAAAAGAAATTTCCGATCATGCGCACAGCTGGCGTTTCATTTTTCTGATTGCCATAATTGCGCTGACATGCTTCAGTTCGGTGTATACGGCAATTGCCAATATCGAGAAAATTGCCGGAGCTGAGGATTCAGAAGATGCATTCTTCTTTTTAAAGCTGTTCACGATTTCCGATGGAACCATGCCATCCTACCTGGTTTTAATCAGTTTTCTGGGACCTTTGCTTGGCATTAGTCTGGGTTTTGACGCAATAAATTCAGAGCAGAACCGGGGCACCTTAAGCAGGATACTTTCACAACCCATACACCGTGACAGTATCCTGAATGCTAAATTCATTGGCTCATTGACCGTAATCGGCACCTTGCTTTTCGCACTTGGTTTTGTGGTTATTGGAATTGGCCTGATAGTTATCGGCATACCTCCCACAGCGGAAGAATTCCTGCGCATTGTATCTTTCCTTCTGCTGGGCATTATTTATGTTGCCTTTTGGTTGAATTTGTCCATCCTTTTTTCGGTGCGTTTTCGACAGCCTGCCACATCCGCTTTATCGGGCATTTCGGTGTGGCTGTTCTTTATCCTTTTTTACCCGATGATCATAAACCTGATCGCAAAAATGATCGAACCATCCGCTACTGCCTCATTACAGCAAATAACCAATTATAATAAGCTGATAACGGGTTTAATGGGAGTTTTACCCAACGATTTATTCAGTGTAGCCTCAACTACATTGCTCAGGCCTTCTGTTCGAAGTCTTGGAGCACTTTCAACCGAACAGCTTTACGGAGCTATCGCCGGTCCGTTGCCATTGAGTCAGAGTATTATGCTGGTATGGGCGCAGGTGACGGGATTAATTGCAGCCACAGTGATTTGCTTTATTTTATCCTACACCGCCTTTATGAGAAAAGAGATTCGTTCGCGGTGATGTTAATCATCGCGGATATACTTACCTTTGACCCATAAAGGTAACATATGAAAGACTCAGAAAAACTTCGCCCGTTGGGTCGCACTGGTATGATGGTCACGCCCATCGGACTTGGATGCTGGCAGTTCAGCAAACAAAAGAACCTGGCCGGGAAATTCTGGCCTACCCTGGAAGACAATCTCATTGATAAAGTTGTTTCCCTGTCACTCGAAGGCGGGATCAACTGGTTTGACACCGCGGAAGTATATGGCAATGGCGCATCCGAAAGAGCTTTGTCCAGAGCACTGCAGTCAGCCGGGAAAAAGCCTGGTGAAATCCTTATTGCAACCAAATGGTGGCCGATGTTCCGGTTCGCTTCCAACATCTCCAAAACCATTGACGCAAGAACCGAAGCCCTGGTCCCCTATCCCATCGACCTATACCAGGTGCACCAGCCCTGGGGGTTTTCAAACGAAACGAGCGAAATGGTTGCCATGGCTGAATTGCTGGAAAAAAAGCTGATCAAAAACATCGGAGTCAGTAATTTCTCGGCCCAGAAAATGAAAAATGCCTGGGAAACGCTCGATAAGAAAGGAATTGCCCTGGCCACCAACCAGGTGCCATATAGCTTGCTTAACCGCAGGATCGAATCGAATGGCGTTATGGATCTGGCAAAGAAACTGGGCATTACCATCATTGCCTATTCTCCCCTCGCACAGGGCCTGGTAACCGGTAAATTTCACGATAATCCGGAACTGCTTAAGAATATAGGATTTCGAAAATACAGCTCCCTCTTTAAACCCAGGGGACTCGAGAAAAGCAAGCCTGTGATAACACTTGTAAAGGAGATGGCGCTCAAATACAATGTGAGCTCTTCACAGGTTGCCCTTAACTGGCTTATTCACTATCATGGCACCTCTGTGGTCGCCATCCCCGGCGCCACAAAGGAAAACCATGTGAAGGAAAATACCGGTGCCATGTCATTCAGGCTCTCGGACGAGGATATGGTGAAACTGGATAAGGTGAGTTCGATATTCAAATAATAATGTAACCCATGAAAAAAAATTCACTAAACCGAAGAAGATTCTTTACAATTCTTGGAGCCGGAAGCGCAACCCTTGCTGCTAAACCTTTTTCACTTTTTGCTTCAGAATCTGTTCAAAACCAGGATAAACCAGCAACAAATATCGCTGATGCAGCCAAAATACCAAGAACCAATGTTTCCATGCCTGGAAAATATCCGGGTAAGGTAATACAGGTTATAAATGCAAAGGCTGTCATCCATGATGAACCGGTTGAACAGGAAGCTTACCTGATGATCAGGAAAGCAATGCTTGAGCTGACAGGGCAGGAAGACCTGACAAAGGCATGGAGAACATTTGTCAACCCCGGAGAAAGAATAGGATTAAAAGTAAATCCTGTTGCAGGGAAGCTTCTTTCAACAAGTCATGCCGTTACCCGATCGGTTATTAAACACCTTTTGGAAAGCGGAATCCAAAAAGAGAACATCATTATTTGGGACAGAAGGGAAATGGAATTAAAGGATGTCGGTTTCAATGCTGAAAATTATCCCGGCATAAAAATACAGGGTACCGAGGTGCAGGATGACAAGGGCTCATTTTATGACCAGGAAGGGAAACTCTACGGTGAAAGGAATATAGACAGGGAGTGGTATTACTGGGCCGATGTGGAGGGTGAATACGACGCTGAAACCATGCCCTATATGGTGAATGGCGGCAAGTATTCCTATTTCACAAAAATTGTTACCCGGGATCTCGATAAGATCATTAATATCCCCATTCTCAAGAATGCAGGCAGCTCCATTACCAATGCCATGAAGAACCTTGCCTATGGCGCAATATCCAATACCGGCCGACTTCACGCCAAACTCTGGAACGAAACCTGTGCTGAAGTCTGCGCCTTTGCTCCCATCCGGGATAAGGTAGTGCTGAATATTTGTGACGGACTTCGCGGATGCTTTAACGGCGGACCAGGTGCCAATCCGCAGTTCATCTGTAATTATAATACCATTCTTGTTGCTTCCGATCCTGTAGCCCTTGACAGGATCAGTTATGACATCATTGCCGGGAAACGAATTGCCGAAGACATTCAGAAGGAGGCCACACCTGAGGTGTTGAAATTCCTGACCATGTCCTCTGGTCTGGGATTAGGTATATCTGACAAGGCAAAAATTGACCTGCACGAATATGACTTGGGATGACAGAAATGGTCTTATTGCATTAATAATCCGATCATGACTAAATATTACCCGATACTGTGTTTCCTATATTTCCTTTCAATAGATTGTTTCTCGCAGGTACCTGGTTACTTTCCTTCCATTGATGAAAGCGATCTTCCGGATGCCAGGTTTGAAACCCCGAAAACTTACACCGGATCCTCACTTTTCGGATACATAAACGGAGGGGCGGAACTCTACCTTGAGTATGGTTTTTCAGGCGCCTGGATCAATGAAATCCATTTGACGGGAAGAAGTTATATCACTGAAATATACAGGATGAACGGCCCCGAAGAGGCCTTTGGGATATTCTCCGTATCAAGGTACCAGTGCAAAAGCACGCCCCCTTTATCGCCCTATACATGCCAGACGAAATACCAGTTACAAATATGTTCCGGGGCATTTTATATCAGTATTATCAATAGTACGGGTAACAAAACAGACAGTGTAAATTCATTGAAAATCGGAGAAGCAATCGTTCATAAAATAAACGAAAGATCAGCCGATATCTCAGGTTTCCTGCCCGGTGTCTATTCTGAAAACATGAACCGCGAAGCTATTCTCGTAAAAGGGAAGCTGGGCATTATGAACGGTGCACCGGATTTGTCTGACTATTTCGGTGAGACTACAGGTTATTGTGCGGTTATTCTGCAGCGTGGGGAAGCGACTGTTTTGTCGGTACGATTCTCATCCCTGGAGGATATCAATGAATTTGCAGCACTACACGACTGGGATCCTGGAATCTTATCCACCGGATCCGGAAAAATGCGCGCAGGAGAGACGGTCACCAGGATTTCGGATCATCACCTCTTGATTGAGATCAGGAAATAGGCATTATGTAAGCACTGCCTTTACCTGGGTGTAGAAAAGGGTGTATACTACGGACCAGAAAACCTGTCCGGCTATAAGCCATGAAATATTTGATGTTTTAAGCCCATAATATTTAACGGTAAGAAATGATCCGAGCGGAATGGACAACAACACCGGACTTAACACAACAATACCGAAAAGCCCGTATTTCAACCTGAATCTAACCAACCTCCTGTTTGCCGGTGTGAAGATTCTGCGCTTTTTCCGATTGATACTGAATTTCTCCGGCCAGTATTGCTGCCACTTTCTCAAAATAAAGCCAGATAAAAAAACAGAAACCAGGGTTCCTATCACGCCCCCGATATTGGTGTAGATCAGCGTTTCTGCAAACGACATTTTCATGGCATAAACAGCAACCGGAAAAGTTGCTGCGAACTTCCAGGAACTAAAAAAGACAATGGTCAATTCTTTCATATAAATCAAAAATAGAATTATATTAACATCCATGCAACTGTAAATAATTTATAGGAATATGGCCAAACTATTTCAAAAACTGAATATCAAAGGCATAACGCTGAAAAACCGGATTGTTATGTCGCCCATGTGCCAGTATTCTGCCAAAGATGGTTACACCAATGACTGGCACATGGTTCACCTCGGTTCACGCGCTGCCGGAGGCACCGGGTTGATCATCTCCGAGGCCACCGCCATATCACCGGAAGGCAGAATAACGCCGGGAGACGTTGGAATATGGAAAAATGATCATATATCAGGATTAAGAAGGATTGCGGACTTCATTCATGCCCATGGCGCTGTGGCAGGGATTCAACTTGCGCACGCAGGAAGAAAAGCTTCGTGCGCAGTGCCCTGGGAAGGCGGAAAGCAACTCCATGAGGAACAGGGAGGCTGGCTGACCCTGGCTCCCAGCAGTCTGCCATTTAATGCTGATGACAGGATCCCACAATCACTTGATGAAACCGGCATCCGATCAATTATTCTGAAATTTAAGGATGCTGCCCGGCGTGCACTGGAGGCCGGATTTAAGGTTGCGGAGATTCACAGTGCCCATGGCTATCTTCTTTTTGAATTTCTTTCACCGCTCACCAATCAACGAACGGATCAGTACGGAGGCTCGTTTGAAAACCGCACCCGCTTGCTTCTGCAGGTTACCGATGCAGTCAGGTCGGTTTGGCCGGATGAAAATCCCCTTTTTGTGCGTGTGTCCTCGACCGACTGGTCAGAAGGCGGATGGACAGTGGAAGAAACGGTTAAACTGGCTGTGTTGTTGAAAGGTCATGGTGTAGATCTTATCGATTGCTCATCAGGGGGTAACTTGCCCACTGCGCAAATTCCGTTCAGTGCCGGCTACCAGGTTCAGTTTTCAGAGGCAGTCCGAAAAACAGGCATTCTCACCGGGGCAGTCGGTTTAATTACTTCCGCCCGCCAGGCAGAAGCCATTCTTCAGGAAGACAAGGCGGATCTCATATTGTTTGGCCGTGAAATGCTCAGGAATCCGTATTTTGCATTGCAGGCTGCGCAGGAACTTAGCGTGGAAACCAACTGGCCGGTGCAGTACCTCAGGGCGAAACAATTTGTTTAGGAAAAGAACCGCGGTACCATGAAAAAACTTAAGATCTTTTGTATACAGCATGTACCCTTCGAGGGTCCTGCCATTATCAGGGACTGGGCTTTACGTAAAGGTCACGAATTCACGACTCTTAATTTGTACAGCAATGATGAATTCCCGGATATTGGAAACCTGGATTGGCTTGTGATCATGGGAGGTCCCATGAGTGTTCATGAACATGAACCGTATCCATGGATAAAAAAGGAAATTGAGTTCATCCGGCGGGCCATTGAAAATTCAAAAGTAGTTTTAGGTATCTGTCTGGGTGCGCAACTCATTGCCAAAGCATTAGGAGTTCAGGTCAGTCGGGGTGAACATCCGGAAATCGGATGGTTTCCGGTTCGCATCAACAGGCATGCAGCGCAAAAGACTGGATTCGGCTTTCTTCCTGAAGAAATCACTCCCTTTCACTGGCACCAGGAAACCTTTGATATTCCGCCCGGGGCGATGCATCTCGCCTCCTCCGCCCTTTTTCCCAACCAGGCATTTCTATATAGAGACAGGGTACTGGCACTGCAATTCCATTTTGAAATGGACTTAAACGCAATACAGGAGATCATTCTGCATTCCGGAGCAGAGCCAAGTCCGGAAGAATATGTTCAGCGTGCAGGCGTAATTCTGGAAAACAAGCAACATATTTCCAACAACAATGAACTGATGCGCAGAATCCTGGATAAATTGGAGGCAATCTGAAAAAATCCCCGGGTTCTCCCCTGTTTCCCGAAAAATAATCAGCACCATCAACAAAAAGGCAATTCAACTGTTGTTCTGTTATACAAATAACAGATAAAATGAAAGTTGCCGTTTTCAGCACCAAGTCTTATGACCGGGAGTACCTTGATGAGGCCAATGATGCCTCGAAGCATGACCTTGTATATTTCGAAACTTCACTAAAACCCAGAACCACAAAGCTTGCCGAGAACTTTGATGCGGTATGTGTTTTTGTAAATGATATCCTGTCGAAGGAGGTCATTGAATCGCTGTCATCTTTGAAAGTCAAAGCTATCGTGCTGAGATGTGCCGGATTCAATAATGTGGATATTGAAACAGCCTGCCGACTTGGGTTAAAGGTCCTGCGCGTTCCTGCATATTCACCAAACGCAGTCGCTGAGCATGCTGTGGCATTGATCCTGACCCTCAACCGGAAAACCCATAAGGCTTATAACCGGGTGCGGGAGGGTAATTTCTCCATTGAAAGGCTCATGGGTTTCGAGCTTTCGGGAAAGACCGTCGGGGTTATCGGTACCGGCAGGATTGGCGCATCCTTTGCCCGGATCATGCAAGGATTCGGCAGCAAGGTGGTGGCGTACGATGTATATCCCAGTCCCGCATTGGTTGACGCCGGTGTTGAGTACCTGACGCTTGAGGAAGTATTCCGGAAATCTGACATTATTTCCCTGCATTGTCCGCTGACACCCGAAACCAACCGGATAATCAATAAAACCACTCTGGGCATGATGAAAAAGGGGGTAATGCTGATCAATACCAGCAGGGGAAAGCTCATTGACAGCGAGGCGGCTATCGAAGCACTGAAAGAGGGACAACTGGGATACCTGGGAATTGACGTATATGAACAGGAGGAAAAACTTTTCTTCAAGGATCTTTCAGAAATTATTATCCTCGATGATAAGATATCGCGGCTGATGACCTTCCCCAATGTACTGGTAACAGCACACCAGGCGTATTTTACCGATAATGCGCTGGCCCAGATATCCCAAACCACCCTTCAAAACCTGACCGATTTGGAGAAGGGAAATATCAATCCCCAAAATCAGGTTTGCGCAGACAGGATAAAATAGAATAGAAGGAAATGAACATACCTATTAAAATAATATATTAGCAGATCATTCACCAATACCTAAAAGTCATGACAATTTTTATCCTGGCCATCCTGGCAGTGCTGATTTTTCTGGTTATCGGCCTGTATAACAGACTGGTAAAACTAAGAAACCTTCGCGAAAATGCCTTTGCGGATATCGATGTACAGTTGAAGCAACGACTCGATTTGATTCCCCAGCTGGTTGAAGCCGTTAAGGCTTATATGAAACATGAAAGTACTGTTCTTACGGATATCACCAATGCCCGTGCAAATGCCATTCAGGCAAAAACAATCAATGAAAAGATTGCTGCTGAGAATCAGTTATCCAACGCATTACAAGGACTCCGGGTGGCCGTTGAAGCCTATCCTGATCTGAAGGCAAGTCAGAATTTCATTCAGCTCCAGGAGGAAATTTCAGACATTGAGAACAAACTGGCTGCCGCACGCAGATTCTTTAATTCGGCAACCAAGGAACTCAACAATGCAGTTCAGACCTTTCCATCGAATATCCTGGCAGGTATGTTTGGTTTTCAGAAGGAACCCATGTTCGATTTGGGTACTGAACAGCGCACCAATGCAGAGGAAGCTCCTAAACTTAACTTTTAGCTGGCATGCAATATGTCGGTCTCCATACACAGATCCGGAAGAACAATGCAAAATCAATATTCCTGTTGATTTTATTTCCTGCCGTTCTCTTTTTGCTGGTGTGGATTTTTTTGTACCTGGTAACTGAACAACCTGAGCAAAAGTTTTATTATACCAATCAGAATTTTCTTCGTTACATTCCGTGGATTTCCATTGCCGTTTTGTTGTGGTTTACGATCGCTTACTTCTTTCATACAGGAATGATCAGAAAGGCAACCGGTTCAGTTTCGCTGGAGCGAATGGAGAACAAAAGGATTTATAACCTGGTGGAAAACCTATGCATAGGCTGTGGAATGCCCATGCCTAAAATTAACCTGATAGAGGACGATTCCCTGAACGCCTTTGCAAGCGGAATAAATCCGTCCACATTTACGGTTTCACTATCCAGGGGGATTATTAACAGGCTCAGCGATGAAGAGCTGGAGGCCGTTATTGCACATGAACTTACGCACATCAGAAACCGTGATGTGCGGTTATTGATCATTTCCATCATTTTCGTGGGGATCTTTGCCTTTGTTACTGAAGCCTTGTTTCGGGTAGTCCGCTTCGGTGGCGGGGGTAGCAGCAGCGGAAAAAAGGGCAGTGGCGGCATTATCCTGATTGCTTTGGTTATAGCCGCATTTGGTTACCTTTTATCCAGCATATTCCGCTTTGCGCTTTCCAAAAAACGGGAGTACCTGGCCGATGCAGGTTCTGCTGAGATGACAAAGAATCCTCTCGCTCTGGCTTCTGCACTGGAGAAGATTTCCACGGATTCACGGATCGAGGCTGTGCAACGGAAGGATGTTGCTCAGCTTTTTATAGACAATCCCCGCGAGAAGATAAAGAATAATCCTCTTTCGTCTCTGGCTTTAATCTTTGCCACTCACCCCCCGATTGAAAAGAGGATTGAACTTTTAAAACAGTTCTAAGGTTGTTTTATGAACCACAGATCCTTCACCCGGCCGCTGGAAACTTTGCAGCCTATGATATTGCTTTTCTCATCCCGCACAAAATTTACCTGGCCAAAAAACCACTGGTCAGAGGAGAATTGATCGGACTTAACAGGAGTCAGCGTAAAATCACTGATCCGGGGATGACTGGCAATCAGGATGCCCCGCTTTACATGAAAAGTATAAGTGGTACTCAACTCAGGGCTGTAAAAACTTCCGGTAAATGCTGATAAATCAATGGTATCAGGATCAAAGGGCTTAATCTTCGGAGCCAGGGTTTCCTGTCCGTTCATATAAACTTTCATTTTATCAACTTCTCCCTTTTCATTTTTCAGAAATACCACTTTTGTATCCATTCCTTTAATTGCGAAATCGCTTTCAGTAAACTGGCTGAGCAAAATCTTTGACAAACCAGGAGCTTCAGCATACAATGTATTGTTATCCAGTGTAATTGTCACGATCACTCCGGGTTGAAGCTCATATTGCCCGCAATAGGTTTTGAGCAATTCCGCGTTTCCAATATAGGATTTACTTTCTGCGGATGGTTCACCGGATGTCTCTGTCTTTTTCTTAACCAAAAATTTATCCTTTAGATAAATATCCGAGATCTTCAGGGCCAAACCGCCCGGATTGAAAGAGGCCTCGTTGCTGAAAACAATTACTGAAAACCTTTGATCAGGAAAGCGTCCCAGAAAGGTGCGATACCCTGCATCGGCTCCGCCATGGCTGATGAATTTCAGGCCCTTGTAAATGCCAACATCCTGGCCAAGTGCATAGGAGATGGTATCACCATTGTTTAGAATTCCACGTTCATTCATTTGCTCAAAAAGATCCCTGTCTCCAACCACCGGATTCTCGAAATTCATGGCCCATTGACTCAGGTCTTCGACAGTAGTGAATAAACTGGTCGCGCCAACATTGGCATAACTTAATCCACTTTTCTTGATACCTGAAATATCTGTATAATAGGAGTAAGCCCTGTTTTTCACAATTTTCTCATGGTCATCATAGAAAAGGGTATTGGTCATTTTTAAGGGCTTAAAAATACGTTCCCGTGTAAATTCCGCAAAAGTCTGCCCCGATACCCTGGCCACAACCTCAGCTAAAAGCGTAAATCCTGTGTTGCAATAAAGAAATGCATCACCGGGATTAAAATTAAGATCCTTCTGCCTGCTTACCAACTTCAGGATATGCTCTTTGGTGATCACGTCATCCAAACGCCAGCCAGCCATGGCAAGCAGGTTCCACTGATCACGCAGGCCGCTGGTATGGTGGGCCAGCTGCCTTAATGTAATGGTTTTACCAAAATCAGGAACTTCCGGAATATATTTTCTGATATCATCGTCCAGGGATAGTTTTCCTTCGCGGGCGAGGAGTAAAACGGAATACGTTGTAAACTGCTTGGATACGGAAGCGATATGAAATACGGAGGACGGTGTAATGGGAATGTTATATTCAAGGTTGGCTATTCCATATCCTTTTGCATAAACCATTCTGCCGTCCTGAACGACCGCAATGGCAGCTCCCGGTGATTCCGGGTTATCCCAGACCGTAAAAAGCTGGTCAATTTGCTTTTCCGGAGTTAACGCCCGGGGCTCGGATTTTACCTGGTCGAGCTGATAATTTCCGGATGGTATATTGGCACCGAGGGGAGACACTTCCAGGAGATAGTTACCCTTTTTATGGGTAATCAAGGTTATATTCTCAGGCCCATTCTCACCGTTGGGACTGTCAAATTCCTCAATCTTCTTTCCGTCAGGATCATAGGTTGTAATAATTAAATCAATCCCCTCCTGGATAAGCTTGAAAAAAACAAACTGTTCCGCTTCAAGTTTTACTGTATATTGGTGCGCTTCACCAGATTTTATTTCCCTGAAAACAGTCTTGCCTTTCTGCAATTCATTTTGTGCGGTTTGTGATCGCAACGGCCCTGTCTGAATAAGTAGGAGCGACAAAAATAGAGGGACAGTGTAAATCATCGGTTTTCTCATGGTTCATGAATGGGTTGATATTACTAGTACGATGTCAGCGAGATCTTTCTCAAAAATCCCCAGGTGGCAATGATAGCTATAAGGGTTATGGCAATAAGGGAGACAATTACTATCGATCGGTAATCATCCTGGCGTTTAAGAACAATTCCTGTAAATGCCCAGATCACAGATAATCCGATAAAGGGATTCCGGAACTTATACATGGCCAGGGAGGTAATTATTAACCCTGCAAATATCATAAGAATAGCCCAGGTCTCTTCAGAAACACCAAAGCCATCCCAGTTGTAATAAACCAGCAAGGCAGTGACATTGGCAATGGTTGCAATGCATATCCATCCCAGATAAATTCCGAAGGTTGCCTTGATGATGCCCAGGGGCTGTTCACTTACCAGGATGTTAATATATATCAACGTGATCAAAAGTCCGGTCATTATCAGCAATGAAATTGGCAGTTTCTCATAGTGCCAGAATACTATCCATAAAGCATTCAGAATACAGGTGATGGCAAAGGGCCATCCGATTTTTGTGATCGTCACCTGATTGGACCCTGTGAACTGCATAATGCAATATACTGCCAGCAACAGGTAGATCGCCCCCCATATTGAAAACGTAATTCCGGCAGGGACAAAGAGATTGGGATAAGAATCGGAAAGCTGTCCTGTTGTTCTGTTATTCAAAGGCAGCGCATTGGCCAGGTAGTTCATCACGATCATCCCTCCAAACAGCAGAATATTCAAATATTTCATCCTACCAGGAATTTCATTAAATCCATCAAATCGGATTCTTTGCCGAAATCAACCTTGTTTTGCTTCAGGTATTGTTTAATCACCTCCTCCTTCCCGGGAAAGGATTGCATCAAATTGCTTTTCCTGAAAATAAGAAATCCGTTTTCAGGTGTATACAGGTAATATTCCTTTTCCTTTCGGACAACAAGGTCATCATTTACAACCAGTTTATAAAAGGACCCTGGTGAGGAGGATATGCTGCTGTATGAAGTGATGGATCCGGTAGAGCTCGTCATACCGTATGCCGCCTGCTTTTTGGTGTCTACTATTTTAACATAATCCTTTATTGCCAGTTTACAGGATCCATCACTAAACAGCACTTCAAGATATCCATTATCAAAATAGAATGTATCAGTCGCAATGATCACCATTTTAATCTGGTTTGCATTTGCGATGGCCAGTGTATCTCGCTTCTGAATGAATTCCATGGCCCCGTAGAGAACATTGTAGTTGAATCTGGACTCGGTATAGGTGCCTCCTTTAAAAACGGCTATTCCATCCATGAATGCAGGATATCTGTACCGATCCTTTTGCGGAAAATAATCAATGATTTTTGTTCCTGCCTTAACGGTAACGGTAGGTTGCGAAAAACCGGCCTTTGGCAGCAACCCTATAACCAGTGCTAACAGGATGCAGGACGTAATCTTTTTCATGATGATATGATTTTGTATATTAATACCTGGGTGCACATGTAACGTCAATTTTCATACCAATATGGGGCTGAAATCTTCAATCTTCAATCTTCAATCTTCAATTTCCCGATGATACTCCTGCAACGACTTTACCCTGTATTCCCCGTTGCGCCTTTCCTGGATTCCTTTCGTTGCAGCCAGGGCAGCTGAGGTGGTTGTAATATATGGCACCTTATGCTTAATGGCATTTTTACGGATATAGGAATCGTCATATTCACTCAGTTTGCCCGCAGGTGTGTTGACAACGAGATTAATTTCACCGTTTTTGATGGCATCCACAATATTGGGACGTCCTTCATAGATTTTTTTAATCAACTCAGCTTCAATACCATGTTCATACAAAAATCGGAGTGTTCCTCCGGTGGCCAGTATTTTGAACTGCATATCCCTGAAATTCCTGGCTACCTGTATTATGCGTTCCTTGTCCCTGTCGGCAATGGTAATCAGTACGGTGCCACTCACAGGCAGGCTGGTCTGTGTGGCTTCCTGGGATTTAAAGAAAGCCATGCCATAAGTATCTGCCAGCCCGAGCACCTCGCCGGTGGATCTCATTTCGGGACCGAGAAGGGGGTCAACATTGGGAAACATATTGAATGGGAAAACAGCTTCTTTTACTCCGAAATGTTTGAACTTTTTAGCGCGCAGACCGTAGTCTTTCAGCTTTTTCCCCAGAAGGACCTGTGTTGCAATAGTAGCCATGGAAACATTGCACACTTTTGAAACCAGGGGCACTGTGCGGGAGGCCCTTGGATTTGCCTCGAGAATATACACCTTATCCTCAAATATGGCATACTGGATGTTCATCAAACCCACCACCTTCAGTTCAATCGCAATTTTCCGGGTATATTCTTCAATGGTTCTGATATGTTGTTCAGGAATTACAACCGGGGGAATAACACATGCCGAATCGCCGGAGTGAATTCCGGCATACTCGATATGCTGCATGACAACGGGTACAAAAGCATCCGTACCGTCGGAAATGGCATCTGCTTCAGATTCAATGGCATCTTCCAGAAATTTATCCAGTAAAAGCGGCCTGTCGGGAGAAACATCCACGGCCGCAGCCACATATTGTCCGAGCATATCTTCATCCATAATTATTTTCATGGCACGGCCGCCTAATACGTACGAAGGTCTTACCATCAATGGATAACCGATTCTGTTCGCAATCTCAAGCGCTTCCTTCATATTGCTGGCCATACCCGATTCTGGCTGCGGAATTCCCAGTTTTTCCATAACATGCCTGAAACGGTCACGATCTTCTGCCAGATCGATTGTTTCGGGGGTAGTGCCCAGTATCTTTACACCTGCCTCCGAAAGTTCCCTGGCCAGATTTAAGGGTGTTTGCCCGCCAAACTGCACAATAACTCCTTCCGGCTTTTCCTTATGGTAAATACTCAGGACATCTTCAGCCGTAAGAGGTTCAAAATACAACTTATCGGATGTATCATAATCCGTAGATACTGTTTCAGGATTGCAATTTACCATAATGGATTCGTATCCGGCCTTGCGTATGGCGAAAGCAGCATGCACACAGCAATAGTCGAACTCAATTCCCTGGCCAATCCGGTTTGGTCCACCCCCCAGTACCATTATTTTTTTCCTGTCGCTTACTGCCACCTTGTCAGGCGCATTATAGGTTGAAAAATAATAGGCTGCATTTTGAACACCACTCACAGGAACGGGTTCCCAGGCTTCTGACAATCCAAGTGACAAACGTTTTATCCTGATTTCCTGTTCAGGGATGTCGAGCAATTTGGAGAGATACCTGTCGGCAAATCCATCCTTTTTTGCCTGGATCAGCAAGGCATCAGGTAACGATCTGCCTTTATATTCCAGGAGTTTTTCTTCCAGTTCAACCAATTCCTTCAATTGTTCAATGAACCAGGTTTTGATATAGGTCTTTTTGGAAAGTTCCTCCACAGTGGCGCCCTTTCGCAATGCTTCATACATGATGAATTGCCGCTCGCTTGAAGGATGACTCAGCATGATCATTAAATCATCCAACGATTTCCGGTTGAAATCGCTGGCGAAGCCTAAGCCATAGCGACCAATCTCCAAAGACCGGATAGCCTTTTGCAAGGCTTCCTTGTAGTTCTTTCCAATGCTCATGACTTCACCTACGGCGTGCATTTGAGTGCCAAGCTTATCTTCGAGACCTTCAAATTTTTCGAAAGCCCACCGGGCAAATTTCACAACCACGTAGTCCCCGGAAGGAGTATATTTGTCCAGCGTGCCGCTCCTCCAGTAAGGGATCTCATCAAGGGTTAAACCTCCAGCCAGCAGCGAAGAGACAAAGGCAATGGGAAAACCTGTGGCTTTGGAAGCCAGGGCTGAAGATCTTGAAGTACGCGGATTGATTTCTATGACTACCACCCTCCCCGTCGCAGGATCATGCGCAAACTGCACGTTTGTGCCTCCAATAACCTCAATGGCTTCGACAATATCGTAAGAATACTTCTGAAGCCTCTTTTGCAGCTCAGGAGCAATGGTAAGCATGGGTGCCGTACAAAATGAATCACCGGTATGCACACCCATGGCATCCACATTTTCAATAAAACAGACGGTGATCATCTGATTCCTGGAATCCCTCACCACTTCAAGCTCAAGTTCTTCCCAGCCCAGAACCGATTCTTCAATCAGCACCTGGTTGACCATGCTGGCCGATAAACCCCGGCTGGCAACTGTACGCAATTCCTCTACGTTATAAACCAGGCCACCTCCGGTTCCGCCCATGGTGTAGGCAGGTCTGATTACCACCGGATATCCGAGTTGCTCTGCAATCCTTTCCGCATCCTCAATAGTACTTATGGCAGTACTTTTGGGCATTTCAATCCCCAGCCGGTTCATGGTCTCCTTGAAAGCCACCCGGTCTTCGCCCCGCTCGATGGCGTCGATATTAACGCCGATCACCTTCACATTGTACTTTTCGAGTATGCCCTTTTTGGCCAGCATGGAGGAGAGGTTCAATCCGGTTTGTCCTCCCAGGTTTGGAAGAAGCGCATCGGGCCGCTCCTTTTTAATGATCTCGGTGAGGGCATATTCGTTCAGGGGTTCAATATAGGTCACATCGGCCATGCCCGGATCCGTCATGATGGTTGCAGGATTGGAGTTCACCAGCACTATTTTATAACCCAAAGAACGCAGCGCCTTGCATGCCTGTGTTCCGGAATAGTCAAATTCACAGGCCTGTCCGATGATAATGGGACCGGAGCCGATGATCAGCACTTTTTCAATGTCTTTACGTTTGGCCATGTTGATGTATAATATTTTGCCTTGATTATCTGTTATCAGGTTTTATTGCTGCTGCAATTTAGAAAATCATATCCAATCCCTGTTAACATCGTACCAACTTTTATTGTTTCTTTGCTGATTCTTCATGCTTCGATTGCCGATGAAAAAGGGTCCTGAATCCAATAAAAACAAAGCGGCCGGAAAAACCTCCCTGTTTGGCTTGCTCAAACCCTATTCGGGACTGGTTACTGCTCTGGTGTTGTTTGCGCTGGCAGGAAACGGCATTAACCTGATCATACCCCTGATTATATCCCATGCCATTGATGCATACAGCAGTGGTTTGGTGCTCGGGCAGACAATCATCAGTTTTCTGACTGCTTCCTTTTTTATTTTGATCTTCAACTATTTGCAGGGCATCGCCCAGACCTACACCTCTGAAAAGGCAGCCAGGGATCTTCGCAAGCAGCTTTCCGATAAAATATCCAGGCAATCGTTTGCTTATGTATTGCACACCAATCCTGCACGTTTGCTTACTAACCTGACATCCGACATTGATTCGATAAAAATGTTCATTTCTCAGGCTGTTGTATCTATCATATCTTCGGCATTCGTCATTGCCGGAGCGAGTGTTATGCTTCTTTCCCTAAATTGGAAGCTCGCCTTATCGGTTCTTTTTATAATACCCATCATCGGCGGAGCTTTCTTTCTCATGTTTCGCAAAGTAAAAGTATTATTCAAGAAGGGTCGCGAAGCCATTGACTGGTTGAACAAGGTGATTACCGAGAGTATTCTCGGGGCTACGCTTATTCGTGTACTCAATTCCCAGGTACAGGAATACCAGAAATTTATGAAGGCCAATGCATCCTCCCGGGATATCGGGCTGGCCATCCTCAGCCTTTTTGCCGCACTAATACCGGTCATCACTTTTGTAAGCAACCTGGCAATGCTCCTGGTTCTTTTGCTTGGCGGTCATTTTGTGATCGGCGGAAGCATGACTCTGGGTAATTTGGCCGCCTTCAACAGTTATATTTCTTTGCTGGTTTTTCCCATCATCATGATAGGGTTTATGAGTAACAGCATCGCCTCTGCTACTGCTTCATACCAAAGGATACAGGAAGTGCTTGGAGCACCTGAAGCCGCTGAAACAGGCACATTGGATGGCAAATTATCCGGTCATATCATCATCCGGAATGTGAACGTAACCTATGGCGAGAAACAAGTTTTGCGGAATATTGGCCTGGAGGTTAAGGCCGGGTCAAAAACTGCCATCATTGGACCAACGGCAGCCGGAAAAACACAGTTGTTATACCTGTTGACCGGACTGATCAAACCTGATACCGGTGAGGTGCTGTATGACGGAAAATCCATCCATGATTATCGGAGCGATATATTTTACAGGCAAATCGGCTTTGTATTTCAGGATAGCATCGTATTCAACATGAGCCTCCATGAAAACATCGCTTTCAGTGAACACATTTCTGACGAAATGCTGGATAAAGCAATTGATACCGCAGAATTAAAGAGTTACGTCAGTTCCCTGCCTAAAGGGCTAGGTACTTTTGTTACAGAACGCGGAACCAATTTGTCGGGAGGCCAGAAGCAACGTGTGATGCTTGCCCGGGCACTGGCATTGAATCCAAATATCTTATTACTGGATGATTTTACAGCCAGGGTGGATCGTAAAACGGAACAAAAGATCATGGCCAATATTCAGGCGAATTTTCCGAACATTACCCTGCTTACTATCACCCAAAATATCGCCGCTGTAGAAAATTATGAACAGATTATCCTGATGATGGAAGGCGAAATTCTGGCATCAGGAACGCATGATACCCTCATCCGGAACTGTCCCGAATACGTTCAGATTTATAATTCACAACGCAGCACAAGCTTGTATGACCTACCAACTTAACATAGGAAACCAGGAGGTCAAACAGCGCACAAAAACCTTTGCTGCGCTGAAAAAACTTTTCCTGATCCTTGCAGACGAGAAGAGAAGCCTGATCCTCTCGCTGTTAATTATCCTGATCCATTCTTCTCTTACGCTCATTGCGCCTTATTTAATCGGATATACGATTGATAATTATGTTCAGACTAGGCAATACCATGGTTTATTTGTCTTTTCAGGATTACTGCTGGTTATCTATCTCTTTTCGCTGACAACAAGTTACCTGCAGGTTAAATTGATGGGAGGCATTGGCCAGAGGGTTGTATATAAACTTCGGAATTCGATTTTCAGTAAATTGCTGGAATTACCGATTGCTTTTTTCAATGAAAACAAAGCCGGTGATTTAATTTCAAGAATAAATAACGATACGGACAAACTGCATCAGTTTTTCTCGCAATCACTGATGCAATTTATCGGTAGTCTCTTTATTATGACAGGAGCCGGTATTTTTCTTCTATCGATCAGTTTGCCCCTCGGATCAGCTGCGCTTTTACCTGCATTGGCGCTGCTGCTCTTTACCAGGTTTATCACACCCTGGGTGAAGAAAAGAAATGCTGTCAGTTTGGCCAGCACCGGGAAACTGAGCGCCGAAGTCCAGGAAAGTCTCGCCAATTTCAAGGTCGTTATTGCCTATAATCGTCGCAATTATTTCAGGCAGCGTTTTGACGAGGTCAATGTTGAAAACTTCAAATTTGCATTGAAGGCGGGATTGGCAAATAGCCTTTTCATGCCTGTTTACGGATTCTTTTCCAATATCGGGCAATTGATTGTACTGGCATTTGGCATTTACCTGATATCGACAGGTCACTTCACCATCGGCTTGCTTATCAGCTTTCTCTCTTACATCAATAACTTTTATAACCCGCTCAGGCAACTGGCAGCTCTTTGGACAAGTTTTCAGGTTGCCCTTGCAGGATGGGACAGAATATCACTTATTCTTTCATTTGAGACCAATCTGAAAGCCATTGAACCACAGTCATCGACTTGCGAAGCAAGCTCTGTTTCCTTCCGGAATGTTTCATTCGGCTACCCGGGAGGAAGAGAAGTTTTACACCAGGCAGGCTTCGATCTGGAAAAAGGTAAAACCTATGCCTTTGTGGGTCCGACCGGTGGTGGAAAAACCACTACAGCCTCATTAATTGCCAGGTTGTATGATCCGGCCAGGGGAGTAGTTCTTTTAAACGGCAGGGATCTGCGTACATACACACCTGCGGAGAGAGCGGAAAAAATCGGTTTTATTTTACAGGAGCCTTTTCTGTTCACCGGTACGGTGCGGGAGAACATTCTATATGGAAATGAAGCCGCTTATGGATTATCTGACCAGAGGCTTTTGGAGGTTATGAGACAGGCCGGACTTGAAGACCTGCTCAGCCGTTTTGAAGGAGGGCTCGACACAGAAGTTCTGAACAGCGGTGAAACCATTAGTCTTGGGCAGAAACAACTCATTGCATTTATTCGTGCCGTGCTTCGCAAGCCGGAAGTATTGATCCTTGATGAAGCGACTGCCAACATAGATACGGTTACTGAAAAACAATTGGAATCCATACTGCAGAAACTCCCCGACTCCACCACACGAATAATCATTGCCCACCGGTTAAATACCATCGAGAATGCGGATGAGATTTTCTTTGTAAATGCTAGCCGGATTGTGCGTGCAGGTTCAATGACCAATGCACTGCAATTATTGATGCTTGACAGGCGTGATAGTTAAATTGTTTTAATATCTTTAGTTTTTGTTTGCATTGTTATACTACCAAAGAGCTTGAACTATGCCCATTCTCATTGTTTTTCTCGGAATTGTATTGTTGATCGTGCTGATCACCCTGGTCAGGCTTGAAACCTTCCTCTCCTTTGTTATTGTTTCGCTTGCCGTTGGACTGGCAGTGGGAATGAAACCGGATGATCTGATCAAATCCGTTGAGGAGGGATTAGGCAGTACACTCGGATCCCTTGTCATGATCCTGGGATTCGGAGCTATGCTTGGCAAACTTGTCGCTGAAAGCGGCGCGGCTCAGAGGATCTCTTCATCTCTCATCCACCTGTTTGGAATTAAGCATATTCAATGGGCCATGGTATTGACCGGATTTATTGTTGGAGTTTCCATGTTCTACAGTGTGGCTTTTGTAATACTGGTTCCCCTGATCTTTACCGTTGCAGCTTCAACCCGGTTACCGCTTTTATATGTTGGCATTCCCATGATCGCTTCCCTTTCGGTTACCCATGGTTTTCTGCCGCCACATCCCTCTCCTTCTGCCATTGCCGTTATGTTCAATGCGGATGTTGGTAAAACATTGCTGTACGGGATTATCATTGCCATCCCGGTAATTATTCTTGCAGGTCCTTTTTTTGGCAGAACACTTAAGAAGATACCTGCCAGCCCTTTGAAAGAATTTGTGAATCCAAAAATTCTGAGCGAGGAAGAAATGCCTGGCATGGCCATTAGCGTTCTTACCGCCATTCTGCCTGTAATCCTCATTATTGTAGCTACTTTGGTCGGATTGACCTCCCTGAAGGAAACCATCTTGGGGAAAATTATCAGTTTCATGGGCAGTCCTGCCATTGCTCTTTTAATTTCGGTACTTGTGGCGGTTTATACCCTGGGCTTGTCAAGAGGCAAAAAAATGAAGGAGCTTTCAGGTATCATGAGCAGATCAGTGGTAAGCATAACCATGGTGTTGCTTATTATTTCGGGAGCCGGTATTTTAAAACAGGTATTAATTGACAGTGGTGTCAGTGATTATATTGCGGGGTTGATGAGTAAATCAACGCTTTCCCCGTTATTTCTGGGTTGGCTTATTGCGGCAGTTCTCAGGATCAGTGTGGGGTCAGCCACGGTTTCGGCGCTGACAGCAGGAGGTATTGTCATGCCTTTGGTATTGGCAGGTTCTGTGAATGCCGAACTCATGGTGATCTCCATTGGAGCAGGCAGCCTTATGCTTTCACAGGTTAACGATGTGGGTTTCTGGATGTACAAGGAGTATTTTTCCCTGAGTGTCAAGGATACCCTGAGAACCTGGACTGTTATGGAAACCATTGTCGGCATAGCCGGTTTATTGGGTGTATTAATCCTTAATTCAATATTATGAGCTATGAATAGAGAACCTGAATCACGTATCGGCGAGCTGAATTTGAAATTGCCACCTGCCCCGAAGCCGGTTGGTGTTTACAAGCCTGTTCTGATCATTGAAAAAATGCTTTATGTATCCGGACAAGGGCCAATGAAGTCAGACGGAACGCTCATTACAGGCAGGGTTGGCGATAACCTGACCCTGGAAGAAGGAAAACTGGCAGCACGGCAGGCTGGTTTAGCCATGTTGTCGACAATTAAAAACCAGATCGGTGATCTGAATAAAATTAAACGGATTGTAAAAGTTCTGGGTATGGTGAACAGTACGGCGGATTTTGGTCAGCACCCGGCCGTAATAAATGGTTTTAGTGAACTGTTGGCGGATGTATTTGGCCCTGAAAACGGGATTGGCGTTCGCAGTGCCGTTGGCATGTTCCTGCCCATGAATATTGCTGTTGAAATTGAAGCTTCATTTGAGCTTTATTAAAGATTGCAGTTTAATTCGTTTCCTGGTATGGATCCATGGTACAAAATCACCCGGGAGGCCGAAATTTCCACTCCTGCCCTGGTGATCTACCCCGACAGAATTGAAGACAACATCATTCGGATGATCAAAATTGCCGGGGGATCTGAGCGTTTAAGGCCACATGTCAAAACGCACAAGATGTCCGGTGTGGTGAAACTGAAGATGAAACAGGGCATAACCCGGTTCAAGTGCGCTACCTTGGCTGAAGCTGAAATGGTGGCGCAGTGCGGAGGCCAGGATATCTTGCTGGCCATGCAACCTGTAGGTCCGCATATTGGGAGATTTTTCAGGCTGCAGAAGTCCTATCCCCGATCCAGGTTTTCCACCCTGGTGGATTCCGAAATCATTGCTGAACAAATCGCTTCCATGGCCTCTTCCTGTAACCAGGAAACCGATTTATGGCTGGATATCAACAACGGTATGAACAGGACAGGCATGGTACCTGGAAGTGATGCCCTGCAACTGTTTATGAAGATCAGTAAAATTCCCATGATTAAAGCGCGAGGCCTGCATGTTTATGACGGTCACATCCATGAAAGTGATCCGGCCAAACGCAGAAAAATCTGTGAAAGCGACTTTGAACCGGTTACTTCACTGATCCATTCAATACTGAGATCAGGACTTCCGGTTCCGCAGGTTGTAGCCGGCGGAACGCCAACCTTTCCCTTTCATGCTGACCGTAACCTTACTGAAACCAGTCCGGGTACCTGCGTTCTTTGGGACAGCGGTTACTCCGGGAGCTTCCCCGACCTGCCGTTTCTGCATGCATCCCTGGTAATGACAAGAGTGGTCAGTAAGCCCGGAGGGAGATTATTGTGTCTTGATCTGGGACATAAGGCCATTGCTGCAGAAATACCACACCCACGGATTAGCTTTCCGGACATTTTGGTAACCCGTTTCGTCAGCCACAATGAAGAGCACATGGTGATCGAAAGTCCGGAAGCAGATCAATGGCAGCCTGGTGACGTGTTGTATGGGATTCCATGGCATATTTGTCCCACCGTCCCCCGGTACAAATTGGCCTACGCCGTAAAGAACGGAAATATTGAAAGTGAGTGGCAGATTGATGCCAGGGACAGGGTGATAAGCATTTAAACTGAAATCTGATTTTGGCTAAACATGGCAAATTTAATAGTTGACGGGCATCTGGACCTGGCGATGAATGCCCTTGAGTGGAACCGTGACCTTACAAAAAGCGTGGAAGAAATCCGTGCGCAGGAAAGGGGGATGACGGATAAACCCGATCGTATGAATGGTACGGTGAGTCTGCCCGCCATGCGTAAAGGACGGGTAGGTTTATGTGTTGCAACACAGATTGCGCGGTATGTCAAACCGGGCAATACACTCCCGGGATGGAGGTCACCCCAGCAGGCCTGGGCCATGACACAGGGGCAGCTGGCCTGGTACCGCGCCATGGAGGAAACTGGAGAGATGGTTCAGATAACAAACAAAGAACAGCTTGAACATCATCTGAAACTGTGGGAGGAATCCACCGGGCACAGTCCAGTCGGTTATATCCTAAGTCTTGAGGGAGCAGATTCCCTGGTTACACTCGCGCATCTTGAACGAGCCTATTCATATGGATTACGCGCCATTGGGCCCGCACACTATGGCGCGGGTACTTATGCGCAAGGTACTGATGCTGCAGGCGGATTAAACAGCAAAGGTCGTGAGTTGCTCAAAGAGATCGAACGATTAGGTCTTATCCTGGATGCATCACATCTGAACGACACCTGTTTCTGGGAAAGTATGGACCTTTTTCACGGGTCCGTTTGGGCCAGTCACAATAACTGCCGTGTTTTTGTGCAACACAACCGTCAGATGGAGGACAGGCAGATCCTGGAGCTGATACACCGGGATGCAGTTATTGGTGTAGCGCTGGATGCCTGGATGATGGTTCCCGGGTGGCAGAGAGGGGTATCAACTCCCACAGACATGGCTGTCAGCCTGGAGCAAATCATCAACAACATCGACCACATTTGTCAACTCGCCGGCAATGCCAAGCATGCAGCCATTGGATCTGATCTGGACGGAGCCTTTGGAAAAGAACAGGGTCCGCAAGAGGTGGACACCATTGCGGACCTGCAAAAGCTGCCTGACCTGCTCAAAAATAAAGGATTTCAGCCTCAGGACATTGAAAATATCCTATCGGGTAACTGGGTGCGTTTTCTGAGAAGAGCCTGGTCCTAAAGGGATTACTCACCATCCCAGCCGGCAATTCTGGCCAGGATCCACCACATGGCATAGGCCTTGCGGTTGGCAGTGATGTGTTGGGTATTGTGAGCGCCGTATGTGGTGCTTCCCCCGGGAGCAGTTTTGTTAAAATAATAGCCTGATCCTTCCGCCTGTTCACTTTGCCAGTCGATGTAGAAATTACCTCCATATTCTTCGGAATTACCATTATCACCGGCATCCTCCCAGTAATTATCGTCCATATCGTGGGTGTCAATTCCATAGTAGTCCAGGCAAAAGTAATTTTTGGCATTGCAATAGCCAATGATGGTATCAGCCTGATTTTTAGGCTTCCCTGATCCTATATTGTTATTGGTCTCAGCATGCCCGGTCATAAAAATAAAAGTAACCGGATTGACTCTTTTTCCGTCACCCGTTCCAACCTTGCTGCCTCCCTCGCCGTACTCATCAATCAAAGTCTGCATACCAGGCAGGTAGTTTCCGGTGACATTATGCCCCCTAATGCTGCACCATGACCACATCACAACGTTAATTTCCGCATTGTCGGGATCATCCAGGAAATTCCGGGTAGCCTGTATAAAGGCAGTTTCATTACGGCTCAGATCAGAAGCATCGACACCTTCTGCGGCATATGCTGCAAGAGCGTAATCATTAAAATCCAGTTTGCCCGACTGGGGAAGAAAATCCGATACGGCAAATAACACTTCATCACCTGCCTTATATTCCGGCAGACCGAATAATCCATAGGCAACATGCGTGCCGTGTGATGTATGCTGGTAAGCGATATGCAGATTATTGCGTGCGGCATTAATATATTCTTCCGGGATTGACCGAAGAACACTTTCTTTGGCAACTGTATAACTGGCGATTGTTTCACCCTCCACAAAGCCTGGAACCTCATCAGCCGGTTCATCGTTTTTTTCACAGGATAAAATGCACATCAACGGCAACAGAGCCAGTAACTGAAATCCATGTTTTGCTTTCATAACGGTTTTTCAATGATTGGTTCAATATTAAACGGATATCAGGGGACGATATTGTTAAGAAACCCTTCAAGGGTCTTAAGACCGCTTGAAGGGTTTCTTGTTTTTGCTCCCTACTCCTTACTCCTTACTCACTACTTCAATCCTCGTCTCTTCAGCAAAGGATCAACGGAAGGATCCTGACCCCGGAATTTTCTGTATTGAACCATTCCCTCATCATCACCCGATTCTGCCAGGCAGTACTTTCTGAATTTGGCTGCCAGTTCGGGATTATATACATTACCCGATTCCTTGAAGGCGTTGAATGCATCCGCATCCAGCACGGCTGCCCAAATATACACATAATAGCCGGCGGCATATCCGCCGTCAAAGATATGGGCAAAATAAGTGCTGCGGTACCTGGGCAAAATTTCACTGATAAGGCCTATTTTATTCATGGAACCTGTTTCAAAAGCCCCGACGTTGAAATTGAGTGTGTCGGTAAGGGTGTGGAAATCCATGT
Source organism: Bacteroidales bacterium (assembly GCA_016930375.1). Taxonomy (GTDB): domain Bacteria; phylum Bacteroidota; class Bacteroidia; order Bacteroidales; family UBA10428; genus UBA5072. The sequence continues at coordinate 35,460 of JAFGGU010000088.1, read as the reverse complement.
CGAGTAATGAAGCAGCCAGTAATTCGGTGGTTTCAAAACCCTGGTTGAAAACAGCGCTGTTCTGTATCTTGCTGATCAGTTCATCCGGCATGGATTCTCCGGTTTTAAAATGCCGCGCGTATGCTTTCAGAACCTCCGGGTCACCTGCCCAGTTTTCCATGATCTGAGAGGGAAGCTCAACGAAATCACGGGCCACATCCCCAGCAGTGCGATAATATTCTCCCTGCGTAAACAAACTGTGCAATCCATGTCCAAATTCATGAAAAAGCGTGGTGACCTCATCCCAGTTCAACAAAGCGGGGGTATCGGCAGTAGGCTTGGTAAAGTTGCAAACCAGGGACACAATTGGATCAATTCGTTTACCTTTTTCTGTGATGGCTGAACGGAAACCAGTGCACCAGGCCCCGGCTCCTTTACCGGCACGGGGATAATAGTCGATGTAAAGAATGCCAACAGGCTTTCCATCTGCTTCTTTAACTTCAAAAGTTTCAACATCTTTTTCATACACCGGCAGATCAGTCCGTTTCGTAAAAGTTATGCCATAAAGTTTATTGGCAACCATAAACATGCCGTCACGCACATTATCGAGGCTGAAATAAGGTCTCAGGGCACTGTCATCCAGATCATACTTTTCTTTCCTGACCTTTTCCGCATAATACCACCAGTCCCAGGGCTGTAATTTGAAATTGCCCCCTTCCCGGTCGATCATCTTCTGCATTTCAACCACTTCCTTCTTGGCCATGGGTAAAGCAGGACCCCACAACTTCATCAAAAAATCATAAACATTGCCGGGTGTTTTGGCCATGTTTTCATCGATGATATAATCTGCATAGCTCTTAAATCCTAGCAAGTGGGCTTTCTGCAGGCGCAGTTTCACCATTTTGGCAACAATGGCATTGTTATCGTTTGCATTTCCATTATTTCCGCGCATAAAATATCCCCGGTAAATTTTTTCACGCAGGGCCCTGTTTTCGGCATACTGCAAAAAAGGAATCATACTCGGCTTCGACAGGGTGAACACCCATTTACCTTGCAAACCAGCTTCATCTGCTGCATCTGAAGCAGCATCTATCACACCTGAAGGTAAGCCGGCAAGGTCGGCGGAATCTTCAATCACCAGTTTGAAGTTTTTATTGGTTTCTGTCAGCAGGTTTTCACCAAAGTTGAGTGACAACATGGATAATTCGGTGTTGATCTTTCGCAATTCCTCCTGTTTATCCTTGGGCAGGTTGGCACCCATTCTTTCGAAATCGCGGAAATACTTTTCTACAGCTCTGATCTGTGCTGAATCGAGATTGGACGCATTGCGTTTTTCATACACGGCTTTAATCCGGGCGAACAGTTTCTCATTCAGGTAAATATCATCACGGTGTTTGGTCAATACCGGATCAATTCGTCGTGCAATGGCCTGCATCTGGTCATTGGTATTGGCTTCCTTCAGGTTAAAAAACACATACCTGACGTCAGTCAGCAATTTACCGGAACGGTCAAATGCCAGAATGGTATTCTCAAAGGAAGGTTCTTCAGCGTTGTTTACCAGGATTTCAATTTCAGCATTCTGTTGTTTCATCCCTTCCTCAAAAGCAGGCACATAATGAGTAGTATCGATCCTGTCAAAGGGAGGAACCCCAAATGGAGTGTTGTATTCACTAAAAAACGGATTTTCAGTCATTTTTTCTTTTTTGCAGTTTGTGAAAAGCAGCATGGCCAAGCCAATAAAAATAAGAGTTATGTTTTTCATAATGGGATATGTTAATAATTGCAGGACTTATATAATTGAAAACGCGGCAATATATTATGAAAAAGGAAATAAATCAATGACAAATTTCCGGTTGGCATTATTTCCATGCTGAAAATCTACTTTGTCACTTTTTAATCAGGACTTTTAGCAAGGGTGGATTGAATTCCTGACAAGACCGACTTGAAGCAATAATTAAAGAGAAATCTCTCAGGGTCCCTGTCATAGTCTATTATTCCCTCCCTCACGTCCTTACCCGGGATGGGGTTTGAATCCATTACTTTCCTGTTGGCAATGAATGAAATAATCCGCTCTTTGATGGCAGTGGTATCATCCGTACGTTTATTCTTGACAGCAAGATCCAATCCATGGTAAAGCAAGGTCATCTTACCTGTAGCTTTGACGTCGTTTGCCATAAAGCTGAAATGCATGGCATCTATTTTACCGGAAGTGGCATATACAAAAGCATTTTTCTCCAGAATGGGATTCAATTCTTTTGCCTCCAGGTTTGATAGGGTTCCATTTAATGAAAATGTGTTGTGATTGTCGAATATTTCCGCTTTTAATTCCACTGTCATCCTGCCTTTTCCCATTAAAAGGGTCTCACCGGTAAGCTCTAAGAAACCCTTATCTGTTTTATAAACGCTATCGTTTGTTATTTTATAGATTTTAGCATGGATCTCATTAAAACTGATGTTTCCCGGATCGTTCGCCAGTTCGCCATGCACGGTGTAAGTGACATTTCCTTTCATCATAACAAGGGAATCAATACGGATTGTTCCAGGATAGTTATAAATCAAATCCTGGAATTCAGGTTTGTCAACATGTTTGAATTCCTTCCGTTTATCCCGAAAAGCATTTAGATTCATTTTTCCAATTTTGATATAGGAGCTTATCAGGCTTCCCGATTTTAAAAAAGTCATGGCTGGGAAATCGTGAAATGAAACATGGCTGAACACGGCCTCAATACGAGTCGTCTCAAAGGTATTTCGTGCTGTGAAATTATAATTTGTATAATTCGGTTGAACAGAAAAGCCAATCACCTCCAAATTATTTAATGTGGCAGAATAGGCAATGCCTGTGGCCTTATACGAGTACATGCTGTCAGGGGAAACCATAAAAAGTTCTTTGGCTTCGAAATCAAATTGCCTGAATATGCCGGAGGATATTGTATCCTGTTTCTCCACGCGTACATCGTACACCGTGCATACACCTTCCTTCATAGAAAAAGCCTGTGCGTTTGCAGTGTTTTCTATTGCCAGGTTTGTTTTATCGAATACTGTTTTATCTATCCGGATATTCCGTGGAGATAGCATTGCTGTCACAGAGTCCTCCGGGAAAGGAATTTTTGCTTCAATGTTGCAATCGAAAATAGTCACTTCACGGATGACGATTTCTTTTTTGAAAACCGCTTTCGGAAGGTTGATTCCTTTAATTTTTAGAGTAACTATTTCTCCGAGAACATTCTTATCGCTATCCTGCTTTGATGAAATTCTAATCCCTTCCAGCTTAATCCCTGCCGCCAGGATGAAAATTTTAACCTTTTCTATTTCAGCAGCATAATCCTTGCTCCCTTCATTCAATGCTGTCTGTATTTTTTTTCTTACCCAGGGTTCACCCCATACCGTCGTTATAATTCTTATGAATAGCGCAAGAACAATAATACCGAGTAAAATTTTTAGGACTGTTTTGCCTTTCATTTTATACCATCGGGGTTTGATAAAGCAATGGACAAGGTATTATGAAATACCTTTCTTCTTTTCTTCAAATTCCTGCTTGCTGATTTCGCCCCGGGCATATCTTTCTTTTAAAATATCCAGTGGAGTCTTATTATCTGATTGATTTCGACTACTTTTCTGACCTAAAGTTCTAATTATGATCCATATAACAATTACCAGAAGGATAAGGCCGATAATCCATATCCATCCCATTCCCAAGGTGTGATCTATTCCGTTCATCATAGTATTAGTTTTAAGTTTTATTAAATTTGATGCCTGGGCATAATATTCTCAGGCGGTCATGCTTCATGGTCGTCGCTGGAGATCACTTTCATAAGCGTCGGAGAAACCCCATTCCTGCAAAAGGGCAGTTAATTACTATCCGATTTAACTCTTGCGTCCGAGGCTTTCTGGGTTTGCCGATCGGCATTTCTACGCGCTTTTTGAGCATTTCTTTCCATTCTCAATGCCTTCTTTGATTCACGTGATGCTACAGTAGCATCCCGTTCAACACGCTGCGCTTCTTTTGCTTTGGCTTGTGATTCCATACTCGCGTCTTTGGCATTATCCAATGCATCCTTATTGTCCGCCCTTTGCTGTTCCATCACCTGCATATCTACTTTTTGCAGACTATCTGTACGCTCTTTGTCACGATTACTCATCTCGGGGCTTTCCTGGCCATAAACCTGAAATGCTGAAAAATTTGTCGCCATTAATCCTGCAGCAATAATTGCAGCCATAAAAAATTTACTTTTCATGATTATCTTTTTAGGTTAAGAAATCTTTGACACATGTTAACAATGTGTAAAGGTACTGTCTGATATCAGCTAAAGTGTTATATAATTATGGAAAAACATTACATCATTCACATCTAGTATGTAAGAATCTCTTTATCCATTCCCGGCATTGCGGAAGTTTTTCCATCCTCCGGGTTCATCATGCTTGGCTTACCTTCGAGCTGGGCTGCCGCGTCTACACTAAAAGCACCCTGGGTAACTATTTCCTCTCCTTCGGTTAATCCGTCTGTTACTACATAACTATTACCCAACATGGGGCCCAGACCTATTTCACGCATTTTAAATACGGGTTCATCAATACCCGGCTGTTTTACATATACTATTGAACGCGGGCCGGTCCAAAGGACTGCTGACCTGGGAATGACAAGCATATTCCTGTACTCGTCCAATCTTGCCTTTACTATTCCGGTTACAAACATTTCAGGTTTTAACCTGCCCGATTGTTTTCCTGCTTCGATTCTGACTTTTGCGACACGATTTACCGGATCAATTACAGGATCTATAAAAGCGATATTACCGGCATACTTTACACCAGGCAGGGCCTGGACCGTGAATTCCAGATTATCGCCTTTTCGAAGGAATTGAAGGTCACTTTCATACGCATCAAACAGTACCCATAAACGAGAAAGATCTGCCACTTCAAATAAAACAGTTCCCTGGCTATTATAATCTCCATTATTTACGCGCCTGGCCGTAACAATTCCGGATGTATTCGATACCACTTCTATATTGCTCTGGATAATGCCCGAATTTTCTATAGCCGAGATCTGCGATTCCGAAAGTTTCCACTGACGCAGCCTTTCTTTGGCAGCTTCATAAATTTCAGGCTGTGATTGCCTGGTTTTGGCTGCCTCGAGCAATTCCTGCTGTGCTGTAACAAGTTCAGGAGAGTATAGAAGGGCGAGTGTTTGTCCCTTTTTTACGCTTTCGCCCGTGAAATTCACCATTAATCTCTCAATACGCCCCGGAACATGAGCAACCTGACTTTGCAGCAATCTTTCATCAGCCTGTACTTTACCATATAATCGTACTTCCTTAACAGGTTCTTGTTTGGTAACCACAGACGTCAATACATTTGCCAGTTGAGCAGCCTCCTTGGTCAGGTGTACCGCTGCCGGATCAATGTCAACCTGACTTTGATTCAAAGGCACAAGGTCCATGGCGCAAATGGGACATTTCCCTGGTTCAGGCATGCGTATATGGGGATGCATGGCACATGTCCAGATACTCGTCTGGTCATCCTGTGCCGTATGGTCGTGGCTTTCAGCAACCTTGCTGGGAGAATGAAAAAACAGCCATCCCAGGAAAATTCCGCCGATCATTAAAGCACTGTAACGGAGGTATTGGTTTGAAAGGATATTTGTCATAATTCATTCTGTTTTAATATGCAATTTTTTGTTTCAAACAGGCACCCTTCAAGGGTCTTAGGACCGCTTGAAGGGTCTATGGACCGCTTGAAGGTTCTACGGATCGCTTGAAGGGTTACTTCCTGCAACTGCTTCCAGACTCCCCAATTTTTTCAGCCAGGCGATAGCCGTATTCAAATCGGCAACTGCTTCCACCCTTTTATAATCATAATCGAGGGTTTGTTGTAAGACTCGGAGTATATCCGTAAGCCCGGAACCGGAAACTGCAAAACTCCTCATCATAATATTCAATGATTTGCCAGCCAACAAACTCTGACTACCATACAGATCGATTCTGCGTTGCGCATCCTGATATAACTGAACTGCCTGATAATATTCTGTTTTCAGACCATTGGCAGAAGCCGTGTAATTTTGCGCTGTTGCAGCTTTTAATAAGTCAGTCTCGATTTGCATGGCCTTGTATTTCTTGCGGTATATTGGCAGGGTCATCGTAACCATGGGCATCACCATATCCGTACCATTCATGGCAGAGGTTGACATCTCATTTTTATGGATCACGGAATAATTCAAACCTAAACCGATCATCGGGTAGCCCATTTTAGTCACCATTCTTCTTTTGGCATCAAGTGATTGCTGCTCATATTTCAACATGCTTAACATCGGATTATGAGTGAGCATGCTGTCTGAGAATGCCAGTAATGGAATTCCTAAAGTATCGGCGATCAATGTGTCAGGTAAGGAAACCGGTGTCAGTACCGGCCTGTCCAGGTAGCCGTTAAACTGCGCCAAAAGGGTATTCTGCTTGTTTTTCAACAGGGATGCATTGTTCTCGAGTTCACCCATCTCAATTTGTATGCGGTAGAGATCAGCCAACGATGAACCACTGACAGATGATGAACTGCCGTTATTCATAGAGGCAGTCCTGAATTTAACCAGGGCAAGCCTTTCGATAGTGTTTAGAATATCGATATTCTTTTCTGAAAGGATTATATTCTGCCGGACTTTGTGCAAATCATGCCAGGTGCTTTGCAACTCGTATAATACCTGCAATTTGGCATCCCTGAACGATTCGTATCTGGCATTGGCCATCAGGCTCATCTCGTCCCTGGCAGCCCTGAGCGTTCCAAACCATGGAAACATCTGCATCAGCCTCAGGTCAGCAACCTGGTTTCCGCTGACAAGTTCCATGGGACTGAGAAAAATTCCCATGCTCAGCTCCGGATCAGGTAAACCTCCTGCCTGAGGTACTTTTTGTAAAGCCGCCTGATATTCATAATATTTCTGCAAAACAACAGGATTGTTCTTGGCAGCCAGCGATAAATAGTAGGATAGACTATCCTGTGCTCCTGCGGCAAATGAAATAAATAACCCAACTACAATTATTAAAATTTTCATTTTTCACTTTTCACTTTTAGTTTTTATTAACCCTTCAAGGGTCTTTGGACCGCTTGAGGGGTTCTTTTTACTTTTTACTGTTTACTGTTTACTGTTTACTGCTTACTGCTCACCGCCCTCTCCCTCCACATCGACTGAAACAGCGGCACTACAAAAATTGTCATCACCTGTATGATCATTCCGCCGAATGCAGGAATGGCCATGGGAACCATAATATCTGCACCCTTGCCCGTTGATGTGAGCACCGGCAACAGCGCAATAACAGCTACGGCGGTGGTCATCATGGCCGGGCGTACACGTTTGCGACCGGCAGCAACAACTGCTTCACGCACTTCATGAACTGTAGCCGGATGCCGTTGCTCGAAAACCTGATGAATGTAGGTTCCCATAATAACCCCGTCGTTTGTGGCAATCCCGAACAGGGCAATAAATCCTACCCAGACCGCCACACTAAGATTTATAGGATGCATCTGGAACATGTCCCTCAGGTTAATTCCTGCTATGGAAAAGTTCATAAACCAGTCCTGTCCGTATAGCCACATCATGATAAAGCCTCCCGAGAACGCGACAAAGACACCTGAAAAATGAATCAGTGAGGCAGTAACTGTCCGGAACTGGAAATACAACAAAAGAAGGATCACCAGGAGGCTTACGGGAATTACGATGGCAAGTCGTTTGGTCGCCCTAAGCTGATGCTCATAATTACCGGCAAAGTGATAAGATACACCGGCAGGCAGAATAAGTTCTCTGGAAGCTGATTTTTCCTCCAGTATTTTTGCGGCCTCTTCCACTACATCGACTTCTGCCTTTCCTTCCTGCTTGTCGAAAATCACATAGCCGACCAGGAAGGTGTTTTCGCTTCGGATCATTTGTGCTCCTTTGGCATAATGAATACCGGCTACTTCACCCAAAGGAATTTGCACCCCGTTCATGGCAGGGACAAGAATACGCTTTATAGCATCAGGATTGTCGCGCAATTCACGTGCATAGCGCACCCGGATCGGAAAGCGCTCGCGGCCTTCTACCGAACTGCTTAAAGACATCCCCCCGACGGCGACCTGCAGAATTTCCTGGACATCACTGACACTCATCCCATACCGGGCCATTGCTTCACGGTTCAGGTTTATTTCAATGTAGGGAGCGCCTACTGCCCTATCGTAAAATACAGATGCAGGTTTTACCGAAGGCACCTCCTTCAAAGCCTGTTCAAGTTGCATCCCTGCCTGCTCGATGGTCGCCAGATCAGGACCATTAACTTTAAGCCCCATGGGAGCTCGCATACCGGTTGAAAGCATCACCAGCCGTGTTTCAATAGGCTGCAATTTGGGAGCAGAGGTCAAACCCGGTATATGGGTAACTTTTACGATTTCATTCCAGATATCTGCCGGTTTTTTGATATGTGGCCTCCATTGCCGGAAATATTCCCCATTTTTACTGGGAATCAGGCTGTCGCCAGGAATAATCCTGAAATTCTCTTTTGCCGGATTGTATTTTCCTCCGTTTCTCAATAGGTAGCTATCATCCTTATCAACCTTGAACTGCATGCGATGTCCGTTTTCATCTAGAATGTATTCCGGTCGATAATTGATTGTATTCTCAAACATTTGTACCGGTGCCGGATCGAGTGCTGAATTCACCCTTCCCCATTTGCCAACTGCAATTTCGACTTCCGGGATGGCAGCCAGTCTTTTATCAAGCGTTTCAATATAATCCAGGTTCATTTCAATGCTTGAATGCGGCATGCTTGTGGGCATCAGTAAAAAGGAACCTTCATTTAATGAAGGCATAAATTCTTTGCCTGTACCCCGCCAGATCCATATACCGAAAAACAGGACCAAAGCAGGCAGCATCAGAAATTTCCATTTATTGACAAGACACCAGCGAAGAATGGGCTCATAAAAATGTACCATGGCCATCAGCGCGGAAAGAATGACGGCCACAATGCCGGCCACAAAAATGAAATTGATAAAAGTACCGTTATGTGCTCCCAGGGGCAACCATTCAATGGAAAGGTAGTAAACGGCGACCAGCACAGTAATGGCAATATTGATATAATTCGGAAATTCCTTTCTTTCATCAGTCCAGCGGTAGTCGAGCAAGTTGTTAATGCCTATGGCCGTTAATGCCAATGCCGGCCAGGCATGCCAGAAGATGACAAAAACAAAACCTGCTGCGATTAAACTCCCGTTCCAGATTTTACGGATTTTCTTTGTATCAAGCCGGAAATTAAAGAAAATATGAACGAGGGTTGGCAAAACTACAATACCCAGGATAAAGGCAGACAATAAAGCGAATGTCTTGGTAAAAGCAAGCGGACGGAATAGCTTTCCTTCAGCCGCCTGTAATGCAAATACCGGCAGAAAACTAACAATGGTTGTAGCAATGGATGTTACAACAGCTGCCCTGACTTCGGTGGTGGCCAGATAGATCACATTCAGCAGTTTCTTACCCCGAATGCCTTTATTTTCAGGTGCTTCCAAATGCCGGAGTATGTTTTCCACATCCACGATACCAATATCCACCATGACTCCGATGGCAATAGCAATGCCTGAAAGCGCCACAATATTTGCATCAACGCCAAACAAACGCATTAGAATAAAAGTCATCAGAACACCTATGGGCAACAAACCTGCAACGATCAATGATGCCCTCAGGTTAAGCACCAGCACGATGATCACAATAATGCTGATGAGAATTTCATGAGAAAGTGCGGATTCAAGTGTACCCATTGTTTCCCGGATCAATCCTGTCCTGTCGTAAAAGGGTATGATGCTAACCTTGGAAACACTGCCATCAGGCAAGGTCTTTTGGGGCAATCCGGCTTCGATTTCTTTGATTTTATCTTTGACATTATAGATGACCTCCATGGGATTGGAGCCATAACGGGCAACAACCACGGCGCCAACTGCTTCGGAGCCGGCTTTATCAAGTCCCCCGCGACGTGTCGCAGGCCCAAAAGAGACATAGGCAACATCCTTGATCCGGACGGGAACATTGTTCCTGACAGCAATCACTGAAAGTTCAAGGTCATCCAGATTCTTGATATATCCGAGTCCCCGGATGATGTATTCCACATTGTTTAATTCGACCGTTTCAGCACCGATATCCAGGTTGCTTTTGCGTACGGCGTTCATCACATCCATGACGGAAACACTAAAAGCCTTGAGTGCTTCCGGGTTCAGGTCAACCTGGTACTCCTTGATAAATCCCCCGACAGAAGCTACTTCAGAAACACCTTCGGCTGCAGACAGCCCGTATTTAACATAAAAGTCCTGGATCGTTCTCAATTCCGCCGGATCCCATCCGCCATTGGGCAGTCCGGTTTCGGGATCCCGACCCTCCAGGGTGTACCAGTAAACCTGTCCCAGCGCCGTGGCATCTGGTCCCAGTGAAGGCTGAACACCGGCAGGCAAGGTTCCGGACGGGAGTGAATTTAGTTTTTCCAGGATCCGGGAGCGGCTCCAGTAAAACTCAATATTATCCTTGAAAATGATATAAATAAAGGACATCCCGAACATGGAAGTGCTCCGGATGGTTTCTACACCGGGGAGGCCCAGTAAAGCAGTGGTAAGGGGGTAGGTCACCTGGTCCTGTATGTCTTTGGGTGAACGGCCCATCCACTCGGTTGCCACTATCTGCTGATTTTCGCCTATATCGGGAATCGCATCCATCGGAACGGGATCACGGGGCAATAAGCCCGTTTTCCAGTTAAAAGGGGCGAATGCGATACCCAATACGATAAAACCTGTCAATAAAATGAATGTAATTAACTGGTTTTCCAGAAAATATTTGACCAGGCGATTAAACATGCTATTAGTTATTCAATCATTTCACATTTGCACATCTCCACATTTGCACACCTGCCTGCCGGCGGGCAGGTTTGCACATTACCTCATTCTCTCATAGTGGCAGCAGGCCGGCAGTTTATCATAAACCTTATCATCGGCCCTGAACCTTTCGGTATCATGTCCTGCAGCTGCTATTTTTTTCTGAACTTCATCAGAAGAAACAGCCGAAGGATTGTAAGTGAGTGCAAGTATTTTTGTTTCCTTGTTCCATTCGGCTTTTGTTACACCTTCTATTTTTGCAGCTTTTTCGATGCGGGCTTTGCACATGTCGCAGGCACCGCCGACTTTAATACTCTCCGTTTTACCGGCTTCCATTTTCGAATGATCCTGGGTCTGAGCCAATAAACCTGTGCTTAATATAACAGCTGTAAGAACAGCCATAATGAATTTTCTTGTTTTCATATGCCTTGATTTAATAAGAATAAAATGAATATAAAAGGAATAAGAATTCATTGCAGTCCGGATCTAATTAGATCCGGTTGCGCGATGAAATCCGAACAAGAAAGTGGAAATCAGATGCGGAAAACACAAATGTCAGTCCTGTTTACGGCAGTTACCATGTAATTACCAGGCGGACTTGCATTGGTGAGATTTGTCAATACCGGGGAAATGGAATTAAAAGAAAATGCAGGAATGTAGAATCCCTGAAGAATAGTACGGGTAATCTCTGTAGTATGAAATTGAGAAGCAGCATAGTCGCTATCTACGGAATAAACAGCGATTTCATCTTCACAACAGTTTGAAGCAAAGCTGGTCTCTGAAGAAGTTTTTGCCTTTTCATCGGATATCATGCCACATGAAGCCAGTTTGCCAGTGACAGAAATCTTTGTGGATGCTATTTCACCGCCGCAGAAGTGTGTGGCAACGGTAAAATGCATCCCCGACAGCAGGATCAACATAGCAACCGGTATGGTCAAATACTTTTTCATCCTCTGTAATAAACAAATTTATGGAAAAAGAGTTCAATCAACCAACCACCGTTTTAGGCGGAGTTGCAAACTCCGCCTGGCCTATCAATATGATCATTAAATCCCATCCAGGGCTTCGGCGAGATCCGCCTTGATATCATCGATATGTTCAATGCCTACCGATAATCTCAGTGAACCGGGAACCACTCCGGAGCTTTTTTGTTCTTCTTCGCTCAATTGTTCATGGGTTGTGCTGGCAGGGTGAATAATCAGTGTTTTGGCGTCCCCTACATTGGCCAGGTGACTGATCAGTTTCAGGTGGTTGACCAGCTTATCGGCAGCCGACTTTCCTCCTTTGACCGTAAAGGCAAGCACTCCACCAAAACCATTTTTCAGGTACCTTTTTGCCAGTGTATGATAAGGGTTTGAGGGCAGACCCGGATAATCAACCTGTGTAACTTTGGGATGATCGCTCAACCACCTGGCAATTTCAAGGGCATTATCGGCATGTCGCTGGACACGCAATGACAGCGTTTCAAGACCCTGTATCAGAAGAAATGCATTGAATGGGCTTAATGATGAGCCATAATCGCGCAATCCCTCTACACGGGCCCTGATTGCAAAGGCAATGTTTCCAAATGGACCAGGGGTGCCAAATACATCCCAGAATTTAAGTCCATGATAGCCTTCTGAAGGTTCGGTAAACTGGGGAAACTTGCCATTGGCCCAGTTAAAATTCCCCGCATCAACAATAACTCCACCTATGCTGGTACCATGCCCGCCGATCCACTTGGTGGCTGACTCGACAACAATACTGGCGCCATGTTCAATGGGACGGAAGAGGTAACCGGCGGCGCCAAAAGTATTGTCAACAATCAGGGGGATATCGTGCTTTTGGGCAACACCGGCAATTGCATCAAAATCAGGTATATTAAAGCGGGGATTGCCAATGGTTTCCAAATAAATGGCTTTGGTTTTGGAGTCGATCAGTTTTTCAAAACCGGACGGATTGTCACCTTCAACAAATTTCACCTGGATGCCCAGTCGTTTAAACTGTACTTTGAATTGATTGTAGGTACCCCCGTATAAATAGGAAGTAGAAATAAAATTATCTCCGGCGCCCAGAATATTCGTAATGGCAATAAATTGAGCTGCCTGGCCCGATGAAGTAGCTACTGCCGCTGCTCCGCCTTCCAAAGCGGCAATCCGTTTCTCAAATACATCGGTGGTCGGGTTCATGATCCGGGTATAAATATTCCCGAATTCTTTCAGACCAAAAAGATTGGCAGCATGAGCAGAATCTTTAAAAACATAGGACGTGGTTTGATAAATGGGAACTGCCCTCGATCCGGTTGAAGGGTCTGCTTCCTGTCCGGCATGCAATTGCAGCGTTTCAAAACGGTAGTTTTCTTTTGACATAATGAATATATTTTAGTTGTTATTTCTATTCCTGTTCGAATTGGTAAAGTGGTGTCGACAGGTAACGTTCTCCGGTGTCGCACATGATCGCAACAATACACTTACCCTTACTTTCCTGACGTTTTGCCACCTGCACTGCAGCCCATGCAATTGCTCCCGATGAAATACCCACAAGCAGGCCCTCCTGCCGGGCCAGGGCACGACTGGTTTCGAAAGCATCTTCATTCTTAACGGTAATTATTTCATCAATAGCATCGCGGTTAAGCACATCAGGCACAAATCCTGCACCGATACCCTGTATCTTATGGGGACCTTTCTGTCCGCCGGACAATACCGGTGAATCGGCAGGCTCAACAGCAATTACCCTGATATTGCGATTCCTTTTCTTAAGCACTTCCCCTACACCCGTAACCGTACCACCGGTACCAACACCGCTGATAAAAATGTCCACTTTCCCATCCGTGTCGCGCCATATTTCTTCAGCTGTCGTTTTCCGGTGAATTTCAGGATTGGCAGGATTCTTAAACTGTTGTGGAATGAATGAATTGGGCGTGGAGGTATGCAGTTCTTCTGCCTTTTTTATGGCACCACCCATACCTTCGGGACCCGGAGTTAATACCAATTCAGCCCCTAATGCCTTAAGCAGGTTTCTTCTCTCTATACTGAAAGTCTCGGGCATGGTAAGAATTAGTTTGTAACCCTTGGTGGCAGCCACAAAAGCCAGGGCAATGCCGGTGTTACCACTGGTGGGCTCTATGATAACAGTGTCTTTCTTAATGAATCCCCTTTTCTCAGCATCTTCAATCATGGCAAGGCCAATGCGGTCTTTCACGCTACCGGAGGGATTAAAGCATTCGAGTTTGGCGATGATGGTCCCTAAAGTACCATGTGCTTTATTAAAATTAGAAATTTCAAGTAACGGAGTATTTCCAATTAGATCGGTTAAATGCTTTGCAATTTGTGCCATAATATTGCCTGATTAGGATTATGGTACAAAGATGCAAATGATTGATACTATTGGAAATACCGGTTTTAGGGTATTTTACATACCCTAAATCGGGTAGGCATTCCTAAATCTGATAGTCGATGGTATCGATTATCCCGGCTTTAATGGCATACATTATTAATTCTGAAGCATTTGACACACCCAGCTTTCGCAGGATGTTTTTACGGTGGGTCATCACGGTATGAAAACTGATATACTTCTTTATGGCAATTTCCTTGGTGGTCATACCTGCAGCAATTAAACGAACAATTTCAATTTCAGATGCTGTGAGTTGTTGAATGGTTTCATCCAGGATTCCCTTTTTATCATTGAAATCAACCAGCATGTCCAGCATATAGCGGGAGTAATACTTCTTCCCCTGTTGTAATGCCTGCATACAGGTAATAATTTCATCCGCATCGGCGTTTTTATGTAATATGTGTCTGATGCCCATTTTTTTTAGCTCATCAAGCTCATTGATTGCAATATCGTGAGTGAGTATGATGATTCCCAAATCAGGAAATCGTTCCTTAATCTCTTTTAAATCATTTAAACCATCAAAATTCAAAGCCGTGGGATCCATGATCAGGAAATCGGGAACCTGTTTTCTCAGTGCCTCCAACAGTTCATATTTAGAACATACGGAGCCAGCAATTCTATAATGTTTACCCAGAAACACCCTGAGGCCTTCAACAATAAGGGCCTGTATATCAGCTATAAGAATGTTTGGTTTGTTAGAATTGCTTTGCATTTTAAACGTTGTGCTTATGCATGACAGAATTTGAAAACCATCGGGGTGAACGTAAAATCAGACGCTTTCAAGCGCTTCACTAAGATCTGCCTTGATATCATCGATATGCTCAATACCCAAAGATAATCTCAGTGAGCCGGGTACGACGCCCGAGCTTTTCTGTTCTTTTTCACTTAATTGCTCGTGGGTTGTTGAAGCCGGGTGAATAATCAATGTTCTGGCGTCGCCAACATTGGCGAGGTGACTGATAAGATGAACCTGGCTGACCAGCTTATCGGCAGCCACCTTTCCTCCCTTAAGCGTAAAAGCGAGCACCCCGCCAAAGCCATTTTTAAGGTATTTTTTTGCCTGGGCATGATAGGGATTGGAGGGGAGTCCCGGATAATCAACCCTGGCGACCTTGGGATGATCATTCAACCACCTGGCGATCTCCAGGGCATTGTCTACCTGACGTTGCACCCTGAGTGACAGAGTTTCGAGTCCCTGAAGAAGCAGAAAGGCATTAAACGGACTTAACGTTGAACCGAAATCACGCAGGCCTTCCACCCTGGCACGCAGAATAAAGGCTATATTGCCGAAAGTGCTCTCAGGTCCAAAGATCTCCCAGAATTTTAGTCCATGATAACCTTCCGAAGGTTCCGTAAACTGCGGAAATTTACCGTTCCCCCAGTTAAAGTTGCCGGCATCAATGATCACGCCTCCCAGACTTGTACCGTGCCCGCCAATCCATTTGGTGGCTGATTCAACCACAATGCTGGCTCCATGCTCAATGGGTCTGAAGAGATAGCCTGCAGCGCCAAAAGTGTTGTCAACCACCAGGGGGATTTCATGCCTGCGGGCAATATCCGCCAAAGCATCAAAATCCGGAATATTGAACCTGGGATTTCCGATAGTCTCAACATAAATGGCCCTGGTACGATCATCTATCTGTTTTTCATAATCTTGCGGTTCATCACCTGTGACGAACCTGACCTGAAAGCCAAGCCGTTTGAACTGCACCTTGAACTGATTAAAGGTTCCTCCGTAAAGATAGGAAGTAGAGACTATGTTATCACCGGCCTGAAGCAGGTTGGTCAATGCAATAAACTGGGCTGCATGACCTGAAGAGGTCGCCAGTGCTGAAACACCACCTTCGAGGGCTGCCATTCTTTTTTCGAATACATCCGTAGTGGGATTCATAATCCGGGTATAGATGTTGCCCATTTCTTTTAAGCCAAAGAGACGGGCTGCATGCTCCGAATCATTGAATACATAAGATGTAGTCTGGTAAATGGGAACCGCCACCGAATTGGTAGCCGGATCAGGTTCCTGGCCTGCATGAACCTGCAGGGTCTCAAATCGCATTTTCTTAAAATCCATGAATCGGTTTTTTATCAACAATCTTTAATCTGTAATCTTTAATCTTTAATCTTTAATCTGACAATTTCCGGATAAAAACATCCAGATAGGTTTTGGATATCGGAACTGTTATATGGGCAGGTGATTCAAACCCAATGACCAATCCTTCCTTCTCTTTCCGGATCACTTTCACCCTGTCGATATTCACCATGTAGGACCTATGGCTGCGGACCAGGCCGGCGTTGGGCAATTCCTGTTCAATCCGCTTCAGGGTATTCCTGACAATATATTTCGCCGGTTTCTCTCCATCCAGGTAATAAATCATGATGTAGTTGTCGGCAGATTCAATATACAACAAGTCCTCCTTTTTAATGGAGAACTTCAGAACACCTTTTTCATCGCGAAAAGGGACCATGGACAGACCTGGCGCAGATCTCCGGTCTGTCAAATCGGGCAGATCCTGGGTCGAAAGGTTATTTTCTATTTTTTCGAGTGCGGCATACTTATCCCTCAGTGCAGCATACAACCAGAATATGACATAAGGTATCAGAATGATCCAGGCCGTTGTCCGGATGGTGTTACGCAAAACAGCCAGGAAATTATCCCCGACATGAAGGAAGAACCACTGAATAAGAGCATAAACCAGGGCGAGCGATGATATTTCGCCGATAATCCAAAGGGCATACTGTCCATAACTGAGGTGGTGTTTGCGGGTACGAAGGTGCATAAACAGCCTGCTGATTACAATCACCAGCATTCCGATCAGAATAACAATGCTGGAATAGACAAACAATTCCACTTCAGTGACATTCAGCCATGCATCAACGCCAAAGGGTGAATAAATATGGATAAAAACCAGGGCAAAAACGGCTGTAAACAGGATGAAACTGACAATATTTCTTTTGTCTGTCAGGTAATCAGGTATATTTCTCTCCAGGATTATCATTTCTGCGTGTTTTTCACATCAATAAAAGTAAGAAATTTATTCAGGGGTGAAAAATATTTGCTCCCGATTCGTGTTTTTCACCCCTGTATTTTAGATTTCACCCCTCTCAACCCGGATTAATCCCATTGCAGATACCGGAAAACCATATTCTTCAAAGATTTACAGTATTGATGTTCCTTTGTTGGGGAAAATCAGAAGCACATGAATTACATTCAACAATATGAACAATTAAAAGAGCTCTTTGATACAGATCAGGAGGAGATTAAAATTCCAGGCAGCCATACCATCATCAGGAATCTGGAATTCCTTTCAAAGCCCGATCTTCCATATGCCACACCCAAAGGATCCATTGCTGACAAACAGATTGATGAGAATATAAAATTCCGGTATCCTGTATTAATGCCTCACGGTAAAGTTCGTAACAATCATGTTATACTTTATCTTCATGGTCTGAATGAAAGAAGCTGGAATAAACATCTGACCGGGGCAAAATTCCTGGCAGAGAAATCAGGTTGCGCTGTAATCCTGTTTCCGTTATCCTATCACATCAACCGGGGATTACCGGAATGGACAGATGTCAGAAAAATGTCCAGATTACTTGATATCAGGAAACTGAAATACCCGGATGTAAAAGAAGCCACGGTAGTGAACCTGGCCTTGAGTGAGCGGCTTACTGAAAATCCCGGGCGTTTTTTCATTTCAGGACATCAGAGTGCCATGGATTTGGTTTGCCTGATAAAGGATATTCAAAGTGGAAATCATCCCTTTTTTGAATCCGGAACAAAGACCGACCTATTTGCCTATTCGATCAGTTGCTTGATGCTTCAGGCTTTGATGATCGTCAATCCGGACAATATACTGGGCAATTCGCGGATCGTATTTTTCGCAGGGGGATCGCTCTTCAGCCATTTGCAGGGAGTGTCCAGGTACATTATGGACAGTATAGCCTTTGAGTCCGTCAAGAAATTCTATCTTGGAGCCATCCTGGGAAAAAAAACAACAACTGCCGGATCCCGGACGGGGATCATGGATAGTGTTTATGGAAGGGCTTTTAAAGCGATAATCGCCCCGGATTTATTCCAAAACATCCGGGAAAAAGCCATGTCATTTTACAAGGACACGCTGATGGTTATCGCATTGCGTGATGATAAAGTAAATCCGGTGGAAGGTATCCGGCAGTCTGTAGGCGAAAATTATTTTCGTTCGCGAAATTTCAGAATGGTTCACTTCCCCTATGCTTACACGCATGAGAATCCTTTCCCGGTTTTGTACAGGAACATGGATGAACAGGTAGAAACAGCTTTTCGGTCGGTTTTTAATCCGGCTCTTTCATTTTACACCCGCTGATCAGTCATCCGGGGATGTCAGGTTCAGGTTGCAGGCAGGCTCACAAAAAAGCTACTGCCTTCACCGGGAGTACTTTCGATCCAGATATGCCCGGAATTCAGGGAAACAAACTCCTTGCAGAGCTGAAATCCCAGTCCGGAGCCTTTCTCGTTATCGGTTCCATAGGTTGTGAAGTGGATGCTTTTATGAAGCAGGTTGTCCACAATTTCAGGGGGTATGCCGGTTCCAGTATCTGAGACCTGAACAACCAGCCGTTCCTGGTCTGATTCTGTCTGATGGTAAGCGTTCAGAGTGATTGAACCGCCATGGGGTGTGAATTTCAGGGCGTTCGAAACCAGATTGCGGATCACAACCGAAATAAGCTCCGGATCAAAAAAACCATTCACCACATCAGCACCTGAAAACTGAAGGCTGATTTTCTTGCTTTCTGCCTGCATGGCAAAAAGGTTCAGCACATTTCTGATCAGCATGGAAATATTATCTGTCTGTGGCCGGCATACGATGCCTCCGGATTGACTTTTGGCCCAGTTCAACAGATTTTCCAGGAGGTTAAAAGCATTGTCTGATAACAGGTATAAATCCTTGAGAAGGGAAATGACATTCTCATTGAGATCATTATTCACAAGCAGGAAGGCTTCGATATAAGTGCGGATATTTCCCATCGGACTACGAAGATCGTGCCCGATAATTGAAAATATCTTTTTTTCAAATGCAGTGCTTAGTTCCAATTGTTTTCTTTGCTGCTGCATGGTGAGGTGGGTTTTGACACGAATCAGCAATTCTTTGCGGTTGTATGGCTTGGTAATATAATCAACGGCTCCGGTTTCAAAACCCTGAATAATACTTTGAAAGTCAGCCTTGGCAGTCAGGAATATTACAGAAACCTCACGGGTTGCAGGATTCTCCTTGATTCTGCGGCAAACTTCAAATCCATCCATTTCAGGCATCATGATATCGAGCAGGACCAGATCAAACTGTTTGGAATCAAGCCACTCCAATGCCTCCTTGCCACTTGTGGCAAACTCAAGTTCATAGGATTCCTCCTTCAGAATACTTCCCAATAATTGAATATTTTTGGGTACATCGTCAACGATCAAAATACTCTGCTCTTCAGTTTTCATGGCCCACTTTTTTCAATTGTTTTATCAGGTCCGGAAATAAATCCAGTTTCAGGCGCATTTCTTCAATATCGAAATTTTCGATGGTAGCCAAAAGTTGTTCACCATATTCGGCAACAAAGCCCAGTTTAAAACTCTTGCCCAGCACGATTATTTCCTGCGCAAATGAACGGATCTCTTTCAGGGGTTGCTTTTTCTTGTACAACTTCCACTGGGTCGTAAGTTCCTGTTCAAACCGTCTGACCATTAGATGATAATCTGCATTTTTTATCAGGTTGAGATCCGTGTTATTGTCAAACAGATACCTTTCGCGTTTGTCTGACAGGTTGCTGTCAGAAGAGGGGTATCCGCTATCAGTCATTTCACGCGGGTAATAGGATCTTGCAAATGAGTTGGAAGATACTTCGGAATACTCAACGTTTGGAAAAGTGACAGAAAAAGTACTTCCTTTACCGATCTGGCTTTCCACTGTAATTTTTCCATTCATCGCTTCGACAAGCCTTTTGGTAATGGCCAAACCCAGACCGGTCCCTCCGTACTTGCGGGAATTAAGCTGGGAATGCTGACGGAAAGATTCAAAAATCAACCTGAATGAATTCTCAGGGATACCTATTCCGGTATCAATAACCTTGATCTCCAGTTTCATCAGTGATCCTTTATCTTTTCTTTTGGAATGCGCTTTCACAAGAATTCTGATTTCACCGTCATGGGTAAACTTAACAGCATTCCCTACCAGGTTAATTAATATCTGCCTGAGCCTGATCTCATCCACCTTAACTTCTGCCGGAAAATTCTTATCCATCTCTTCATGGTATCCGATACCCTTGATAGCAACCCTCAGTGAAAAAACATTCCTGATTTCATCAAGAAGTCTTCGAATATCAAAGAAAGTGTAATGCAGGGTCATCTTTCCCGACTCAATCTTGGACAAATCCAACAGATCGTTGATCAGCATCATCAGGTTCTTTCCACTGGCTTTGATACTGTTCAGATACTTGATCTGCATGCTGTCTGAAGTCAGGCCTTCCAGCAGTTCCGTAAATCCAAGCACAGAATTCAATGGTGTCCTGATCTCATGGCTGATGTTCGCCAGGAACTCACTTTTTGCATTATTGGCTTCTTCAGCCGCTATTTTTGCTTTCTTTAATTCATCCAGTGCAATGATTCGTTCTGTTATATCAAAAATAAACCCGTCAAGCCAAAGAATGCTGTTATCTTCCTTAAAAACGGGACGTCCGCTGTTGGACACCCATTTAACTGTCTTTTGTTTTGTGATGATCCTGTATTCAATACTAAACTGGTTGAAACCCGATAATCCGGCATTTAACGATTCAGCTACCATAAAACGGTCATCGGGATGGATAAGACCAGCAAAGGTAACGGAAGGATTATTTTGAAATTCCTCGGATCTATAGCCAGTAAGATTTTCAATGGCATCTGTAATGAAAAATAAAGTCCAGTCCTCGTCATAGGCGCACCGGTAAACTACGCCGGGTATGTTGGAAACCATGGATCTGAATTTTTCCTCGCTTTCGCGGAGCGACTGCTCCGCTTTCTTGCGACGCGTAATGTCCTCTTTTATAGCGATATACCTGACGATTTCTCCGTCTTTGTTTTTAATGGGAGTTATTGTAGCAGTCTCCCAATATAATTCACCATTTTTTTTACGGTTGAGGAATTCACCCTCCCATTGCTGACCCTTGTTCAGAATTTTCCACATATCCTGGTAAAACTCCCTGGATTGTGCTCCAGACTTTAATATTCTGGGATTTTTCCCTATAACTTCTGAAGGAAGATACCCGGTAATGACCGTAAATGAACGATTCACATACTCAATATCACCATCCTTTCGGGTAATGATAATTTCGTTTGCGCTCTGGTCGAGGGCGATGGAAAGTTTCACGATTTCATCCTCGATCTTTTTACGGTTTGAGATATCATTTATTCCAATAACATAGGCCGGCTGGTTGTCATAGGCTACAACCTGGGTTTCTACTTCGACAGGTATAAAAGTTCCGTCTTTCCGGTACAAGTTCGTTTCGAATGCTTCATAAGGAGCATCCCAGCGCTTTCTGAAAATAACCCGCGAGACGCTGCGCTTGAAACAGGCAGCCAGCTTTTGAGAATACATAAGTTCCTCATGGCTGTATCCCGTGATTTTCACCATGGCTTCATTCAGATCACTAACCTTACCCTGGTTCAGAATGGCTATCGCCTGAAATGAAAGATGAGCCAGCTTTCTTAACCGTTCTTCGGTTTCTTCATGCGCTCTGAAGGCAATCTTGCGCTGGGATATATCACGCTGAACGGCCAAAATGCCAATCGTTTTCCCCTTCTCGTCCTTAATAAACCTGTAAGAGGCCTCAATCCACAAGAGACTTCCTTTTTCTTTTTCCAGGACAAATTCAGAAAAAACTTCTCCGTCTCTGATAAAAGATTTCCAGGCTTCCTTGTTTTCTTTAAACTTTCTGCCAAAGTATTTTCCCAGGGTAAGGTTCGTCAAAATCTCACGGTTCTTACTGCATTGGAGCATTAAGGCATCATTCATTTCAACGATTCTGAAATTATCAGCCAGCAGCATTAATTGCTTGCTCTCTTCACCAACACGAATCCAGTCGACTGGCTTTACTGCCCTGAAAAAAACAAATGCGTCGATCAGCTGATCATATAAGAAACTGCTGATTTGCCTGTGATCAACATCAGAGATAAGGCTGTGCGAAAGAATCCCGGAAATAGCAGAACCTGTTTTATCTTTGCTTTCCATATAAAATCGATTCACAATACAAATCTAATCTAAAAGCGAATGACCTGTTAACAAAACAAAACCAAGATATTGACATAAATAAAAAAACCCCGGTCAGGGCCGGGGTTTTTTCAATTTTATAAGGATCTGTTATTCGATAACAACGTTATAACCGTCGGTTCTGAGATTTTCAGCCACGCTCTGGGCGTATTCATAATCGAAATATACTTTGGGTTTATGTTTGGCAAATACCGGGTATCTGCCAACGGCATCTTCCGAATTGAGATAATTGTAACCCACCAGGAACAAATCACTCCCGTCAAGTCTAACTTTGAAAACTGGCCGGTGCTGACACAATTCCAGCACTTCAAGCAATTCAAACTTTGTGATTTCCGGTTCCTGCTTTAGCTTGACAGTTTTAAGAATTTCATCACTGAACGGTTCCTTGGTGAAATGAAGATCAAAATTCTTAACATAGCATGATAATACGATTGCTTCGTCTTTAATCACAGCCGGCTTATTATCATCACCAACCAACCGCACATTGATACCGAATCTTGAGAAGAGCCCCTTCAGCCTTTTATTTCTGCGGGTTACCATTTCTTCCAACGACTCGTTCTTTCTCATCGAATATTCCGGCATAGTACTTTTTTAAGCTTCAAAAATAATGATTTTTTGCAATCAGTTATTAAAATCTCCGGATAACTTAAATTTACAGTTTCTTTCATGGTTACCGGAAAAGATTCCGCATAAAACAAGTTCACCTGAGTAACAACCAAAAGTATTGGTTTAGTGTATAATAGATACTGATAAATGTCAGTTTTTACTTTCGGCGTCTGAAATTTTCAGGTCAATTATCTTCAGTCCACAATTTCGTTCAATTCGTCAAAGGTAAAGGCACTCTCGTAATAAATTACCAACATTTTACTCCCCCGGGAGTATTTACTATCAGAAAAATGATAGTAAATATGCCGGGAATAAAATCCTTGTCCCATTCGGTCAGCAAGGGCAGTCTGAAGGGAAAGAGCGCGTACAACATCGAAAAACTGATGGTTGTGGTTGATGAAGAGCACCTGGATATGCTGGATGAACTGATGCTAAAGGATAAATGGGGAATTCAGGTGGTATATATACTAACGGATTCGCCGACAGTAAGGGAAATATTTCCGGGTCATTCCAGGATCTACCCCACCAAAGCCAATATAAGAAGTTTGTTGCGGTTCGATATTATTGATGAAATCGTTTGCTGCACATCCTCCCTGTCAGAGGATTATCTGCACGAACTCACTGAAATATGCAGCCAGTATGGAGTTTCGCTGTTAATTCAACAAAATCTTTCCTCTCCGAGAGTTCCTGTATCAGGATACAGATTTATTGCTGATTTCTACTTTCAGGTTCTGGAAACGAATCCCAGAAGACGTTTTGGCTTTGTTTTAAAATCCATGGCGGAGATGACCTTTGCATTCTTTGTGTTATTCATGTTATCCCCGTTCCTGATCATGGTGGCCCTTGTCATCAAACAGACGTCAAGCGGGCCGGTACTCTTTAAACAGCAACGTGTCGGGCTTCGTGGCAGAAAGTTTTACATTTACAAGTTCAGAACCATGGTGGTTGATGCGGAAAAGCAGAAGGCTTCCCTGGCGGCTTATAATGAATCTGACGGACCTGCTTTTAAGATTGCCAATGATCCGAGGATTACCCCTTTCGGCAAATTTCTGAGAAAAACAGGGTTGGATGAGGTGCCCCAATTGTACAATGTGATGAAGGGTGAAATGTCTCTTATCGGTCCACGCCCGATGCTGCCCGACGAAGTCAAGGAACAGAAAGAATGGCAGTTGAAACGGATGTGTATCAAACCCGGAATAACATGCACCTGGCAAATTCAACGCGACAGGAACAAGGTACCCTTTGATCAGTGGATGCAGCTTGACCGTGATTATGTTGAGAACTGGTCGCTGGGAGAAGATATGAAAATCTTTATGGGTACTGTAAGATCTGTATTTGCAGCCCGGGGATTATAAATCCAGAAAAACGAAAAGATGTTAATAAACCGGCAGAATTTGCCGGTTTTTTTTGCTTTAATGAAGTATTTTTACGGGCATCATGTATGCCATCATTGATATTGAGACGACCGGAGGCAATCCCAGGGAGGATAAGATAACTGAAATTGCGGTTCTTCTGCATGATGGCCAACGGATAGTTCGTGAATTTTCAACACTGGTCAATCCGGAGTGCAGAATTCCATATAACATCAGAGCGCTTACAGGGATTACCAATGAAATGGTGGCTGATGCACCAAAATTCTTTGAGATTGCCCGTGAGCTTGTAGAACTTACGCAGGATGCGATTTTTGTCGCCCATAATGTGGCGTTTGATTACGGATTTGTCCGAGGCGAATACCGCAGATTAGGCTATGATTACAAACGTGAACAGCTTTGCACAGTGAAACTTAGCCGGAAACTCATTCCGGGACACCGGTCTTACAGCCTCGGGAGGATTTGTGAAGAGTTGAAAATAGCTATCAATGGACGTCACCGCGCCATGGGTGATGCTGTTGCCACGGCCGGCCTGTTTGATCTGCTTCTGACCATTGACGCTTCCAATCCCGTGCATTTCCTGGGCGATACACCCCAGTTGATGAAGGGAAATCCTCCCCTGCTTGATCCGTGCAAAATCAGAAAACTGCCCGAAGAGCCGGGCGTTTACTATTTTTATAACCAGGAAGCCGAGTTAATTTATATTGGCAAAAGCAAGAATATCAGAAACCGTGTATCATCTCATTTTTCAAGCTCAGCCAATGGAAAGGACCTGAAAATGTGCAACCAGGTTGCCGACGTGGGATGTGAATCCACCGGCAGTGAACTTGTTGCCCTTTTAAAGGAATCTTTTGAAATTAAACAGCACAAACCCTTGTACAACCGGAGACAACGCCGGTCCCTTTTCCGTTATGAATTGAACACCTATACCGACAGCAGGGGATATCTAAGATTCGAACTGAATAAGACCACCAGCCCAAATGACAACATCCTGATGTGTTTTACGACCAAGGCCGAAGCCCACAATTTCATGAACAGGATGGTTGAGAAATATGATTTATGCCAGAAATTGTGCGGACTTTACCCCTCGGATGGAAATTGTTTCCATTATGAAATTGGTGCCTGCAAGGGCGCATGTGTTGGAAAAGAGCCTCCCGGGCTTTACAACCTGCGGGCCAGGAAAGTAATTACCGGATATGATTTCGGCATCCAGAATCTGCTGATCATCGATACCGGAAGAAATTTGGAGGAGAAATCAGTCATTAAAATAGAAAATGGAAAGTACATCGGCTTTGGTTATTTTGCAGCAGCATTTGCAGAAAATGACCAGGCGATCATCCATGAATGTATTCATTCTTACCCTGATAACAGGGAGGTTCAGCAGATCATAAAGCAATACCTGAGAAACAATAAAGTGGACAGAGTAATTGTGTACTGATCCCTTTTACTAACTTTGCATTGGCTTATTAATAATCTATCATGATATTTTTCTTTGAAGCTCACGACATTTTTATTTATGCCGTAAAAACAACAGTTCCGTTGGACAGGCAAACTGTGAACAAATTGATCTGGTTGTTTAGCAACGCAAAACCGGTTGAAAGCAATTCTGTGCCAGGTATATATATCGGCCCCCGAAAAGAGATGATTACTCCCTGGAGCACAAATGCTGTGGAAATAACGCAGAATATGGGGATCCTCGGCATTGAAAGAATCGAGATATTCAGAAAGGTCGCCGTTGATCATCCCGTTTATGATGCCATGCTCGAGGCCCTGTACAAAGTACTTGATCAGAATCTTTTCACGATTGAGCATGTTCCTGAAGAAATCAGCTTTATTCATGATATCGCTGCTTACAACCTGCGTGAAGGCCTTGCTCTTAACGAAGATGAAGTGGCTTACCTGGAAGCGCTGACTAAAAAGATAGGCAGAAAGCTGACCGACAGTGAAATCTTCGGATTTTCACAGGTGAATTCCGAGCATTGCAGGCACAAAATCTTCAATGGCACTTTTATCATCGATGGCATCCAAAAGGAACATTCGCTTTTCCAACTGATAAAACTGACCACTTCCGGCAATCCAAACCGGGTGGTATCCGCCTATAAGGATAATTGCGCCTTTCTCAGAGGTCCCGAGGTATTGCAATTTGCTCCGGTGACTCATGATAAGCCTGATTATTTCAGATTGCGCCCCATAGAAACCGTGATATCTCTGAAGGCTGAAACCCACAATTTTCCAACCACGGTGGAACCCTTTAACGGGGCGGCAACCGGTACAGGCGGAGAAATCCGTGACCGAGTGGCGGGTGGAAAAGGCGCTTTTCCGCTGGCAGGCACGGCGGTTTACATGACAGCCTATCCCAGGCTCAACGGGGGAAGAAACTGGGAAACCCTTCCGGAACGCGATTGGCTTTACCAAACACCGGAACAGATACTCATCAAGGCTTCCAACGGAGCAAGTGACTTTGGAAATAAATTCGGGCAGCCCTTGATTTGTGGAAGTCTGTTTACCTTTGAGCACGGTGAAAAAGGAAAATTCTGGGCATTTGATAAAGTGATCATGATGGCCGGTGGCATAGGATATGCCAATAAGAAACACAGTCTGAAAGATTTGCCCGGGAAAGGAGATAAAATCGTGCTGCTGGGTGGTGACAATTACCGGATCGGTATGGGAGGAGGAGCTGTATCATCAGTAGCTACAGGTGAATATGGCAATGCCATTGAACTGAATGCCGTTCAGAGATCAAATCCCGAAATGCAGAAAAGAATCTGCAATGCCATCAGGGCGCTGGCGGAATCAGAAATCAATCCGGTGATTTCAATACATGATCATGGTGCAGGCGGGCATCTGAACTGTTTTTCCGAATTGGTAGAAAGTACCGGAGGCGTCATAGAAATTGACAAATTGCCCATTGGCGACCCCACCCTTTCCGCCAGGGAAATTATCGGGAATGAATCGCAGGAGCGCATCGGTATGATTCTGAAGGATGAAGATACGGCTTTGCTGCAAAGGATCTCCGAACGCGAAAGAGCACCTTGTTATATTGTGGGTGAAGCCACCGGCAACCACCAGTTTACATTCCGGAACAAGGATGGCCTTAATCCCATTGACCTTCAGCTGGAGGACATTTTTGGCAACCCGCCAAAAACCATCCTGCAGGATGAAAGCTCTTCGATGAAGTTTGAGTTGCCGGAATACACACCGGATAAACTGGTTGAATACCTCGAAAACGTTCTCCAGCTCGAATCAGTTGCCTGCAAGGATTGGCTTACCAATAAAGTCGACCGTTCAGTCACCGGCTTGGTGGCAAAACAGCAGGCATGCGGTATAATTCAGCTTCCGCTCAATAATCTCGCCATAGCCGCTCTGGATTACGTCGGCTTCAAAGGAGTTGCAACTGCCATTGGACATGCTCCGGCTGCGGGCATTATTAATCCCTCAAAAGGTTCCATACTGGCAATTGCTGAAGCACTGACCAATATCATTTGGGCTCCTGTTGAAGAGGGTCTGCGCGGTATTTCACTCAGCGCCAATTGGATGTGGCCCTGCCGGCACGAGGGAGAAGATGCAAGACTCTATGCCGCAGTGACTGCCGCAAGCCATTTTGCCCTGGCCCTGGGGATCAATATTCCTACAGGCAAGGATTCACTTTCCATGACACAGAAATACAAAGACGGCTCAGAGGTATTTTCACCGGGAACCGTCATTATCTCTGCAGCGGGTGAAGTCTCCGATTTCAGAAAGACCGTTGAACCTGTTATCAGTGATTGCCCGGAAACTCATCTTCTATACATTGACCTATCCCGTGATGAGTTCAAAACCGGCGGAAGTTGTTTCGCACAAGCCATGAACCGACTGGGAAATGATGCACCCACCGTAACGGATCCTGCCTATTTTGCAAAAGCCTTCGACACCATTCAGCAATTCATCCGGAATGAAGAAATCCTGGCCGGACATGATATTTCATCAGGCGGGATGATTACTGCACTGCTTGAGCTTTGCTTTACCCGTCCGGGTGCCGGTTTAAAAATCAACCTGGATCCCTTTCCCGAAAAAGACATTATTAAAATATTGTTCAGCGAGAATCCGGGTATCCTGATTCAGACTAAGAATTCTTCCACCGTTGAAAAAGTTTTGTGTGAAAGACAAATTCAATATTATAAACTCGGTCAATTTGCCCCAACAGGTTCAGTAGATATCAGCAAGGCCGGAAAGCAGTGGTACCTTCCTGTTGAGAAAATGAGGGATACATGGTTTAAAACTTCTTATTTGCTGGACAGGAATCAATGCGGTCCGGTTTTGGCAAAAAACCGGTTTGTTAATTACAAAAATCAATTTCTACACTTCAGATTTCCTTCGGGATTTTCAGGGAAATTCTCGCAATATGGTATCAATCCAAAGCGAATGGCCCCTTCGGGAATAAAATCTGCTATCATTCGCGAAAAGGGTGTAAATGGCGATCGCGAAATGGCTTATATCATGTACCTGGCAGGTTTCGATGTCAAGGACGTGCACATGACCGATCTCATCTCAGGCAGGGAAAAGCTGGATGATGTAAACCTGATTGTTTTTGTCGGTGGATTTTCCAACTCTGATGTCCTCGGCAGTGCCAAGGGATGGGCAGGCGCTTTCCTTTACAACGACGAAGCAAGAAATGCACTGAAACGGTATTATTCCAGAAAAGATACACTAAGCCTGGGTGTTTGCAACGGGTGCCAGCTAATGGTGGAACTTGACCTGATCGTACCCGATCATACCCAAAAATCCGGCATGTCACACAATACCTCCGGGAAATTCGAATCGGCCTTTCTCAGCGTTCAGGTACCGGATAACCAATCGGTCATGTTCAGGAGCCTGGCAGGCAGCACCCTCGGAGTCTGGGTAGCCCACGGTGAAGGTCATTTCAACTTACCCAATGGGGAGAAGGAATACAACATTTCATTGAAATACACCTATCCCGAATACCCGGGTAATCCTAACGGTTCCGATTATGCGGTGGCCGGTATCTGTTCCGGGGATGGCAGACATTTGGCCATCATGCCGCATATTGAAAGAGCAATTTATCCGTGGAACTGGTCATACTATCCCGAGGATAGAAGGAACGATGAAATATCACCCTGGATAGAGGCTTTTGTGAATGCGAAAACATGGATAAGAGGACAGAAGCAGTTGCAGTAGCACCGGAGGAAGCGGAAGCGACGAAGACCACGTCGGAGGCGGGGGCAGCAGTAGCAGGCGGGTCATGGTTTCGCGATGCTATTGTTTATCATATACTTGTGGACCGGTTTGCCGGGTATGATCCTGCCAAAGATCCTCTCCAGCCTGTCTTTCTCGGTGGAAATCTGAATGGGATATCCGAAAAACTGGACTACCTGGTTGATCTGGGAATCAATGCAATATGGCTTTCACCTGTAAACCAAGCCAATGCATACCACGGATACCATATCACTGATTTTTATACAACCGATAATCGATTTGGTACGGAGGACGAATTAAAGAATCTGATTGAAAATGCGCACAGGAAAAACATCCGTGTGATCCTTGATTTTGTTCCCAACCATTGCTCCGTTCAACATCCTTATTTCCGGCATGCCCTTGTTGATAAAAAAAGCAAGTACAGGAATTGGTTTTACTTTAATTCCACAGGGAACAAATACCGGTGCTTTTTAAATTTTCGTGACCTGCCCAAAATAAATCTCGATTTCGCGGAAGCCCGGAAACATATTGTGGGAGCCGCCAGGAAATGGATCTCGCTCGGAGCAGACGGATACCGGCTTGATCATGCCGTTGGGCCTTCTCATGATTTCTGGAAGGCTTTCCGCAAGGAAATCAGGGCGGTAAACCCGAAGGCTATCCTGATTGGCGAGGCCTGGTTGGAGGGTATTGGGTTCAGCATGCTGAAAACCATAAAAATTAAACATAAATACCTGAGATGGTTGCTGCATTTTAATCCCTGGGATATTGAACATGAATATTATGGTGAATTTGACGGCGTCCTTGATTTTTACTTCCGGCATCGTATCACGGAATACATTGCCTGGAAGGATGATCCCTCAATCTGGCAGCATGACCTGGAGACCGCCATGCGCAATCATTACCAAAGATTCCCGGATGATTTTTTTCTTCCATCCTTCCTGGAAAACCATGATATGAACCGTTTCCTGTATGATGCAGGTCAGAACCGGGAAAAACTCAAACAGGCAATTCAGTTTCAAATGTCCCTGCCGCAACCACCCATACTTTACTATGGGACTGAAACCGGAATGACCCATGAGGATCCGGTTCAGGGCCATGTTCCATATTCCGACATCTTCGCAAGGCAACCCATGCCCTGGGATGCGCTGGATCGGGAGATGATTGATTTTTGCAGGGAAATGATCTGGAAGAGGAAGAAGGCTGCAGGCTGTAGGCTGTAGTTTGCATATTTGCACATCTGCACATTAATCTTCCCTATTCTATCTCATTAATATTATACGGAGTGATCTGGTACACATAATAATTCAACCAGTTGTAATACAACAGATTGGCATGACTCTTCCATCGCGCCATTGGCGGTTTTAACGGATCATTGTTGGGAAAGTAATTCACCGGAATATCTATGGGAAGACCCTTTTTCAAATCGCGTTCATATTCCTCTTTCAGGGTATTCGGATCATACTCCGAATGCCCGGTAATGAATATCTGACGTCCGCCTTTGCTCTTCACCATATATACACCGGCCTCCCTGGATTCGGATATGATCTCAAGATCCTGTATCTTTTCAATGTCAGAGCGTCTTACTTCGGTATGGCGCGAATGGGGAGCCAGGAATTCCTCATCAAATCCCCTTACCAAAGGAATTTTGGGATTATTGACCTGGTGTGTGAAAACGCCGAACATCTTTTTGGGCAGCGGATATTTGGGTATATGATAATAATGGTATAAACCGGCCTGCGCTCCCCAGCAGATAAACATGGTGGATGTTACATGGTGCCGGGCCCAGTCCATGATCTCCTTCAGTTCTTCCCAGTAATCCACTTCCTCAAAGTCGAGGTGTTCAATCGGGGCACCCGTGATGATCATGCCATCAAACTTCAGCTCATGAATCTGCCTGAAATTCTTGTAGAACGATTTCAGATGATCGATGGAAGTATTCCTCGAAACATGATCATGGGTGTGCAACAGGGTAACCTCCACCTGAAGCGGTGAATTCGACAGAAGTCTGAGAATATGGGTTTCCGTGGTTGTTTTTACAGGCATCAGATTCAGTATCACGATGCGGAGCGGTCTTATATCCTGGTGAATCGCCGTAGTCTCCCGCATTACAAATATGTTTTCCTCCTGAAGAATCTCAACAGCAGGTAATTGGTCAGGAATATTCAAAGGCATAATGAAAAAGATTTGGACTACAAAGATAGGTTGCTAAAAACATTTCTCGATGCTGTTCCACAACAAACCGGCTGTTTTCTTCCAGGTAAATTTTTCACGTTGCTTGCGGGCATTGTTGATAAGTTCTGCTCTTAAATCGGTATCAGAATAAACGGCCAGCATGGCCGATTTGATCGAATCGATGTCATACGGATCCACGTACAAAACCGCATCACCTCCAACCTCAGGTAAGGAGGTGACAGCGGAGGTTATTACAGGTATATCACACTGCATGGCTTCAAGCACCGGTATGCCGAATCCCTCGAAATGCGTCACATAGACCATGGCCAGGGCTGAAGCTGTTATGAGGGACAGGTCCTTATCCAATACACGACCCGTAAAGATGATATCGTTTTTAAATTCAGCGTTTTCAAGGGCCTGCTGCATTTCATCGGTCCACCATTTACGCTCACCGACCACAAGCAGCTTAACATCACTCTGAACGGAAAGCCTGAAGTTGTCGAAAGCTTCTATCAGACTGGTCAGGTTCTTCCGGGGATGAATCAGACCTACGTGCAGAAAATACGGACATCCCCAGGTATATTTCTCGCGAATGGTTTTCTGATCTGTTGAGCTGAGCGGGTGAAAACCCTCTGACGCGCCGTTATAAACCACGTCGATGTCATCGTTCAAATAATCAAACCGGTGCATGATATCTCGCTTGGTAAATTCAGACACCGTGGCAATACGGACCGCCTTTTTGATAAAACGGGGGAAGAAGCTGTAATAATACTCTCTTACAACCAGGGGAATAAACTCAGGGAACTCGAAGAAATTCAGATCATGAATCACCGGTAAGGATTTGACGGGTGTCCTGAGTGAAAGCCAGCCATCGGGGGAAAAAAACAGATCCGCTTTCCTTTTTTGCAGAACAGGGGGTATGGCCCACTCAAAAAAACCATACCATAGCAAAGGATGACGTGCCGGGGGGAAACACTTGACAGGGATGATGTTGGATGAATAAATAAACTCATCTGAAAACTTCCTGTCGAAAATAAACACAAATGTATGTTCAGGATGTTCCCTGGTAATGATTTTCAGGGTCTCATGGGCAAATCTGCCCATGCCTTCCAGCTTTTCCGACAGAAGAAGGCGTGTATTGACAGCGATGATCATATTTTTTCCTGGTGTTCAGGCCGTAACAGGTCATGTACTGTTTTGACCGGTGTAAATGTGGAAATCGGAACTTCAACGAAAATAGTATTCCAATAGGCCATGGAACCATTCCATAACCCTGGTAACTCCAGAGCTTTGAGGGGTTTCCCGTTTTTAAACTTTTTGCTGATGAAACCGGTATTGGGATCACGGTAATTCATCAGGTTAAATTTACTGCCTTTATAATCTTTCACTCCACAAACGAGATCAACCGGATTGAAATGCGTTGCACTGTTCAGGATAGCTTCCTGTTCCGGATCATGGTGGTTGACCTGCGAGGATTCGACAATTTGCAATGACAGGCCTCCATCCGCATTAACTGTCCAGAATGGCCCCCCGCCAGGCTCACCGACATTCTTGACCATTCCGCAAACACGAATGGGCCTGTTCAGCTTGCTCAGCAGGAATTCGGCAGTGAGCACAGCCTGACCTTTCATCTTCGTTTGGAGATTGTTTCCCAGCTCCTCACTCAGGAAGGTCACGATTTCCTTCAGCAACTCGGGGGATATCTGAGGTTTCTCCAGCTCCCTGATATAATGGAAGACTTGTTCCTGGTAATGTATCAACAAGCCTGCCAGTGCCTTTTTGAACGCTACCGTATCTGCCTTGTTCCGATCATGTGTGATATTATCAATGTTTTTGATAAAAATCAGATCACCGTCAATATCATTTAAATTGTCGAGCAAGGCCCCATGACCGCCCGGTCTGAAATGCAGCGACCCGTCAGTTTCCCTGAAGGGTTCATTCTTATCATCAATGGCCAGCGTATCCGTTGAAGGCCGCTGAATGGAATACTCAATATCATAGCTCATATGAAACATGTCCTCGTAATTCTTGCGGACCCTTTTTATCAGAGCTTCAAAGGAGCTTTTATGTTCAGGGGAAACGGTGAGGTGAATTCTGACTTTGTTTCCTTTGTTGACAGCATAACCCGAACCTTCAACCAGGTGTTCTTCAACAGCGGTCCTGTATTGATTTCCATACCGGTGAAAAGCAAGCAATCCTTTGGGAAGATTGCCATAATTCATGCCTTCTTTACCCAGCAGCGATGACAAAACAATATGGTAATTCTTGTTTTTAAGGGCATCTGTTATCGTGGTGCCTGATTTGCCCACCGCCTTGTCAAGTTCGCCATAAAAAGCACAATCTTTGATCCGGTCAAAACATTCCTTCACATGTTTATAAGCATCATTTGACAGAATTTTCGCATCGTAGTTGGATTGTCTGAAGAGCTCATCAAATTCAAACAAGGCTTTAAACATCCTGGTTGCGGCTCCTGAGGCGGGCACGAATTTCACCCGGTTCAGGTTCTCAGCCCGGTCATACTTATCCACATACTCTTTTAACTGTTTGTCGGTCAGTTTTTTAATACCTTGCTGAATGGTCGATGCCTTGGCCAGTTTCATGAAAGGGAAGCCCTTTCTGAGGAATCCGATCTGCTGTTCTGCGACCCTGATGTCAATGCCTTTTTCTTTCAGCTGTTTAATATCTCTCTCCTGGAACATAGTTTCCTTAGATTAGGTTTATTCTACTTAAACATAAAATTAGCTATTTTTTTTTATTTTACTTACTTTTGACGCCCGTCTATGCGATTCAGCCGCATTACCGGTACACTAACAATCTTTCATGAAACCCGTCCTTACTATTCTCCTGACTTTCTTCTGTCTCAATGCCGTGCAGGCGCAGGACAAAAAGCTGGTCCAGTTGTCCGGCCGGGTCAAGGATGAATTGCTGAGACCACTGCCCTACGCCCAGATTCTGGTTCTGAGCAATTACCGGGGCGCCCTGACAAACCATTATGGCAGTTTCTCATTGGTTGTGGAAGAAGCCGATTCGGTTTTGATTTCTGCCGTGGGTTATAAAAATATGTATTTTCAGATTCCGGTTGATTTACCGACCAATTTCCTGGATATAGAGGCGATCATGAGAATGGACACCCTGGTCATTGCCGAAGCCAGGATTTATCCGTGGAAAACTTACGAGGAATTCAAAGAAGCTTTCGTAAATCTGAATCTACCTACGGATGATATGGAAAAAGCCCGCCGGAATATTGCCCTGATCAGGACCCAGATCATCATGGACCATGAACCGAGTGCCCGTGCCAACTTCCAGCATATTATGGAACAACAGTACCAGCAGACCTATATTAAAGGTCAGCTTCCTTCTTACCAGCTTTTCAATGCCTTCGCCTGGGCAAAGTTCTTCAAGGCCCTCAAACGCGGAGAATTCAAGAGCGACTGGAGGGAAAGGGAGCGGATGAGGAGGGAGAGTGAGGAGAAATGAGTAAATAGTGATGAGTGATCAGCGGGAATTGGGAAATGGGTGTAGGGGCTGCCCTTGTGGCTGCCCATTTTATGGTAAAGGCAGTGTGGATAAAACAGTAAACAGTAAACAGTAATCGGTATTCGGTATTCGGTAATCAGTAATCAATATTCGGTGTTCGGTGT
>JAFGGU010000087.1 GCA_016930375.1 Bacteroidales bacterium | reverse complement strand
TTTTCCCTGGCATTTTTCCAGATTATATCCGGTTGAATTATAGTGACTTTTAGATTACTATCCATTTTATTAAACTTTTCCGGGGAAATCCTTTTCAAAACTGGCAATGAGCTCATTTGACATATGGACTGCATTGGCTACCAGCGGTGGAATCTTTTCCAGGTCCTTACCACTTTTTGCCGTTTCTTCGATACCAACCAGCACATCCTGCAAATGTTTTGCACCCAAAAAGGAAACTCCAGGAATCAACTTGTGGGCTTCACGGCCAACGGCATCGAATTTTTGTTCTGTCACGTATTCCTCCATCCGCTGAAAAATAGGAGGCGCTGTTCTTTTATAGGTTTGGAGCATATCAATAATGAAGATTTCATCATTATTGGAAAGTGTCTTAAGATTACTCAGATCGTACAACATAGGGTTTTATTTTAATTCAGCATTTTTAGCCTGGTCCCATATTTCATTCATTTCTTCCAGTGTCATATCCTTCAGCTTCCGGTTTTGCTTAAGGGTTTTTGATTCAAGATAGTTGAACCGGCTGATGAATTTACGGTTTGTTTTTTCCAGTGCTGTTTCAGGATCAACATCATAAAGTCGAGCAGCATTTACAAGCGAAAAAAAGAGATCACCGAATTCCTGCATGATTTTAGCTTTATCCATGCGGTTTATCTCAGTTTTAAGTTCCTGCAATTCCTCTTCAACTTTGTCCCACACCTGACTTCTCTCGTCCCAGTCGAATCCCACAGCTCGGGCTTTTTCCTGAATACGGTTGGCTTTGATCAGTGCTGGCAGTGATTCAGGAACTCCACCCAAAACGGAATGATTTCCTTCTTTGATCTTCAGTTCTTCCCAGTTTTTTTTAACGATCTCCGGATTATTCTTGACATCTGTGTCTCCGAAAACATGAGGATGCCTGAAGATCAGCTTTTCTGATATGGCATCAGCCACATCCTTTATATCAAACGCACCGGTTTCAGATCCCATTTTCGAATAGAATACAATATGCAGTAGCAGATCACCCAGCTCTTTTTTAATATGCTGCATGTCACTTTTTAATATGGCATCTGCCAGCTCATAGGTTTCCTCAATGGTGTTATTACGGATACTCTCAAATGTTTGTTCGCGATCCCACGGACATTTAATTCGCAGTTCATCCATGATATCCAGGAGTTTTCCCAGTGCTTCCAGCTTCTCAGTCCTTTTATGCATTGATTGGTTCCCTTAGTTTTAGTTTGCTTCCCTGAATTTGATGCGAATGGAAGAATTCAGGGAAAGATTCAGCAGGTCGGCTGCATTGCCTCCGTTGATTGCAATCTCGAGCAGACCGATCGAATTGAAAAGAGCCAGCATTTCACCTTGTGAAGATTCTCCATATCGCTGACTCAGGCTGCTGATCCGGTTGTGATTACTTTGCACAAAAATATCAAAAGCTCTTCCTTTACCGATCTGGTCAAACAATTCACGACTTATGTTTGTAATGGCGTTTTTATAAGAATCAATGTATATTACGCCTCCGTTGATCACTGATTCCTCGATGGTTGGTAACATGGGAACCTTCTTGTACAACTCATTACAAGGATCACCCAATCCGCCCAGCTTTTTTTTAAGTACAATTTCACAGGCTGCTTCAGCAAATACGTTGAGTTCCGGAAAACTACCTGAATCTATATGTTTTAATGTAACGATTTCCTGTGGAGTTTCATCGAACAATAATCCGAAAATGCCGTTGTCATATCCGATAAAATAGTGACCCTGAGATTTTAGAGCCACATAGGGTTGCATATCATTTGATTCACCATTCACAGCCATGATGTGAACAGTTCCGTCGGGAAAATGTTTAAAGGAGTGTCTCAGTTGAAAAGCGGCCAGCGCAATATTGAAAGAGGGAATCTGGTTGGTGATATCGACCAGGATGGTTCCCGGACAACGGTTCAGAATGATACCCTTAACGGCTGCCGTATAAAAATCATCTTTGTTCCAATCGCTGGTTAACGTGACAATTGCCATTGGGGAGGATCAGGTTGCAAATTTTTACTTGGTGAATTGGTTTTGTGACAAAAATGAACCTATTTTGTACGTCTCAAATGTAAGCAATATTCTACAAAATTAATGATTGAAAAGGTTGTATATTTAGAGGGGGTTGATCCACAGACCTTCTACGGCGTAGGTAACCGCAATCTCGATAA
Source organism: Bacteroidales bacterium (assembly GCA_016930375.1). Classification (GTDB taxonomy): domain Bacteria; phylum Bacteroidota; class Bacteroidia; order Bacteroidales; family UBA10428; genus UBA5072. The sequence goes on along the minus strand of JAFGGU010000087.1, from coordinate 29,665 downwards.
GCTGAAGTCGTTTTTTCCGAAGTTGAAGGTTGTTGGCCGTGACTACGAGCTGAAAGTGCTGGGTGATCCTTCGGAAATAAACCGTTTTGAATCAGATGTGGATAAGATCCTTGATTACCTTCAGCAACGAAATGCCCTGACGGAAGATAACATTGAGAAAATCATTTTGACGGAGGATGATACTCTTCGTCAGTTCAATGAAAAGGATGAAGATGTGCTCATTTTCGGAAACGATGGCAAGGTGATCAAATCCCGTTCAGTAAACCAGAAAAGACTGGTGGATGAATACCGTACTAATGATCTTATATTTGCCATCGGTCCTGCCGGATCGGGAAAAACCTATACAGCCATTGCTTTGGCCGTAAGGGCGCTCCGAAACAAGGAAGTAAAGCGAATTGTATTGACAAGACCAGCCGTTGAAGCTGGCGAAAAGTTGGGATTCCTGCCCGGCGATGTCAAACAGAAGCTTGATCCCTATTTGCAACCCTTATACGATGCCCTGCATGATATGATTCCAGTTAAGAAACTCGAAACCTATATAGAAGAAGGGATTATCGAAATAGCACCCCTGGCCTTTATGCGTGGACGAACATTGGGTGATGCAGTCGTTATTCTTGATGAAGGACAGAATACTTCCGTAAGCCAGCTGAAGATGTTCCTGACCCGGATGGGAAAAAATGCCAAATTCATTGTTACCGGTGACATTACACAGATTGACCTGCCTGAAAGGCAGCAATCCGGACTTTTAAAAGCACTTGAGATCTTAAAAGACATTAAGGGAATATGCACCATTGAATTTGACAAGGGAGACATCATCAGGCACAGGTTGGTAAGGCATATCGTGAATGCATATGAGAAGAAGTAGGGAGTAAGGAGTAGGGAGTAAGGAGTAGGGAGTAAGGAGTAAGGAGTAAGGAGTAGTTGATAACATTGTAGATAACAGAAAATAATTAAACTAAAAATCATATGAGTCAGGCAATTACAAAAACAAATTTCAGCTTCCCCCGGCAGCAGGGCCTGTATGTAGGCAAGGTACGGGATGTTTATAACATAGACGGCAAGTATCTGGTGATGGTTGTAACCGACAGAATATCAGCTTTCGATGTTGTGTTACCCAAAGGAATTCCATACAAGGGACAGGTGCTGAACCAGATTGCGTCGAGATTTCTCGATGCGACATCTGATATCGTACCCAACTGGAAAATAACAAGTCCTGATCCCATGGTTACAATCGGTCATTTTGCTGCCCCCTATAAGGTGGAAATGGTCATCCGCGGCTATCTGACCGGGCATGCCTGGCGGGAATACAGGTCAGGCAAGCGCAGCCTGAGCGGTGTGCCAATGCCTGACGGCATGGTGGAAAACCAGAAATTTCCGGAGCCCATTATCACACCGACCACCAAGGCAGATACCGGACATGACCTGGATATTTCCAGGGAAGAAATTATAAGTTCCGGGCTTGTTGCAGAAAATGAATATACCCTGCTCGAGCAGTATACCCGTATGTTATTTGAAAAGGGAACGCAGATTGCCGCATCCAAGGGCCTGATACTGGTGGATACCAAATATGAATTCGGTAAAAAGGACGGAAAGATCTACCTGATTGATGAGATCAATACCCCTGATTCATCCAGGTATTTTTATGCCGGCGGTTATGAAGACCGATTGAAAAAGGGCGAAGCGCAGCGGCAGTTGTCCAAGGAATTTGTTCGGCAATGGTTGATCGAGCATAATTTCCAGGGCAAGGAAGGCCAGGTTGTGCCCGAAATGCCCGATGCATTTGTTGACCAGATCTCAGAAAGGTATATTGAATTGTATGAAAATATTATTGGTGAAAAATTCCACCGGGCAGATTTATCCAACATAGAAAACCGGATTGAAAAGAATATACGGTTGGCATTGGAAAAATTGATATAATGGTGGGGGCGAATCCATGGATTCGCCCCGACAAAGGTATTATTTCTTAATAATCGTTTTTTGTCCCGTATATTTTATGGTTGCCATCGGTTTAATATCCGGTTTATAACCCACCGGTTTGTCCCTGGAAATCCATACCACCTGAAACGTCCTTTCCTTCAACATTCCCTGAAATTCGCCCGTCCGGTCCCCAATGGTCAGTTCACCCGTGGATTCCGAATAGGTAATGGGTATGGTGGCATACGAACCCTTTTCATAATTGTAATTGACACCCTCGTCCTCATACAGGGTGAAACTTGCGTCACTTCCGGCATAAACGTACAATGTAACAGGATCGGCCGGCTTCTGAGCGGTGAATTCTATCTCGGGGCCAATGGGGACGATGGATCCTGCTTTCACAAATAGAGGCATCCTGTCATAAGGGGCAGTCACCGCCAGTTTCTGACCGCCATTGGTGTATTTTCCGGTGTAAAAATCATACCACCCGGCGCCGGCAGGAAAGTATACTTCACGTTCCCGGGCTTTGTAGGTATAAACCGGACATACCAGGAATGAAGGCCCGAACATATACTGATCGCCAATATTGAACACCCCTGCATCTGCACTGAAGTCCATGGCCAGACCACGCATGATGGTATAATCATTCAGCCATACCATACCCGTAAGCGAGTAAATATAAGGCATCAGCCGGTAGCGTAACCTGTCATAGTAAACAATGCTTTTGTAAGCCGGATGATTCTCAGGCGCGAGGTTAAATACCTCTCTGAACGGGAACTGTCCGTGGGTGCGATAAAGAGGTGCGAAGGCCCCGTATTGCGTCCAGCGGGCATTCAATTCGCGCCATTCGTCGAGGTCAGCGCTGCCTTCTTTGGCATTGACATAACGGTTTTCCACGCAAAATCCACCGATGTCCATTGTCCAGTATGGATTGCCCGACATGCAGTAATTGATGCCTGCCGGTATTTGTGCCCGCATGTCTTCCCACCGGGTGGCAATATCCCCGCTCCAGGTAGCGGCTGCATATCTCTGCAAGCCTGCAAATCCCGATCGTGTAAGCAGGAACACCCGTTGATCGGGGTAGGATTCCCGTGAACCCTCATAAATCCCTTTGGCGTTCATCAGGGCATAAGCATTGAAATACTTTGCACTTGGACCTAGTGCAGTCGGATTCATCAGTTTCTTTCGGTATTCGATGCTGGCATTTGACAGGATATCAGGTTCGGAGGCATCCATCCACCAGGCGTCAATTCCTATCCCGCCAAAGTGATCGTTCATTTGCTTCCAGAAAAGCGACCTGGCTTCAGGGTTGTATGCATCATAGAATGATCCGATGTAGCCCTTGCCAACCCAATCGCGTATGCTGTCTTTGGTTGCCTGCAGGTACATGGCCCCGATCTTTTCCATTTCCTTGTAATGTTCCGTGGTATGATAGAATTTGGGCCATACAGAAATCATGAGGTGCGCGTTCAGATCATGTACTTTGTCCATCATCTGTTTGGGATCGGGGAACCGGGTGAGGTCGAATTCATGACTGCCCCAGTTGTCCTCACGCCAGTAAAACCAATCGAGTACGATATTATCAATGGGTATATGCCTCTTCCTGAATTCCTGCAGAGTGGACAGCAATTCCTCCTGAGTTTTGTAACGTTCCCGGCTTTGCCAGTATCCCATGGCCCATTTGGGCATCACCTGGGCTTTGCCTGTAAGCTGGCGATAACCGCTTATCAACCCATCCATGTTGTTGCCCCGGATAAAATAGTAATCCATCTGGTCACCCATTTCCGACCAGAAAGCGATCTTGTTCTGCTCGGCAGGATTAACCGGCGTATGAACCCGCAGTCCGATATAGGAAATACCTCCGTCGGGTTTCCATTCCAGTTTTATGGAATGCTTCTCTCCCTGTTCCAGATCGATATCGAATTTTGACAGGTTTGGATTCCAGGCAGTTCTCCATTTGTCGGCCAGGAGCTTGCCGTCAATCCAGATTTTGGTATAACCTGCATAATACAGGCCAAACCGGTATGTGCCGGTCTGTGGTGCTTCAATCTGTCCTTCCCAGGTTATCATTGAACCATTAAAAGGAAATTTTTCAGGGAAATTCTTAATGGTTTCCAGGTTTTCATAATTGATCTCCTTTTCTACTCTCTGCACAAATACTTTGGCTGGATCCGCATTTTCAAAGTAGGTGGCGGTCAATCCACCTTCATTACCTTCATTATCATAGAGCTTGAATACGGATAACTGGCTGAAATCAAGGGCATCACCAAAGCGTGTGAGGGAATAATTGTCCCAAAGGATTCCGTAATTGTGTGTGGACAGGATAACAGGTATGGAAACCTTGGTATTGTACTGGAACAATACCTCGTTCTTACCTTTATAATTGAATTCCTCCGACTGGTGCTGGCCCAGGCCGTATAGTCCCTCCTCATCCGGAGAGTCAAAAACCTGGCGCATGCTATAACCGGGCGTTCCGTCCACCTGAATGGAAGAGAAAGTGCGTCCGTCATCATTCTCCTTCATTACCAGTGTATTGTGTTTATCATAAAAGGAAACCACTCCGGTTTTGAGAGAAATTTTAGCTCGTGTAGTGTTTGTGATTATCTCAACGCTGTCAGATGTTTCCCTGACAGTCCAGGTTTTATTCTCCGCGGGTTGAAGTATTACCGAGAGACTCTCCCTGTCGGCAAATTCGTTCGCAGGGGTTGCCGACACCCTGAAAATATCGTCTGAGAGCACCTGGATCCTGACAAGTCGGGTATTCTGTGTATCAGAAGGTTTCAAACGGACAGTGACGCCATCCTCAAGTACCTGATAAGCTTTGTTACTGCATGAGGCAAACAGCAGCATGGCTATTGCGACCAGCATATAAAGGCAAGTTTTTTTCATAATTACTGTCTGAATATATTTGTTTTAGACTGTTCCACCTTTCCACCTTTCCACTCACTAATACACCTCCACATTCGATACCACCGGACAAGCCCTGGACGCAGTAATATTGATCCTGATCTTTGAAGCTTGAACCGGATCGAATTTCAAAATTCTCTTGTAACCCATGGTTGTTGCCTCCGAGACTTTTTTCCATTGTCCTTTGTCGAAGACTTCAATATTAAAAGCTTTGATCCTTTGTCCAAGTTGAATATACTCCTGCAGAACGATGTATTTTACAGTCTTTGTTGCTTGAAGATCAATCTCCAGAATTCCGGTAGTGATATCATCGTCGGTTGTCCAATAGGTATCTTTGTTGGCATCGGTGATATTCTGAGCGCTGAACCTTGTCGATCTGCCCCTGACCGAGCTGGCGCTAACCCCGGAGTGTTCTGCCAGGTTAGTCTTGAATTCCCAGTCCAGTATTGCCCGGAATCCCTGCAGGGAACTGATGTCATTTTCATGAAAAAGTCCCCTCCTGTCAGGTGGGATGTTTAAAAGAAGCACAGAACCCCTTCCCACTGAGGTGAGATAGATTCTGAACAGATCTTCCGGGGTCTTAACCAGGGAGTCTTCCCTTTCATGATAAAACCACCCCGGCCGGATGGACACATCCACCTCTGCCGGAATCCAATGCGTGCCGTTTTCCGAACCCTGGTTTAACAGACTTTCAATGCCGCCTTTTCCGGCATATAAAGTGTCGGGTGTAATGCTGGCCCAGTTGGTTTCCCCGGCAATACCGCGTTCATTGCCAACCCAACGGACTCCGGGACCGGCATCGCTGAAAAAGATCACACCGCGCTGAAGGTTTCTGACAAGGTCAAGGGTATTCGGCCAATCGTAGTAAGTTCTGCCGTCAATGGAACGCCTTTCATTTGCCCCGCCATAATAGCCGGTTCCTCCGTTCGCCCCGTCGAACCACATTTCGAAGATAGGACCGTATTCCGTAAATAGCTCTTTCAGCTGATTGCGGTAATAGTCAATGTATTCAGGCCTGCCATACTGAGCGTGATTTCTGTCCCAGGGGGAGACATACACACCGAATTTCAGTCCGTTTTGCTGGCATGATCCGGAAAGTGCTTTCACAAGATCTCCTTTACCCTCGAGGTAGGGGCTGTTTTTAATGGAATGCTCCGTAAAAGAACTTGGCCACAGGCAAAACCCGTCATGGTGCTTGCAGGTAAGAATCACTCCTTTAAAACCGGTTTTTTTCAATACCGCAGTCCATTGGTCCGGATTTGCCCCGGTGGGATTAAACAGGGAAGGGGATTCGCTGCCCATTCCCCATTCGAGATCGGTAAAAGTGTTGATGGTGAAATGAATAAAGGCATTCATTTCCATCTCATGCCAGGCCATCTGTTCAGGGGAAGGTACAGGATAAACCGGATTGGGTGGCGGAACATCACCGGGAATGAATGATGTCAAGGCAGTGAAAATAAGGGCAAAGGTTGTCATGGGGAGTCGGCTATTGCAAACCAAGTGCTTTCTGGATGGCCGATTCAACCATCGGTTCCATGATCTTATAGCCGGCAAGGTTCGGATGCACGCCATCATATGTATATTCTGTTTTCAGGGCATTTTTTTCATCCGCCATGGGCGTGAAGTAATCCAGGTAAACGCATCCGTTGGCATCCGCATATTTTTTAATCCAGGCATTCAGCTGAACAACTTTCTCAGCGGGCTGCATACCGGGGCGCCACGGGAAATCGTAAGCAGGAAGAACGGATGACAGTACCACCCTGATGCGGTTGGTTTTAGCCAGTTCAACCATGGAGACCAGGTTGGCTTCAATCATTTCAAGGGTGCTGGGACCGGTATTGCCGGCAATATCATTGATCCCGGCAAGGATTACCACGACTTCCGGTTTCAGATCGATAACATCGGGGCGGAACCTGATCAGCATCTGGGGGGTGGTTTGACCGCTGATACCTCGGTTCACATAAGGTTTTCCAGCAAAGAAGTCCGGATCTGTATTGCTCCAGCCTTCGGTTATGGAGTTACCCATAAATACAATCCGTTTTTCATCCGGTGCCGGCATACCAATTTGTTTATTGTTTTCAACAAAGCGTTTCAGGTTGGCCCAGTCATTGCGCATACGTTCATCTTCGGCTTTACGCCATGCGTCTATCTGTTCCTGGGTAGGTTTGGGACTGTCGTTCTGGGCCAGAAGTGAAATACTTCCGATGATCGTAATTAGGAATAATACTGCTATAAGTTTGATGTTTTTCATGGAATTGTTTTTTACCAATAGTAAATATAGATATTATGAGGCGCAGTTGCAAACCATAGGGGTTAACTTATGGATTTGAGTAATTGCTTGCGCCCCTTCATGGCTTATGTTTAATCCATCACTTAAGACGCAGGGCGATGCCCTGCGCTAATGCTAACGCCCTTACAGGGCTCAAATAGACGTAGATATCTATGCCCTGAAGGGGCATCATCAATAGCACAGGGCACCGCCCTGTGTAATAGTCAACAAGTTGAATATAAGCCCTGAAAGGGCGTTAGCTTTTCTTAAGTTGACGGCAATGTTTTCAAACCTGCACCAAACAATAAGGGCGTAGTTGCAAACTACGCCCAGCACTATATTCTACGCCAACAATGAATCTTACTACTTCTAAAAACTTTATTTAAAAAGCAGCGGCGCAAATTCCGACAGGTAGATCCTCCAGTTGGCCCAGGTATGGCCTCCTGTGCTTTCGCGATAGGTGTATTTGAAGTTATGCTTATCCAGGGTTTCACGCAATTTTATCACACCCTCGTACACAAAATCATCCACGCCACAGCCAATCCAGTATAGTTTATATCCGCTGTTCTTAAGGGTTTCAATCTTGGCTTCCCGTTCCTGTTCGATTTTGGCAGCGTCTGCATTCTGCGGCCCGAAATTCATGATCCCCATGCTGTATACTCCAATATAGCTGAACATACCGGGATTATCGTTCGTGATGGTCTGGGTATGCATCCCGCCCATGGAAAGACCTGCGATAGCACGGTGGTCCTTATCTGCATAAGTTCTGTAGTTCTTTTCAATGAAAGGGACAACATCCTTGACAAGGTTTTCTTCGAACTTTCCAGCGTATCGCATGTAATCCGACATTCCTGCCTGTCTTTGGGCAAGCGGCTGAGGTACATCATTCTGCGCTCCGGCCTCTCTGGCATTGCCATTGGTCATCACTACGATCATGGGTTGAGCCTTGCCCTGAGCTATGAGGTTATCCATGATCTGAACAGCGCGGCCCATGGTTGACCAGGCATCCTCATCACCGCCTGCCCCATGAAGCAGGTAAAATACCGGGTATTTCTGGGTTCCGTTCTCGTAACCGGCCGGGGTGTAAACATATACCCTTCGGTTGATACCCAGCACTTCCGATTTATACCAGCGTTTGGCCAGCGTGCCATGGGCTACATCTGCTTTGTGCAGGTACAGGTCTGATTCCGGCCCGGGAACTACAAAGAAGCTTTCGTAACGTGTGCCGTCACGGCGAACCTGCACGTTATTCGGGTCGATCATCCTGATTCCGTTGATGGAGAATGTATAACCGTACAATTCAGGTTTCAGCGGCCCTACCGTTATCGTCCATAATCCGGTGTCATTTTTGGCCATGGGTTCACTGGTTCCAAAACCCGGCATCCATTCGCCACTGACTGCGATATTGGTTGCCTGTGGCGCCATTATCCTGAAAGTCACTTTATTATCAGGCAATAACTCGGGGGATATAATGATACTGGGCATGCGAAAAACCGGCCGGGCCGGGGGAGCGGCCGGTCTGGCAGCTTCCTGCGACATGACTGGCAGGAAGAATGTAAAACAAAGTGCCAGTGATAGAATGGTTTTGATGAAATTACTTTTGTTTAGGTTCATGATTTTATCTCCTGTTTTAAATATTTAATTTATTTAATAATCAATGAGTTCGGCGTAGTTTGAAACTACGCCGAGCATTAAAACTATATCTGTCTGAAACATTATAAGGCTGGTAATGACTTGCGTGCTTCACGATCCGGATCATTCTTCACCTCACATACATCATCCAGGACCATGGTTTCGCCGTTGGCAGTTGTGTATTTTGGCCATTGCGGGGTTCCACCGCCATTCGGATCACCTGTTTTCATAAACTGAAGCAGGGCGCCTGCCATTTTCTCTGAAAGTTTTCTGGGTCTGGCTCCTCCGCCGGTATGTGTTAACATCAGATCGGTGTTGTAGAACCAGAAACAGATATCGGAACAATGGAAAGCCCTCATGCGGTTGTCGAACAGGGGAGGCTGCCACCAGAACCATGCCAGGTAAACCGGCGGTATTTGTTTGGATTTGGCATCGGCCAGGGCAATGGGGCTTTGCCGGTTACCCATAAGCATCGACCAGATTTCAACCGGTTTTTTCTCCGGGAATGCTTTGGCATAGGCCTCAACTACTTCTCCGGCTTTGTCACCATATCCGGCCCCAAAACCTGCCCTTTCCTTCACTTTTTCCTTTACTTCATCGAGTGTGATAGCCTCCAGGGTAGCATCGGTGCGGCTTGGCGACATTTCGTTCAGGGTGGAGCAGATGATCATGGGAACACCTGCCGCGGAAGGCGCTGCATCGGGGTAATAAGGATGTTGTGGCAGATAAGTGCCATCGACAACCGGACTGAATCCCATGCGCATTCCGGCAGGTGGCGCGAAATCCTTACTGAGTTTGGCACTGGCGCTTGTGGCAATGGCATAGTATTCCTGCCAGGGCATTTGCTGGAGCTTATCGATCTGACCGGGTTTAAGGCTGGCCTCTTGGAGTATGTAAGCTCCCAGTTTTTCGGAGTATTCTTTGTCACCTGACCGGATGCCTGCTCCGCTCAGCACCACTGCTTTGTGAAACAATCCCTTTGCCGAGGGCATGGCGGTGAGGGTGGTGACCTTGGCGCCTCCGCCCGACTGTCCCATGATGGTAACATTACCCGGATCGCCACCGAAATTGACGATATTATCGCGTACCCATTCCAGGGCGGCAACCAGGTCAAGCATACCCACATTGCCCGATGCGGCAAACTTCTCACCGCCAACTCCGGCCAGGTTGGTAAAGCCCAGTGGTCCCAGCCTGTGGTTCACGGAACAGAAAACAACATCGCCCTTGCGGCTGAAATTCTCGCCATAGTACCCATCCTGTTCAATGCCATTGCCGTTGGTGAATCCGCCGCCATGAAGCCATACCATAACCGGCCTTTTCTTTCCGTCGTTGATGGCTGGAGTGAAAACATTGAGCCTGAGGCAATCTTCGCTAACATCGTCATAATTCCAGTGATCAGCAAAGGAAGCATATGTGTTGGCATATCTTTTCTCCATGATCTGGGGCGCGGAATTGCCCCACCATACTGCCGGGAAGACATCAGTCCATGGCTTTGGCTTCTGGGGAGGCATAAAGCGATTGGCTCCGGATGTGTCTGCTCCATAGGGAATTCCCAGGAAGTAGTTAATTCCCCTGAGCTGGTAACCTTTCACCTTACCATATTGTGTATCGGCGAGCGCGATATCGTCGCCGATAAATAATATCTGACCATCCTCATCCTCCTTTTTGGCAGATGGTGCAGCGCACGAGGCCAGTGATACGGCAGTTGATCCAAGCGTGAGCCCGGCTGCGCCGGCCCCCATGGTTTGAAAGAATTTTCTTCGGGTTGATTTCATATTCTTTTGTTTAGAAATTTTTACTTCAGTTTTACAACTCCTGATACATTCATTTTAGCGGATTCTCCGGGAGGGATCGTCCAGTTATCATCAAATGAGCCCTGGCTGATGATGTTATCAGGTGTTTCTTTGAACATTACGAAATCCTTGAAACCGGAAAGTCCATCAATTGCCGGATTCATGAATGCCATCCGCATGGTCCTGTTCTGTTCGCCCTCTTTAGGTTTGACGGGTGTCCACCAGGGCAGTCCTGAATTAATAAGAATATAATGATCATTCATGGGGAAAACATAAGCCAGGCAATAATCATGCGCATCCGCATTAAGCTGTACCGGCAGCTTATCGGCAAATTTTTCAATGATGCTATTGGTCTCGCGGGTTCCAAACAAAATAAGGTTGGAAGTCTCATAGTCACTTTGTCTGATTTGTTTATCTGAGATTACACGAGGGAAAACCATGATCCGGCCCATCATACCGCGATTGGCCGACCAGTTGGCTGCAAAGGCAGCCTGATCAAGCCTTTTTTGCAGTTCTTCCGGTGTGGGATTTCCACCGGTACCGTACACATACACGTGATTTCCTGCCAAAACTGCTGACATAGGTCCTTCAGCTCCTGATTTTTTTGAATGGAGGCCAGGCGTGTACTTACGGTTAACCCAACTGCCATTTTCTTTTGAAAATGAAACTGCATCAGGTGTTTTCAGGGAGAATGATTTCCCGTCAATTTTAATATCCAGTTTTATTCCTGCTTTAAAAGCAGGATGTCCTGCCAGGTTTAATGTAAAGCCATCCAAAGCGTTCGTTACGATGTCGATTGAATTCTGGGCAACGAATTTTGCGTCAATAGATGACACCACGCCTGTTGTGAACTTATCCAAACGTACCCAGTAAGCTTTATTGTATTTATACCAGGATGAGCTGAATTTTACACTTTTTGGATAAAGATCTCTTTTAAACTGGGCAAACCAGTCGAATATGAAGCCGTCCTTGTAGGCATATTCCCAACTGTTGTGACCAATACCGGGGTATTCAACATAATTCAGCAGGGCACAATTGCCTTCGAATTTCTTTTTCCAGTCCAGCGCGGTCTGGTATAAAAAGTCCTTATCGCCTATAAATAGGTGTACAGGCAGGTTGAGGGCGTTGCCGGCCAGGTCTGCTGAACCTTCAGGCGGGGCGGGACAGCAGGGAGCAATGGCTGCCCATATATCAGGCCGGGTCAATCCAAGCCAGATGGTTCCGCCACCACCCATAGACAGACCTGTAAGATATACACGGTCCTCATCAATGCTGAATCTGCTTTTCAGATCATCCAGCATATCATACACATCCTGCTCGGGAATTCCCTGGTAACCAGCTGTTCCACGTGCATAGGGTGCTGCAACCAAATAATCCACATCTTTCAGATCGGGGAAAAAGCGGGTGACTTCAAGGTCATTCTGAACCGGAACTTGGCCGGGTTTTATGAAATCGGTTCCCTGAATATTTCCCTGTCCGAAGGCACGGCGTAATCCGAGCCGGTGATTTGACATGGCGCCATGGAGAAAGACAACCAGCGGATACTTTTTTGATTCATCATAGTTTTTCGGGATATAAACCGCATAGGGTTGATCGGTTTCATCCACCGTAGAGAAGAAGCACAGATCCTGGGGACCCGGTTTCAGTTTTTGAGCTAAGGCAGAACCTGGCTGAACAGCCAAAATCAACATAATTAGAGATACAATAACAGCAAAAAGGTATATTTTTTTCATGATCAGGATATTTGTTAGTATAAAGTCAGAAAAAAGACCTGACAGGTATGATAAACCTGTCAGGTCTGATCCTATTTCAAAGAAATTGGCCAGAAATAATCATTCCATGCAGGAGTTGATATTTCTGTCTGGTACAGCGGCATATTAATAGCCTGGATTCTGTTGACCTGCCATGGCAGTATTGACCGTCATTTCATATTCCGGTATCGGAAGCAGTTCGTTCTTGTTAAGATCATATCCGGCGCCGTCGGGATGCAGGAATCCACCTGAGCCGTTCGGAACTGATTTGCCCTGGTCCTTCAAGGCTTCGTATGCATCTCCCCAGCGCTGCAGATCAAGATAGCGCTGACCCTCAAAGGCCAGTTCAAACTTTCTTTCAAGTTTGATATCTTCAAACAAAACATCACCTGTTGAGGTAACAGGATCAAGATTTACCCTGCCTCTCACCAGGTTGACAAAGGTCTGCGCTTTGGTATCATCGGGGGATGCTTTCCTGTTATTGGCTTCTGCAGCCATTAACAGAACGTCGGCGTACCGGATCATACGGCAATTGGTGGATATGTTGCTGAATCTTGCCCAATCATCGGAACCTGCGCCTTCTGATAAATAGGGCAGGTACTTGAGACGGATGTAACCATCTGAACCATAAGGTGTGAATCCGGCCATGGTTTTATACTCACCACCGAGCTGCACCAGGCTGTCAGGTCCCAGAATGCTGGCATTGCGGCGCACCAGGTCACCTGCATCGGTGTAGGCATCATACAGTTCTTTGTGCGGATTGATAAAACCCCATCCAAACACGAATAAATCCATGGCGCTATAAACCGGGAACGGAAGATACTCCGGACGAGGGCTAAGCATGATCATCCATCCGCCCATCCCGGCTTCGGCCCCAAATATGGAGGCATAGTTCATGGTGCTGACGAATGGAACTTCCCAAACAGATTCTACTCCGTATTCACTTTCAAGACGCAAGATTTTCGAATAATCGGGGTAAAGATCATATTCTTCTGAATCGATGACCTGCTGGAAGATCTGGGCGGCCTCGTCGTATTTTTCCTGGAATAAATAGACCTTTCCAAGAATAGACTGTGCAGCTCCTTTGCTGATCAGGTTCTGGTAATCGGCAGGCATTTCACTTCTGACTTTCAATACAGCAATGGCCTCGGTCAGGTCCTGTTCTATCTGGGCATATACCTGTGCCTTGGGCGTGCGGGGTTGATTGTATTCCTCCGAATTAAGTTCATGCAACACCAGGGGTACATCGCCCCATAAGTTTACCAGGAAGAAATAGGCGTAGCCTCTTAAAGCCTTGGCCATAGCAACATACATGGTTTTATTATCCGTGTCGGCAACCACATTGTCGATTAAGAGATTGGACCTGTTCACACAATAATACAACCAGGAGTAATGCCCGTTTATGGGGGGGGTAGTTGGAGTAAACCTATATTCGTTCAGTTCTTCCAACTGGCCACCGTTGTCGCCCCGGCTGCCTCCGCCTGCATAACACTCATCAGAGAGCGCCATATGCGTGTAAAGGTAATTCCAGTTAACCCCCTGTTGCCAGCGGTCGAAAACTGCCATCAAGGCCTCCAGGGCCTGTGCGTCGGTCTTGTAAAACGAAGCGGTAGTCTGTACGCCCCTTTGTTCATAATCCAGGAAACTTTCGGAGCATCCAAAGGATAACAAAGCAATGAGCGCAAGGATCTTTGTGAATTTATATTGTTTAAATATTGCTTTCATAATCAGAGTAATTTTAGATTTATTAAAGTGTTATCGACGCACCGAACAATACCGTTCTGGAGTTTGGATACATACCCCTGTCAATCCCGATACTGTTGATATAATTGGTACCGGCGGTTGTCTGGTTGCTGCCTACTTCCGGGTCCATGCCCGGATATTTGGTGAATGTGAAAGCATTCTCGAGGGAAATGTAAACCCTGGCGTTAGATACCTTGATTTTATTCATCAGGCTTTTGGGTAGGGTATATCCTAATTGCAGCTGCTTGATTTTCATATAATCGCCTTTGAATATCATGAGATCACTGTGCCATGTGTTCGATTCCGCTGTGGCGGAAGGCATAGTGGCATCGGTATTCTGGGGGGTCCACCGGTCATCGAAATATACCTGAAGCTTATTGAAATTAATCCGGTCCGTTCTGACCATACCCACCATAACATCATGACCAGCAGCACCCTGCAGGAAAGCTCTGAAGTCGAAGCTTTTATACGAAAGATCAATATTAAAGCCATAGGTGATCTTGGGAATTCCGCTGCCGATGAATTGCTTATCGGCCGATGATACGGTGTGCGTTGTATCGCCTGCAGCATTATAATAAATGGTTTTGCCGTTGTTTGGATCAATACCGGCGGTTTTGTAACCATAGAAATACCATATCGGGTGACCTTTGTCAAACCGGGTGGCCGTTTCAAGGTTAATGGTAGCACCTGTCAGGTAAGGACTGTTTGGATTCATGTAGGTTACCTCGTTGTGCAGGGTAGCCAGGTTGCCGCTGATATTGTAGTCAAGATCACCGATCTTGTTCCTGTAACTGGCCTCAAACTCAAATCCCCTGTTTTCCACGTCACCTGCATTTACCGTGGTAGCTGCGTTTCCGGCTTCCAGCGGCGGTGTACCCGTAGTCAGAAGGTCTTTGGTCTTCTTCAGATAATAATCCACAGTAAAGGTCACCCTATCGTTAAAGGCGCGCAGATCAATACCTATGTCCGTCTGTTCGCTGGTTTCCCACTTAAGGTTATAATTGCTCAGGTTGGCTGGTTCAGTGGCGCTGCCAAGGGTTGTTGAAACCGAGGATTCCATGATCGGATAGGCGCCTGAAGTTGCCAGCGATGCCATATAGATGTAATTGCCCAGGTTGGACAAGCTGCCGTTCTGACCCCAGCTGGCCCTGATCTTCATAAAGGTCAGGAAAGTTTTGGGAAAGAAGCTTTCATTTGAAACTACCCATCCGCCGGATATGGCCGGGAAGGTTCCCCAACGGGTTTCTTTGGGTAGGTAATCTGAGCCGGCTGCATCCCTTCGCAAGCTGAACTGCAGCATGTATTTATTGTTGAAATCATAGTTGGCACGTCCGAAATAAGAGAGTTTGCGCGTCATGATTCTTGAACTGCTGACATCATCGGATGGATTGGCTGCCAGGTACTCCAGATCGTCATACAACAGGTCATCGTTTGTCAACGGACTTCCACTTCCCGACAGATTATTGATCCGGTTATCCGACGAGGACATTCCCAGAAGCAACGTTGCGTTGTGGTTACCGAATGATCTTGAATAGGTGGCAAAATTCTCCCACTGCCAATAGGTGGAAAGCATGGTGGATTCACTGACGTTCGAGGCTGTGTTGTTGGTTTGCGCATCATAGTAATACACCGGATTGTAATTATGTGATCTGAATGACATGATGCTGCCTCCAATCCGGCTGGTGAATGTAAAGCCCTTAATTGGCGTAAGATCAACAAACACGTTGCCGAACAGCATATTGTTCTGGGTTGCCGGAAAGGATGCATCTCTCACGACAAATGGATTGGCTGTGCTGGAAACATATTCCGAAACACCATAGTATTTGCCGTCTTCATTTGTGAGATATTTAAAATTGCCGGTGGCGATATTGGATTGCATCAGGGCTGGTATTTCAGCATCGGTTTTATAGTAGGGTGGGGTTAACGGATCAAGCATCAGGGCGCTTGTAATAACAGATGCGTATTCACTGTTCTCAGACAGGGCTTTCAGGTCAGTCCTGGTAAAGGTCAGGTTATGACCTGCTTTGATCCATTTATTGACCTTATAATCGGAATTGAACATGAAAGTATACCTCTGGTATTTGTCTTTGTCACCGGTCACAATTCCATCCTGATCCAGGTAGGACATGGACAGCATAAAGGCACCCTGTTCATTGCCGCCGGTAAAGGAAAGGTAATGCTTTTTAGAAGGGGTGGTTTTGAAAATCTCATCCTGCCAGTCGGTATCATAGGGATCATCCAGTGCTGAGGACGGAAGTGTGCCGGCCTCGGTCATATAGGTTTTGTAATCGGCGGCATTCAGCACATCCACCTTTCTGGCCAGGGACTGCAGGCTGTATTGAAATTCATAGGTCAAACGGCCTTTCCCGCTCACGCCACTTTTGGTGGTAACAAGCACAACACCATTGGCGCCTTCGGCACCGTAAATGGCAGCAGATGCCGCATCCTTCAGAACTTCTATATTCTGTATGTCATTGGGATCAATTGAACTCAGGCTGGCGACCTTCGTTCCGTTCACGATATAGATGGGTTCGGAAGATTTATTGGAGCCGTACCCGCGTATCCTTACATTTACTCCTGCTCCCGGAGCACCTGAGTTCTGGATAACCTGGACGCCCGAGGTCTTTCCCTGCAATGCCTGTTCTGCCCTTGATATGGAAGAATTGGCCAGGTCTTCCGCTTTGATGCTTCCGATGGCTCCGGTCACCACACTTTTCTTTTGCACGCCGTAACCAATTACTACAACCTCTTCCAAACTTTTAATATCAGCCACCAGGTTTACATCGATCACTGCTTTCTGGCCTACCTGGATCCTTTCACTAATGTAACCCACATAAGAGAAAACCAGGTAGGTTTCGGGACCGGCAACAGGAAGATCATATTTTCCTTCAGCATCTGTAATTGTTCCCTGTGTGGTTCCCTCAACCTGGATGTTAACTCCAGGCAAAGGTTCGTTCGTGGTGGCGTCAACCACCGTGCCGGTAATCCTCAACTGCTGATTCATCAGTTCAGTGGGAGAGATCACGATCAGGTTATTTTCCAGTACCTTAAACGATACCTTGGTTTTATCAAAAAGGCTTGCCAGAACCAATTCCACCGGCATATCCTGCAGGTCAATCGTTACTTTTCGGTTTACATCGCTTAATTCATCATTGTAAAAGAAACGAAAGTCGCTCTGTGATTCAATGGTTTTCAATACTTCTTTCACACTGATATCTTTGAAGGCCAGGTCAAACCTTTTGGTCTGGGAATACACCGTGGCGGATACCTGTATCGTAAAAACAAGTATTAAGATCGTGGTGAGTTTCATAATTAGAAGTAGTTTTTTTAATTGCCACGAAGGTAAAAGGTGGCAATGGTTTGTTTTTTTCATAGATTTGTATGGTTTTAAAGTTAAACATTGCCTGCAGGGCATATCTTTAGTGGGTTTGCTCGCAGGAGATCGGTTTAAAACTAGGATCGCAGGATGTTGCCGCATTCTGCGGTTCTTTTTTTTGAGGGGTTACATCATAGGCAGCAGGTTTTATTTTAGTAGCAATTTTTAATCTTTTATAAGCATTTCATCATAGGATTCACTGAAGGACTTATTCTCAAACAGGTGAACTTCATTGTTGTGTATGCTGTAATTGATGGGCGCTGTTAACTTTATCACATTTAAAACCTGTTCCAGGGTTTCATCCTTGATGGTTCCGCTGAATTTATACTCCCGGAGTTCTTTCTTATCGATGATGATCTTCACATTGTACCGGCGTTCAAGCTTAACTGCAAGGCCCGAAAGCGGATCGCTGTCAATGATCCACCTGCTGTCCTTCCAGGAAGTAAATACAACCGGGTTTATGTTGGAAAGGATTTCCAGCTTTTCCGAGTTTCTTGATTCTTTGTCCTGCATGTCTTCTTTTTCAATTGGCTTCGCCTGCATGTCGACTTCCTTACCCGAAATGAAGAATGTTGCCGTTTCGTTCGGATTAAGTGTCACTGTGCGTTCTCCTCTGCCTCCGATACCTTTTCTTTCAATCGTGACGGATCCCTCCACCAGGGTGGTCTGTATCGTATTTTCCTCATCGTAGGCTTTTACATTGAACTGTGTTCCGAATACCTTGATATCCAGCTGTGAGGTGCTCACAATGAATTGATTTTTTTCATCTTTGGCCACATCAAAGTATGCCTCGCCGTTCAGAATTACCTTTCGGTTATGTTGCGCAAACCTCGATGAATATTTCAGCTGGCTTCCTGCATTTAACCAAACCTTGGTACCATCAGCCAAAGTGAGCCTTGCCCTTGATCCGAAGGGAGCCTCAATGGTATTCCAGATCTCGGATGAAGCCATCACCGGTTTATTACGGGTATAACGGAAACCAACGATTCCCAGGGAAAGTATAAGAAGGACCAGGGCAGCATACTTCATGAGATTCAGCCGGAAAAGCCGCATTTTTTCGCGATCTGCTTTTTCCATATCCAGTACCAGGTTTTTATAATGCCTGGCTTTAATCCGCTCCAGGGAGGTATCAACATGATACTGAGAATCGGATTGTGAAAGTTTGGAAGAGATATAAACATCCCGGAGTTCCTCGAAATATTGCTTGTTTTCCGGGGATGATCCGATCCATGTAAGCACATTCTCACGTTCAGTGGCATCCGCTGAACCGGCAAGATAGCTTACCAGCAACTCGTCAATTTTTGTCAAATCTTTGTTCGTTTTCATAGTTATTGTTCATACATATTGACCCGGCAGGGAGGTGATAGGGTGACAGGGTTTATAAAAATTTCTTTTTAATGGGTGAATTGTTGGTCCCAAATGTTTCGGACTTTCAGCCCTGATGATGGATCTGAATCAAGACACACAGGGCTACCGCCCTGTGCTTTTATGTATCGGCCTTTCAGGCCTGTTAATAAGATTTACATTAAAGATATCCTTCATATCTACAGATAATCTTTCAATCTGTCCCGTAATTTCTGCAGTGCTCTTGCCATCTGTGTTTTAACTGTGTTGATGGAAATTCCCAGTTTGTTTGCGATATCAGTATAGGAGAGACTTTCAAAACGGTTCATGCGGAATATAGCACGGCATTGCTCCGGGAGTGATTCAACGGCATTACCGATTTCTTTTTCCAGTTCACCGGTAATCAGTTTTGAAACCGGTTCTTCATCCTTTCCTGCAAAACCCAGGATCGCATCATCAGTATAGAAATACTGATTATCGGTCAGGTACTGTTGCCTTACCTTCTGGTTGCGCAGGTAATTGAGACAACGGTTATGTATGCTGCGATAGAGATATCCCTTTAAAGAAGTATTGATGGTAAGTGTCTTACAGTTATCCCAGAGATGACAATAGAAATCCTCTGTGATTTCCTCGGCAGTATCACGGTTCCTGACAAAATGCTCTGCAAAAAGACATAATCCGGAAAAGTATTTTCTGAACAGGATCTCAAATGCTTCCTCATCATTCTGCCCAAGCCGATGTATCAATTCCTGTTCTTCCATAAACTCCTTTTCTGGAAGTAAAAATAGTTTTTAAAACTACAACTGGTACAAAAACGTATTTTTATAGTACAAAAAATAATCCCGGGTTTAGCCCGGGATCATCTTTCATTTCAATACCTCATCATTTCACAGGTGCAATCACAAATTCATACCTGTATTCACCCGGGTATAACATATATTTATCGAGCGGTTTGGCACCCCAGCTGTTGTCACCACCGACACCCATCTGCTTGTAATCGATGCACCACTCAATATAATCACGTTTTACAACATCGGTGATATGCCGCTGATGCTTCTGGTCGCCATCGTCAAAATCTTCCATGGCACTGTTCAGCGCCGAAGTGCAGAAGGTCGGTCTTCCTGTAACCATCAATCCTTTGCCGGTGGCATCCGTCAGAGCTAACCATCTTACATCGGTATGGTAATTGTTTTCCTGGGGACGGACATACAACATTTCCTGCCCGCTGACTTTGCCGGTATATTTCGATACCAGGGCGGATGTGTACCTGTCAATGTAATTTTCCCAAGGTCCTCGCCCGAAATAGGTCATGTTGTCGAACTCGGGACTGATCCGCATGCGCATACCGATCCTGGGAATTTCCGGCAGTCTCTTGTCGGCAGTCGTGAACAAATTGTTCACTTCAACTCGACCATCATTAAATACCAGGTATTTTGCCTCCCAGGTTCCTTTTACGGTGGGTATATCGTATAAAGCGTACAATTCCACCGCATCAGAACCGACTTTTCTTACATTCACCGAAATCACCTTCATGTTGCCCGCAGCTTCCTTCCATACCTTGCACCGGTTCTGCATGCCGTTTCCATAATCATTGTCAATGGGGGCACGCCAGAAGTTGGGCTTCAGGGAAGCTATCATAAGCTCTTTGCCGCCTGATTGATAGGAACTAAGCCATCCGAGCGTGTCAAAGGCTACAGAGAATCCGTCACCGGTTATTTTCGTGCCGTTTGCATCGCTGGTAAAGTTTACTGAACCGGTTGAAACCTTGTTTACAGGTAATTTGGAAGGGCAGGACAGGGCGAATTGCTCATACGCGATCACGTGACCTGCCGGTATCATGGTTTCTTTTTCTCTTTGCAGCGCCCTGATGGTAATGAAGTATTCGCCATCCGGTTTTACAGTAAGATCGCTGTAATCAATCGATATCAGTCTGGATTCACCAGGTTGTGCCGAAATCGAAGGGATCTTTCCGGTTTTGACCTGCACGCCGTTTTCTTCTATACTAAACTCAAAATCGTATTTGTCCAGATTGGTGAAAATAAAACCATTTTTAATTTCGATTTTACCGGACGCCAGGTCAATGGCTTTGAATTTTATATTCTGATACACTTTCTTTACTTCATAAATTTTCGGATGCGGCCTCCTGTCGGGTGACACGATACCGTTGGCGCAGAAATTCTTGTCGCTTACAATATCTGCCGGTCCGAAATCACCGCCATAAGCCCAGTATTTGTTACCCTTTTCATCATACTGGGCAATGCCCTGATCAACCCAGTCCCAGATGAAACCACCCTGTAAAACCGGGTAACGTTCTATCACATTCCAGTAATCCTGGAAATTGCCGACGCTGTTGCCCATGGCATGGGCGTATTCACATTGGATTAAAGGCCGGTCACTGTATTTCTTGGCATAATTCTCCATTTGCGAGGCGGGCATGTACATGGGACAAACGATATCCGTATTCCTTTCCATTTCGGCTCTTTCATATTGCACGGGCCGTGTTTTATCCCTTTTCTTGATCCAGTCATACGTAGCATAAAAGTTGCTGCCGTTGCCGGCTTCATTACCCAGCGACCAGACAATAATTGAGGGATGGTTTTTATCGCGTTCCACCATTCTGATCGTACGGTCCATATGGGCCTCGAGCCATGCCGGGTTGTTGCCCAGGGTTTTGTTCAGGTCATACCCCATACCATGTGATTCGATGTTGGCTTCATCAACCAGGTAGATGCCATATTCATCACACAATTCGTACCAGCGCGGATGATCTGGATAATGGCAGGTACGAACGGCATTCAGGTTAAATTGCTTGAGTAGCTCAATATCTTTCAGCATACCTTCCTCACTGATCACATGGCCCGTTTTCTCATCATGCTCGTGGCGGTTCACCCCTTTGATATAGATGGGTTTTCCGTTAACACATAGTTGCCCCTTAATGATCTCTACTTCCCTGAAACCCACTTTGCAGCTGACTGCCTCAACTTCTTTCCCGCTCTTATCCCTGAGAATAAGAACCAGCTGATACAGGTTGGGTGTTTCAGCGGTCCATTTGGCCGGAGCAAGGATCTCATATTTAAGAACCACCTGTGCATTTTCTTTCAGATGAATGCCGGTTTTAACTTTTCCAAAGGCAATCATTTTATCGCTTTTATCCATCAGTTTCATTTCGACACTGTGTTCCCCCGACTGGAAACCCGGGAAATGGTTTTTAACGTCAACCGTCACGGAGAGAAGGGCATCGGTATAATTGTTGGTCAGGTCGGTCTGTACCTGGTAGTCATAAATATGCACTTTGGGTGTGGCATACAGGTATACATCCCTTTCAATTCCGCTGAGGCGGAAGAAATCCTGGTCCTCGAGGTACGAACCATCGCTCCAGCGGTATACTTCAACGGCCAGGGTGTTTTCGCCATCCTTGAGCTTATCGGTAATATCGAATTCCGTTGGAAGTTTGGAATCTTCGCCATATCCGATTTTTTCGCCGTTCAGCCAGTAATAGGCGGCTGAATTGACACCGCCAAAATGAAGGACAATTCGCTTTCCTTTCCAGTCTGCCGGAATGGTGAAGGTTTGTTTGTAGGATCCAACCGGATTGTATTGTTTCGGAATATAGGGTGGAATCGGAAGGCTTTTATTCGGATATTCAATTTTTTGGACAGGTGTCTCCGGTTTGGGCGGGATTTCCTTTACGGAGGGCATATTCAGATCTTTTGGCAAAACGGTAGGTTCGGCGACAAAAGGGTAGGTGATGTTGGTATAAATGGGAATGTCATACCCCTGCATCTGCCAGTCCGAGGGCACCGGAATTTCTTTCCACGATGAAACATCGTAGTCCTGTTTGTAAAAATCAACCGGACGTTCCGATGGATTTTTTGACCAGTTGAACTTCCAGTTGCCGTTCAGTGGTTTGTAATTCGGCGACTCATGGCCTTTTTTTCCGGCAAGCGTTTTACTGTCGGGAAAAGGGATGAATGACACGTGGGGAGGCAGGTTATTGACCCGGGTAATCTTCGGATCTTCCAGCTCGGTTCCGATGACCTGTGAAAAAACATTTCCTGAAAGCAACAGCCCGCCAAGCACCAGGCAACCTATATTCTTGCATGTTTTCATAATGATGAGGTATTAAAGAAGGAAGCAATCCTGTTTTACAGAATTGCTTCCTGATCACAAACTTTTAAAAGCTTATAAAAGAGCACTTTCCGTTTAGTACCCCGGGTTTTGAATCAGCTGTGGATTCTTGCCGAGTTCATCACGGTAAATCGCAAAGAAGTAGCATTTGTCATTCCAGGCCCGTGCATCATTGGGCGTGTCGATGGGGTCAAAGATCGGATTACCCCATGTCGATCCGTCAGCCTGCCTGTAACCATCGACCGAAGCAGCATTTACCAGATACTTGACCAAAATTGCACTCGTCTGATGATAAGCTGCGGGGCCGATCAGCCACCTGCGTACATCCCAGAAGCGATGATCCTCGAAAGCCAGCTCAATGCGGCGTTCCTGGCGATACCTGTCGCGCAATGCATCGCCCGATTCAGTAATGTCTGGCTGACCTGCACGTTTCCGGATGAGGTTAATGGCGTCACGGGCAGGCCCTTCATCACCCAGTTCAATGCAGGCTTCGGCATAATTCAGCAATACCTCGGCATATCGGATGTGACGGAACGGGACCTCCTGTGCAACGTATTGGGGATCGAGCGTGGGATCCACAAATTTGCGCAGATAATAACCGCTGTAACCACCGTTCCAGTCTTCGATGGGGCCCTTGCGGGTATCGAGACCGGCTTTGAGCATGGTGACTCCATCGGTATTGTAAACGTACCCTACCTGTATTTTGCTGACGGGATCGAGTAGCAGGCCGTCAGACGGACGGGTCCTCCACTGAACGCCTTCATACAAAATGGTGGCATACAAACGCTGGTCGCGGTTGGCATAAGGATTTGCCTTTAGAGCCGGGTCGGTCCAGTCGAAGGTGGAGCCATCCCGCATTTCGTAATCATCCACCAGGTCACCCAGGGGGGTATTGTTGCCCCAGTTGTGATAGCCGTTGGGACCGCAATAGAGGGCGGGATTATAATGGGCCCATCCTTCCGATGTACTTTTGGTGTTGAAACACTGAAGCAGGATGTCCTCATCGGTTTCTCCCTTGGTGGTGAAATAATCCACAAAGTTCTGGGCGATGGAATCACCCGCACCCGGATCCTTCTTGTACAGATCATATATTCCAAGGTCGATCACGTCCTGTGCGGCGTCCCTGGCTGCCTGCCACCTCGTTTGCTGGCTTCCGCCGGTAAATCCCAATAGTTCCGGATTGGAATAACCGGGGGCATAGGTGTTCATGTTGTGATGCAAATCACTGGCGGCATAGAGGAGGACCCTTGCTTTGAGAGCCAGGGCTGCACCTTTGGTAACTCTACCAAGAGTAGACTGTGTTTCAGGCAGAAACATGGCGGCCGAATCCAGCTGTCCCACAATGTAATTGATGCATTCCTCGTAGGTGTTCCGGGGTACCTCAAAATTATCATTCAATCCATAGGCTTTGGTGATAATGGGAACACCGCCGAACATGGAAGTAAGCATATGATAGGTATAGCCCCGCAGGAAATATGCCTGTCCTATCAGATTGTCCTTCCTATCCTGATCTGCTTCGTCAACGGCAAGGCCGTCGATTTTGGAGAAGAAAATGTTAGTCCTTCTGACGTTCAGATAGAGTGGATCCCAACGCAAATGTAACGTGTGTGGTGTCGCCCAGTCCCATGACCATCCCTGCCAGTCGTCCTGGGTCATCAGGGATTTGTTGAAGTTGAGCACACCCCAGTCGGGTGTAAAGAAAGATTCATCAACGTAATCTGATAATCTTTCAATCGCAAACGGCCAGCCTAAAGCATTTTTGTAAATGCCGTTGACAAAGGTTTCAGCCAGGGACAGGTCACTCCAGACGTCAACTTCGGAGTATTCGCCCAGCGGCTTTTTATCCAGGAAATCCTCTGCTTTTTCGCAGGAATAGCTAATCACCAGTATGGATAAAAATATCCAGATATAAAGTGTCTTTCTCATAGTTCTGAAATTTAGAAGGTTAACGTTAATCCTGCATTGATAATCTTGGTAAGGGGATAAGCGGTTCCCGATTCCAATTCAGGATCAATCAGTTTTACTTTATCCATGGTCAGCAGGTTCAACCCGTTCACATAAATCCTGAGGCCATCGATACCGATCTTCTTGTTGAAGGTGGAGGGCAGGCTGTAGCCGATCTCAACGTTCTTTAACCTGACATAATCGGTTCTTCTCAGGAATAATTCATGTGTACTGGCATTGGCTCTCCAGTATTCTTCATCGCGGTTCCAGGTCCTTGGATATTCTGCGGTGATGTTGTCCTCTGTCCAGCGGTTGTCGGCAAAATCTTTGTAGAAGTTGCCTATTTCACCGCTCTCGGGACTGATGTATTGCTGACCGCCTGCAGCGCCCTGGAACAGGATGGCTGCATCAAATTGTTTGTAGCGCATGTTGATGCTCAGTCCACCCACAAACCGTGGCATGTTGTTCCGGTCACTGCGTACCCTGTCGAGTCCGTCAATTACACCGGAATTGTCGACATCCTTGAAAATGATATCACCGCCGCGTGCGCCGGGCCAATGCGGATACGAAGCCACATCAGCATCGTCATCAAACACACCGATGGCTTCATAATACATGTCGCTGTTGGGATCCCAGGGATTCGTGGGGATGGGGTGGCCTGTTGACTGCTGGTAGGAAGGCCTGCCGGGTGTTTCATCCCAGAAGGTGATCTCGTTCTTGGAATAACCACCATTGGTGGAAATGTCATACTGGAAATCACCCAGATTGCCCCGGTACCCCACAACGTATTCAAATCCGCGGTTGGTAACTTTTCCAATGTTTTCAGGAGGCAGCGTCAAACCGGCAGAACCTGGCACGGAGGCATTCCTTTGCCATAAGATCTCGGAACGCTTGTTGCTGAAAACGTCGAATTCAACATTGATCCTGTTGAGGATCGTGGCTTCGAATCCAAGGTTGGACTGGTTGGCAACCTCCCAGGTGACATTCGGGTTGGGAGTGCGGGACTCGTACAATACCTTGTTCTGTGCGTTTACTGCAAAGTCATAAAAATGACTGGCATATCCGTATGTCGAAAGATACTGGTATTCATCGATACGGTCGTTACCGGTCTGGCCCCACGATGCGCGCAATTTGAAATTATTAACAGCGCCGATGTTGTTTTTCCAGAAGTTTTCTTCGGAAACACGCCATCCGATTGACACGCCGGGGAAGAAACCGAATTGCTTGCCCTTCGGGAACATATAGGAACCGTCATACCGCCACACAAATTCAGCCATATACTTCTGACTGTAGTCATAATTTACACGGCCGAAGTAATTCATACGGGCATTCTGGTCAGCCCAACCGTTGTTGTTAAGATAAGCATCCGTCGCACCGGCAAACAACTGGTCGACAGCCGGAGAGATGTAATTTTTCCGGAAGGCTGTCATATAGTCGTTATATCCCTGCTGCCTTTCGGTTCCTACCATCACCTTGATGTTATGTACATCAAATAAGGATGTTTCGTAGGTAGCATAAACATTCCAGGTGATTTTGTAACCGTCCTGGGTTTCCTGGTAGAGTTCTGGTGCATCCAGGCCTCTTTTGCCTTTGATGAGTGTATGCTCTTCATCACCCTCCCATGTATAAAGGTACCAGGGTTGCCTGAACCTTTTGTGGTAGCGGAAGGCTTTGTCGAAGGACATATTACCGGTAACCACAAGTCCTTTGATCCAGGGTATGTTTATGTTCATCCTGACATTGCTTTCCAGCACATACCAGCGGTCCTTGTCATAGCCGGTGGCATCTGATACGGTAACTACCGGGTTGTGACCGTATTCAATATCGGGTCCGGGTGTTCCGTCGGGCCAGTAAGCAGGCATGGTGGGTTTGCCACGCATCAGCATTCTGAATGAATCACCTGCCGAGACCGTGGGGAAATTCTTGTTCTCCTGCCGGCCGGAAACGTCAAATGCAATGTCGATGTTCTTGGTGATCTTTCCGTCGATGTTGCTTCGGAAATCATACTGCCTGTAATTGGTGGCGCTGTTTTTATACACGGCATCCTGGAACCTGTGGCCAAATGACAGGTAATACTTCATGTTTTCAGTACCACCGGAGACCGAGATGTTCTCATAATTCTGGTTCGACCAGGGTTTGAAAACTTCCTTGAACCAGTCGGTATTGGGGTGTCCCCAGGGGTCCTGCCCGTTGGAGAATAATTCGATGTCTTCAGCGGTGTACCTTGGGTCACGGTCGCGATATTCATCGATCTCATTCAGCATGGAGGCATACTGCGCGGCATCGGCCATTTCGGGGATGCGGGTGGGCTGGTTGATACCACCGTTAGCGGTTAAGGTAATCCTGGGTTTTCCGATCGCCCCACGCTTGGTAGTGATCAGGATAACACCGTTGGCGGCCTGTGCACCATAGATGGCTGCAGAAGCATCTTTCAATACGGTTACTGATTCGATATCACTGGGATCGAGGCGCTCCATTTTGCGGTTGGCAATACCGTCAACAACTACCAGGGCACTGTTGTCGCCCAGGGTGTTGGTACCACGCACGCGGAGAGTCGAGTTGTCATATCCGGGCTCACCGCTTCGGGTTACGGATACAACGCCCGGTAAACGACCGATCAGGGTATTGGTCATGTTGGTTGCCGGGGAACGTTTGATATCTTCTCCTTTTGTGGAAGTTACGGAACCGGTGGCTGTCGCCTTACGGGTTGTACCATAACCAACGACCACCACTTCTTCGAGGTTGGTGACGTCGAGCGCCATGGCAACGTCAATGCTGCTCTGGCTGCCCACCTCAACTTTCTCCGATGTGTAACCGACATAAGAAAACAACAGAACTGCCGTGGGTCCGGGAACTTCAATCGAGTACTTGCCATCCATATCGGTAATGACACCCTGGTTGGTACCCTCGATCAGAATATTCACGCCGGGCAGCGCCTCACCTGTTGAGGCGTCTGTTACCGTTCCGGTTACTTTCTGTTGCTGTAGAACGGAGTTTTTGGGCAAAAGCACAATCAGTGAATTGTCCAGGATCTCACATTTGATATTCTTATCAGCAAACAGATAAGCCAAAACCTGTTCAATAGACGCATCGGATGCCTGAATATCAACTTTCTGATCGGGATTTACCAGGTCCGATTTGTAGATGAATGACAGATCGGTTTGTGTTTCAATCTCCGACAGAACCTGCTTCAGGGATGCATCTTTCATGTCCAGTGAAAGTCTGGCTGCCTGGGAATACCCTGTGGCAGTAACTGCCAGGATATTGACCATAACAAGAATGAAGCTGAGTTTCATAATTAATAGTAGTTTTAAAACGCCATTGTTTGGATGCATGGCATCATTTTGTGGGTTTTTTTTCATAATTTTGAAAAGTTAAAGGTTAGAACTTCCGCAATCAAGTGCATCCGGCATATTATTGCGGGTTTTGCCAATTATCATGAGCCGGTTAATGTTCCACCATTTTCCGGTTCATTTTTTTCAGGAGGTTGATCAGTTCATAGGCAATGTGGGTTTTTAATTAATAATTAGTTTGCTCATTATGGTTTATGGTTTTTTCTCTGAGATCACGAATGTATTATCACGGATATTGTAGTCAAAGCTTGTGGTAAGCTGCATGGCTTTTAATGCCTGTTCGATGGATATATTCTTTAAAACACCCGTGTATTTTATTTTTTTGATCTGATCGTTATCGATCACGATATCAACCCCATATCTCCGTTCAAGTTTCATAATAATGCTCTCGAACGATTCATCGATAAAAATCAGTTTCCCTTCGTGCCAGGAAATGGCAGGTTCAACCTGGACTGTTTTTGTCAGCAGTATCTTTTTGGGCCTCAGTGGTTCTGTTATTTCACGGGTGATTTCATTATCCTCGGAAATTTGTGCTTTCTTTTTCAGGTAAATGGCTTTGTGGTTGGGTTTCAGAAAAACCTCCTCTTTTACATTGTTTAACAGGTTGTGGGTTTCCAGACTTACCACGCCTTCCACCAGGGTGGTTTCAATAATATCTTCGTCTGCGTATGCTTTCAAATTGAACTTGGTTCCATGCACCTTTACGTCCAGATCACTGGTATGCACCAGGAAAGGCCTTTCCTTATCCTTTGCCACTTCAAAATAGGCCTCGCCGTCGAGCCAGATATCCCTTGTTGCTGCGTTGAACTGATTCGGAAATCTTACCTGGCTTCCGGCATTGATCCATATTTTGGTGCCGTCCGACAGCATTAATTCCGATTTTTCCCCTTTGGGAACCACGATCTCATGGTATGAATTGGCAGCAAGTGTAATGGGTTTCTGTTTGTTCAACCCGATAAAATAAGCCAGGATAGAAGCTGAAACCAGCAGCAAAAGGCCGGCAGCCCGGTACCACCATCGATTACTTAAGCTTCTTGTTTTTACGGATGTATTGCCGGATTCTTTTTCAATAAAACCAGATATGGCTTTCCAGTCGGATTCCCTGTTTTCTTTATCAAAAGCATGCAGTTCATCCGGATTTTTCCAGGCTTCTTCAAACAATTGAAAAAACTTACTGTTTTCAGGATCAGCTTCGATCCAATGCATAACTTCAGTTTTTGCAGAATTATCTAAAGATTCTTCGATATAACCGACCAGCAATTCAATGGAGATATTACCCGATACAACTTTTTTCATGATAGGATTTAATCAGTGTTAAGAACAGTTTTTGGATGTTTACCCTGAGTGTGGGGTGATGTTTTTTTAATATTTTTTAATTAGAATTTCAGACGAAATCATAATTCAACCTCTACAAGGTTGAGATGGATTTTGATATTTCATTTATCTACAATAATTTATCCTCTACGAGGATGGAAGACAACTTCGTAGAAGTTGAATTATTGTAGGAATCG
>JAFGGU010000086.1 GCA_016930375.1 Bacteroidales bacterium | reverse complement strand
GTATGTTGTATGTTGTATGTTGTATGTTGTATGTTGTATGTTGTATGTTGTATGTTGTATGTTGTATGTTGTATGTTGTATGTTGTTTTATTAACGTACAACTTACAACCTACAACCTCTTATAACACGCTTCTATCTCCCCGATAAAAAACCCGTGATAATCTTTGGAGGGATAGTTCTTTTTTTCAATCAGTGCATCGACAAAACATTCCTGTTTCAGAAAATCTGTATATATTTTTCTGCACTCCAACACCAGTCGGGCCTGCTCAAAGGCAACATTGCCATGCGATGTTTCCAGGATTTTCAATCCGGTTTGTCCTGTTTTATCCACATTTTTGCCTGAATGGGCGCCGCAATAATTCAGAATATCCCTGTATTTTTCGTCAAAGAAGCTGAGTGTGAAATAGTCGTACCGATCTGCAAACTGAAAGGTATACCGGTGAGGCCTGATGAAACAAATGGCAATGGATTTATTCCACAGAATGCCTGTTGTTCCCCAGCTGGCCGTCATGGTGTTGAAATCTCCCGCCTTGCCTGCCGTAATCAGCATCCAGTCTTTGCCAATAACCTTAAAAAAGTTTTCATTCAGATCATCCGGGTGAATGCGCTTAAAAAAGGATGGTATCATAATCTTTCTTTTATTTGCAATATTAATACTTTGCCTGCCAATGTCCTGCAAATGGGTAAAGAATCATAGCCTGGACGATTATGTGCCTGAAAGGACACTTTTGTCGTTTTTTTATTATATTCGATGTACAATATTAACCATCCTGCATGTCGAAAGGCATATTAAGCTTGCTGATACTGCGTGATCTAACGTAACTGCCATGAAGAAAGACAAGATTCCGGAAGGATACCTGTTCTCGAAACCTTACACCAATTATGTTTTTATACTCCTATTCCTGTTGTACATGTTCGATTATATTGACAGGATGGTAGTGACCTCCTTATTCCCTTTTCTGAAGGCTGACTGGAATCTGACGGATGCACAATGCGGCCTGATGGTTTCAGCCGTTTACTGGTCAATTGTTGCGCTGACCTTGCCGGTTTCCATTTTAGTCGACCGGTGGAGCAGAAGAAAAACCATCGGGATCATGGCAGTTATTTGGAGCCTGGCTACAGCGGCCTGTGCTTTTACAAAATCACTGCCTCAACTTTTGACTACCCGAACCTTAATCGGGGTTGGTGAAGCCGGATATGCACCTGGTGGAACGGCCATGATTGCCGGTTTATATCCGCAGGAAAAAAGATCATGGATGATAGGTTTATGGAATGCATCTATTCCTCTGGGCAGCGCAATTGGTATTGCTTTGGGAGGTATCATTGCCACACACTGGGGATGGCGCCACGCCTTTGGTCTTGTAGCCTTACCCGGCTTGATTGTGGCCATTTTGTTCTTCTTTATAAAGGACTACAAAACGGTTGGATTGACTGTAAGCAGGAAGTCACAAGACTTGCCAAGTGATAAAAGGGCAACAGTGACCATGTCAATGAGAGATATGTTCAATGAATTCCTCAATAAGCCTTCCCTGATCTTTACCTATTTCGGTATGGCCGGCGTGGTTTTCACAACCACCGCGCTGATGACCTGGCTTCCAACGTATTTTCACAGGGTTCATGGTCTGGCTGAGAGCCAGGCTGGCTTAAAATCAAGCGCAGTTATGGTTTTAGCGCTGGTAGGAGCGCCTCTGGGGGGTTACATTTCCGATAAGTGGAGGAAGAAAAAAATCAATGCCCGGCTATTATTTCCTACGATTTCCACCTTACTGTCGGCGATCATGTTGTTCCTGGCTTTTGTGGTATTTCCCGGAAAAATGCAGTACGTGCTGCTGCTGACTATGGGTATTTTGATCACTGCTTTTGTATCAGCCGCTTCGGCAGTTACCCAGGACGTAATGCATCCGGGGATGCGTGCCATGTCCTATGCGGTTGCGGTTGTTGTGCAAAATTTACTGGGCGCTTCCATGGGACCCATCGCCATTGGCGCTTTGTCAGATGCTATCAATATCCAGACCGCCATTTCGGTTCTGCCCATTGCCCTTCTGCTTGCTGCAGTTATGTTCTTCACAGGTTCATTCTACTATGAGCGGGACCTGGCCAAGGTGGAACAAGTGAAGCTTGAGTCGATACCCTGATAAGTCATGATTTATGTTGTATTCTTATATTAATTTTGCAGCTATAAAATAAAAGATAAAGAGATTGTTTCGGAAGAAGTCATTGGATGAGTGGGCGTTGGATTATTGGTTCTTACAACAGTATGCCAAATTATGCTTTAATATCTACTACAGGAAGGTTGAAGTCATTAACCGGCACAGGATCCCGAAAAACCAGCCGGTAATACTTGCGCCGAACCACCAGAACGCCCTGATGGATGCCATGTTGCTGGTATGCAGAACTCCCTTTCAGAATGTTTTCCTGGCCCGAGCCGATATATTTAAAGGGAGACGTATTATCAAGTTTCTGACGTATGTGAATATTATGCCTGTATACCGCATTCGGGATGGTATTGAAAATGTCAAAAGAAACGATGTGGTTTTTGATAAAACAGTTAAGGTATTGCACAACAGGCATAATCCTTTGTCCGTTTTTCCTGAAGGCAATCACGGAGATAAGCGCAGGCTCAGATCGCTGGTAAAAGGTTTGTTCAGGATCGCTTTTCAGGCCCAGGAAAAATATGGCAGGGAACCTGCAGTCAAGATTGTCCCCATCGGAATTGATTACGGGCACTACCAGAATTTCCGCACAACACTTTTCATGAATGTTGGCGAACCCATTGAGGTCTCTGAATTCATGGATTCTTACAACGAAAATCCTGTGCTTGGATTAAACAGGATTAAGAATGCATTTGCAGCGGCATTAAGCAAACAAATGATTGATATCCAGACCGAGGATTATTATAGTCTTTACATGCATCTTCGGGAGATCTATAATAAGGAAATGCTTCATTTGCTTGGCATTCAGGAAAGCACCCTTGCCGGAAAATTCAAAGCCGACAAAATCATGATTGACTGCCTAAACCATGCATTGACTGCTGATCCTGAACTGATAAAACAATTGGATGAAACTGTGAAGCAATATGATCAGGGGCTGAAAAAGGCCAGGCTGCGTGACTGGGTGATTGAGCGCGAAAAATTTTCGTGGCCGGTATTATGTCTTTCAAGCCTGGTTCAAGTATTTCTCTTTCCGGTATTTGCTTTTGGATTCATCAATAACTATCTTCCTTACTGGTTCATCAACGGCAGAACAAAAAACATAAAAGATCCCCAGTTTTTCAGCTCTTTCAAATTTGTCTTTGGCATGATCTCATTTCCTGTCTGGTACCTGGCAGTTGCCGGCCTTCTTGCATTTACTCCTTTGTCACCCGCATTCATTTTGCTTTATATCGCGCTTCTTCCAATAACGGGTTTATTCGCTTTTAACTACTTCATCAGGATGAAAAAGCTGATAGCCGCCTGGAGGTTCTTTCTCGGAAGAAAAACAGGGGATATGATAAACCTCCTGGATCTTCGGAGGGAAATCATTGGTCAGACCGGTCATATTATAACCCGAAACAGAATAGCCCATGAAAATTCAAGGTAAGATCATCTGGATAACCGGAGCTTCATCGGGAATCGGGGAAGCACTCGCAGTTGATCTGTTCAAAGCAGGAGCTACCGTTATTCTGACTGCCAGAAATGAAAAAAAGCTGAATGAATTAAAGGCAAAGCTGGATGATGTTGAACAAGGCCGTTGCCACGTTGTGGTTTGTGATGTCACACAACAGAAGGCGATTGATCAGGCCATGGAAAAGGTAAAGCAACTCGTTGACCGGGTTGACATCCTAATCAACAATGCCGGTGTAAGTCAGCGTTCCTATGTATTGGAAACAGAAATTGCCGTTTACCGGGAACTGCTCGAGGTGAATTTCTTCAGCGCAGTAGCGGTCACCAAAGGATTGCTTCCCTGGATGATAAGCAAGGGCGGTGGTCACATTGTTGTGATTAGCAGTATTACGGGGAAGTACGGATTCCGGATGCGTTCAGGGTATGCTGCAGCCAAACATGCCCTTCATGGATTTTTTGAGACCATGCGTGCTGAGTTGCATGACCAGAACATTGGAGTTACGATGATATGTCCAGGTCGCGTCCAAACCGATGTTTCTGTTCATTCTCTTACAGGCGATGGCAGGCAATACGGAAAAATGGACAAGGGGCAGGCAGATGGGGTTCCGGTTGAAAGGTGCGCCAGGATTATTGTCAGGGCTATTAAGTGTAACCGGAAAGAAGTGTTCATAGGATTCGGCGAGCGTTTCCTCCTTGTCGTCAAACGGGTTTGTCCGCCTTTATTCTATTGGATTGTAAACAGGGCAAGTCCGACGTGAGAAAAGTGATTGGTGAATAGTGAATAGTGAATAGTGAATAGTGAATAGTGAATAGTGAATAGTGAATAGTGAATAGTGAATAGTGAATAGTGAATAGTG
>JAFGGU010000005.1 GCA_016930375.1 Bacteroidales bacterium | reverse complement strand
GGGATTCAAAAACAACAAAGCCTTATATCCTGAAAAAAAGAAAGAGTTTATTGAGATGGTTGAGGGGTTGAAGGAGGAGGATAATGCGGTGATTATGGTGGTAACGCTTAAATAGTTTCAGGTTGTTTTATGTGGTTTCATGGGGTTTCAGATTGTTTCAGATTGTTTCATGCGGTTTCAGGTAGTTGTAAGGTGTTGGGTTCTGGGTGTTGATAGAGTTTGAACATGTAAATTGATAGGTTGGTTTTCAGGCCTGAAAGGCCGAAGGATAATGGAGTCGTGCAACGCCGTACACAATTGAATTTATTATAGATTTTAAGCCTTGTAAGAGTATGCTAGGAACAAATGAAAAAAGAATTTTGATTTAATCCTTATTGTTTTA
The DNA here is from genome assembly GCA_016930375.1 of Bacteroidales bacterium. Classification (GTDB taxonomy): domain Bacteria; phylum Bacteroidota; class Bacteroidia; order Bacteroidales; family UBA10428; genus UBA5072. Next base: position 114,423 of record JAFGGU010000005.1, on the reverse strand, counting down.
TGAGACGCTTAACAATTTATGGGTTGGTTTTGTCAATAACTTTTTCATGTAATCAAAACAGTAAAAAGGGCACTGAATTGGGTGACAATCAACAGATCATGGTGGATATACTTAGTAAACAGCCATTCTCACCATTGATCGAAGGTGAGGTCCTTATAAAAGATGACGCCTTTGGCGATATAATCGAGTTAACAGGGGTGCAACATTCTGTTAACAGGATTTTCAAAGTTGGTGAGATAGAGATGATTGCTGATGATAGCTTGTTCATTGTTAAAAATCAAAATGATGGAAATTACTTTATGGTCTTTTCACTGCCTGATTTCAGATTTGTGAAATCATTCGGAAGAATGGGAAGAGGCCCGTTGGAATTTCAGTTTCCTAGTTTTGTTAAATCCAATGATGATAGAGCCTATAGCTATGTTTACGAGTGGAGAGGAAATAAACTCTGGATGTTGGATAAAAATCTGGAAATTAAAGAACTAGGTATTATAATACCCAAGGATGATAAGGTGCTGTTTGACAAGCAGTTTTATAGCCTATCAGACAGCAACTATTACTATGTGGCCTCTACAAAACAAGGAAAAGCTGTTTTCCACCTACAATTTTATCCTGATTCTTTAACTGACAGACTATTCTATAATCTCTCCTTTTCAAAAGAGCATAGGAATTGGGCTTCATATATCGGTGATTTCGGAGTCAACAAAGAGAAGAAGCGGATGGTATATGCCTATAAGAATTTTAAACGACTTATATTCGTTAATACGGAGAGCAAAGAAACACGAACACTGATTTTCGATGAGGAGGAAGGAAAAAAGAAAGATGTCATCAATATGCTGGGTCCCGACAATGTGACACACTACTGGGGGATGTCGGCTCAAAATAATTATGTGTATGTTTTATACAGCGGCCGAACACCAATTGTCGTATCTGAAGAATTGAGAAAAGGTCCTGGTTATATTTATGTGGAACAATTCGACTGGAACGGGAATCCTGTTCACAAATATAGGTTGGATCATTGGGGATTCTTTTGTGTCAGTAAAGATGAGAAGACCATATATTTAGCGTCGATTACAGAGGAACAGCCTTTTTTGTGTTATGATATTCCGAAAGATAATTAATATTGGATATTCCATTACAACATGCAGATCTTAAACCTTGAACCTTGAACCTTAAACCTTAAACTATTGTAAAAAAGAAACATCATGAAAAACCTATTCTTTCTATTACCATTGTTACTAATGGTTCAATGCCACACCGACAAAACAAATAAGCAGGATCAAGCTATTGATCAGGATAAATTTTTTGTGATCAACTACGAAAAAGCCCTGCAAAACAAAAAAACAATCAACCTCAGCGACATCGCCTCGGAGGTGAAGTATATTCCGCTTCAAACCGATACCCAATGTTTGTTGGGCCGTGGAGCTGAATATCATTTTACAGATCAGTATATTTTTATAGGAAACAAAGACCATGTTCTTGTTTTCGACTATGCCGGAAAGTTCATCCGAAAAATAGGGAATCATGGTAAAGGTCCCCAGGAAATAGATATAATAACTTTGATTTCATTGGATGACATTAATAAAACCATTGCCATACAAACACTCATGAGCCGGAAGTTGCTGTTCTTTTCCTATGACGGGACCTTTCTGGAATCTTTCCAATTAAAATCAGATGGTTATCATTATGTCATTGAAAAAGACAAATTCCTTTCCTATGAATTATGTGCCGGAGGCCGTGAAGATTTTGTTTTCCGGCTTACCAACAGGAATAACGATACAATCAGTACTGTGAGAAATCATTTTAAATGGGAAAACAAAACAGGTTACTATATGATGTTATTAGGTGATATTTCAGCATTTTATGAATACAATGCTCAATTGTATTTTAAAGGTATGTATAATGATACTGTATACACAATCTCAAAGAATGAGATAAAGCCAGCCTATTATATAGATCTTGGAAAGTACCGGCTACCTGATGATGCAAGATTTGAAAATCCGGCATCTACGGAAAAGTTTCAAAAGGTAAAGGGGGACTACTTTCTGGCCAATTCAACAGAAGCACGGGACCAGATTTTTGTCACAACAGTTGATTTTAATGATAGTATAAGAAGAAACATAATTCATCATTTGAACTCACCGGAAGATATATTCCTGGTTAAGGAATATGGAGAACCATCAGGCTGTACTAATGACTGGGATGGTGGTCCCGAATTCTGGCCGGCAGGAAATGTGAATGATAATACTGTTTATATGCCCTTATCACCGCTGACTTTGAAAGATCTGACTGAAGAAGAGGGATTCAAAAACAACAAAGCCTTATATCCTGAAAAAAAGAAAGATTTTGTCGAGATGGTTGAGAGGTTGAAGGAAGAGGATAATGCGGTGATTTTGGTGGTGACGCTTAAATAGTTGCAGGTTGTTTCAGATGGTTTCATATAGTTTCATATGGTTTCATATGGTTTCAAAAAGCTTATTAAACAATCTGAAACAATCTGAAACAACCTGAAACAACCTGAAACAACCTGAAACAACCTGAAACGACCTGAAACACTCTGAAACAATCTGCAACAATCTGCAACAACCTGAAACAACCTGAAACAACCTGAAACAACCTGAAACGACCTGAAACAAACTGAAACAACCTGAAACCATATGAAACAAATAACCTTATTCCTGATCTGCCTGATTGTTCTTTCCTGCGCTTCAAAGCAAAACACCGACGATCAAACCGCCGAAAAACGCCAGTTCCTTGCGGAGAAGAACCCTGTTGATATTATGGTGTTGAAACGCTCCACCTTTCAAAAAGAGCTGGTGAGCAATGGCAAGCTGAAAGCCAGAAGTAAAAGCGTTCTGAAATTCAGCGCAGGGGAAGAGCTTGTGGAGCTCAACGTAAAAAACGGCGAAAGGGTGCATGCCGGGCAGGTGATCGCACGCCTGCGACAGGACAAGCTGCTGCAGCAACTGGAACAGGCTAAAGTGGCCCTTGAACAGACCCGGTTTGAACTGCAGGACTTGCTGATCGGACAGAATTATTCACTTGCCGACAGTGCTAAAATCCCGAAGAAGACTTATGAAACGGTTTGTGTACAATCGGGTTATTCGGCCGCCAGGAGCAGGCTAGCAGCAGCCCGGCTCGATTACGCAGCCACAGAGCTGAAGGCCCCTTTTTCGGGCATCATCGCCGGTCTCAAATACAAATTGCATGAACAGGTCAGCAGCGGATCGGAGTTTTGCACTTTGATCGATAATTCATTGTTCGAGGTTGAATTTCCGGTGCTCGAACCTGAACTCAACGATGTGTCTGTGGGCAAAGAGGTAAAGGTCATTCCGTTCTCCATGCGGGATAAGATGTTCAAAGGCAGGATCACTGAAATCAATCCCATGGTCGACGAAAACGGCATGATACAGCTGAAGGCTACCCTCGGTCAAGCGGGTCAGCTCATGGACGGGATGAATGTGCAGGTGCTGGTGGAAAATGCCGTTGCGGCACAGCTGGTAGTTCCCAAACCTGCTGTCGTGTTGAGAGATAACCAGGAAGTCCTTTTTAAAATTGTCGGAGGCAAAGCATACTGGACGTACATCCAAACCCTCTTCGAAAACAGCGAATCCTACGCGGTCATCGCACATCCGGAGAAGGGAGCGACGCTGGAACCGGGGGATACGGTGATAGTATCGGGGAATTTGAATTTGGCGCATGAGTCGGAAATCGTTGTAAAATAGTTGCATATAGTTTCATGTGGTTTCAGAGGGTTTCAGGTGGTTTCAGGTGGTTTCATGTAGTTTCAGGTGGTTTCATATTGTTCATAGATAATAATCAGTAATTCAAAGTAATATAATACAAACATGTCAACCGTTAGCAGATTTGAAGATTTAGAGATATGGAAAATTGCACGATCTATTTGTCATGATATTTATCTTCTGACAAATACAAAACCATTTAAAAATGATTTCTCACTAGTGGATCAGATTAAAAGATCAAGTGGTTCCATTATGGACAATATTGCTGAAGGTTTTGAAAGAGATGGCAAAAAGGAATTTGGGCAGTTTTTATCTTTTTCTAAAGGATCAGCCGGAGAGACCCGATCTCAATTATACAGGGCATTTGATTATTCTTATATTACTGAGGATCAGTTAATCGAAATGAAAAATAAATTACTGCAGCTGAGCACCAAGATCAGTAACATGATGTCTTATTTGAAGCAATCAGCTTTTAATGGCACAAAATTCAAAACAACCTGAAACACTCTGAAACACTCTGAAACACTCTGAAACACTCTGAAACAATCTGAAACACTCTGAAACAACCTGAAACCACCTCAAACAAAACCATGGTCCGATTCTTAATAAATAAGCCTATTGCCGTAACAATGACCTTTATCGCGCTCCTGGCTCTAGGGATCATTGCTACGCTCCGTTTACCCGTATCATTAATGCCGGATGTTGATATTCCTAAAATTACGGTGCATGTGAGTGCGGAAAGCTTGTCGGCAAGGGAACTCGAGAATGCCATTGTCAGCCAATTCAGGTTGCAGCTGATGCAGGTGGCGCACCTGGCGGATATTAAAAGCGAGACGCGTGACGGTAGTGCGGTAATCAAACTCGACTTCGATTACGGCACCCATATCGACTATGCCTTTATTGAGGTGAACGAGAAAATCGACCGCGGAATGGCCAGCCTTCCGGTGTCGGTCGACCGGCCTCGCGTGATCAAGGCCAGCGCCACGGATATCCCGGTGTTTTACCTTAACCTGACACTGAAAAGGCCACCGCTTCAAAGTACAGCCAGGGATGAACTTTTCCCGGTTTCACAGGAATTCGCAGACCTCAGCAACTTTGCGGGACAAGTGATCCGGAAAAGGATTGAACAGCTGCCGCAGGTAGCGATTGCCGATATCAGCGGACAGGTGTTCCCGGAAATTCTGATACTGCCTGATACGCGCAAGCTCGAGGGCCTCGGCATAAGCATCCCCGATATTGAAAATGTACTGGCAGAAAATAACATGAGTCTCGGTAATTTATTGATACAGGACGGCCAGTACCAGTATAATGTCCGTTTTGGCAATGAGATTAAAACCCGGCAAGACATTGCCGATATCTACCTGAAAAACAATGATCGTCTGGTACAGCTAAAAGATATCGCAACAGTTGTACAGCATCCGCAAAATAGAAAGGGCATGGTAGTTTCTGATGGCCAGGATGCTGTAACCATGGCCATTATTAAGCAGTCGGACGCCCGGATGAGCGAACTGAAAAAGGAATTGAAAGCCCTTACGGAAATATTCCGGACTGATTATCCCAATATCGAATTCACGGTAACCCGCGATCAGACCCAACTTCTTGATTTTTCAATACGGAATCTCAGTCAAAGCCTCTACCTGGGCGCATTTTTAGCTTTCATCGTGATGTTCCTCTTTCTTAAAAATTACAAGTCACCCTGGCTTGTGGGGATTACCATTCCCGCTGCTCTCATCATATCACTCCTGTTTTTTCAGTTGGCCGGAATTTCCCTGAATGTGGTTTCGCTTGCCGGACTGGTGCTGGGCATCAGCATTATGACTGATAATTCGATTGTTGTGATCGACAACATCTCTCAACACCGGGAACGGGGAAGCAACCTTGATGTAGCATGCATTAACGGTACCAACGAGGTATTCCGACCTATGCTCAGCGCCGTATTCACAACCTGTGCCGTTTATATCCCGCTCATTTTCATCGGGGGAATCACCGGGGCTTTGTTTTACGATCAGGCGGTTGCCATTACCATCAGCCAGTTTGTTTCACTCTTCATTGGAGTTACAGTTTTACCTGTTTATTACAAACTGATGTTTCAGAACGGCAAGCCGGGCGAACTAAGCGGCATGTTGCGACGGGTCAATGAGCTCGACTACGGAAAGCTATATGAGAAAGGTTTTAAATATGTAATGAGGCACCAAGTATCCGGTATATTAGTTGTTATATTCATGCTGGCCGGGGCAGTTGTTCTTTTTCTGAACCTCGAAAAAACCAAGCTTCCCCCGATCGTTAGGGATGAAACCATATTGAGGATCGACTGGAATGAACGAATAAATATCGGGGAGAATAACAGGAGGGTGCAAGAGATCATCGCTGAAGTCAGAGATCACCTTATTCACAATTCATGCATCATTGGTGAACAGCAGTTCCTGCTCGATCACAATGCCCCCAAATCCGGATCAGAAGCCCTTGTATATCTGAAAGCCAAAACACCGGCTGCCCTTGATTCGGTGTTTGTCAGCATCGAAAGTGCACTGGGGAAGAACTTCAGACAAGCAGGTTATACCTTTGAGGATGCTGGTAACATCTTCGATCAGCTTTTTGGAGACGATCAGCCGCCGCTCATGGTGAGACTCAGGGCTACCGGTGACTTTGGCACTGCAGGAAACCAGTATCTCAAAGATGCGGTGGATGATCTGCAGGATGCATTGCCCGGCACAAGCATAAGCGATATTATATGGCAGGAACAAATGGTCCTCAGGGCCGATGCCTCGTTGCTTGCCTTGTATGAAGTTACCTATGATCAGGTTTTTGGTGCGCTCAGGCGTGCTTTCAGGGAAAATGAACTCATGCTGATCACCGGAAACCAAAACTTCGTACCTGTTATTTTAGGAGAAAAGCCGGGGTATATACGTGATGTCATTGCCGGTCTTACCGTTTCGAACAAAAAGAATGCAGAGATTCCCCTGAACATCCTGCTGAAGGAAGAATCGGGCATTGACCTGAAAACTATCATTGCCGGTCAGGAAGGTGAATATTATCCCGTTTCGGTAGAGGTACCCGCCGGAGAGGTGCGCAAAACACAAGCGGAAGTGCGTGAAACGCTTGTCAAAAAGGGAAGGTTTGAGGCAGGATTTACGGGTTCCTTTTTCTCAAACCGGACTTTGCTGAAACAGTTGATCGTCATTTTCACCATTTCGCTGGCATTGCTCTATTTTATCCTGGCCTCACAATTTGAATCGCTTACGCTTCCACTGATCGTGTTACTCGAAATTCCGGTTGACCTGTTCGGGGCTTTCATTTTTCTGAAGCTTTTCGGAGAGGGAATCAACCTCATGTCGATGATCGGAATTGTGGTGATGAGCGGGGTGGTGATCAACGACTCGATCCTGAAAGTTGATACTTTCAACCAGCTGATGAAAGAAGGATATCCGCTGATGAAAGCCCTGATGGTTGGTGGTCAGCGTAGATTGAAACCTATTGTGATGACAGCCTTAACCGCCATACTTGCCCTCCTGCCCTTGCTGTTCTTCGGCGGCATTGGCGCTGATCTGCAAAAGCCTATGGCGCTGACGATTATAGGCGGGATGATTGTGGGGACGGTGGTGAGTTTGTATGTGGTACCACTAGGTTATTATTATTTAAGAAAATAGTTACATATGGTTTCATATTGTTTCATGTGGTTTCATGTGGTTTCATGTGGTTTCAAAATCAAATAAACAATCTGAAACAATCTGAAACAACCTGAAACAATCTGAAACACTCTGAAACAATCTGAAACAACCTGAAACCATTTGAAACAAAAGAACTGAATGTCAAAATCTAAGTTGTCGGCTTTTTCAGTACTGATCTGGTCAGTAGTACTAATGCTCGTCGGACTGGGACTGGTTCCGTTGCTTAACGTGCAACTGAGCCCGTCGCGTTCCGAACCTGCCATCCATGTCACTTATTACTGGCCCGATGCATCGGCAAGGATCATTGAACAGGAGGTTACTTCAAAGCTAGAAGGAGTGTTCAGCGCGGTGAAGGGATTGAAAGATATATCTTCCATATCATCAAAGGGAAGCGGTACCATTGATCTTACTTTCAAGAAAAATGCCAGTCTGGATGCTGTTCGCTTTGAGGTTGCCACCCTAATACGAAGGGTTTATAAGGAATTGCCAAAACAGGTGACTTACCCGCAACTGTCGGTAGGATCGGGAGGCAGGAGAAGAACAGCTGTTCTTACCTATACACTGAACGCCAGTGCCAGTCCGTTTTTCATACAACAATACGCCGAGAATAACCTGGTTCCGAAATTATCGGCGATTAGAGGAGTGAATGAGGTTGCCGTGTACGGGGCCACCCTGTTCGAATGGGCAATCACCTATGATCCCGTGAAGCTTCACACGTTGGGCATAGATGTTAATAATCTGGCTTCTGCCATTAACACATTTTTCAGGCGTGATATTGCCGGTGTGGGTGAGGACTGGCAGGAAGTTACCGGAGTCAATGAGATAAGGGTAGTATTGCAAAACTCGGGATCCACAGAGCGTGAATGGCAGGACATTCCCGTTACCGCTGCCAATGGCCGTATCATTCATCTTGGCGATGTTGCAACAGTGCGTTACCGCGAGCAACAACCTTCGAATTATTACAGGATCAATGGATTGAATGCCATTTTCATGGTCGTTTATGCCGAAGACGGGGCCAATACCTTACAGGTAAGCAAAAAGGTGAAGGAAGAAATCGAAAAGCTGCGCCTGGACCTGGCGCATGGTTATTCCATTCTTCTGGCCAATGATAACACCGTGTATCTTTCCAGGGAACTCCGTACGATAGGCTGGCGCACCCTGGCTTCCATGGTGGTTCTGCTGATTTTTGTGCTTGTCATAAGCAGGCAGTGGCGTTATCTCACCCTGATCACCTTTAGCCTTTTCGCAAACCTGATCATAGCTGTAATATTTTACTACCTGCTTAAACTCGAGATTCACCTGTATTCCCTGGCGGGCATCAGTGTCTCGTTTGGCATGATCATCACCAACAGCATTGTAATGATCGATCATTTCAGGTATCATCGTGATAAAACCGTATTTCTGGCTATTCTCGCAGCTACTTTAACAACCATCGGATCGCTGTGCGTTATATTCTTCCTTGAGGAAAAGCAACGCATCAACCTCACCGACTTTGCCTGGGTAATGATCGTGAACCTGGCAGTCTCCATGGTTATCGCCCTCTGGTTTATCCCCTCGCTGATGATAAAGCTTCCCCTGCGTGAGAATATTACCCGGGTAGTTTTCCGAAGGAAGAAACAGGTGATCCTGTTCAACCGGGCATATCTGAAGGTGATAAAATTTACAAGGCGATACAGATGGGCATTCATCATTTTACTGATACTTGGTTTTGGTGTTCCCATTCACTGGTTACCGGAAAAAATTGACAAGGAAACGCAATTTGCCAGGTTGTACAATAAAACAATCGGCGGAGACTGGGTTAAAAAGAGAGCCAGACCGGTGGCTGAAAAAGCTCTTGGCGGTTCTTTGCGGTTATTCACACAGAACGTTTACAACAGCTCATTTTACAGTGAACCACAGCGCACTACTTTGTATGTAAATGGCAGCATGCCCGAGGGATGCACGGTGCAACAGCTGAACGAAGGCATGCTGAAGATGGAGAATTTCATCAGCCGGTTTGAAGAAGTGCAAATCTTTCAGACCTCGGTGACCGATTACCGGAATGCCTCTATAGTCATTCAATTCAAGCCTGAGTTTGAAAACGGTTCATTCCCTTTTTACCTGAAGGAGGCACTAACTGCCAAAGCCATTAACCTGGGCGGTGTTGACTGGGGAATTTATGGAGTAGGACAGGGTTTCAGCAATGCCTTGTACACTGGTTTTCTGGGTAATAGGATTGTGCTTGAAGGATACAATTACGATCAGCTGTATGCCTATGCCACCGATCTAACTGAACGCCTCAAAAAAAACCAACGGGTAGGCAGAATTGAAATTACAGTGAAAGATGACTGGGATGTACAGGTGCTGAATGAGTATTACCTGCAGGTTGATCTGCGTAGTTTTGCCCTGCAGGACTATACCCTGAATGATTATTATGCATTTCTGCAAAGCAGGTTGTACCAGCAGCAATTAAACCCGGTTTATGACGAAAATGGAGTTACACCCGTGGTGCTCGTATCGGGTGAATCTGCAAAATACAACGCCTGGTGGATCAGAAACGGTCCTGTGGAAACGGGTGACAAAGCTACAAAACTCCTCTCCATGGGTAGTATCAGCAAACGAAGGATGGGGAATGACATTTACAGACTTAATCAACAGTACAGGCTTGTAGTGGCCTACGATTTTATTGGTCCCGGTGAATTGGCAAAACGCGTTCTTAAGCGTAATGTTGAAGAAACGGCGTCCCTGCTTCCGCTGGGTTATAAGGCAAATGACTACAGGTATACCTGGTGGTGGCATGAGGATGAAAAGCAATATTACTTAATTCTGCTGGTTGTGCTGATCATTTATTTCATTTGTGCCATATTGCTCGAATCGCTGCTGCAGCCCCTGGCTATCATGGCCATGATACCGGTGGCGTTCATCGGGGAGTTCCTGACCTTTTACCTGTTCGGTTTCAATTTTGACCAGGGGGGATTTGCTGCATTTATTCTACTGTGCGGCATTGTAGTGAATTCAGGAATATACATCATCAATGACTATAACAATCTCAGACGCAAAAAGCCATTCCAGTCCTTGCTCCCCTTGTACCTGAAGGCTTATAATCAGAAGATCCTACCTGTAATACTGACGACATTGTCCACTGTGCTGGGACTGGTTCCCTTTGTATGGGGAGGTCAGCACCAGGTTTTCTGGTTTGCCTTCGCAGCAGGGACGATTGGCGGGTTGATCTTTTCACTGATCGCATTGTTGGTTTATCAGCCGTTGTTTTTAAAATTTGCGAAATAGGCATGGAAGATCATCTTTGCATCGGATTAATAACGACTTCGTGTATAAAACTCAAAAAAGCATATAATGACCTATAAAAAATCATTCATCCTTTTTTCTATTTGCATAGTGCTTTTCAATTGTTCATCCAGGGAAAGATCAATTCCTGTAATTGATTTGCAAAAACCAGGCAGTGTCAAAGAGATATTTTTGAGTGAAATGATCACTGATATCTATATGGTTAGGCTGGAAACGTCGGATGAAGTTTTACTGGGCCAATATACGAACTACCTGGTAAGCGAAAAGTATATTATTACAATTGATAATGAAAAGATCCTGCAATTCACAGGTAAAGGGAAGTTCATAAGAACTTTGGCCAAGGTTGGCAGAGGTCCCGATGAATTTATGCGGGTAGATGCCTTTGCATTGGACAAGATCAATGATATACTTTATATTAATCACAGAGGTGATTCAAAACACATAGTGGTTTTTAATCTCAGCAAAGATGAATCCATAAAAAGAATTCCAACGGGTGTTGATAATATCATCTCCCAAATGATTGTTTTAAATGATTCGGTTCTGATTATGGTTCCCCGCATGAATAAAGAATACAATTTATACTATTTGTCCACTTCAGGTAGAATTCTGGATGGAATTGCTCCGCCTAAAGTAAAGGGTATTGGTTTACAAACAAGTATCGAACGGGTGTTGAACAATGTATACTATATGCCTAAAGAATATGACACGATGTATACAGTTATAAGAACCGGGATAGAGCCCTATTGTTTTTTTAACGTGGAGGATCGGTTTTCTTTTGAAAACAATGAAGTGGGGAATTTTGTATACATATCAGTAAATGCTCCCGGTTTTTTACTGGCCAACAAGGCACATGCACGAATTGAAATAAATGACGACGGAGAGACTTATAGTATGAATGCAGATAAACTAACCCGTTATTGGATCAATAAAAAGGATCATTCAGTTTCTGAGATCAAAGGTTTTTATAATGACTACTTCGGAATACGTGAAGAAATTGATCCATGGAGTAACTATGTTTTTGTGAACAATGATCTTGCCTTTATCACATATCCATCATTTGATCTGAAAAAAATGATAAAGGCAACTCTGGAATCAAAGAACCTTGATGAAGTTGTCAGGCATAGAATTTCAATCCTGAATGAACAAACAGGCGAAAATGATAATCCAGTGCTGGTTATTGGAAAATTAAGGAATTAACTTTATACATTTGCTCCGGTATATTCAAATCCCGAAACCCATGAGATCTTTTTTATCCATCCTAATGTTTTCCGCATCCATGCAGATAATTGCCCAGCAGGTAATTCCCCTTTACCCCGGGGAGATCCCCAACAGTATCCCTAACAAAATGAAAGAGGTCGCCGTGTATGACCAGGGCATTCTGCACGGTTACCAGAAGGTATCAGTACCCACGCTCACTGTTTTCCTTCCGCAACTGGACCTGGCAACCGGAGCCGCAGTGGTGATTTGTCCGGGAGGCGGATACCAGCACGAAAGTTACAGGCTCGAAGGTACGGCAATCGCCCAGGCATTCGCCCAAAGAGGCATTGCTGCCTTTGTACTGAAATACAGGTTACCAAGTGATTCCATCATGACGGACAAATCCATCGGCCCCCTGCAGGATGCCCAGCAAGCCATTAAGACAGTCCGGCAGCGGGCTTCAGAGTGGAAAGTCGATACAGGCAGGATCGGCATCATGGGTTTTTCGGCCGGAGGGCACCTCGCTTCCACAGCCGGCACGCATTACAACAAATCCTATATACCGAATCCTGAAAAAGTAAATTTACGGCCCGATTTTATGATCCTGGTGTACCCTGTGATCAGCATGACCGACAGCCTTACTCACATGGGATCGCGGAATAACCTTCTGGGTAAAAATCCGACTGCTGAACAAATACAGCTTTTCTCCAATGAATTGCAGGTCACATCCGGTACACCTCCGACCTGGCTTACCCACACGGGCGATGATACGGCAGTGCCGGTTGATAACAGCATCCGGTTTTACCAGGCTCTGGTCAAAAAGAAAGTGCCCGCCGAAATGCATCTCATGCCAAAGGGCAATCATGGGTTCATCCTGAATCTTAAACCTGAAGAATGGATGCTGCCGTTGTTCGACTGGGTGAAGAAGCTTTAGGTCTTTTTGATGAACCTGTAGAAGAACCGGATTGTATTTTATTTTTTTCTGTTGTCATACAAAGTATGCCAAGCGGGGTCATTGTAATAAACACCTTTGTATACATAAATTATTAACCATTTTTCACAACCATGAAACATACAATATTGCAAAAGATCGGAGTGTTTGCCCTGGCTTCCCTCACAGGATCAGTGAGCCTTTTTTCCCAGACGGAATCATTTACAGTTACGCTGGATAAACCGGTCAATGGTACGGTACAGATAAATCCACCCTTGCCGGCCGATGGCAAATATCCCAAAGGGACCATCATCACCGTTACGGGCACTCCGGCTTCGGGATTTGTACTGGATGCCTGTTATTATTCCGTTACCGGAAGATGGGGCGCCATGTACTATGAATCGATGGCCAGTCCGTTCAAAATCACAATCGACCAGAATAAGCACATTGGCGCCTCTTTCATTGAAAAGGAAGCCGTTGCCCACATTAACGTGACCCAGGATGTTGTATATGCCAAACCGGGCGTAAAAACACTCAAATATGACGTATATTCCCCAAAAGGAGCCAAAAATCTGCCTTGCATCATCATCATCCATGGCGGCGGATGGGCTTCCAATACTGAGGACATCATGCGCGGCCTGGCCCGTGAACTCACCAAGGACGGAAAATTTGTCGTTTTCAGCATCGATTACCGCTGGGCCGGTAAGTTGGATGGTGATCCCACCAACAATACTATGGCCAATATCATCGAGGATGTGTATGGTGCCATTGCCCATATCATGGAGCATGCTGCGGAATACGGCGGTGATCCGACCCGGATCGGACTAACCGGAGACAGCGCCGGCGGTCATTTGTCGGCCGCTGCTTCAGTGATGCCCAACATGATCGGCAAAGGCGGATTTGGAAAAACTCCAGGTGTTTTTGAGTTCATGCCTTCTTACCTCCCGAAGAATAAAACAGTGGAACAGGTACGGACTGAAATGCTGGCGTCGATCAAGGCCGCTGCTCCCAGCTACGGTGTTTTTGGCGGGAACATGCTGAATCATTATTCCGATGATCCCGCTGCCGACGATATCTGGAAGGCGGCCGTGGCTCCCCTGAACCACATCCCGAATGCTTCGGAAAGAGCAGTTCCCCAGTACCTGACCCGGGGCACCCAGGACTTTCTGATCAAGGATGAGATGGTGAAGGAATTTGTGGATGCCTTGGTGAAAGCCGGTCAGCGTGCGCAGTATTTACAGGTTGGCGGTGCCGGTCATGCCTTCTTCGATTGGAAACCCGATGCACAGACCAAAGCGACTTTCTATAACTATGGGGTGTATTATGCAGCGGAGATGAAGGCGTTTTTTGCCTCGGTGATGTATTAATAAATTGGGGATGGGCTTTTCTGGGGCTAAAGCCCAGTTTTAATTACCTGATGGATACCCCAGGCTAAAGCCTGGGGCTATTGAAGACGGCTTGATTGGAGAGTTATCAATAGCCCCGGGCTTTAGCCCGGGGTATGCTATAATCAATTGATCTTTGGGCTTTAGCCCAATCATTATAAGAAATTTAAATTGTCAACTTTAATCGCCGGATAAATAATACAATCAGGTCGCCCCTATGGGGCTTAGGGGATGCGGAATATGGTTTGTTTCTATTAACGGGTCGCCCCAATGGGGCTCACCAAATACGGACCAATGATCACCGATCACCGATCACCGATTACCGATTACCGATTACTGTTTACCGTTTACTGTTTACTGTTTACTGTTTACCCCCATACTCCCTATACCTCCTCGCCCACGCCATCACATTGGCCGGGGCTCTTTTGGCGGCCAGTTCGTCTCCCATGTATTGCATATAGGGATGAACGTACCGGAAGAACATCTTATAGGCTTTGCACAAATAATTGAGGCCTCTTTCCCCGTCGGGTGAAAATTCAAACCTGTGCTTCGGGCATTCTCCATGACAGGCAAATCGATACTCACACTGAATGCAATATGCGGGAAGTTTCAGCAGCTTATTCTGGCCAAAGGTAAATTGCTGCGCACCCTGGGCCATGGAACGGATGGGTGTGGTGCGAATATTTCCCAGCCTGTGATGCGGATATACAAAATGATCACAAGTGTACAAATCACCGTTATGCTCCATAACCATTGCATTACCACAGGTTTCACTAAACACACATAATCCGGGAGGCTCTCCGACCCAGTTGGCCAGGGTAACATCGAAGATCTGAACAAAGTACCTGCCCACATCATTGCGCACCCATTCGTCAAAGATGGTGATCAGGAATTCACCATATTCAACAGGATCAACGGTCCAGGGTGTGACCTGCGTGGCAGTCTGGTATTCCGGTCCCACCAGTCTGATCTCGTCTTCGCCGGCATTCATGTTCATTCGTTCGACAATCGGAATGAATTGAATGTAGCCACTGCCAACCTTTTTCAGGAATTTATAGATTTCCGTTGCATGTCGGGCATTGTCTCTGTGGACTACGGTAAGGGTATTGAATTCTACCCTGAACTTTTGAAACATTTCAATGGCCGACACTACCTGGTCGAATGATGCCTTGCCCGATGCATGGGTCCGGTGCATGTCATGGATTTCCTTTGGACCGTCCACGGAGATCCCGACCAGGAAATTATTTTCATGCAGGAACCTGCACCAGTCCTCGTTGATCAGGGTGCCATTGGTCTGAAATGCATTTTCGATTTTCTTCCCTTTCCCGTACTTCTGTTGAAGTTGAACCGCTTTTTTATAAAAATCGATTCCCATGAGGGTGGGCTCACCTCCCTGCCAGGTAAAGGTCACAAAAGGCACATCCTGCGATTCGATATATTGTTTTGTGTAGATTTCGAGGAGTTCATCAGTCATCCTGAAATCGCGTATTCCGGGATATAATTTCTTCTTTTCGAGGTAGTAGCAATAGGTGCAGTTCAGGTTGCAAACCGGGCCATACGGCTTGGTCATGATCTGAAAAGCAACGGGATTTTCGAGTGAGAGCATGAGATTCTTTTAAGTTACTCTATGACATTCCACTTTTTCAGCAGCCATTCCGACATCAGGGCATCATAGGCATTGTACCGGGCGAATCCCGTCAGGGATGATTTGTGTTTCAGATAAAATTGCCTGATGGTATCCTTGATTTCCATGCTATTGCAATCAATGGCATCGATGCTGTTAAGCGCAAAGTTCCTGTCGGTCATATCGAAAGACACTGTATCCAGGAGAATGCGGTTATAAATGGCAGCAGCGGGTTTCGTTTCACCCAAACCCCACAGGGCTTCAGCGGCCAGGGTTGCTACTGCGGAGGAGGGATCCTCACCTGCGCTGGTGAGTTCGGGAATGGCGGACCTGGCGCTCTCTTTTCGAATCAGCAGTCCGGTTGCTCCCCAGTACCGGATAGCACTGTGGCTGTTGTGCAGGAATTTAACACCTGATCCTACATCATCCGGATTTCCCAGGACAGCCCAACCGGATGCCTGGATCAGGAGTTGGAGCGGACATGAATCCGACCGCATGTAATCGTACATCGACTGCCCGCCGGCGAACCTGTCGTAATCGGTCTCTGGGATCAAGCCCACATCTTTGATATCGATCATCCAATGGGTCAGGGCCTTCCGCATCCTTACCAACACCTCGTGGAGTGCCGGATCTCCGGCCAGGTTATGCACCTCCCATGGATCATTTTCCATATCGTACAGTTCTTCAACCGGTTTGGTTTGCCAGAAGGCACTTTGCATGGCATTGCATTTCCCCTCTTTGTATGCCGTCTCCCAAGATCTTGCAGATGGTGCATTGAACAGGTAATCGAGATGCTGCCCATAAATGCGGAAAGGCATATAATTCCTTATATACCTGTATTTCCGGTCCCTGACAGCCCTTGACATATCATACCGTTCATCCATCCGGCCCCGTGTCATGAAAGCATATTCCGGGTCACCCGTTTTCTTTGCGCCCAGAAAGGCATGGCCCTGCATGTATTCGGGTATCGGGGCTCCAACGATGCTGAGCAGGGTAGGGGCCAGGTCTACAAAGCTGACGATACGGCTGACCTGTTGTCCCGGCCTTTCCGCAGGATAAAGATCTTTGAACTTTTCAGGTATGTAAATGACCAGGGGTATCCGGGTGCCGGATTCATATACATATCGCTTGCTGCGGGCAATTACTCCGCCGTTGTCACCATAATAAAAGACAATGGTGCTTTCTGCAAGGCCGCTTTCCTCCAATTCCTTCAGTAATTTTCCCACCTGGGCATCCATATCTTCCATATTGTCATAATACTGTGCATAATCGTGCCGCATTTCTTTGGTATCGGGATGATAGGGTGCCAGTGTTATTTTAGCGGGGTCATGTCTCAGCTTTTCAGCAGGAACAGGATTGTGAATACTGCTTTCGTGTGTAGTCATGAGGTTGAAAACTGCAAAGAAAGGTTTACCTGCCGGCCTGTTCTTATACGTGGCCTTATTACTGCTTTCATCCCAGATCTTATTTGGATCGATGCTGCCGGAATTGTAATCGGTCTTTGAATTGTTGGTGCAATAGTATCCGGCCTGGCGCAGGTATCCGGCATAGGTCCCGATCCTGTCCGACGTGCTGTAATTGCTGCGCATCTGCTCATTGCCGTTGGAAGCGGCATAGGCGCCGGTAAGGATCGAATTGCGGGCCGGGGAGCAAACCGGACTGTTGGCATAGGCACGGTTGTAAAGGAATCCTTTTCCGGCCAGGTTGTCAATGTTCGGTGTGGTGGCATAGTGATTGCCATAACAGTGCAGATACCCGGCGCTGTTGTCCTCGCTGACGATCCAGAGGATGTTGGGTTTATTGCTGGTCATCTGTTGGGCCCTGACCTGGGTTGCAGGGGTAAAAACCGAAAGTAGGGCAAGGTAATTGGCGGTTTTCATTTGTGTTGTGAATTTTTTTGTTCTTTAAGCAAAGCTGCCACTTCGGTATGGCCGTTTTTCAGTGCAAAATCAAATGCCGTATCGCCGTCGGTATCTTTGATGGAAGGATCAGCTTTTCTTTCGAGAAGTGTTTTTACATTTTCCAAATGTCCTTCAGATGCCGCATACATCAGGGCTGTGAAATGTTCCTGTGAATCAGCAATGTTTGGATCAGCTTGATGATCGAGCAATAACCTTACGGTTTCCTGATAGGGGCCGGATGCGGCAAACATCGGTGCAGTCCTTCCGTTTATATCACGTAAGTCAATAATAGCTTTGTTTTCCAGGAGGATCTTAACGGTTTCAGTATGCCCGTTATAGGCCGCATACATTAAGGCGGTCCTGTTTTCCTGATCGGACTGATTCACGTCCAATCCTTTGCCCAGTAGTTCCGACACACGGCTAAAGTCACCGTTTAATGCCGCGTCATAAATCGAGTCATTCCGAAAAGGCAGGTCAGGTGCATTTTTCTTACTGAGATTTGATACCCGGTCCGAGTTTCTGTCGTACGGTGTAACACAGCTATTTAACACCACAGCTGCAATCATACCTAAAAACATGGCTATCAATCTATACGTACTCATTCCGGGTATCAAATATAGTCAATAAAGTTAAAGCTGGTTTCAGGTTATTTCTCAAGCTGGTTTTCCACGGGTGTTAAGGTTGCCTTGTGGGCTTCCAGGATCTTTTTAATTTCTTCGATTACCTCCGGATGATCTTTTGCCACATTGAATTTCTCGGAGGGATCCACGTTGAGGTTATAAAGAAGCGGCGGATCCTGGACAACAGGTTTGTCGGGACCATATTCCGACTGGGTTATGAGGTGCGCTTTGTAGGCTCCTTTCCGTACGGCAAAAACCTCCGTGTCACGGTAATAATATACAACCTCTCTTAGACTGTGTCCGGTTCCCAGGATCACGGGAGAAATGTCATAACCATCGTAAATTCTGTCATTGGGCAGGGTGACATTGGCGAGTTTGCAGAAGGTAGGCAGCAGGTCCATGGTGGTACCCATTTCCATGATTACGCCAGGTTTAATTAATCCCGGGCTCCAGAATATAGTCGGTTCACGCATGCCCCCCTCGTAGGTTCCCCCTTTTCCGCCGCTGAGTATGCCGGCGCTTCCACCCTGTTCATGGAATGTTGTCCAGGGCCCGTTATCGGATGTGAATATGACAATGGTATTTTTATCCAGTTTATTATTGATCACTGCTTTCAGAACTTCTCCAACGCTCCAGTCGAGCTCCTCAATGACATCGCCGTAAATTCCCCGCAGACTCCGGTTCACAAATTCGGGTGACCGGAAAAGGGGTATATGGGGCATGGAATGGGCCAGGTAAAGGAAAAACGGCTTCTTCTTATTTTGTTCGATGAATTTGACCGCTTCCTGCGTGTACCTCCTGGTGATGGTGGTCTGATCAGCTGGCCTTTCGATGATCTCCGAGTTTCTCATCAGGGGAACATTGAAATACTCGATTTTTGGTTTTGTAGTGGTCTCCATATAGTTTTCAGTGCCTACCCTGTCCATATCATTGCTGTAGGGTATCCCGAAATAATAGTCGAAACCATGTGCATTGGGTGTGTATTGGGGCAGGTGTCCCAGGTGCCATTTACCGATGCAGGCTGTGGCATATCCTTTCTGTTTCAGGGAGGAAGCAATGGTAATCTCTTTTTCAGGAAGCCCGCCTTTGGAATCCGGGAAGAGAACCCTTCGTTTTTCACTGCTCATGCCTGTCCGGACCGGCAGTCTGCCAGTCAGCAGCCCGGCCCTTGAAGGTGTGCAAACCGGTGCAGCTACGTAGAAATTTGTCCAACGCTGGCTTTCATAGGCCATCTTATCAAGGTTGGGCGTTTTGATGGTGGGATGACCAAAGGCACCCACATCGCCGTAGCCCATGTCATCGGCAAAGATGATGATGAAATTGGGAGTCTTTGGCTCCTTACCGGCAGCCTGGACATCCTGCTGGCCGCTGATACCAACGGAAAGAAGACTTCCGAGTGCAATGGTTCTGGTTTTCAATGTGTTCATAATTATTAGGTTTTTAACTTATTTACTGTCAGGTTCTTCGATTTTTTGCCAGGGAATGGCCCCTGATCTTCTGATATGTTGTGACAATTCGTACTTCAGTTCGCCAAATGGTTTGAGATTTTCAGCCAACGGTGATTTCTCAAGAGGATCAGCCGCTATGTCAAACAATTGCAACGGTTCGTAAGGGGTATTCTGAAGCAGCTTGTAATTGCCTTTGCGGATAGCGTAATAACACAGCCCTCCATAAATGTCACCCTCGCGGCGCATGAAAAAAACAGTTCTGTCTATTGCCGGCTGTTTTAGATCCAATATCCCCGGCAACAGGTTCATCCCGTCAATGGAATGTGACACTGCAGAACCTGCTATGGCGCAAAGGGTTGGGAAGAAATCCATGGTCATTGAAAGCTGTTCGGAGATTGATCCACCCGGGATAATGCCGTTCCAGACCATGCAGGCAGGCACCCTGACGCCTCCCTCGTACATTTCCTGTTTACCACCTCTCAGGATGCCGTTGGATGCTCCGCTGGGCAAATGTCCTCCGTTGTCGGAGGTGAAAATGATAATGGTGTTTTCATAAAGCCCGCTTTTCTTCAATGCGTCAATAACAAGTCCAATGCCGGCATCGAGGTGCTCTACAAGGGCGACATTTTTAGCGCGCTTCTCACTGATTGTTCCCTCCCGTTTTTTCACCTTTTCCAGCCATTCCCCGGGAGGTTGGATGGGAAAATGTGGCGCGTTGTATGCCAGGTATAGAAAGAAGGGCTTTTGTTGCCGTTCCTGCCCGGCAATATAATTCACTGCCCAGGAAGTAAAAATATCTGTAGCATGCCCCTGCGGATCTATTTCTTCATTATTCAGCCGCATGTAATTGAATCCTTCCCGCCTGTGGGTCCAGTAATCGTCCATCATGTCCCCGAGAAAACCCTGGAAAAAATCAAAGCCGCGCTCATTGGGTGTATTCGGACTTTCCAGACCCAAATGCCATTTGCCAATAATAGCAGTCTGGTAACCTGCTTTTTTCATCATTTCAGGCAGGGTAATTGCGCCAGGCATAAAATACCCCCAGTTATCTATTTCCTGTGTGCGGATAACACCGGGAACACCTACCATGTCGGGGTATCTTCCGGTCAATAAGGCAGCACGTGTAGGAGAGCATACCGTACAGTTTGCATAAAAGTTGGCAAAGCGCATACCCTGGGCGAAAAGCTTGTCGATGTTCGGCGTGCGGATATCCTTTCCTCCCTGACAAGATAAATCGCCGTATCCGAGATCATCCACCAGGATCAGCAGAATGTTGGGTTTGCCGGCTTTTTCTTGGGGAGTCATACCCAATGCCGATAGTGAGCAAAAGAAGGAAGTAATTGAAACAAATATTTTATTCATGATCTGTTACTTTAAATTCAGGATAAATATTGTAATTCATGGTTGTTCTTTACGACCCGGCATCGTTCCCCTGATCTGTTCAGCTTTCAGGGCTTCTCCGGTTTCACGGTCGTACCAGTCGGGTGTGAGATGTTCAGGTGTTGAATCAGCTGTGCTCAACTGCCAGTTTTTCAACAATCTTCTCATTTCGTCCAGTATTTTCCTGGATTCAGGCATCGATGCGAGGTTCAGGAATTGCTCCGGATCGTTCTTCACGTCGAAGAGTTCCTCTGCAGGGCGAGGGGCAATGAAAATATCCGCCTGGGCCGGAGTCAGTTTTCCCTGGTCCCTGACCTGGTTTAAAGCAGCCTGGGATGCCGATTGTTTTGAATCGGCCGGACCACAGTTCGTCAGGTTTGGACGGGCATTCAGTACGTACAGAAAATCCCTGGTGCGCACCATTCTTTCATGGGCTTCATAATCATGCCAGTTATGTTCTGAAAATACGGCGGTCCTGATCTCAGCAGCCGGATTCTTTAAAACGGGCATGATGCTTGTTCCCTGGTATCCGGCCGGAGCAGCTATACCTGCGAGTTCCAGTATGGTGGGTGCAATATCCACGGCACTAACCAGGCTGGCAGACAGCGAACCATTTTGCCGGATTCCGTCAGGCCAGAACACGATCAACGGGGTTTTCATCCCGGAGTCGTAAACTCTTGTTTTGCACCGGGGGAAAGGACGGCCGTTATCCGCCATCACGATGATGCAGGTATTGCCAAGCACTCCCTGCCGTTCCAGTTCCTGCCTGACTTTACCGACAAAGAAATCAAATCTCGCAATTTCATTATAATAGGAGGTCATATCCCGGCGGGTTTCCGGGGTGTCGGCAAAGTATGGGGGCACTACCATATCCGACGGATCATGGGTGATGGAGAAGGTATCGGCACCCCAGGACCGGTGTGCATCGTAAGATGCCAGCCATAAGAAAAAGGGCTTGTCTTTGGGTCTTTCCCTTAAAAACCGGACCCAATTGTCTTCGCCGCCATCTCCATTGTTATAACCATTCTCATCGGTATAGCGATCAAAAGCCTGATGGGTAGCCGGACCGAAATGCCATTTGCCGGCGTGCGCCGTATAATAGTTCTTCTGTTTCAACAGGAGCGGAAAGGGAATTTCGTTTTCCGGCAACGGAGTATGCAATTCGGCGGCGCCATTGGAATGCGGGTACTTTCCCGAGATGATGCTGCACCGGCTTGGACTGCATGAACTGGCCGTTAGAAAAGCATTCGTAAAACATAGTCCTTCACTGGCCAACCGGTCGATATGAGGTGTTTTCACCACTTTATTGCCGTAACAGCCCAGATCATCCCAGCTCACATCATCGGCTATAATGAAAACCAGATTGACCTGCTTTTGCGAAAAAGACAGAGCAGGCCAGGCCAGTAAGCTTCCCAGAAGGTACTCCTTAAGCGATTTTGGTATTTTCATGAACAATTATATATTGCTTATTGTATTTCATGGGCAAATAAAAGACAGCTGTTATTCAGCATAGGCAGGCCTGATCCTGGCTTCCAGTTCCCGGTCAAAGGCCTGTGCTTTTTTGATGAGTTTGTCCGTGATTTTTTTATTTTCAGCTGCCACGTTTTTGGTCTCACCGATGTCGGAAGACAGGTCATAGAGCCAGGGTGGTTCAACAGCCGGCTTGGTATCGAGCAAAGCCTCTTTTACGGGTTGTTTCCCGGCCCACATTTCACTTGGGGCCAGCAAATGTACCTTCCATTTCCCCTCACGCATGGCTGCCAGTTTTCCATCACGCCCAAAGTAGTAAAATGCTTTGTAGGGTGACTTTGACTTCTTGCCGGTAATCAGAGGCCAGATATCATGCCCGTCAATTTCCCTGTCGGTTGGAACTGTTGCCCCGGCCAGTCGTGCAAGCGTAGGCATGAAGTCCATCATGGTAGCCATTTCATGGCATAGCGAGCCGGCAGGAATTACTCCTGGCCACTTTACAATAAGGGGAACCCTGAATCCGGCCTCCCATGTGCTACCTTTACCTCCGTGGAGCGGAGGTGCAGCAATGTCTGACGGGCCATTGTCAGATGTAAAAACAATAAGGGTATTATTCATGAGCCCTTCTTCTTCCAGTATGTGCAGTACTTCCCCAATACCCCAGTCAAGTTCCATAATCACATCCCCGTAAAGGCCCTGTTCACTTTTTCCCTTAAAGTCATCCGATACGGCAAGCGGTATATGTGGCATGGAATGTGCCAGGTAAAGAAAGAATGGTTTACCGGTAACCGAAGGATTGTTATTGGTTATGAAAGCAATGGCTTCCGATGTATAATTTTTGGTGATCTGATCGTAGGGCACATCACTGTTTTTGCTGATCAGGGTTGCATTGCGGTACAGGTCTGACCGGCCGTGATTGGGCCCGGGCATTCCATAGTAGTAATCGAAACCCTGGGCTGTGGGCAGGACATCAGGCAGCAATCCCAGGTGCCATTTGCCGATGCAGCCGGTGGTATAACCCTGTGTCTTCAGTAGTTCAGCAATAGTTAATTCTTTGGTATTCAGTCCGTTGTGTGTATCCGGGCGCAATACACCCACATGCAGGCTTACTCTTTTGGGATAGCAACCGGTCATCAGACTGGCACGGGTGGGGGTACAGACGCCTGCCGGGGCATAAAACCCGGTAAACCGCACACCTTCCTTTGCCATTTCATCCAGGTTCGGGGTTTTTATGCGTGTGGCGCCATAGCAGCTTAAGTCGGTATATCCGAGATCATCTGCCAGGATAAAAACGATGTTGGGTTTTGGCGGTGTCGCCATGCCCGGGACAACCGGCAGAATGAGCGATGAATTCATTCCAATCAGGGCCGGATGCCAGAATTTCCAATTCATAGTCTATAATTTTAGCGCATGAGAAAAAATATTCCCTGCAGGAATCCTGATTCCTGCAGGGATACTGAATTTGAAACTTACCAGCCCGGATTTTGGGCCAGGTTGGAATTCAATGCCCTTTCGCTGTCAGGAATGGGCAGCAAATCATAATACTCAAGATACCCGTCTGGGAATCTTGTCTCTATCAGGGCGTCCTGGTGATCCCGGATTTCCATGGGATACAGATCTTTGCAGATGTCCCATCGTTTGATATCCATCCAGTACAACCCTTCCATGGCAAATTCAATGCGCCTTTCATGCCGCAGTCTCTCACGGGCTTCATCACGGGAAAGTCCTGTAGGCAAGGCTGTTATTTTCACATCATCACGTTCCGTCCTGATCCGGTTGATTAGTGCAACCGCTTCATCCACATCTCCTTCGGTTTCAATGATGGCTTCAGCTTTGGACAGGATCACATCCGCATAGCGTATGACTATGTTATTCAGGTAGGACTGGCCCGAAGGCGGAAGATCTGACATCGGTTCGATCCGGTATTTGCGGGTGCTGAGCTGTTTGAACCTGTTGCCCGGGTGGTTGAAGGCACCTCCCGGGTACAGGTAATTCGGGAACTGGAACCCCAGGAAGAAGGAACCGGGAACTACAACTGTAAACTCCAGACGGGGATCACGGTTCACATAGGGATTTACAGGATCTACAGGAGATCCGTCAATTGTTTCATATGCATCCACCAGGTCCTGTGTGGGAACATACCGGCTACCACGCGTCCAGCTGCCAGTACCCGTACCGCAATACTGATCATGCAGGGAACCCTGTGAATTTTCTCCGGCCATGTACTGAATATCAAAAATCACTTCGATGTTGTTTTCATTGGCTATATTAAACAATCCCTCATAACTGGGGAACAATGCGTATTCACCCAGTGCATCGATCTCATCGGCCAGGTCCAGCACATCCTGGTATCTGCCCTGGTAGAGACAAGCCCGCATTTTCATGGCAAGTGCGGCGCCCTTGGTAGCCCTGCCCTTTTGCGGAGCATCAATCCCAAGGTTCTCAATGGCGATATCATAATCGGAATGGGCCTGATTCCAGGTTTCTTCTGCCGTGGAGCGTGCGATCGTTCTGGCCTCCTCGGTGGATATGGCCGTGGTAATGATGGGCACGCCGCCATACGATTCAACCAGTGTGGCATAGGCAAGACCTCTTAAAAAGTGTGCCTCGCCGGCATACATCTTCTTCAAGTCCTCAGTCAGCTCCACTTTTTCAAGTTCCTGAAGAAAGTAGTTGGCCCTGTAGATAATGGAAAAGCATCTTTGCCACCTGAAGGTAACAACCTGAACATCACCTGAGGAAAGAGAGCCGTTGGCAATCTTGGCAAGTGCAAGATTGCCCCAGTTAAAAGCATTCGGAGTGGCGCCATCAAGAACGCCGAAGCCAAACAATCCCTGATCATAAATAGAAGTTTCCCTCAGAAGTGAATATACTCCGTTCAGAAGTAATTTTACATCCTTCTCGTCCTGGGGGAAATTGGCCGAAGTAATTTTATCCTCAGGAAAGAAATCGAGATAATCATCTCCGCAACCGGCAGAAAAAAGAACCAGGATGTATATCAGACAGTATGTTATAATATGTTTTATTTTCATGGCTTTTAGAAGTTAAGATTAACACCAACAGATACAATTCTCGGGATCGGATACATGTTATATCCTGAGTCAAATGTGTTCCTTTCGGGATCGTAACCCTCATAGTCCTTGTTCACGATCGTAAAAGCGTTCTGCGCATTGGCATAGACGTAGATCTTTTGCAATCCGATCTTCGATGCGAAACTGGCAGGTACCAGGTATCCCAGCTGTATGTTCTTCAGTTTGATGTAATTCAGCTTATGAACCCAATAAGAAGACTCCTGGTTGTCCCAGGTATTCTGGATCCTTGCCATCGGAGTATCTGTATCGGTGTTCTCGGTCGTCCATGAGTCCCTCCATCGTGTGGAAGTAACCTGGTTTTCCCAGTTCAGGTTGGTGTAATTGTTTTGCGTATATACGTGCACTCCGGTCACTCCCTGGAACAATATATTCAGATCAAATCCTTTGTACCGGAGACTGGAGGAAATCCCGTAGGTGAATTTCGGAATGGTATTGCCGAGTTCCTGCTTGTCCTCGAAACCCAGTTTGCCATCCTTGTTGCGGTCCTCAAACTTCAGGTGACCTGCCTTGGGTTTAAAGCTGTTGGCGCTCATATGCGCTGCTGCTTCATCATCC
Organism: Bacteroidales bacterium; assembly: GCA_016930375.1. Lineage (GTDB taxonomy): Bacteria > Bacteroidota > Bacteroidia > Bacteroidales > UBA10428 > UBA5072. The sequence goes on along the minus strand of JAFGGU010000005.1, from coordinate 88,127 downwards.
GACTGGTATATTCCTACAGCTTTATATCCATACAAGGTCCGGAAGGAATATCCTTCCCGGATCAGGTACAGCTGGTCGGGGGATTTACCGCCCTGGAATTTGGTGACTTCATTATCAATGAGGGTAAAATTTCCTCCAATGCTGTATCCGAATTTGTCCCGATCAGTAACCTGGTTGCTGTAATTGACAATAAATTCAAAGCCATTATTTACCATTTCACCGACATTCTCATAAGGAGCGGTTATTTCACCCATCATCCTCGGGATGGGCAGCTGAACAATGATATCGGTGGTGATTTTGTGAAAATAGTCAGCCTCAATATTGAGCTTGTTGTTCATGAGACCCACATCCATACCAAAATCAAGGGTGGTGGTGGTTTCCCAGGTGATATCTTCATCCACCAGCGCTGTAACACCTGCTCCCGGTATGAAAGCGCCTCCGGAGCTGTAGCTCTGTGTGTTATTCTGGGTAATGACCGTCAGATAAGGCCAGTACCCGGCAATGTTCTGGTTTCCGAGTTGACCCCAGGAAGCTCTGAGTTTCAGGTTCGAAAAAAGGTTCAGATTTCTGATGAATGGTTCATCTACCAGTCTCCATCCGGCTGAAAATCCCGGAAAGATCCCCCAACGGCTGCCTTCCTTAAAACGTGAGGAAGCATCGGCTCTGATATTGGCTTCCAGGAGATACTTGTCTGCCAGGGAGTAGTTGATACGGCCGAAGTACGACAGCATCCTTACCCCATTCATGTTGCCATCCGCTACAATACCTGAGGTGCCGGCATCCACCTGGGTCAGGCCTTCTTTCGGGGGAGATGTCCTGCGTGAGTATTGGTTTTTGATCACCAGGCTTTCGATCTGTGCGCCAACGATGGCAGAAATGTCATGTACGCTACCGAAGGTCTTGTTGTAGTTTAAGGTTGCAAACAGGTTGTTGTTGATGCTGTTGGTATGTCTCCTTCCGATTTCGAGTCCTTCCCGGTTATAGTTCTTTGTTATGGTCGGTACACCAGCATCGGTGTAACCAAAAATACTTTCGTTGAAAAGATCCGTAAGGTTCCAATTGCCGGTGGAGGCGAAGGTGGTTTTCAGCGATAAGCTTTCCAGGAATTTGATCTCGGCTGTGGCATTCACACTGAGAAAGTTCTCCTCATAGGAGGTAAGTCCGTTGGCTGCATCTATCAATGGATTACGGTTATCATACAGCAGCGTGCCTGCGTTATCGATAGCCTGCGACGAACCATAACGGCCGTCACTGGTGTAAGGCGCAATAAACGGGGGTGCACCGCCCAGCATTTCAAAAACACGCCCCAAAGAACCATAGGTGACATCGGCGTAAGGTTCTTCAGAAACTTTGTGAATGTAATTCATTCGTCCACCGATTTTAAGCCATTTCTTCAAATCGGATTCTATGTTGGCCCTGATCCCGTAACGTTTGGAATTCGTGTTGGGGACCATCCCATCCTGGTTCAGATAATTAAATGAGAGGAAGGAGGATGTTTGTGCTGAACCACCCATAATGGATAAATTATGTTCCTGTATGGCGGCTGGTTCGAACAATTCCTTAAACCAATCGGTATTGGGATATTTGTAAGAATCATTTCCGTTTTTAAAGGCATCGATTAAATAATCCGGATAATAGGGACTTGATCCGTCATTGATCAGTGCCTGGTTGTATAATTCCATACTTTCGGCACTGTTGTTGATTACATCATATCTTCTGCCAAGCGTCTGAACACCATAATAGGAAGAGAGGCTGATCTCCATTTTCTCGTTGAGCTTGCCCGATTTGGTGGTGATCAGGATGACGCCGTTGGCTGCTTTGGATCCATAAATGGCAGCACTGGCAGCGTCTTTTAAAATGGAGATGCTTTCAATGTCATTGGGATTAAGCTGGCTGAATGTTCCCTCAACCCCGTCAATAATTACCAGAGGTTCTGAATTATTCAGGGTACCCCAGCCGCGTACACGCAGTTGGGCGCCATCACTGCCCGGTTTTCCGGAATTCTGGCTGACCCACACGCCGGTGACTTCCCCACCAAGAGCCTGGGATGCATTGGTAATGGGCCGGTTATCCAGGCTCTCATCAAATTTGACAGTGGAAACCGAGCCGGTCATATTCACTTTCTTTTGGGTGCCGTATCCCACAACTACTACCTCTTGAAGTGTAGTATAATCTGCGGCTAATTTTATATCAATCACGGTAGGACCGGTGACATTCACCTTTTGTGTCATGTAGCCCACATAGGAAAATACCAGTACAGCTGCCGAGCCGGGAACTTCAATCGAGTATTTGCCATCGACATCCGTGGTGACGCCCTGCAGAGTTCCCTCGATGAGAATATTCACACCTGGCAGCGGTTCTCCGGTCGCAGCATCAAAAACTGTCCCTGTTACCTTGCTTTCCTGCCGGATGGTGATGTTTTTTGGGGTAATTACTATGAGATTGTTCTCCAGTATAGTATAGGTATTGTCGGTACCCGTTAAAAGATCATCCAGAACTTTTTCAATGGCCTCATTTTCAACATTAAAACTGGCAATTCTTCTGTTCTTTATGAGTTCTTCATGATACAGGAATTTAAAATCGCTTTGGCTTTCAATTACCCTGAAAGCATCCTCAATGGTTGAATTTCTGATTTCAAAGCTCAGTTTTGCGGATTGAGAATAGGCTGTTGCAAATACCTGTACGGTGGTCAAAAGCAAAAGCATGAAGATGAATTTCATGGCTATCAATAGTTTAATTAGGTCTTTGGATTCAAAGAGCGTGAGAATTCTCTTTTTTTTCATAAATTTGTTCGATTATAGTTAGACAATAAACCGTTTTCATCCGCCTTGTCAGCGGTTGACATTTTGCTTACCGGGGAATGCGCCAACATTTCCCGGTATTGTTTTTAATTCTTATATATTCCCATAGGCATTCCTGTTTTTATGAGCATTCAATTCTTATTTGTTAATGGCCACCTGGTTCTTAACTATGGTGTAACTAAATGGCATCGACATACTCAGGGCATGGAGTGCCTGTTCAATGGTTTCCTTGTCGAAGGTGCCTGTATAACGCCAGTCCCTGATGGCTTCATCGTTGATCTCAATGGAAATATCATACCATCGTTCAAGTAACAGCGCCAGATCCTCAAATCGTACTTTCCTGAACTGGAGCAGTCCGTCTTTCCATGAAGTATAGATGGATGTATTGGCTTGCTTCTGGATGAATACATCGGTTGATTCAATTTCTTCAATACGGACTCTGTCACCGCCTTCAGATTCATCCCTTTCCGCAGGTCCTATTTCAGCTTCAGGATTTGTATAAATGGTAACCCGCTGATTCGGAAGAATAACCAGGGACTTACGCAGATTTTCAGCGCCTTTGGCATCCGTAATCTGTATTTTTCCTTCTTCCAGCGTGGTTTCAACGGTACCTTCTTCCTGGTAAGACTTGACGTTAAAGCTAGTACCCAGTGCAGTAATGTCCACATCGGAAGTCCTTACAACAAATTTCCTGCTTTTCATTTTGGCTACATCAAAATAAGCTTCCCCTTCCAGTTGAACGATAACTTTGCTTTTGTCCATGTTGGTTGGATAACGCAAATGAGAATCCGAATTGATCCATATTTTTGTGCCATCGGATAACACCAGTTGTGATTTTTCACCTCTCCTGGTATAAATATCATAATACTCCTGATTATCATTGTCATCCAGGTAAATATAGGTGATACCGGTACCATAGATAAAAAGTAAAACTGCTGCAATACGTAAAAGATAATACCCTATGGAGTGCTTGGTTTTCGCCTGAATGGAGACGGACCCGGACAGGTTATCCTTGTTTGCAATTCTGGCTGTCAGTCTTCCGAATTCCGTTTTTAATTCTGCCTGTGTCATCTGTTCAGGTTTGGCAGCAGAAATCCAAACATTCTTTATATCTGTGAAGGTCTTGCGGTTGGTTTCATTCGCATTCACCCAATCGAGCAACTCCAGGCATTCCTTTTCCTCCAGTTCACCATTTAAATACCTGTAAATAAGTGATTCATTCATAACACATCCTTCTTAATTATAAACTTACCTTCCTTATTAAATCATGTTATAAGAATAACAACCTTTCCTTGGGATACCCCTAGAAGAATATTGCTTATTTCGAGAAGAAGATTTGATTAGGCTATAAGTAATAGGTATACAATTACTTACATTTACATATTCTGCTTTATTTTGAGACGAAGTCTCTTTAATGCTTCAGATATATGGTTTTCAACGGTCTTACCGGATATCTTTAATTTCTGTGCAATCTCTTTATAACTCATTCCGAGATGCCGACTCATGATGAAGACTTCTTTGCATCGATCCGGAAGTTCATCAACTGCCTGATGAATTGCTTTTTGCATGTCATTCCTGAAAAGAATGTCAACCTGTAAATCAGACAGGGCTATCAGATTCAATTGCGATTCAAGATGTTGTTGTTTGGTGTAATCACTGTATTTTTGCCGTACGGTCAGGTGTTTCATATAATTTAACGCGTTGTTGCGGGTGATGGTAAACAGCAATGCCGGTATGTCCGATCCATCATCGAGATTGTCCCTTATTTCCCATAATCTGATAAATGCTTCCTGGGCGAGTTCCCGGGCAACTTCCCAGTCACAGACATATTCTCTTGCAAAGCAACAAATCCTTTCGAAATAGGCATGGAAGACCTTTTCAAAGGCATTTTCATCACCTTTCCTGATTCTGTCAACATCAATTCTGAAAGTTTCTTCCATTGCAGCCATTACCAAAAGCGGTGACTAAAGTATAAAATACTTTAAAAGTAGCGTATGACTTTCTGAAAATATCATTTTATATAAAACAATACCCAAAAAACATATTGAAAACCTCTCAATTTTTTCATAGGTTTGAGTAAACGAAATATATCCTGGACTTTCAAATCATTAAACCATTCTATATAACTGCCATGAAAAAATTAACTGCTTTTTTGCTGTCCTTTCAGGTTATGTGCATGATGGCTGCGGGACAGGTAAGCGTGAAAAACCTGCTTACAGAAAACCTTTCGGATCCGGTGGGTCTGGATGCCGTCCAACCCCGTTTCACCTGGCAGCTTATGTCAGAAAAACGGAATGTAAGCCAGTCTGCTTACGAAATCAAAGTCCTGTCAGGCAAAAAGGTCGTGTGGACCAGCGGAAAAGTGCTTTCCGCACAATCGGTTCATGTGCCCTATGCAGGTTCTCCGCTGGAATCAGGTAAGAAATACAGCTGGCAGGTGAGGGTTTGGGACAATGGGGGGAAGGCCTCAGCATGGGCTCAGCCTGCTTCATTTCAGATGGCGTTGCTGAATGCCGGCGACTGGAAAGCCAAATGGATTGAACCGGCTGATGCGGAAGACCTGGCTTTACGGCCCAGTCCGCTGATGCGTAAACAATTTACAATCGGTAAAAAAGTGGCTTCGGCAACCGCTTATATTACAGCCCATGGTATGTACGAGGCCATGCTGAACGGACAGAGAATTGGTGATGCCTATCTGACACCGGGATGGACTGCCTATAAAAAACGACTTCAATACCAGGTGTACGATGTTACATCCCTGCTTAAATCAGGCGGCAATGCCCTGGGCATAACCCTTGGCAACGGCTGGTACAGGGGCATTATCGGGTATGCCAACAATATTAACGTATATGGCAAGGATGTAGCCCTGCTTTGCCAGGTTGATATAACTTACAGCGATGGAACATCGGAAAGCATCATTTCGGATGAAACATGGAAATCATCCACTGGTTCCATAAGGTATTCAGAGATTTACAATGGTGAAACCATCGATGCCCGGCTCGAAAAAAGCGGATGGACCCTTCCCGGATATGACGACAGCAGCTGGGGAAAGGTTAAACCAGCCAATCATCCGATGGATGTGCTGGTGGCTACCTGGAATGAGCCGGTTAGAAAAAAGGAGACCTTTGTACCGGTAAAAATATTCAAAACCCCTGCTGGAGAACAGGTGATTGATTTCGGACAGAACCTTGTAGGGTGGGTACAAATGAAGGTTACGGGAAAGTCAGGTGACAAAGTAGTTCTGTCCCACGCCGAAGTGCTTGACAAAGCCGGAAATTTTTATACCGAGAACCTTCGGCAGGCCAAGGCGCAAAATACCTATATTCTTAAAGGCGCCGGCACCGAGGTTTTCGAACCCCATTTCACGTGGCAGGGATTCCGGTATGTAAAGATCGAAGGGTATCCCGGAGAGATCAGGCCTGAGAACTTTACTGCAGTGGCCTTGTATTCCGATATGAAGCCTACGGGAACCTTCACCAGTTCTGAACCCTTGATTAACCAGTTGCAGCATAACATTCAATGGGGTCAGAAAGGCAATTTCCTGGACGTACCCACTGACTGTCCGCAAAGGGATGAACGGCTGGGATGGACCGGTGATGCACAGGTTTTTTCACGCACAGCCGCATACAATATGAATGTAAACAGTTTCTTTGCCAAATGGCTGCGCGATGTGGAAGCCGACCAGGTCGAAGGCCGGGTGCCTTTTGTCATTCCCAATGTCCTGGGCACAAGCTCTGTTAATAGCACCGGATGGGCTGATGTGGCTACCATTGTTCCTTGGAACATGTACCTGGTTTATGGTGATAAACAGTTGCTGGAGCAGCAGTATAACTCCATGAAAGCATACGTTGAAAGCATCCGGAAAATTGCTAAAAATGATTTGTGGAATACAGGTTTTCATTTTGGGGACTGGCTTTTTTACCGTCCCGATGATGACAATGACGGCCGTGCAGCGGTTACGGATAAATACCTGATCGCCCAGTGTTTTTATGCCCATTCCACGCAATTGCTCATCAAAGCTGCTGAAGTGCTGGGAAAGAAAGATGATGTTGCGTTCTACAATCTTCTTCTGCAAAAGATCAAGGACGCCTTCCTGAAGGAGTATATGACGCCGAATGGCCGACTGGTTTCGGGTACCCAAACAGCCTATGTGCTGGCCCTGAATTTTGATATGCTTCCCGAAGAGCTTCGCCAACAGGCATCCGACAGGCTGGCTGAAAATGTGAAGAGCTATGGAACGCATCTGACCACAGGATTTCTGGGTACGCCCTACCTTTGCCATGTTCTTACCCGCTTTGGTTACACCGACATTGCCTACCAGTTGTTGCTGCAGAAAACCTATCCTTCATGGCTGTATCCGGTCACCATGGGCGCAACCACCATCTGGGAAAGGTGGGACGGGCAAAAACCCGACAGTACTTTTCAGACTCCGGGTATGAATTCATTCAATCATTATGCCTATGGCGCCATTGGGGATTGGATGTACCGGGTGATGGCCGGTGTGGATACCTACGAGGACGGGGTGGGATATAAACACAGCCGCATCATGCCGCATATCGGCGGTGGTTTTAACAGCGCCGCTGCCAGTCTGGATACCTATTACGGGAAGCTCAGCAGCAGCTGGAAGGTGGAAGGCGAAAAACTTACGCTTGATATTGAAGTGCCTGTAAATACAACTGCAACGGTGTTTGTGCCCTCGGAGGAGTTGTCAAAGGTGACTGAAGGAGGAAAGCCCTTGCCCGATGTCAAAGATATTCAGGTTGTTGAAGCCAGGGATGGCTGGGTGGTGCTGAAGGTGGGATCGGGGAGGTACAGGTTTACAAGATAAGAATTATAATTCAACCTCTACAAGGTTGATATTATTATGTGTTATGGCTCTTCTACAATAATTAATCCTCTACGAGGATTATGCTGACAGTACAACCTCGTAGAGGTTGAATTATTTTAGAAATAAAGAAATAATCGAGTATCATCAACCTTGTAGAGGTTGAATAATTTTATAAAAATAAGCATACCATGAAAAACCTCATTCCTCTTTTTCTTATGATCCTATCCGTTTCAACTCTGTTTTCACAGAGCCCAATATCCCCAGACATCCTTACCAGGCAATGGAATGCCAGATGGATAGCAGTGCCGGATGAACCAGTCAATGGCTATGGGGTATATCTGTTCAGAAAGACATTGGATCTGCAATCGGTTCCGGCTTCATTTGTAGTGCATGTGTCAGCCGACAACCGCTACAAGCTTTTTGTGAATGAAAAACTTGTTTCGGTCGGGCCCGCCCGTGGTGATATGTATTACTGGAACTTTGAAACCGTTGACCTGGCTTCCTATTTGGTCGCCGGAAAGAATATCATTGCAGCTAAAGTATGGAACGAGGGAGATCTTCGTCCGGAGGCCCAGATCTCCTGGCGCACGGGATTTATTATGCAGGGCAATACACCTGCTGAATCTGTGATTAATACCGGCTCTTCCTGGAAGTGCATCCGGGATGACAGTTATAAGCCCATTATGTCACCTGAGGTCATCGGATACTATGTGACGGGTCCGGGTGAATTCATCGATATGAATAAATACATCAAAGACTGGAATCAAGTTGATTTCGATGATTCATCCTGGAAGTCACCCGGTTTGGCTTTTTGGAGAGGGGGATCGCCCAAAGGGCTCAGCGATGCGTTCGGGTGGATGCTGGTGCCTTCGCCGTTGCCGCAAATGGAGTTTACCAAACAACGGCTGCAAAGTGTCCGGGAAGCCAGTATTAAAATACCTGAGACCTTCCCTGCTCAGGCGGCGTCTTTTACCATTCCAGCCAACACCAGGGCAAGCATCCTGCTGGACCAGGGATTTCTCACCAACGCTTATCCCACTTTTGAATTCAGTAAGGGCAGGGATGCCGGAATACGCATCAAATATGCCGAAGCGCTGTTTGTGCCTGCTAACTCCCAGTTGTACGGAACAAAAACGGGCGGTTACATGGGTTCTGCCACCATCAACGGGAAAGGTAACCGGAATGAAGTAAAGGATAAGATTTTCCTGGGAAGAAAAGACAGTCTGATCTCCGACGGCACAGACCACCAGGTTTTTTCTCCCCTGTACTGGCGTACTTACAGGTATGTTCTGATCAACATCGAGACAAAAGGCGAGCCCTTTGTCGTGGACGACTTTTACGGAACTTTCACCGGATATCCCTTTGTTTTGAAGGCGAAGTTTGAATCGGATCAACCTGAACTGCAGAAAGTGCTTGAGATCGGCTGGCGAACCGCCCGTCTCTGTGCCATTGAAACCTACATGGACTGCCCGTTCTACGAGCAACTGCAATATATCGGCGATTCCCGTATCCAGGCTATGGTCACATATTACAACAGTGGCGATGACCGACTGGTGCGCAACGCGATAAACCTGATGGACCATTCCCGGATCGCCGAAGGTCCTACATTAAGCCGTCACCCGTCATTCTCACCCCAGCTGATCCCTACCTTTTCTCTCTGGTATATTGGCATGCTGCATGATTACTGGATGTACAGGCCAGATGGTGAGTTTATTAAGAAGAAACTGGTTGGAACACGACAGGTCCTGGATTTTTTCCACGGGTACCAGCAGGCAGATGGTTCACTGGCAAATGTTCCATACTGGAATTTTACCGACTGGGTTGAGGATCAGAAGGGCTGGTCGGGAGGTGTAGCTCCGATCGGCAGCAATGGGAATTCCGCAGTGCTTGATTTCCAGTTGCTGCTGGCTTATCAGATCGCGGCTGAACTGGAAGAGAAGCTGGGCATGGAAGCCTTCGCCAGGGAATACCAGGAAAGGGCCGGGCAGCTTATGTCAACCATCAGGCAGAAATACTGGAACGCATCCATGGGTCTTTTTGCCGATACTCCGGAAAAGGATCTTTACTCCCAACATGCCAATATCCTGGCTTTACTTACCGGCACGGTAGCGGTCAATGATGCTTCCGTTCTGGCCAACAAATTGCTGAACGAAACCGGCCTGGCTCCTGCCTCCATTTACTTTAAATATTACCTGCACCTGGCTATCCTGAGGGCCGGCATGGGAAATGATTATCTGAAATTGCTCGATAAATGGTTCGAGAACATTGCCATGGGAATGACAACATGGGCTGAGGATTCCAATATCAATACCGCGCGTTCCGATTGCCATGCCTGGGGATCGAGTCCGAATATCGAGTTTTACCGCATGGTGCTGGGCATTGATACGGATGCACCCGGATTTTCAAGGGTTAAAATAGAGCCTCATCTGGGTACCCTTCAGAAGGCCGGTGGCGAAATGCCCCATCCCGCGGGTAAGATTGCCGTGAAATATGAACAAGTGAAGGGTAAATGGAATGTAGAGGTCAATTTGCCGGGGGATGTGGCCGGGAGGTTTATTTGGAAAGGTCAGGAATTTGAGTTGAAAGCAGGGGTGAATAAGATGGTTCTTTGAAGGAATAATTCAACCTCTACAAGGTTGACTATTCAATAATTGACGAATATCTCTACAATAATTAATCCTCTACGAGGATTGTACCTGCTGACAGAACCTTGTAGAGGTTCAATTATTGTAGCAAGGATCAAACATGCGAATCCATCAACCTTGTAAAGGTTGAATTATTATTACATTGAATACCAGGCGTAGTTTCAAAACTGTGCTTAACGACAATAATGAATAATCAAAAAGGTTATAGAACCATGAAAAAAATCCTCTCAATATTCGTTGCATTCCTGTTTACTATCAACCTCCTCTCCCAAAACCCGATTGTTCCCCCCGGCGTTTACATCGCGGATCCATCCGCGCACGTGTGGAAGGATGGTAAGTTGTATGTTTACGGCTCACGCGATGAGAGCCCGGATTATTATTGTTCCTGGAATTACCATGTGCTTTCCACTTCCGATCTGAAGAACTGGACACTTTATGAAAACACTTTTGCCTCAAAGGGGCCCGGCGACCAGGTGCCTTACAGCGATGACTTCCTGTATGCACCGGACGTCCAGTACAAAGAAGGAACCTATTTTCTGTATTACTGCCTGGCCAACAATACCCATACCGAAGGAGTGGCAACATCATTATCACCAGCAGGTCCTTTTATCAATGGTAAACCGATCAAAACAGGGGGTATCAACCAGATCGATCCCTGTGTCTTCATCGATGACGACGGTCAGGCCTATTACATCTGGGGTCAGATGACCGCTAAGATGGCTAAGCTCAGGCCCAACATGACTGAGATTGATTCCACAACCATCCGGGATAATCTAGTTACACAAAAAGAACACCGTTTTCATGAAGGCGGTTACATGGTGAAACGGAATGGCATTTATTACTTCGTGTATGCCGGGTTAAGCATGCAGGATATGGCTTCCTGTATTTGTTATTCCACCGCGGCCTCACCCTGGGGACCTTTCAAGTACGGTGGCGTGATCGTGGATAATGACCATAGCGATCCCGGCAACTGGAACAACCATGGCTCACTCGTGGAATTCAACGGGCAGTGGTATGTGTTTTATCACCGTGCCACACATGGCTGTTATACTATGCGAAAGGCCTGCCTGGAACCCATAACTTTCAATGAAGACGGCAGTATCAACGAGGTGGAAATGACCACCCAGGGAGCGTCGGGACCGCTGAGCGCCCTCCATCAGATGGATGCGGAACGTGCCTGTCTTTTGCACGGTAATTTGAGAATTCAAGTCCTGGGAACTGACAATGAAGAATTGGCAGAAATCAGGGAGGGGGACCGGGCTGCCTACAAATACATTGATTTTGGCAAGGGAGTGAAAAACGTCACTTTCAGAGTAGCCCCGGGAGCTGAAGCGGGCACTATATCGGTTTGTCTGAATGATCCCTGGGGATGGACAGTTGCCACCGTCCGGATCCCGGGAGATGGTGACGGAAAAACCTATACAACCATTACGGTTCCTGTTTCATTTGTAACCGGGGTGCATGCGGTATGGCTGAAGTTCAATGCTGCTGAAAGCAGCGATTATAAGGTGGATTGGTTTGTTTTTAAGTGATTGGGTATATTTGTTAATAAGATAAAAGCATCATCAGGTATGAAAAAGATATTATTTGGATTGCTGTGCATCATTCCGGTGGTTACAGGTACTGCTCAGAAACGTGATTTCCTGAATAACGTTTATGATTATATTGAAAACACCTCCATATATGAACAAAACCAGGAAGAAGGCCATGTGCTCCTCGTTCCCTATGCTACAACACAGGAGTCACTGGCCCGGGACCGGGAAAAGTCAGCCGGTTTTCTTAGCCTGGATGGAACCTGGAAATTTTATTATGCGGAAACGCCGGAAGGAACTCCTGCCGGATTTTTCGAAACCGATTATAACGACAGTGACTGGAAGACCATTATAGTACCCGGAAACTGGGAAATGCAGGGTTTCGGTGACCCGCTTTTCAGGAATGTGACTACACCCTTCAAACCCAATCCCCCGGTGGTACCCCGTGAATACAATCCTACGGGTTCCTACCGGCGAACTTTTGACCTGCCTTTAACCTGGAAGGGAAAGCAGGTTTTCCTGCGCATGGAAAAAACTGCATCCGCCTCCTTTGTATGGATTAACGGGAAAGAGGCCGGTTACAACGAAGGCGGACAGGAACCGGCCGAGTACAACATCACATCATTGCTTAAACCCGGGAAGAATACCATTGCCGTAAATGTTATCAAATATTCTGACGGATATTACCTGGAAAACCAGGATTACTGGAGACTTGCAGGTATATTCGACAAAGTATGGCTTTTTGCCACGCCTTCGGTGCATATATTCGACTGGTTTGCCACCACCGATCTGGATGAAAATTACAGGGATGCGCTGTTATCACTGGCCGTAGAGGTCAAAAATTATACCGGACCGGCATCGCGGAGTTATACCCTGCGGGCTACTCTTTACGACAGCAGGCAGATGGCAATTAAAACACTTATCTCTCAACCTTTTACAGTCAGGCAGGACGCTCCTCAAACCATCCTCCTTTCGGATAAAGTAACCAATCCCAATAAATGGTCAGCGGAATCGCCTGATCTTTATTCACTTGTTATTGAGCTGATCGATGCATCGGGCAAAACAACGGAGATCATATCAGGCCGTATCGGTTTCAAGGAAACAGAGATCCGGAACCAGGTTTTCTACCTGAACGGCAAACCGGTTAAGCTTAACGGGATCAACAGTCACATGCAGCATCCCGATCTGGGTCATACCATGGATGTTGAAACAATCCGCAAGGATTTTGCATTGCTCAGACAGTTCAATATCAATTGTGTGCGCACCTCGCATTATCCGCCGGTGAATGAATACCTCGACATGGCAGATGAATACGGCATTTATATTGTGGATGAAACCGGTGATGAATCGCATGCCACGGAATTTGTATCGGAACTGAAGGAATGGGAAGGCATGTACCGCGAAAGAGCACGAAAAATGGTGTTGCGTGACCGGAATCATCCGAGTGTTCTGTTCTGGAGTGCAGGTAACGAAAGCGGGGAAGGAAACAACATCTGCTCAGTAATCGAAGAGGGAAAGAGACTCGATCCTACGCGTTACTGGATGTACGGAGGGAACGCTTTTGCCCATCCCTGCGAGGATATCATAGGTCCGCGCTATTATACACCTTTTGAAATGGTGACCCTGGTGGGCATGGTGCCAGATAGTATTGATCCGCGACCTTCATTCATGGATGAATACCTGTCGGTTGCCGGCAACGGAGGCGGAGGACTTGATGATTACTGGGAGATGATCTATGCATATCCCAGGAGCATGGGTGGCACCATCTGGGATTTCGTCAGTCCGGGCCTCCGCGAGAAGGTAAGATCTCTGAAAGATGATTCTCCCAACCAGGTACCTGTGCATGTTATGGGAAGGGCTGAACTCGCAGAAGGCAGGTCTGGTAAAGCCATTGATCTCAACGGGCACGACCAGTGGGTGGAAGTATACCGAAGCAATGCCTTGGAAATCAGCGGGGATGAACTCACTCTCTCACTCTGGATTTACCCGCGCGCCCTGAACAGCTCGGCAGGCACGCTTCTCACCAAGGGAAGTTACCAGTATGGTCTGCTGCAGATCGGAATAGATACTGTCGAATTTTATCTGACCACTGGCAAGAGATATGCTGTTCGGGATCGCCTGCCGGCAAACTGGGAAAATAACTGGCATCATGTGGTTGCGATTTATGACGGGAGTGAAATGCGGATCAACATTGACGGCATCAGCAATACAACCCAAAAGGCGGCGGGCAACATCAAAAACCTGCCTTTCCCGGTAAATATAGGCCGGAATGCTGAGATTCACGGTCAGGAAACCTCTGATTACCTCTGTGATGCCCTGATTGACCAGGTGGGGATTTTTTCAGGTGTGATAGAGCCCGGGCAACTTGTAAACCCCGGCAATGAGCTGAGAAAGCAGGCTTCACTGTGGCTTGATTTTGAAGAAGTTCAGGAACAGGGTGAGTTTTTCAGCATCGGGATCGGTGCCAGGACGTATGGATCTATCTGGCCTGATCGCCGGCCGCAACCCGAAATGTGGCAGATTAAGAAATCAGGTCAACCGGTTGCCTTCAGATTGATTGACGCTGAAGCGGGATTGCTGGAGATCACAAACCGTTACCTGTTCACGAACCTGCGGAATCTGAAACAAACCTGGATACTCACCGCTGACGGCGAAGTCATTGAGCAGGGAACTCTTTCACTGGAACTGGAACCTCTCGGGAGAACCACCGTCAGGATACCCATCAGAAAAACAGAAATCAAGCCAGGTGTTGATTACCAGTTAACAGTAAGCTTTATTCAGAAGGAAAATAAAATAGGAGTGCCCGCAGGACATGAAATTGCCTGGGAACAGTTTAAAATGCCCTGGACAGAGACGGAAAAGCAGCCGGTGAGTGGCCCTATGCCCTCCATTTCCATCATCGAATCCCCGGATACGCTCATGGTAAAAGGAGTTCGTTTTAATTACCTTTTTGATAAAAAAACAGGACATATGATTTCCATGGATTACCTGGGGAAACAGCTGATCCGGAGCGGTCCGTCACTGAATGTCTGGCGGCCTCCCCTGGCCAATGAAACCGATGAGTGGGGCAGCCGGTCTTCGGGTGTGATTCACTGGGGGGAAGGATATGGAAGGATGGCGGCAACGGACTGGTATACTACCGGCATTGACCATCTCAGCGTTAAAATGGAAAGCTTTTCATACACAGTCACAGAAAAGCAGGTGGTAATTGAGGTCCGGGATGTAATGACCATGAACAGGCCTTCAAACGGTTTTCAGAACAATTTTATTTACACGATTGATGCCTTTGGTGAAATGTCGGTTCACCACACGGTGATCCCTTACGGTGATATGCCTGCCTGGTTACCCAGGATGGGTACAAGCTGGATACTCGACAAAAGCCTGGAACAGGTGAGATGGTATGGCCGTGGTCCGCAGGAGAATTACCCCGACCGGAAATCAGGAACTAAAATCGGGCAATATGCCTCGACAATCAGGGAAATGACAGAACCCTATCTCATTCCCCAGGATTACGGACTGAGAACCGATAACCGGTGGGTAGAACTGTTGAACCGGGAAGGTATTGGTCTGAGGTTTTCAGGAAACGAAAATTTCAATTTCAGTGCATGGCCTTATTCTATGGAGAATCTTACAAAAGCTCTGTACACCTATCAACTTCAGCCGTTCAACGGCATCACATTCAATTTTGATTATGCCACCAGTGGTGTGGGCTGCACGGCCAGGTCGGTCTTCAACCAATACAGGGTACTGCCGGAACGTTTTGATTATGTGCTATGGTTAAAGCCTGTGTGGGAATGAGACAAATCCTCGTTTTGCCCGGATAACGGTTAAGGATGGCTGGTCTGAAATATTTTATTAATTTTATAGCATGCTTTAAACCCATCATTAAAATTTTACCCATGAGATTCGCAACATTTTGTTTATCAGTGATTATCCTGGCATTTGCCGGGTGCAAACCCAAGCAGGAAATGGCATCATCCGTTGAAGATAGGATCTGGGGTGAATCCGGCGGTCAGGTGATAAAACTTTTCACGCTCACCAATAAGAATGGGATGACCATCAGGGTCACCAACTACGGTGGTACACTGACCTATATATCGGTTCCGGACAGAGAGGGAACATTTGAAAATGTCGTCCTGGGTTTTGACAGCCTGCAACAATACATGGGCAACCACCCGAATTTCGGCACCATTGTCGGTCGATATGCCAACCGGATAGGTGGCGCAAAGTTCGTGCTTGATGATACAACCTATGGTTTATTTGCCAATGATGGTGTCAATACCTTGCATGGCGGACTGAAAGGTTTTCAGAAAAACGTTTTTAACATCGATACTGCCTATTCTGCCGCGGATTCCTCAGTAGTCACTTTTTCATATACCAGCGCTGACCTGGAGGAAGGTTATCCCGGCGAGCTAACCATGCAGGTTACCTATATCCTGACCGGGGATAATGAGATAAAGATTTTGTATGCCGCTGAAACGGATAAGCCAACCGTTGTCAATCTCACCAATCACAGCTATTTTAACCTCACGGCCTGCAAGGAGTCCGTACTCAATCATGAGCTTACCCTATATGCAGATTCAATTACGCCGACCGATTCAACACTGATACCAACCGGTGTTTTGACAGCGGTAGCCGGTACCCCCTTTGATTTTAATACGCCGCATAAGATCGGTGAAAGGATTGAACAGGTTCCCGGAGGTTATGATATCAACTACAAACTGCGCAAACAGGGAAATGAGCTTGTCCTGGCCGCAGAAGTTTATGATCCCGCATCGGGCCGGGTGATGCAAACCTACACCACTGAACCGGGTATCCAGTTTTATACCGGAAATTTCCTCAACGGGACCCTCATCGGTTATAAAGGGATCAGCTACACTATTCATTACGGATTATGCCTGGAGACGCAGCATTTTCCCGATTCGCCGAACAAACCGCAGTTCCCTTCGGTTGTGCTGAGGCCGGGGGAAAGGTACCGGCATCTCACGGTATACCGATTCTCAGTCAGACAGTAATTGCATCGTCCCTAAAAGGTAATGAATGCGCCAATTGCCGCGTAGTTAAATAGCGAGAAATTATACACCTCATCATTGTCGGCTCCACCTTCGAGTATCCGGTAACCTGCTTTTATGCCAACTTTATCGGAGATCTTATAGGTGGCGGCGAGCAGCACATCCTCTGCCCTGCCTTGCGGGGCAGCCAGTGCGTCGCCTTCAAGCAGCAGGCCAAGCTTTTCATTCAGCTGGTAATGGAACCTGAAATTGATAATGGGCACAAAACCAACATTGGTTTTATTGGCTGATGCCTCTTCGCTTTCCAGTGCAATTTCAGCGTCCCTGATTTTAGCGGTAAAGCCCAGGCCAAATTCAGTCCTCGGTCTTTTTACAATGTCATACCGGTAAGTGAGCCGGTAGGAATTAAAGGTATACTGGGCGTCAACGGGCCCGCCCGCAGGGAAGGTTTCCCCTTCAAAATCCACCGGATTATTGAATGTTCCTTCTGATCTTACGGTCAGCGGGGCATAGAGCAGCGAAATGGTATGTCGTGTTCCGAGCGTATAACCCACCCGAAGGCGGATAAAGGCAGCTGGGTTTGGTTTCAGATCATCTTTGAGGGAGAACAAGGTACCTGTGTTTCCCGGTATCCGGACATCGTTGTATCCTGTGAACACGGCACCCCCCTCAACATCGATGACAAGCTGGGCTTTCAGCGGGGCATAGGAAAAGATTGCGGATAGGAAAAGGATAAAGGTTGTAAGGATATATTTTGTTTTCATGGATTGTTATATTTGTTTAAATAATATAACAAACATTTAAACAAAATGTTTAATCTGACTATTTCTCCATAGCCTGCTTCCTTAACTCCTGCGGCATCTTCTCAATCGCATACCGCAGGGAGGTGCGGGGCATGATCGCT
The DNA here is from genome assembly GCA_016930375.1 of Bacteroidales bacterium. Classification (GTDB taxonomy): domain Bacteria; phylum Bacteroidota; class Bacteroidia; order Bacteroidales; family UBA10428; genus UBA5072. Next base: position 70,405 of record JAFGGU010000005.1, on the reverse strand, counting down.
TTATTGCGCATCACATAGTCAAAAACCTCCTGCTGGTGCGCCTGGCTGGCTGCCTTCAGCATCCAGCCATATCCTTTCTGCACCATGTCGTCTTTGTCCAACAGCAGTATACCGGCGATTTCCAGGATATCCGGCAGGAATTTGCTGTGCCGTGCCGGAACGATCAGCGATACCGCCGCTGCCCGTTTCATCCACCGGTTTTCTGACCGGGCCCACCGCTTCAGTTCCTGCAGGTAAACCGGGTACATTTCCACAAAGGTGCCCACGGTATGGTTGCAAAGGGTGTCGCAGGTAGCCCAGTTGGTGACATACCGGTCGACCCATTTTTCAAAGATCCTGAAATCATCAGGTGTGTATTGCCTGTGGAGATAATACGACCAGTTGCAGGCAATAAATGCCTCTTCGAGATAGCCGGTTTGCCAAAGTTGCTCACACAGGCCGAATACTTCGGTTTTGGGAAGGTGTTTAACCGACTGGTATAACTCCTTTCCGATCTGTCCCGTAACTGCCGAGTTTACACCGTGGCACCGGATGGTTTCCTTGAAGAACCGCTGGCTGGAATCGCGCGTCTTTTCATCGCTTGAAGCGATCAGGGTTTTGGTGATCTTATGCACGTTATTATCATTCATGATGCAACATTAATGTCAGGTACAATCATAAATCAAATTTATGACTTATTTCGTTGTTTATCTTCCTGAAAGCAGCAGTGTATTTTGAGCTGTAAGAAAAAATTTAGATTCATACCGGTTGTATGGCAAAAAATCAGGATGAAATAGCTATATTTTACCGGGTAATTTAATGCTTATGAAACGCAGCGAAATAAACCAGATCCTGAATGATGCCGGGGCATTTATGGCACAGAAGCAGTTCATACTGCCCCCCTGGGCATACTGGAGTGTGGATGAATGGAGAAAGAATAAGGAAGACGCGCAGGAAATCATCGACAACATGCTGGGTTGGGATATCACCGATTTCGGATCAGGGGATTTCTACAGCAGAGGGTTATTCCTGTTCACCATCCGCAACGGGAAGTTCAACGTGGATAAGAAAACCTATGCGGAGAAGATCATGATCGTGGAAGAGAACCAGGAAACCCCCATGCACTACCACTGGGCCAAGATGGAAGACATCATCAACCGGGGCGGGGGCAACCTGGTGATTGAACTTTTTAATGCCACCGCCGACAATAAACTGGATACCACCCCGGTGCACCTGAAAACCGACGGGATAAAAAGGACGGTTGAGGCCGGCGGCAAGGTGATCCTTACACCAGGTGAAAGCATCTGCCTTGAACAGGGGATTTATCACCGGTTTTATGGAGAAACCGGAAAAGGGAAAGTACTGGTGGGCGAAGTCAGCACGGTGAATGATGATACATCGGACAACTGCTTTTATGAGCCTGTCGGACGGTTCTCTGTGATCGAGGAGGATGAGCCCCTTGTTCACCTGCTGGTTTCGGATTATAATAAGTTCCTGTAAATATGCCATCGGGAAAAAGTTTTACCGTGTCAGGTACAGGCTGTGCCCTGTTGGACTATCTTTACAAGCCGGTGGATTTCAATAATCCTGCCTTTTTAAAAATTCTTTCAAAAACACCGGGCGATGGAGGATTATCACCCGGAAAGCTTGTATTTACAGAAGAATTTGAGAAATTCTCGGAAAAACCCTATGCCCTTGTCCGGGATAACATTACCGGAGGGAAGCCTCCTATAGCCGTTAATATCGGAGGGCCTTCCATCGTGTCCCTGATCCATGCGGCACAAATGTTGCACGGATTTCCGGCCGAAGTTCGCTTCTATGGCTGCAGTGGAGCAGATCAGGGAGGCGCCTTTATCAATAAAAAACTGAAAACCACACCCCTGAAAATCGGATTGTACAAGACAGGAAAACAATTTACCCCCTTTACCGATGTGCTGTCGGATCCGGATTACGACGGGGGACATGGCGAGCGCATTTTCATCAACAACATTGGTGCAGCCTGGGAATTCATGCCGGACGATCTCGATGAATCATTCTTTCAGAGTGATCTGGTGGTCTTCGGAGGAACTGCCCTCGTTCCCAACATCCACAGATCGTTGCACGAATTACTGATAAAGGCCAAACAGCATGGAGCCATTACAATGGTGAATACCGTTTATGACTTTCTGAATGAGAAGCAGCATCCGCATTTGCCATGGCCACTGGGGAACTCCATTGAAACTTATCGATTTATCGACCTGCTGGTGACCGATATGGAGGAGGCCTTCCGGCTCACCGGCACCAGGGTGGTTGATCGCGCCATAGATTTTTTCCGGTCACGGGGTGTGGGAGCGGCCATTATCACCCATGGCTCCAATCCCGTGCATTTCTTTGCCGATAATCCGTTGTTTGGTCAAATAGCCGCATCCGGACTGCCGGTATCCAGCAAAGTGCTCGATGAATTGAAAAAGATTACGGAAAGAGCCGGTGACACTACCGGATGTGGCGATAATTTTGTGGGAGGGGTGATAGCCTCCCTGGTCAAACAATTGATCCAGACACCTGGGAAGAAAGCCGACCTTATGGATGCCATCGCATTGGGTGTGGCTTCCGGAGGCTATGCCTGTTTCTACCATGGAGGCACTTATGATGAAAGTTCACCTGGTAAGAAGCAAAATCTGGTGGACGACTATTACAAGGATTATTTGAAGCAGGTTGGTCTTGTCTGAAAACAATGAAAGAATCAAGGAAAAAACTGGTGCTTTTCGGTGCGGGCAAGATCGGCCGGTCGTTTATCGGACAGATTTTCAATCGTTCAGGATATGAGGTCGTGTTTTTGGATATTAATCAGGATCTGATCCGTCGGCCAGCAAGGATTGCCTGCAGCACTTCAATTGATTGCCAGGTCGCTTCCTAACCGACGACGACAATTCGGTGAATGGCCCCTCGATATCATCATCGCCGAGAATATGCGGAATGCGGATGATTATTTTTCAGCTGCACTGAAAAGGTTGTTACCGGCAGATTTTCCGTTAAATGCCCTGGTAGGACTGGTGGAAACCAGCATCGGGAAAATGGTGCCGATCATGACGCAAAAGGATCTGGAAGACGATCCGCTCCAGGTATTTGCCGAGCCCTATAATTCCCTGATCGTTTCGAAAAAGGGATTTAAGAACCCGGTGCCCGACGTGCCCGATCTGGCACCCAAAGATAACATCAAGGCCTGGGTCGACCGCAAGCTGTTCATCCATAACCTGGGGCATGCCACGGCCGCTTACCTGGGTTTCGGAAAGAATCCGGAATGGGTATACCTGAATGAAGCACTGCAGGATCGTGAGGTATTTCAGACCACTCGGGCAACCATGCTGCAGTCGGCCGATATTTTAAGGGCGCTTTATCCCGGAGAATTCACTGATGATCAACTCGCAGCACATATTGAAGACCTGCTCCACCGTTTTCAAAACAAAGCCCTGGGGGATACCATCTTCAGGGTAGGTTGTGACCTTTACCGGAAACTGGGCCCTGAAGACCGGCTGGTTGCCCCCATCCGGGCAGCAGTTATACTTAATAAGCCGTATGATCTGATTGTGAATGCCCTGAAAGCCGCCATTTCATTCCGGGCATTGGACGAAAACGGCAACTGCCATCCGGCAGATAAGCAGTACTTTCGCGAAGCAGAGAAAGGGTTGGCGTTTGTGATCAAACACATCTGCAAGTTGCAGGGAATAACCATTTAAAAAAGAAAATCACCGAAATACTCCGGTGACTTTCAACCCATACAAACTACTTTAATCAGACTACTAACTAACCTTGACTTAAAAAACCCTGTTTTTTCAATCTCTTTCCTTCTCGTATGACACCAAAACCCTTGTTGGGGTTTACAGAAATCAACTATTTCTTATCTGAAAGATAAATTTTTCACCATTTCATTTTAAAAGTAGAAAATACTTTTTATATTTATATCCAGGAATCACAACCACCTATATCCAATGAAGCAAGACATTTACCATAAATACGAAAAACACTATGTGGCGGTTGATTGTGTGATTTTCGGATACGAAAACACGGAGTTGAAAGTCCTGGTGTATCCACGCGGATTTGAGCCTTCGCGTGGCAAATGGTCACTCCTGGGAGGCTTTGTGAACCCGGATGAAACACTCGGCGATGCTGCCAGAAGGATACTTTTCAATACCACCGGTCTGGTGAACATCTTTCAGCAACAGGTACATGCTTTTTCCCGGCCCGACCGCGATCCTGCCGGCAGGGTCATCAGCGTGGCTTATTATGCCCTGATCAGGATCAACCAGCAGGATACCGAACTGGTTCGTGAACATGGCGCCCAATGGTGGCCTGTCTCCAACCTTCCGGACCTGATCTTCGACCATCGGGAAATGATTGACAAGGCCCTCCTTCGCCTGCAGGAAAGAGCAGAAACTGAGCTGATCGGTCCCGAATTGCTCGGAGACGTATTTACGCTCACCAACCTGAAAAAACTGTATGAGGCCATCTTCCAGCGGGATATCGATGCCGGCAATTTCCGTAAAAAGGTCCTATCGCTGGGAGCCCTGCACAATACGGGGGAAAAGGACAAATCGGAATCCAAGAAAGGGGCCTATTTGTATCAGCTGATCCCTGACCAGGGGTTGAAAGTTGGGCTGGTTCCAACCAACCCGTAAGCTATTAGTTCTTGTGTTTATTTGCCTGACTCATTGCACATTACCCTTCACTCCTTACGCTAATTCATAATTTATAATTCATAATTCCAACATCATGACAACAATCGACTGGATCGTAATCGCCCTCTTCTTTATCGCACTCATCGGTATTGTCGTATGGGTATTTATACAGCGGGAGAAAGACACCAAGGATTATTTTCTTGCCGGAAAGAATGCAGGCTGGGTATCCATTGGATCTTCCATTTTTGCATCCAACATTGGTTCGGAACATCTCGTCGGGCTTGCCGGAACAGGTTTTATTAGCGGTATGGCCATGGCCCACTGGGAAATCCAGGCATGGGTGATTTTATTACTGGGCTGGGTATTTGTTCCTTTTTATGACCGGATCAAGATCTTCACCATGCCGGAATTCCTTGAACACAGGTTTTCCTCAGCTTCCCGGTCAATTTTATCGATGATATCGCTGATCAGCTATGTGCTCACCAAAGTTGCTGTTACGGTTTACGCAGGTGGGGTGGTGTTTAAGGAGGTGTTCGGCATTGAATCGATGTGGGGCATTGACTTCTTCTGGATCAGTGCCATAGGATTGGTGCTCATCACAGGTATTTACACCATCCTTGGAGGTATGAAAGCAGTCATGTACACATCGGTTCTGCAAACGCCGGTGCTGCTTATCGGATCCATAGTCATTCTTATTATAGGTCTGATTAAAGTCGGTGGTTGGGGAGAAGTGCAGCGCATTGCCGGTGACAATATGCACCTGATCCGTCCGATTAGTGATCCCGAATTTCCCTGGCCGGGCGTAATACTTGCCTCTATGGTCATTGGTTTCTGGTACTGGTGCACCGACCAGTTCATTGTTCAACGTGTGTTGTCGGGCCGAAACCAGCGTGAAGCCAGGAGAGGAGCCATCCTGGGAGGCTACTTTAAACTGTTGCCCGTATTTATATTCCTGATACCCGGGATGATCGCATTTGCCCTGAGTCAGAAAGGCCTGCTGAACGTATCTTCGAGCGATTCCGCCTTTGCAGCCATGGTAGCCCAGTTACTCCCGATCGGTTTCAAAGGGGTGGTGGTGTGCGGATTGCTGGCAGCACTGATGAGTTCGCTGGCCTCCTTGTTCAATTCCTCAGCCGCCTTGTTTGTAGGCGATTTTTATAAGAAATTCAAACCCAAAGCCAGCGAGCAACACCTGGTGGTTGTGGGTAGAATAGCTACCGGTGCTGTGGTGATCCTCGGTGTGGCATGGATACCTGTGATGCTTGGACTCGGCAAGGTTCTCTATGAATATCTTCAGGCGGTGCAGGGATTACTCGCTCCGGCTATCGCCACTGTATTTCTTTTGGGTGTATTCTGGAAAAGAACAACTGCTAAGGCTGCCTTATGGGGTATGATCCTTGGATTTGCCATTGGCATGTTCAGGTTGTTCCTCAATGTTACAGTCGGGATGAAAGCAGCGTTGGTAACCGAAGCTGACAAACTGATGAATAAAGTAAATTCCGTCACTGAATATACCAGGGAATTGCTGGTAACCAATATACAGGCATTTTCCGATAAGATCGGGAAAACCTTTCCGGCCGTCGGCGATGCCATGTCGGGCTCGGTTAAGGAGGCTGCCGGATCCATGGCGGTTATCACTCCCGAAAGCAAGGAACATGCCTATAACCTGCTTTCCCAGGTATCCGGAAGCCTGGATACCATGCTCACGGATCAATATGGAATCCTGTATCAGATAGCTGCAGTGAATGGACATGTATTCACCTCACTGCTGTTTATATTCTGTTTGCTTGTGGTTATTTTTGTCAGTCTGTTTACTACAGCCCCCACGGAAAAACAGCTCAACTACACCATGATGGCTGCAACCGCTCAGGACAAGGCCATTACCCGTGCCAGCTGGAATAAATGGGATGTGATCCATACCATTATCGTCATATCGGTCATTATTGTATTCTATATTTATTTCTGGTAAAATGTCTAAATACGTCATAGGAGTAGATTACGGCACCGATTCAGTGCGTTCGATCATCGCAGATGCCGGGAACGGTAAGGAAATTGCATCGGATGTGTTTTATTACCCCCGCTGGAAGGCAGGAAAGTTCTGTAATCCTTTACAGAACCAGTTCCGGCAGCATCCGCTCGATTACCTGGAAGGGCTCACCGCGACAATCACGAATGCTCTTGCCAAATGTCCGGCACAGGTTGCCGGAGAGGTGGTGGCCATTTCGGTGGATACTACCGGCTCCACACCCGTAGCTGTTGACAGAAGCGGAACCCCGCTTTCCCTTTTACCTGGGTTTGAAGAAAATCCCAATGCCATGTTTGTGCTATGGAAAGATCACACTGCCACCCGGGAGGCCGATGAAATCAATGCTTTGTCGCGGTCCTGGAAAGGCATTGATTATACAAAATACGAAGGTGGCGTTTATTCCTCCGAGTGGTTCTGGGCCAAAGTACTTCATGTGCTTCGCGCCGATGAAAAGGTCAGGAAAGCCGCTTTCTCCTGGGTGGAGCATTGCGACTGGATACCAGCCATTCTGACGGGACATACCGATCCGCTGACACTTAAACGCAGCCGTTGCGCAGCGGGACACAAGGCCATGTGGCATCCCGACTTCAATGGCCTGCCTTCGGAAGAATTCCTGGCAAAGCTCGATCCTTTGCTGAAGGATTTGAGAGAAAGACTGTTTACTGATACCTACACCTGTGAGGTAAAGGTTGGAAACCTTACTGATGAATGGGCCGGGAAACTGGGCCTGCCACAAACCGTAGTTGTAGGGGTCGGTGCATTTGACGCCCATCTGGGAGCCATTGGCGGTGAAATCAAGCCCTATTACCTGAGCAAGGTTATGGGAACCTCTACCTGCGATATGCTGATTGCTCCCATGGAGGAAGTGGGGGATAAACTTGTGAGAGGGATATGCGGACAGGTGGATGGGTCCATCATACCCGGCATGATGGGACTTGAAGCAGGACAATCGGCTTTCGGCGATATATATGCCTGGTTCCGGGAGTTGTTGCTATGGCCGGTGGAGGAAATTCTGGGGAAAACATCCCTGATTGATCAGGCCACAAAAGATAAGCTTATTCATGAAACCGCAGACCAGATTATTCCGGAACTTTCAAAACAGGCGGAAAAGATACCGATCGGCGAATCGGGTATAGTTGCCCTCGACTGGATGAACGGGCGGCGCACTCCCGATGCCAACCAGATGCTCAAAGGGGCGATATTCGGACTCAACCTGGGATCGGATGCTCCCCGCATTTTCAGGGCACTGGTGGAGGCCACTGCCTTCGGCGCGAAAAAGATCGTTGACCGTTTTATCAGTGAAGGGATCCGCATTGACGGAATTGTGGCACTGGGCGGTGTTGCCAAAAAATCGCCCTTTGTGATGCAGGTGGTTGCCGATGTATTGAATATGCCCATCCTGGTAGCCCGCAGTGAACAGGCTTGTGCGTTAGGTACTGCTATGGCTGCCGCCACTGTGGCTGGTATCTACCCAACCGTGCTCGATGCGCAAAAGGCTATGGGCAACGGCTATGAGATGGAGTATAAACCCGTAAAAGCAAATTCGGAGGCTTATGCCAGGCTCTATGCCTTATACAGTGAGGCAGGAGACTTTGTTGAACATTTTTCCCGTAAACCATAAAGCATGGATAAATTTGCCCAGATAAGGCAGACGGCTTATGATGCCAACATGCAGCTTCCCCGGCTGGGGCTTGTGCTATTTACCTTTGGCAATGTAAGCGCGGTGGACAGGAATCTCGGGGTATTTGCCATCAAACCGAGCGGTGTCCCTTATGAAGATCTGACACCTGACAAAATGGTGGTTATTGATTTCAAGGGAAGGACCGTGGAAGGCGATTTGCGACCTTCCTCGGATACGCTTACACATGCCGTGTTGTACAAAGAATGGCCCCTTGTCGGCGGAATTGCACATACCCATTCAACCTACGCCACAGCATGGGCGCAAAGTCTCAGGGACATCCCGATTTACGGCACCTCCCATGCGGATCATCTGACCTGTGATATCCCCTGTGCGCCTCCCATGGAAGATAACATGATCCAGGGTAATTATGAGCATGAGACCGGATTCCAGATCATCAACTGTATGAAGTGGAAGGAATTGAGCTATGAAGAGGTCGAGATGATCCTCGTGGGCAGTCACGGACCTTTCACCTGGGGTAAATCACCGGAAAAAGCCGTGTATAACAGCGCAGTGCTTGAGGAACTGGCGAAAACGGCCTGTCTCACGGAACGTATTCAACCCAAGGTTTCCAGGATGAAGGAAGCGCTCATCAGAAAGCATTATGAGAGGAAACACGGGCCGGGATCGTATTATGGGCAGAAGTAGGGGTTTAGGCTGTAGGGGTTTAGGCTATAGGTGTGTGAGTGTGAGTGTTGGTTGTGTGTGTGAACCTGCGACCTATTGCCTATAGCCTACAGCCTACAGCCTATAAAAAGATAGTAATTAACCAAAATAACAAATGAAATCATGATTGATTTAAAGAAACTCGAGGTCTGGTTTATCACCGGAAGCCAGGATTTATACGGTGAGGAAACCCTGAAACAGGTTGCCGTTGATTCCCAGCAAATCGTGAAAGCACTGGATAAATCGGCAAAAATACCGGTACATATAGTGTTTAAGCCGGTTGTTAAATCTCCTGCTGAGATCTTCAACACTTTTCAGGATGCCAACGTGGCCAAGAACTGCATGGGTGTGATCACCTGGTGCCACACCTTTTCACCCTCGAAAATGTGGATCAACGGATTGAAAATCCTGCATAAACCGGTATTGCACCTGCACACTCAGTTCAACCGCGATCTGCCCTGGGCAGATATCGATATGGATTTTATGAACCTGAACCAGGCTGCACATGGTGACCGTGAACACGGATTCATCATGAGCCGCATGAACGTCAACCGTAAGGTAGTGGTAGGTCACTGGGGTGAAGATGATGTACAGGAGGAGATCAGCGTCTGGGCAAGGGCTGCAGCTGCGTGGTTTGATTTTCAGACCCTGAAGGTGGCACGTTTTGGGGATAATATGCGTGAGGTGGCAGTGACCGAAGGCGACAAGGTGGAAGCCCAGATCAAATTCGGCATGTCGGTTTACGGATACGGAGTGGGGGACCTCGTTAAGATTGTCAACGAGGTTTCTGATAAAGACATTGATAAGCTGGTAAAGGAATACATGGATGTGTTTGAGGTGGCAAAGGCCGGGAAACCGGGAGGTGAGTTCCATACCAACGTCCGTTACCAGGCACGCCTGGAGATTGCCCTGAAGAATTTCCTCAAAAATGGTGGCTTTGGAGCATTTACAACCACCTTTGAAGATCTTCACGGTTTGGCACAGCTGCCGGGACTGGCCAGCCAGCGGCTGATGGCCGATGGCTATGGATTTGGCGCCGAAGGTGACTGGAAACATTCGGCCATGGTGCGAGCCGTTAAGGTTATGGGGCAGGGTCTCAAAGGCGGCTGCTCCTTCATGGAGGATTATACCTATCACCTCAATCCCAAAGGGATGAAAGTGCTGGGCGCCCATATGCTTGAGATATGCCCTACCATTGGCAAGGGCAAAGCCAAATTGGAAGTCCATCCCCTGGGTATCGGAGGCAAAGCTGATCCGGCACGTCTGGTTTTCAACGTTCCTGAGGGACCTGCGATCAATGCCAGCTTAATTGACCTCGGAACAAGGTTCCGGTTGATCGTTAATTCGGTGGATTGCGTGAAAGCGGATGCCGATATGCCCAAGTTGCCTGTGGCCAGGGCCATGTGGGTTCCCCAACCCGATCTGAAAACCGGGGCAGGAGCCTGGATTTTGTCCGGTGGCGCTCATCACACAGCGTTCAGCCAGGCTGTTGACGCCCGGTATCTCGAAGACTTCGCAGAAATAGCGGGAATTGAATTTATCCACATCGGAAAGAATACCACAATCAGTGATATCAAGAAAGAATTGAGGTGGAATGATTTGTATTACAGGTTTGGAAAGTAGTAACGAGTAACGAGTGATGAGTGATGAGTGAGATTTGGGAATTGGGGAGTGAGCATGCCCTATACCCATGCACGCTCATCACTCGTTACTCGTCACTTGTTACTAAATAACGCTGCCAGTTCCCCCGGTGACGGCACTTCGCTTTCATACGTGGCAAACAAACTGCCGTTCTTATCATGCAATGCCAGGAAGGGGAATTGCACAACGTTGTAATGATAACGGACAATAAAGTTGCTTCCTTCGGTACCCACCTTGATGACCGGATATTTACCGATGCCGGAATCAGTCACGAATTTTTTAAGAGATCTTATCGGGATGTAAGTGACCATTACAATTTGTATGTTTTTAAAAGCATTGATCTGCTTCAGCAGTTCCTGGATAAACATCGTACAGTGGTCACAATCGGGATCAAAATAAACGAACATCACGGGTTGACCCTTTACCAGATTCGCAGCCCGGAGGTGACTGCCGCTTGTCTGTTCGATATCGAAATTGGGTATTCCTTTGCTCCCTGTTTTTTGTGTAACCTGCGCCTGAAGAGGGTTTAGAACGACTATAACCCAAAGTAAGAAGATTAGTTTTCTCATGAGAAAAACAGTTTACAGCTAATTGAGATCAAAAATAATCAAACCAATTCAATATCTTCGTATACCTAAAATGCAAATATGGAATTATCACAACTCACGGCCATCTCGCCGGTTGACGGCCGGTACAGAGCCCTGGTGACTGACCTCGATCAGTATTATTCGGAGTTTGCCCTCATTAAATACCGGGTATATGTGGAAATCGAATATTTCATTGCCCTTTGCGAAATGTCCATTCCGCAACTTGCCGGTTTCAGAAAAACAGATTATGAGCTTCTCCGCAATATTTACCGCATATTTTCCACTGCCGATGCTCAAAAGGTTAAGGAAAGCGAAAAGGTTACCAACCATGATGTAAAGGCTGTCGAATATTTTCTGAAGAATCGCTTTGATGAATTAAAGCTGAGCGAATTCAAGGAATTCATTCATTTCGGACTTACTTCGCAGGATATCAACAACACAGCTATACCACTAACTGTAAAGCTGGCGTTGAACAATGTATACCTGCCCATGCTCGACAGGATTCTTGAAAAGCTTTCGGCTTTTGCTGCAGAATGGAAAGATATTCCCATGCTGGCCCGCACCCATGGTCAGCCTGCTTCTCCAACCCGGTTAGGCAAGGAGATCGGTGTTTTTGTCGAACGCCTGAAAATACAGAAAGAACAACTGATACATATTCCCGTATCGGCCAAATTCGGTGGCGCTACGGGTAATTTCAACGCGCATGTGGCAGCTTATCCGCAAACCGACTGGGTTGGTTTTGCCAATCACTTTGTGAATGTTACCTTGGGCCTGAACCGGCAGCAAACCACCACCCAGATTGAACATTATGATAACCTGGGTGCGCTTTTCGATGGTCTGAAACGGATCAATACCATTTTGACCGATCTCGACAGAGATTTCTGGACCTATATTTCCATGGAATATTTCAAACAGAAGATCAGGGAAGGGGAGGTCGGTTCTTCGGTGATGCCGCATAAGGTCAATCCCATTGATTTTGAGAATTCGGAAGGTAATCTGGGTGTTGCCAATGCCATCTTTGAGCATTTATCTGCCAAGTTGCCCATATCGCGCCTTCAGCGTGACCTCACCGATTCCACGGTTCTCAGGAACATCGGCGTTCCGTTTGCCCATACGATCATAGCGTTCAAATCGCTGCTGCGCGGCCTCGATAAGATAATCCTGAACAAAACGGCCCTGGAATCCGACCTCGAAGCTAACTGGACGGTCATCTCCGAAGCCATACAAACCATATTGCGACGCGAAGGCTATCCGAATCCATACGAAGCGCTGAAGGATCTCACGCGCACGAATACCACGATAACGCGGGATCAGTTGCATGACTTTATTGAGGGATTAAAGGTTGCCGAAAGCGTTAAGCAGGAGTTGAAAGGGCTGACACCGTTTAATTATACGGGGGTGTAGAAATAGGTGATTAGGTGATTAGGTGATTAGGTGATTAGGTGATTAGGTGATTTGGGAATTGGGAAATGGCAAAACTGCACAACTGCATAACTATTTCCTCTCGTATATCCTGACTATCCCCGGAATTTCCTTTATCAGCATGTAATTATCCCGGATATGCGCATTCATGGGTTCGTAGCAGAAAGGCTTTTCCATGAGGATGAACCTGAAATCGATGGCCATTAAAGCATTCATTTCACCGGGAAGATCAATCTTCAGGGCACTCCGATGTTCCAAATCACACATCAGGGTTCGGTGCACATACTTTACCGGGCAATCCTTATCCAATAAATAATACACCACCTGGTGATAATTGCCCGTATAGATCCTGTCTTCAGGTTTGAGCTTCGGTTTCAGGAACTCCGATACCTGTTCGGGATAATCAGGTTTATCAAAGTAATCGTGCTTTTGCATCAATACATTTCCGGAAATCAGAACGAAAATGATAATCACGCCTGTTGGATAACCGATAATCCTTTTTATCCATAGCGGTTTCGACAGTTTATCACTGAAAAACCTTCCGGCGACAATACTTAGCGGTAGCATCAGCTGTATGAAATAATGCCCAAAAGGTTTTCCGGGCAAAACAACCGCCAGTAAAACCATCAGGCACCAGGTGATGATAAGACCATGGGTGATCAGGGGTTTTGAAGCATTTCCATTTGTTTTGAACAATACATAATAGAAAAAAAACACCACCGGGAGAAACCGGAGGTGGAAATCCCCGATGAAAATGATTGTTTTAAGAAAGGTTCGCTCAACCGGTATGCGGCTCGTAACCCCGAAGGTGTAAAACCAGAACTCTTGCAGGTGTCCGACCTGGTAGTAATAGATCATCACAGTAACAAAAGGAATCAGGAATCCAAAACAGGCGGTTGCACACCGGAAAAATACGTTCCATGTTTCCTCACGGTCTTTCCGGAGGAGCGTGGTAATAAAATAGAACAGCAACCAGGCAGCCACGTCAAACAACACAACATACTTGAGAATAAAACCTATGCCCATCAGAAAACCAAGCAGCAGGAATCCCCCTGTATTTCGCGTACGGATAAAAAGGTAAAATGCTAATGCCGTGGTAAGGGAATAAAATAGTTCCGGGTTGATGAAAACCCCGAAATAGGAGAATACCGAGAGCAGGAAGATGAAAATCACTCCTGCAGCAATGGCTGGCTTCTGCTCACCCTGTTCGTATAAACTGATTTTATAAATAGTAAAGGCCGTAAGACCAACAATCAGCGCAGTGAAAAGCCGGATCATGAAAATAGAGGAGCTGATGAACCGGATGAAAAGTCCCAGGATCAGAAAGATACCGATGGGCTTGGTATCCACCACATCTGCAAAATAGATTTTACCCTGCAGTATTTCACGGGCGATCACAAAATAGGTTCCTTCATCATGACTTATAACAGAAGGAAAAAATGAGAAGAAACGCATGATGACTGACAGCGTTAACAAACCTGTCAGGATTATCAGTTGTCTGGTGGGTTTCAAGCTGTTAAAATAAATTCAAATATGACAATTATTTGCTGATTATAAATATATCCACGGCAGGATTTCATAATAGTTCTTACATTTGGGGCGAATTTAGCTTATCAGATCCATGAAGGAGTTTTTAAGGGTAATGATGCGATATGTGCCGCCGTATAAGAAATACCTGTGGCTCAACCTGCTGTTCAATTTTATCAGCGCCTTTTTCAACGTATTTTCCATCGTTACCATGATTCCCCTGCTGAAGATTTTATTCGGGATTTCGGAAAAGGTATATGGTATTATTCCTTTGCGGGAATCCATGGGCAGCTTTAATGAATTCAAGGATGCATTGCTGCACGACATTTACAGCACAATAACCAGAATTTCCGATACCCAGGGCGGTACGGTAGCTTTGATTTTTATCGGACTTTTTCTGATACTCATGGTGTTTTTCAAGGTCGGATTCACCTACCTGGCCAATTACAATATCATTTTCCTGCGTAATTCCGTTGTACGCGATATCCGGAACCGGATTTTTGAAAAGACGGTATCCCTGCCCATCGGTTTTTTCACCGAGGAGCACAAGGGAGATATCATGTCGAGGATCACCGGCGATGTGCAGGAGGTGGAGTCATCCATCATGAACTCGCTCGACATGATACTGAAGAACCCGGTCATCATCCTGGTAGCAGTTGTCATCATGTTTATCATGAGCTGGCAGCTGACCCTGTTTGTTTTTGTTTTATTCCCGGTTGTAATGCTGATTATCGGACGTATCGGCAAATCCCTCAAGAAAAGATCCATGGCCGGGCAGAACAAAATGGGAGAGTTGCTGAACACCATTGAGGAAACCTTATCGGGTTTAAGGGTTATCAAAGCGTTCAATGCTGAACCCAAGATCACGGGCCGGTTTCATCGTGAGACTGAGGATTACCGCAGGATCATGAACCGTTTGCTCAAGCGAAGGTATCTCGCACATCCGATCAGTGAACTACTGGGAACCGCAGTGATCATCATTGTGATGTGTTTTGGCGGTCACCTGATCCTGGGCGGCAGGGACGTACTGGGTCCTGCCCAGTTCCTCGCTTATATAGGCATATTCTATACCATCATTAATCCGGCCAAATCCTTATCACAGGAATATTACAGCATCCAGAAAGGACTGGCCTCCATGGAGAGGATCAACAGGATACTGAACACATCTTCCAATATCCTCGAAAAACCCGATGCCAGACCGATAAAGAAGTTTCACCAGGCCGTCGAATACCGGAATGTATCATTCCGCTATAAGACGGATCTTGTTCTGAATGATATTCAAATCCGGCTTGAAAAGGGTAAAACCATTGCCCTCGTTGGGCATTCCGGGTCGGGCAAATCCACCCTGGTGGACCTGTTGCCCCGGTTTTATGATGTGGAAAGCGGTCAGATCCTTATTGACGGGCATGATATACGGGACCTGAAGATCACTGATCTCAGGGGCCTCATGGGAATTGTCAACCAGGACCCCATTCTTTTCAACGATACTTTTTTCAGCAACATTGCTTTTGGTGTGGAACATGCCACAGAGGATGAGGTCGTCAATGCGGCGCGTGTTGCCCATGCGCATGAATTCATTGAAGCCACCGAAGGCGGCTATTATGCTACGATTGGCGACAGGGGAAGCAAGCTTTCCGGCGGACAGCGGCAGCGTTTGAGCATAGCCCGGGCGGTTCTGAAGAACCCGCCGATCCTGATCCTGGATGAAGCCACTTCCTCACTGGACACAGAGTCGGAAAAACTGGTGCAGGATGCACTCACCAAACTGATGGAGAACAGAACCTCCATTGTGGTAGCTCATCGGCTTTCTACCATTGTGCATGCCGATGAGATCTTTGTTTTACAGAATGGCGTAATCATTGAACGTGGAACTCATGATGAGCTGCTGGCGATCAACGGGGAATACCGCAAATTCTACAACATGCAGTACTTCACTTAACCATTTCTTCATAGAGTATCCGGGTACTGGCAACCATGTTTTCAACCGAGAATGTCGTTTTCATCCGGATGATGGCTTCACCTGCATAAGACTTTCTCAATTTCCTGTCACCTGCCATTCTTTCTATTGCCTGCGCAATTGCTATGGGATTGCCTCTTTCCGTGACAAGTCCTGATTTTTCATGTTCCACCAGTTCCAGTAAACCACCGATATCAGATACAATGCAGGGAACACCCAGGCACATGGCCTCCATCACACTGCGGCTCAGACTTTCGCTCAGAGAAGGCTGAATATAAATATCGCATGCCGCAATGATTTCATAAACATCCGGTCGGTATCCCAAGATATGGATCCGGTCTCTCAGTGGACTCGATCGGATGAGGCTAAAGTTGTCCGATGAATCCATGCCGGAACCGATCAGCAGTATGTGTACCGGCAAGGCCGGATCGATATGATACGAAGCTTTAATCAGATAAGGCACTCCTTTAATAGGCCGGACATTGGCCACACAGCCTATCACCAAAGCATCTTCCGGAACGCCAAGCTCTTGTCTCGCGATGGGTGATACCTCCGTAAACCATTCGGGATCCATGCCCTTGTGAATCATCACTGCTTTGCCTGGCCGGAACAGCAACTGCCGCTGCATATGTTGCTGAACATACCGCGAGTTGCAGATCAGGCGGTCAATACGCGGATTCAGGTGGGACAACCATGCTGTAGGATCATACCAGTACATTCCTGCAGCACCGCGGTAGGCAATCACCTTAACATTCATTCCCGTTGCGGCCAGGGACCCATTCACAATGGCTTTGGTATTGAACAAATGTATGATCTGATATTTCCTTTCCCGGATCTCCTTTCGGATACGCAGGATGGATCTCAGGCTGAATTTTCGTTTTGGGTGATCCGGGATCACACGGATGCCGGAATCCGCAAATCGTCCGATCATGCGTGAATCAACGGGGATCATGACATCAACGTCAATACCCTGACTGTGAAGTCCTAAAATCAGCTCTGCATCAGGTCGAGACGGTGCACTTTGGGTTATGCTGCTGATGATAAGGGCTCTGATTTTCATCCTGTAATCCGTTGGAAAGCCTTTAATTTTTAAGGAACACGTCATAAACCTCTTGCTGGACAGCCATCCCACACTGCAGAAAGAAATCCGATATTCCGCCCTGGTTCAGGATCACCTTTTGCAGATCATTGTCATAGACGTATTTAGCAGTGTCGGACATCATGCCGAAACCATTGTTGAATTCATAAAAGGCAAACTGATGTTTTGCCCTGAAAATGTCCTTGCTGAGGGGATAGGCTGAAGCATCCATATTCAATTGGTTAAGTAGCGTTCTGGCCAGATCGGACTGGGAAGAATAGGTGGTTATGAGGGTATCGGATTTTATGGCCCCACCGGTCCATATCATGGGGATCCTGTACTTTTCGGGATAGTATACAATGGTGTTTCCGGGATATTTGATGCCGTGATCGGCGAGCATGATAATCAGTGAATTATTCCACCAGTTGGTAAGTCTGGCTTTTTGAATAAAATCACCCATGCAGCTGTCGGTGTAATAGGCCGAACTGCTGACCTTATCGTCGATTGTTTTGTTGCCAAATCTTGGTCTAACAGGTAAATCGAATGGTTCGTGGTTACTCAGGGTAAGAAAGACTTTGAAGAATGGCGTATCGGATGCATTGCAATCGTCATACAATCGCTGAAAGGTATAACTATCATGCACTCCCCATCGGCCTGTCTGCTGTGACTTATTAAAATCCGAAACCTCCACGATGTTCTGAAAACTTCCATTTACCAAATAGGACCGGATATTGGCAAAATCAACATCGCCACCATACAGGAATGAAGTCTGATACCCGGCTTGTGCCAACTCCCGGGAAATGATCCCCAATTTCTGGGTTTTATTGGGGAATTTAATGATCGATATTTTCCCAAGGGCAGGATAACCGCTTAATATCGATACAATACTTTTGTCCGTGCGGGAATCATTGGCAAAAAAATTGGTAAAAAGTACGCTTTCCCTGCAAAGCTGATTGAAGTTTGGTGTTACACCGGGTAATCCACCCAGGGGTTCAACCAATTTGGCGGTGAAGCTCTCCATGATGATCAGGATTACATTGGGACGCCTGTTGTTAAGGAGTTCAATGCGGGTTGAATCCTCTGCAAACAATTCATCAAGGTATCGGCGGGCTGTCTGATCATCGAGATATTTAAACGGATTGGGCTGGTCCTTTTTTTCCAGCAGGGAATGCCCCAGGTTCCATACCACATTGTTGGCAGCATAGTTGGGAAACGGTTCAGGATGGAAGTAAACCCTGGATACACTGATGGGAGCAATGCCAAAACTACCGCGGATGGCGAGGAAGACAAAGGGTAGCAAGAGCACAAAAAATAATAGTCCCACCCATCGTGGCTTCTGCGAGTTAGCCAGCAAAACAGCCACATACCGGCGATACAAGTAGAAGAACAGACTCATGAATGCGATTAAGGAAATGAGCAAGAGCATGACCATGGACCAGCTGGTAGAAGCCAGCATTTCACGGGGTTTGTCAACGAACCGGAGAGCTGTGCTGTCAAGCCGGACCCCCCAGTACTTGTATATTTCAAAATCAACCAGGGTAATGATGATGAAAAGGAAAAGCGCAATACCGGTATAGCCACCGATCAGCCACCCGGGCAGTTTGTAATTTGAGAAAGAAGTCCCGATCAGAACAACTAGGGGTAACAGCACGAAATACCCGGTGGCAGAGAGGTCGAGCAGGAAACCATGGCCGATGATCCTGAACCAGTCTGTAAAAGGCAAGTGAAATGACTGACTGTGTTGATAAAAGAGAAAGGCAATTTTACCCAGGATGAACAGTGCGAGCCAGAAAGCAAAATAGCGAAAGAAGAATTTCAGCCTTGATTTCATTACCGGTGATCAATAAAAGGATCAAAGTTATAAATATATTGTTTCTGCGCCACCCCATGGGGCGGCAATAACGTTAACTGCCGGAGAATATCAGCCACAGGGTGTAACCCAGGAATCCCAGCGTCAGGAACAAGCCTTCCCAGCGATCAATAGTGGCTTTTTTTCCGGAGTGGGTGAAGAACAACAGCAATATGGTACCGGCAATCAATACAGTGATGTCAGTATTGAAAGTTTTACTGAAAGGCAAGGGATGAATGAGGGCAGATACCGGTAATACCAGAAAGATATTGAAAATATTTGATCCGACGACATTGCCAACGGCTATATCAGAATTTTTCCGGTAGGCGGCTACCGCTGAGGTGGCGAGTTCGGGCAGGGAGGTTCCCACAGCAATGATTGTAAGTCCGATAATCCGCTCACTGATTCCCAATTGATGGGCGATATCCACCGCATTATTCACTGACATCCGGCCGCCAAAAACCAGGCCGGCCAGTCCGGTTACTATCAAAAGCAAAGTCTTCCAAACACTGTATTTTTTAGGGTCAATGATGATATCCTGGTTGTCATTTTTCATGTTTTGAAAGACATAATACATGAAGAACAGGAAAAATGCCAGCATAATCATTCCATCCGCGAAACCTATCCTGTTTGGCCGGTCTTCCGAATAAAGATGATCATTGGCAAGAATGAACAAAACCAGGGCTGCAATAATGGTATAGGGAATCTCTTTCATTATCGTGGAATGCTGCACCCTGATCGGAAAGATAAAAGCGGAAATTCCCAGGATTAAGAAAAGGTTAAAAATATTACTTCCGATGACATTGCCAAAAGTAACGTCATTGAGGCCTTTCGTAGCTGAAACAACACCGACAATGAGTTCAGGCATTGAGGTTCCGAATGCTACAATGGTAAGACCAATAATAAGTTCAGAAATATTAAAACGCCTGGCCAGGGAGGATGATCCCAGCACCAGGTAATCGGCGCCTTTGATGAGCAGGCCAAATCCAACAAGCAGGAGCACGATGTTGAGGATCATGTTTTGTAATAATGCATTTGGGTTATGTAATTGAAAACCCCGGGCGGCAGAAAATGCCTGATATCGTGTTTAGAATGCAGCGCTTGCCTGATAAAGGTCGAAGATATTTCCATCTGCGGGGCATCGAATACCTTCACATGGGTGTAATCTTCTGCTTTAAACGGATAACCCGGCCGCGGATAGATATACCGGACATAATTTTCTTCGATGACCCGGTAGTTTTTCCATTTTGGGAAAGTGGACAGTCCGTCGGATCCCATAATCAGGATGAATTCGTTCTTCGGGTGGAGTTCAGCCAGGTATGTAAGTGTATCGATGGTATAGGATGGTTTAGGCAAACGGAACTCGATATCACAAACCCTGAACCTGTCATCCTTTTCAATTGCAATTTCGAGCAGACTCCTGCGCTTATGGTCTTCGAGCAGCGAGGATTTTTTTTTCAGGGGATTCTGTGGAGATATCACAAACCATAATTGATCCAGATCGGTGAATTCAATCATATAATTGGCGATTGCCATATGCCCGATATGGATAGGATTGAATGAACCAAAGAACAGACCGGTCTTCATGGTCATGAACGGTTTTTCAGATATCCGGTAACCAGCTTTTCAGCCTCCCTGAGGGTTGTAGCCAGGTCATCATTTATGAGGGTAACATCAAATTTCCCGGCAAATTTTATTTCAAGCACTGCTTTATTGATCCGGTTCCTGATTTTTTCTTCCGATTCGGTTCCTCGGGCTTCAAGCCGATGTTTCAGGATTTCAATGGAAGGGGGCATAACAAAAATGGAAAGTGCATTCTCCCCGAATTTGCTTTTCAGATTGATACCGCCCATTGCGTCAACATCAAACAGAACGTGGTGCCCCATTTTCCAGATGCGATCCACCTCACTTTTCAGGGTTCCGTAATAGCTGTTTTTATAAACCTCTTCCCATTCAACAAAGGCGCCCTCATCGATCATGCTTTTGAAACTGCTCACTTCCAGGAAAAAATAATCAAGCCCGTCTTTCTCCCCCTCGCGGGCAGGCCTTGTGCAAGCCGAAACTGAAAACGCCAGCTTCAACTCCCTGATTCCGAGCAGGTGTTTCACTATGGTGGTCTTACCAGCGCCTGAAGGAGCTGAGATAATCACTGCTTTTCCGGTCATACCTTCACAAAACGTTCATCAATTGTTCTTTGATCTTTTCGAGCTCATCTTTCATGAGCACTACAAGCTTCTGGATTCCGGAATGACTGGCTTTTGAACCAATGGTGTTGATCTCCCGGCCAATTTCCTGGGCAACAAATCCGAGTTTCCGGCCAACCTGGTCCGATTCCTTCATCACCTCAAGGAAATATTTGCAGTGATGACGCAACCTGGTTTTTTCTTCGGAAATATCAAGTTTTTCGAGGTAGTAGATCAGTTCCTGTTCGTAACGGTTTTTGTCCAGGCTTTCCTGGGGGATGAATTCGAGAAGTGAACTTTCGAGTTTATTTCTCAGAGCCAGGGAACGTTCATTTTCAAAAGGTTCGATTTGCCCGAGGAAGGATTCAATCAGTCCAATCCGTTTCGAAATGTCGGCCGCCAGGGCAGATCCTTCGTTATTCCTGTATTTTTCCAATTCATCCAGGGCAAGGGCGAGTGTCTCTGCAAGCTTTTGTGTTTCGGAGGGATCAATTGCCTCTTTTCCGTTATTCATGGCATCAGGCATTCGCAATATAGCCTGAAGCATGGGTTCATGTTCAGGAATCCCGATCTCTCCTGCGATGGTTTTCAGCTGGCTGTAATAGGCTTTCACAACTCCGGCATTGATTTGAGTGGCCTGTTTTCCTTCGGGAAATTCCAGGGTCAGGTTCACCTCCACCTTGCCTCTTTTCAGCCGGTTCGCCAAATCATTGCGCATTTCCATTTCCCTGTCGCGGTAGGCGTTGGGTAATCTGAAATACAGATCGAATTGTTTGCTGTTAAGTGATTTGATCTCGAATGTGGCGGTCTTTTCCCCCAACTCACATGATGCCTTGCCATATCCCGTCATTGATTGTATCATACCTCTGCGATAGTATGCTGCAAACCTACGTTATTTTTCAGTAAGTTGGAAACAGTTCAAATAAAATTAACTGCTCTAACGCACATAAAAGTCAAGCAACACCTGCTCCTCCACCGAAGCCACCAGGTGATCCCCTGTTTTGACAGGCCCTACACCTGAAGGTGTGCCCGTAAAAATCAAATCGCCGGTTTTCAGTGTGATAAAGGTGGAAATATAGGCAATGATTTCATCGAATGAGAAGATCATATCTCTTGTATTGCCTTTTTGCAAGGTTTTCCCGTTCAGGTCAAGCTGAAAGTTGATGGCCAGCGGATCAGGAACGGATGCCAGCGGGATAAAGCGGTTGATAACAGCGGACTGATCGAAGGATTTGGCGATCTCCCAGGGATGGCCGGCTTTCTTGCAGGCATCCTGCAGATCCCTGGCTGTAAAATCAATGCCTATTCCGAGGGTACTATAGTAACGATGTGCGAATTGTTTTTGAATGTTTTTACCCAGGCGTGAAATCTTTAGTACGATCTCAGCCTCATAATGAATTTCATTTGAAAAATCAGGCAGGAAGAACGGATTATTATTGATCAGCAGGGAAGAATCGGGTTTCATGAAAAACACCGGTTTAGAAGGCAGGGGATTGTTGAGTTCCCGGGCATGTTCAACGTAATTACGTCCGATGCAGATAATTTTCATAGCAGTTATTTTTTTCCGAAGGCCTCCCTCAGTTTGATGCTCGTCAGCACGTTCTTGGTATGCAGTGGGAACTGACCATTCATCATCCAGGCATAATAACCCTGATCCTTTTTCAACACTTCTGTCACACGCTGTCCTTTGTATTTACCGAAATTGAAGATCTCAATTCCCTCGTCATCGTATATGATTCGTCCCAGGAAGTCGGCGTTGCGGTTATGGCTGGAGTATTTTGACAGTTCATCCACATCATTGGGAAGATCGGCATACCGGTCGAGCTGCGCTTTCAGAACCTCATAGGTGGCCCGGGTATCAGCCTCAGCCGTATGAGCATCCTCCAGGTTCTTGTCACAGTAGAATTTATAAGCAGCGCCCAGTGTTCTTTGCTCCTTTTTATGAAAAATTACCTGAATATCAATAAACTTTCTTTTTTTCAGGTCGACGTCAACACCCGCTCTCAGGAACTCTTCAGCCAGCAGGGGGAGGTCGAATTTATTGGAATTATAGCCAGCGAAATCAGACCCTTCAAAAACTTTGGTAAGTGTTTTGGCAATCTCGCTGAACTTGGGCGCATCTCTTACATCCTCATCGGTGATCCCGTGAATCGCAGTTACCTTGGGTGGAATGGGAATTGTGGGATTCACCTTCATGGTTTTTGATTCTTCATCACCGTTTGGATAGATTTTCAGGTACGAAATTTCGACAATGCGGTCAAGGGCCACATCAATTCCGGTTGTCTCAAGATCGAAGAAAATGAGGGGATTTCGGAGATTCAGCTTCATGCCGGAACTATGAATTGATCATCATGGGCATCAGGAGCATCAGCACATCTTCATTTTCATTTTCCTTGTCAAAAGGAATAAACAGGCCTGCCCTTGATGCATCGGAAAGTTCAATAGATACCTCGGTGGATTGGATATTGCCGAGGATCTCAACCATAAAGGTTGATTTAAAGCCTATTTCGAGCTCATCACCGTTGTACTGACAGGTAACCTCTTCAACAGCCGATGTTGCAAAGTCAATGTCCTGGGCCGAAACCGTAAGCCTGTTTCCCTTCAGTGATAACCGCACCAGGTTGCTGGCCTGATTGGAGAAAACAGATACGCGCCGGATGGTGTTCAGCAGTTTAATCCGGTCAATGATCAGTTTATTTGGATTATTGGTAGGTATTACCGAATTATAACTGGGATAATTGCCTTCCACGAGTCGGCATACCACCTGATAATTGGGCAAGATGAAAAATGCATTCTTGTCATCAAATTCAATGGTCACCTGTTCATGCCCCTTGGAAAGCAGGTTTTTCAGCAGGCCTGCAGGCTTCTTGGGCAGGATGAAGGATGCGCTGGCATCGGCATTCACATCCTTCCGCTTGTATCGCACGAGCTTATGTGCGTCTGAGGCCACGAAAGTGATATCGGCGGGACTCAGCTCCATAAATATACCGTTCATCACCGGACGGAGTTCATCATCAGCTGTGGCAAACAATGTGTTGGTAATGCCGGTTACCAGGGATGCAGCGGAAATTTGCAGGGAAACACTGCGTTCCGGCTTTATTTTGGGCAACTGCGGAAAGTCTTCGCCATGCTGACCGACCACTGAAAACTGTCCGTTTTCCGAACTGATGGTAACGGCATAGGTATCCGTGTTGATCGTAAAGGTAAGCGGCTGATCGGGAAACTCACGGAGTGAGTCAGTGATCAGCTTCGCGGGAATAGCAATACTGCCTGATCCATCCGTATTTTCCAGTTCCATGGTTGTGACCATGGTGGTTTCGAGATCAGAAGCAGTAATTTCAAGGGTTTTCCCATCGAGCTTAAAAAGGAAATTATCTAAAATTGGAAGCGTATTCTTTGAACTGATTACCCGGCTTAAACCCTGAAGATGATTCAGCAGGTCAATGCTTGATACGACAAATTTCATGCAGAAAAGATTTTAAATATAAATAAAACACACTATTAGATTGATGATTACCTGTTACAATCAGGAAATCAATATTACGAAAAAAAAGATTGTCCCGGGCGACTGATTTCAATTTTTTTAAAAATCCCCTGTACGTTTCAGTTCGAGTGATCAGTTCTTGCCAAATCTTCTTTTTCGGATCCAGGAATAGAGAATGCCTGCCAGAATAATGATGAGCGGCGGGCCAATGGTATTAATCAGTTTCCACCTGGTCTGATCATTCTTAATTTTGGACTTATCGAGCAACCGCAGGGTAATTTCACGCGAACGTAAACTGATTAGATCGCCATGTCCCGTCATATATTGAATGGCATTCACAATGAATTCCCTGTTCCCGAAGGTCTGCTGGGTATATCGGTCAAATCCGAGAGGTGAGATGTAAACACCCTGGGGAGTGGGTCTCACATCATTCCTGATGATATCGGCGTCGGCCACAACGAGCATTTTGGATGGGGAGCCGGTATCCTTGAACTTTACTGTCGTGTCGGGGAACAAGGCGGAGATCATTCTGTTCCGGAATGCGGATTCGAAGTTTCCTTCCAGGAGTACGGCAATGGGTAAATACCGGTTGGTAAACTGGCTTTCCTGCGGGACCAGTCTTATTTCTTCGAGGCTTATCATAACGGGTACCACCACCTGCCTGGAGAAATCGGATGTTTTGAGCAACACTGTTTTACTGATCTCTTTTCTCGCTTCCAGCGTATCGATAAAACCGGTGAATTCAGTTCTGATCATGTTGAGATTTCGGGTAACCGGGTGTGAATCGGGAGTAGTAAGCAAGGGTGAGTAGAGCCAGGGTGAAGGCACGAAGTTCGGGGCATTGCCTGCAAGCGCAACGTTCACGGGGATCTTATCGCACTGCACATCCTGTATCAGGACGGGGTTGATTCTGACGCCGTACCTGAAAAGCAGATCCTCAATATTCAATGTTCTGATGAGCGCAACCATGGGACCGCCTTCACTGATGCTGTCGAGACTGGCATTTACCATATCGATGAACCACAATACCTTGCCACCGTTCATGATGTATTGATCGAGCACATATTTATCCTTCTCATGAAAGGGTGAAGCAGGGCCGGCAATAACTACTGCTTTATACTGGTCAAGTATTCCCGGTTTACCATTGATCCTTCCCCGGTCAACCTGGAAATACCAGCCCAATTCATGGGTTATATCACCTACCTGGTATTCATCAAATTCTCCGTGTCCTTCAAGAAATGCAATTTTTTCTACTGAATCGGCAGAAAGAGAACTGATTACCCGGATGAACTCAAACTCAAAAGCCTGGATGGAATTATTGATATTTTCTTCAGCAGGAGTTCCGGGATCGTTTCTGAGCAGGTTAACGGGTACCTCAGTGCCCCTGAATTGAATAAGAGCACCCGGAAATACCAGCTTTTCAGAGGTGCCGCCTTCTTTATCCGTGTCCAGGATATTGGTGGGCTTAAGGCCTTTCTCATAGAGCTCATTCACCATATCCTCCTTCAGTTTGGCATTTTTACCGGCAAAGGGATTGATGAATTCATACTCGAGGTTGTCACCGGCATATACCCTGAATTCATCGAGTGTTTCCTTCAGGCTTTGCTGCATTTTCCTGAAAGGTATGTTCAGATCACCATCGAGGTAGACTTTTACATAAACAACATCTTTCAGGTTACGCAGTGATTTTTTGCTGAATTTGGAAAGTGTGTATCGTTTCTCGGATGTCAGGTCAATTCTGTAGAAAAAGGATGACAACAGGCAGGCTGACAGAATAATGGCAGCCAGTGAAACCAAAAGTCTGATAAGGGAATTCGATGTTTTCAAACGCTTCTTCATGGCCGGGAATTCTATTTTCTGAAAGTTTCCAGCCGGGCTCTGGTCATGAAAAGGAAAACCAGTACCAGCGCAAAAAAATATACCACATCCCGGGTATCGATCACGCCACGGCTAATGGATCGGTAATGCTCAATAATCCCGAGTGAGACGATCACTTTTCCTGCTTTCCCCATGGTAAGTAAAGAACCGAGCTGTTCAAATCCGTAACACATGACCAGGCAAAAAAAAGCGGCCAGCAAAAACGACACTACCAGGTTGTCGGTCAGGGAAGAACAAAAGATTCCTATGGAAGCATAAACGCCGGCCAGCATCAGTAAGCCGATGTAAGATCCCCAGGTGCCTCCTTTATCGATATTTCCGATCGGGTTTCCGAGCCTGACTATGGAGTAATAATATACCAGGGTTGGAAGCAGGGCAAGTAAAATAAGCACTACTGCTGCCAGGTACTTGGAAACGATGATCTGCATTTCAGAAAGCGGACGGGTCAGCAACAGGTCAAGCGTTCCGGCACGTTTTTCTTCTGCAAAACTGCGCATGGTCACTGCCGGTATCAGCATCAAAAATACCCAGGGAGCCAGGGTGAACAGTGCATCCATGGTCGCATACCCTCCGGCAGGGACATTCATGGAACCCTCAAAAACCCACATGAACATGCTGTTGATCAGCAGGAAAACAATAATCACTATATAACCGGTCAGTGAATTGAAAAAGCTCTTTATTTCTTTAGCAAACAGGGAATACATAGGTTATTTATCGTTTAACACCTGCAGATCATAAGTTTTGCTGAGAATCAGGGGATTCCCGTACCGTGTTTTGTAATTGGCCGATATGGTGATCTTCTGGCTGATCGCAGCCCCCGGGGGAATGTTATAGTCGAGCTTTGTTGCACCGTTTTGGGTGGCCAGTGATAACATTTTTCCGTGGAGATATTTGCCCTCCGCAAGGGCACCCCTGTAGAATTTTACATCATCATCACCATTGGAGAGACTGATTATCAAAAGCACTTTATTGGCATCACTAAGATGATCTTCCTTTTGAATCACCAACCTTGGATAATCCGTAACAAGGGTTCCATCCTTCTTGTATTCCTTGAGTCCAACACCCGGTGATCCTTCTTTATACGGTATCTCGGCCAGCAGATCACCGTTCTCGTAATAGAGTTTTTGCATGCCTTCGATCTTTCCGTTCACAAAAGGTGAAACCCGGTATTTCTGACCGCTTTCATAATAGTAAATCTCATCACCCTGTTTAACGCCATTTACATATTCGAAAGAGGAATTCAGCTTGCCTGAGGTGGCGTAGTAATTCCTGGCCGGGCCATGCCTGACATTATCCACATAGTATACTTCAGAAATTAAAGTTCCCTGCCGGCTGTAATTTTTGGTCCATCCCTGCCTGAGTTCACCAATGGCAGAGGCTTCTGACTTTACCGTGCCATCACTGTACAGTTCTTTAATAACAGCCGTATCCGAAACGTTTGTAACCGGTTCTTTCGCCGTTTTATCGCAGGAACCGAGAATGATTAAAGCAGAACCAACAATGAAAAAAGATTTTTTCATGGCAGTTAGGGTTTTGAGACTATGGCGAAGTTACAATAAATGCCAAATAATGTAAAATATAAATGTCAACTATTCAATTATATTTGCGGTTCAAAATCTGAAAATGGGTGGCAGGTCAAGACATAAACCATTGCTTGAGAATTTGCTGATTACTGATATTGCTGCTGAAGGCAAGGCCATCGCACGCCATGAAGGCATGGTGGTTTTTGTATCTCAATGCGTGCCGGGTGATGTCGTGGATGTTCAGGTGATCCGGAAACGCAAGCGATTCATGGAGGGTTACCCGGTGAAATTTCATGCCTATTCTCCCGACAGGGAAAAGCCTTTCTGTGATCATTTCGGCGTTTGTGGCGGATGCAAATGGCAACACCTTCCTTACAGGGAACAGCTGAGGTTCAAGCAGCAGCAGGTAGTAGATGCGCTTGAGCGGATTGGAAAAGCAGAGGTTAAACTCATAATGCCGATTGTTGCATCCGACTCTCAGAAATTCTACCGAAACAAGCTTGAATACACATTCTCACACAGCCGATGGCTCACATCCGCTGAGATTCAATCGGGTGAATCTATGTTAGAACGTCGGGCACTGGGCTTTCATATACCGGGAAAGTTTGACAAAGTACTCGATATCATTACGTGTTACCTGCAACCCGAACCTTCCAACCAGATCCGGAATTTCGTGAAACAATATGCTTTGGAAAACAACCTGGAGTTTTTTGACCTGGTGCAACAGAAGGGATTCTTAAGAACACTGCTGATCCGCAACAATGCAGCAGGTGAAGTGATGGTTGTTTTTTCATTTTTCAAAAGGGACCATGAGCTCATGGAAAATTTGCTCAATGCTGTCTCTAATAATTTTCCGCAGATTGCATCGTTGATGTACGTTATCAATCCCAAGGCCAATGATACCCTGAACGATCTCAATGTCGAGCTTTTCAGGGGGCAGGACCACCTTGTTGAAAAGATGGAGGACCTGGAATTCAGAATATCGCCGAAATCATTTTTTCAGACAAATACCCGACAGGCCTACCGGCTCTACTGCATCGCGAGGGAATTTGCCGGACTCACCGGAAAGGAAATAGTGTATGACCTTTATACAGGTACCGGAACAATTGCCCTTTTTCTGGCCCGAAGCTGCCGGAAAGTGGTAGGCCTGGAATTTGTATCCGAAGCTGTGGAGGATGCAAAGGCAAATGCACAATTGAATGGTATTTCAAATTCACAGTTTCTGGCAGGAGATATCCGGGAATTGCTGACTTCTGAACTAATGGATCAGCATGGCCATCCGGATGTGATCATTACCGATCCCCCCCGAACAGGCATGCATGCTGATGTAATTCAGGCTATAATTGAAACACGTCCTGACCGGATTGTGTATGTTAGCTGTAATCCAGCCACCCAGGCCAGGGATATTCAATTGCTTTCGGAGCATTACAAGCTGGCAAAATCCCAGCCTGTTGATATGTTCCCTTATACACATCATGTAGAGAATGTAGCCCTGCTGGAAGCATTGCCTTGGGGTTCATAAAAGTATACCTGAGTATCGCAAATTCTCAGTTTTTTTACTAATTTGGTATGGATCAATCAGCAGTACCATGGGTAATTTCTTTCACGGCGTATTCCAGACCTTCTTTCTGATCGGGTATATTATCCTCTATATTGTTACAATATTGATCCTAAAGCCTTTCCGATATCATAAAAGGAGACAGAAATCCACTATTTTTCTTAAAATCAGTTATCTGCTTTATTTGGCCTCCTTCCTTGCTTTTACTTACCTTCTATTATTCGGCAAGAAGGAAATTACCGAAAGTGAGCAGCCCTATGAAACCTTGTTCAATATCCATTTTTTGTTTTTCCTCACTTCCACCATAGTTCCCAATATTGGGATCATGATCCGGCGAAAGATCAAGAAAAACAGGGTGGAATTCAATATTTTAGTTGCCATCATCATTTTGTTGTATTTCTTCTATCTCTCTTACCTGTGCTTTTCACATAAATGGGCTTTGATGTGATCCAACGACATTATTTCTTTCCCAGAAGATGTAAAACTGAATCTATTTTTTCTTCAACGGGCATATTACCATCGAGCCAGTGGATGTCGCATCCTTCACGTTCCATCTTGCGGAACCACGTCCGCTGACGTTTGGCAAACTGGTATATGGCAGTATTTAGCTGGGAAAATAGGGTCGGGTAATCCATCCTGCCCAGCAGGTAATTCGTAAGATACCTGTATTCAAGGCCATAATAGGAGAGAGAATCGGCAGACAGGCCCGACCGGAGGAGTTCCCGGATTTCATCGACCATGCCCTGTTGCAGCCGTTGCTCCAACCTTGCCGTAATCCGGGACCTTTCTTCAAACCTGTCATACAAAATACCCACAAATAAAGGGTTCAACTTTGGCAGATCTTCGCTGAGGCCCGGATTATCGCGGTAATAATTGGCAATCTCAATCGCCCTTATTGCACGCTCCGGGGTGTCCACATCGGTTTTGTTATGCAGGGTTTTCATGGCAGATAATAGGTCACCGAGTTCACTGAGGGTTTTTGATCCGAGTTCAGTCCGCAACCTGTCGTTGCGCGGTACATTCACCAAACGGTAACCCCGGGTTGCTGCGTCGATGTACATACCTGAGCCGCCGCATAATACCGGGAACCTGTTCCGCAATTGAATGTCCCGGAATACCCGGAAAAAGTCGCGCTGGTATTCAAAAACACTGTACCTGTATCCCGGATCGGCAATATCAATAAGATGACAGGGCACTTCTGCGCCTGCTACCCGGTAATCGGAATAGTCCTTGCCGGTGCCCAGATTCATACGACGGTAGATCTGCCGGGAATCAGCACTGATAATTTCACCCCGGATATGAGAGGCCAGGCGGGCAGCGAAAGCCGTTTTACCGCTTGCAGTAGGGCCTACAACGGCAACCAGATTGAACTTGTCAGACATGTCATTGATTTCATTGCGGCTAATTTATTGAAAATCGGATAAAATAAGCTTATTTTGCAATTCTGCAGTGAAACAGGGATGACCGATATCAATATCAAGAATAAGAAGGCCTGGCATGATTATGAAATACTCGACAAATTTGTTGCGGGTATTCAACTCACCGGGACCGAAATCAAATCCATACGTGCCGGAAAAGCCAGCCTGGTTGATGCGTATTGTTTTTTCAACCGGGGTGAGCTTTATGTCAAGGGTATGCACATTTCGGAGTATGATTTTGGCAATATAAACAATCACTTCCCGAAACGCGACCGGAAGCTTCTGCTTAAGGGCAGGGAGCTTAAAAAGCTTGAAAAGAACATTAAGGAAAAAGGGCTTACCATCGTTGCGCTCAGGATATTCATCGCTGAAAGCAGTTATGCCAAGCTCGAAATAGCGCTTGCCCGCGGTAAGAAAGAATTTGACAAACGTGAGGACTTGAAGAAAAAAGATTCACGCCGGGAAATGGACCGGATGATGAAACAGTAACAGTCAGGCTGAGAACAATACTATTGCGAGAAAAAGAAACTGTTCAGTTCGTAGATATCTGTGGCTGACAGCTGAGATTCAAAATCAAAGTAACGGTCAATCTCCTTCAGCATTTCATCGAAGGAGATGTAATTATCCCTGTCAGCATCTATGGTTTTAAATTTTTCCGGAATGGGCAGTCCGCTGCCTCTGCGTCCTGCATAAGAATCAGGTGTGCGGATGTAAAGATCGATTTCATTGCGGCCAACCGCCATGGATTTGTTGAGCAGTGCAATCAGGTCGTCCTCCGTAATTTCAACTCCTTCATCATTAACATAAGCGCCAGTTCTGCTGAACTGTTCCTTATCGAGGTAATCATCAATGCCGTCATTATCCGAATCGATAGGACAACCTGAAGAATCAGTGGCAACGCCCAGTGGTGTTCCGGGGCAGTCATCCCATCCGTCCATCCACCCGTCATTGTCTTCATCCCCGAAAAGCATGGGATCGAATTCCATATCCCTGAACAATCTTTCAATTTTCAAGGTTTTGGCAGAGGAGAACAGGTCGAGGTGGAAGGTCAGGTAAGTAAAATTGAACATATCATATCCCTTTTTGCCGATACGCCCTGCTGTATTTTTCAAACTGACATGGTCGATATTGTCGGAGAACGCCAGGCAGAATGAATTGCCCAGCCTGATCATCATCCGGTCGGACAATTGCATATCGAAGCCAAAATCGAAGGGTATATACAAGGCATACTGGGAGTATTTTCCAAGCCCCCAGTCGCTTTCACGCAAAGGGGTCTCATACGTAAAATCACGTTTCATCACATGACTGAGGTCGGCATCGCCGAATGATTGCGGAATATCACGGATGGTGCCGTCGGTCCAGTAATTGTATTTTTGCTGCACGTCAACGTTCAGATCCGCATCAAAAATACTTGCTGAGCTGTCGGTTCTGGAATTGAAAATGGAGGTGCCAATACCAATGGAAATAAAGGGATGGATGCGTCTTTCCTTCTTTTTATATAAATGATCAAAATCATAGTTGATATCCACCCCGAAATTATAAATATCGGTCTGGAAGTTGAA
Organism: Bacteroidales bacterium; assembly: GCA_016930375.1. Lineage (GTDB taxonomy): Bacteria > Bacteroidota > Bacteroidia > Bacteroidales > UBA10428 > UBA5072. The sequence goes on along the minus strand of JAFGGU010000005.1, from coordinate 37,734 downwards.
ATTCTTCATGGGATCCGTGTAGGACCGCTCATTACCGTTCAATTTCCCGCCCATGAAAAAGAATTCCGCTTTGAAAAATCGCCGGTTATCGATATAAGTGGAAAGGTTGACTTTATATCCCAGGGTTCCGATGGTGGGTGAATAGTAATTGTTTTTGATGTCGCCGAAATAATTAAGCACGCCAGCACCAAAACCAACAACAGGTTTGTACACAGGGTTGATGTTTTCCACCTCTTCATTTAAAAGCCGGTCGAGTTCATCCTCCTGTGCCGTAAGCATGCCGGAAGCTATAATTAAAACAGAGGCTGCAAGTACTATCCTGTTTAACCAGGTACGGATTGGATTGTCAAATCTCATCGATACCATTTTTGTTCCGTGATCATAAGAGCTTCTTGCACTGTGATGCGCTGTCCGCTGTTGTACGCTGTTATAAAGGCATCTTTAACCGGTGTGGTATTCCAGATATGTACCCGGTAATCGCGGGCTTCCCTGTACTGGTTGAATGAACCTACGGAATATTTTTGCCAGCCCTGGTGTTCTTCCTTGCGAACTTCCCGGTCGAGGTCCATCTTTTTGAAATACCTTTCAATGTTCACGGGTTTGTGGCCGGCTGCCAGCTGGATCCTGTAATAGACACCCTGTTCGGGAGCCAGAGACAAAGATTCATTGGTTCTCTGGGATGCCACAACAGGTTGTTTTTCCTGCGCCGGCATTGCTGCCTGCTGCGGTTCGGTAACTGTGGGCTTTGTCACTGCGATGGCGGGTTCCTCATCCGGACTGGCAGGTTTCACAACGGATTTGACGGGTTCCTCTGCAGGAGCCTGCGCATACACCGGGGCAGGTTCGGCCAGCGCCCTGGCAACGAAATCTTTCACGTTTTCCGGGGTGACTTCAGCCAGGGTGAGATCTCTTTCAACAATATCAACACTTACTGTTTTATCATCAATCAGGTAAGAAAAGGCACCCCGGATGGCGGGCGCGGGGAGTTTTGCCTGGTTTTTAGGAATCAGCCTGTAAGCAACTGTAAAATAGGGCTCCAGCGGTAAATTCATCCAAAGAAATTTGACCTTTTGTTCCTTGAAAGTGAAAATTGCGTCCCTGGTTTCAACGGCAACAGCTGTATAACCTTCGGGTACATCTTCCTCTACTTTGGCAAAACGGCGTGTGGATTCCTTACTCACGAGTACGTTTACGATATAATCACCCTGTCCTCCCGAATAAGGTTTTTGCCTAATGCAGGCAATATTGGCTGCATCTTCAGCCGTAAGACCTGGATAGGGCATGGTCATTTTCTCAAAATCATTGATATCAACAATCAGGGATGGGTCAATGGTGGAGGAGGGCACTATGGTAACTGCAACAGGATCGATGTCCACCGATTTGCGTTCATTGTTCTCGATATACGAGAACTTACCGTCGAGCATGAAAGTACCTTTGAGCCGTTCATCGATTTTTACCCGGTAAGTAACGGTAATTTCACCGGTCTCGGGTGTGCGAAGCCAGATTAACCTGACTCTTTTGTCGCTGAAGGAAAAATCGGCATTGGACGACGTTCCCTGAATGGCCGTCAGACCAGCCGGTATGGTTTGCTGAAAACGGGAAAATCCTTCAAGATCTCCCTTGTTCAGTATTACGGTTACATCAAATTCGGTACCTGCCTTAACTTCCGAAGGAACGTTCAACGTCACCGATACATTGCCCGGAAATATTTGTAAGATCAGAATTACAAGCAGATTCAGTAAAGTAATAACCAATTTTGCCATTAATCCGGATATTTATAGAATAATAAAAATAAGCAATCCTGTGCACAAAACCAACTAAGTTATAAACACCTGTATGAACGCCAATCTGTTGGATCCACCGATTCCTGTTCCGGTGGATCAGAAATTCGGGCTCAGCAAATACTTGCTGTAAAAATCGTTGATGTGTTTAACTGCTGCTTCGGCTGTATCCACAACTATAAAGAGTTCCATATCATCGGTACTGATGTTTTTTTGTTCATCGAGCATCACTTCCTTCACCCATTTTACAAGTCCTTCCCAATAGTCAATCCCGACGAGCACGATCGGAAATCTGCCGATTTTTTCCGTCTGCATCAGCGTGAGCGCTTCAAACAATTCATCAAATGTTCCGAAACCACCCGGGAGAACAATGAATCCCTGGGCATATTTGACGAACATGGTCTTCCTGACAAAAAAATGATCGAATGTGATCAGTTTATCCGAATCGATAAACAAATTCGGTTCCTGTTCAAAGGGAAGATCGATGTTAATGCCTACCGATCTGCCTTTCCCTCTTTTGGCCCCCAGGTTGGCAGCTTCCATAATACCGGGGCCGCCGCCCGTGATAACGCCATAACCATATTGAGTCAGCTGATAGGCTATCTCTTCAGCGAGCTTATAGAATTTGGTACCAGGTTCAGTGCGGGCAGATCCGAATATGGAAACACAGGGTCCTATTCGGGCAAGCTTCTCGTATCCCTCGACAAATTCTGACATGATCTTAAAAATATTCCAGCTGTCAGCCGATTGAATCTCCTGCCAGTCTTTCTTTTTGAAAGCATCTATAATTTTTTCCTCGCCGTGGGTCATAGCATTGAATTCATTGAAAATCTACTATCTATACGATAACCATTACTGTAAGTTCTACTCAGACAGGCAAAATTACGAAAAACAGATAAATATTTATTGCTATTGTTGTGATTGTTGTGATTGTTGTGATTGCCTGCCTGCCGGCAGGCAGGTTGTGATTGTTGTGATTGTTGACTGCAGGACTGCAAGACTGCAAGACTGCACATTTACAAATCCAACTCCTCCTTTAAATACACTCCCGTATAGCTCTTTTTGTTTTCCGCAACCTCTTCCGGAGTTCCGGTGCAGATGATTTCTCCGCCCCTGGCCCCTCCTTCGGGTCCCATATCGATGATATGATCAGCCACCTTGATGACATCCAGGTTATGTTCAATGACAATGACCGTATTGCCTTTGTCAACCAGGCGGTTCAGAACTTCGAGCAGTACTCTTACATCTTCGAAGTGCAGTCCGGTAGTGGGTTCGTCCAGGATGTAAATGGTTTTGCCGGTGTCCTTTTTCGACAGCTCGGCCGCCAGTTTAATCCGCTGTGATTCTCCACCTGAAAGGGTTGTGGACGGCTGGCCAAGAGTAATGTAGCCCAGTCCGACCTGGTCAATGGTATCGAGTTTATGGCGAATCACCGGTATATTACTGAAAAATTCCACAGCCTGGCTGATGGTCATATCAAGTACGTCGCTGATGTTCTTTCCTTTATATCGCACTTCAAGCGTTTCCCGGTTGTATCTTTTGCCGTTGCATTCATTGCAGTGCACATAAACATCAGGCAGAAAATTCATTTCAATGGTTTGCAATCCGGCTCCCTGGCATGTCTCACAACGTCCACCCTTTACATTAAAGGAGAAGCGCCCTGCCTTATATCCCCTGATTTTGGATTCACGGGTTTGTTCAAAGAGTTTTCTGATGTCAGAAAACACACCGGTATAGGTCGCAGGATTTGAACGGGGTGTGCGTCCCAGGGCCGACTGATCAACCTCTATCACCTTGTCTATGTTTTCAAGGCCTTTAATGGCGCGATAGGGAAGGGGATCCAGCAGGGAACGGTAGAAATGCCTGCTCAGCACCGGATATAAGGTGTCATAAACAACCGAAGATTTACCGCTGCCCGAAACGCCTGTTATACAAATGAATTTTCCGAGCGGGAATTCAATATCCACCTCTTTCAGGTTGTTTCCGGTTGCACCCTGTAAAACAAGTTTTTTGCCATTCCCCTTGCGGCGTTCTTCAGGAACGGCAATCACTTTCTGGTGATTGAGATACTGGGCAGTCAGCGAATGGCTTCCGAGGATCTCATCCGGTCTCCCGGTGACGCAAATTTCCCCTCCGTGCCTGCCGGCAAAGGGACCCAGGTCCACTACATAATCAGCACTCATGATCATCTGCCTGTCGTGTTCCACTACAATAACCGAATTGCCTGCATCACGGAGCTCTTTCAGGGATCCGATCAGACGGTGATTGTCACGCTGATGCAAGCCTATACTGGGTTCATCCAGAATATAAAGTACATTAACCAGTTGGGAACCAATTTGGGTAGCCAGCCTGATCCTCTGGCTCTCACCGCCCGAGAGACTGCCGGCGCTGCGATTCAGGGAGAGATAATCGAGCCCGACATCCAGCAGGAAACCAATACGGTTTTTCAGTTCTTTGAGGATCTCTGAGGCAATAGCCAGTTGCCTGGTGTTAAGGTGTTTACTCACATCTGCAAGCCAGGTGAAAAGTTCTGAAACATCCATGGCCGATAATTGTGCAATGTTTTTATCGTGGATAAGGAAAAACAAGGATTCCTTCTTTAAACGGGCGCCCTGACAATCGGGACAGGTAATTTTCTGTATGTACTGGTCTGTCCATTTTTCTTCCTCCTTCTGACCTGAATTACCGGTATGGTTAGCCACATAATTGATAATCCCCTCAAAACTGAGAAAATAATTCGTTGAAAAACCAAGGGGTGTATTTTCCAGCTTAAAGGTTTCTTCCGCCCCGTATAACAAAACATTCATCCCATCTTCGGGAATATCTTTAATGGGTGTGTTCAGAGAAAATTTGTATTTTGTCGCTATGGCCTCAATCTGCCAAAAAATCAATGCATTGCGGTAAGGACCCAGGGGCTGGATTCCGCCTTTCCGGATGCTGAGGTCAGGATTGGGTATGATCTTGGCGATATCAATCTGGTTTACCGTGCCCAGTCCGTTGCAACGCGTACAGGCGCCCTGGGGTGAATTGAATGAAAAGGTATGCGGGGCCGGTTCGTTGTAGGATATGCCGGTGGTGGGACACATCAGTAGCCGGCTGAAAAACCTGGGCTCTTTCTTTTCGTGATCGAGTATCATGATAATGCCCTTCCCATGCTGCATGGCCAGGGCAACAGAACTTTTCAGCCGGTTCCTGTCGGCGGACGTTACCTGCATTTTATCAATCACAATCTCGATAAAGTGCGCCTTGTACCGGTCAAGCTTCATGCCGTGCCGGACCTCGAGCAACTCCCCATCTATACGCGCATTGAGAAAACCTTTTCGCCGTATCTGTTCAAATACTTCCTTGTAATGTCCTTTGCGCCCTTTGATAAGGGGAGCCAGGATATGAATCTTCTGATCTTTATACTTTTCAATGATCAGGTTAATGATCTGCTCATCTGTATATTTAACCATCGGCTCACCCGTATTGTAAGAATAGGCAATGCCAGCGCGGGCGTAAAGCAACCTCAGAAAATCATAAATCTCGGTAATGGTTCCCACGGTCGACCTGGGATTTCTGCTGGTGGTTTTTTGCTCGATGGCAATAACTGGACTTAGTCCGGTTATCTTATCCACATCCGGACGTTCCATGTTACCCAGAAATTGTCGCGCATAGGCCGAAAGTGTTTCCATGTACCTGCGCTGACCTTCGGCATACAGGGTGTCAAATGCCAGGGAAGACTTGCCGCTGCCGCTCAAACCGGTTATAACGGTAAGCTGGTTACGCGGAATGACTACATCGATGTTTTTCAGGTTATGAACCCTCGCACCGAACACATTGACTTCCCCCTTTTCAAGGGCTTTGCCTGCACTTTTTTTTGCCAATTTCTTGTTCCGGATCGATTGAGGGTTTACAGTTATTGATTACCGGATCACGCGTTCACCAGAATCAGGTATTTTGATACGGTAAACTTTGCCGGGTCGATCGGGCAGATAATTCTGGCGAAGCCAGGGATTAAACTGCTTGATGATCTTGTAGTTGGTTTCATTCTGCAGCGCGAAATCGGCAATGTTGGGAATGGCCGAATCAATCTCCACGTCATGCAGCGGGATCAACGGATAATAGTCAGTCTCTTCCAGGCGAAAACCAAAGGAAGAAGGATCTTCACAAATGAGTTTATGGGCGATAAGTCTGAAAACATACCTGGCTGTTTCATCGTTGAGCAGCAGGTCGTAATAGCCAGTTACTTTTTGTTTATCTATCTGCGTTTCCAACCCTTTGCGGCCGGCATTGTAGGTGGCAGCAGCCATGGTCCAGCTTCCAAAGACCTTATACGATTCCAGAAGGTATTTACAGGCAACTTCAGTTGATTTCTCCAGGTTATACCTTTCATCCACATCGGCGTTCACTTCCAGACCGTACTCTTCAGCTGTACCTTCCAGCAATTGCCAGACACCGACAGCTTTGGCCGGCGAAACAACATTCTCGAATCCGCTTTCCGCCATGGCCAGGTATTTAAAATCATCGGGGACACCATACTTTTTCAGAACCGGTTCGATGGTCTCAAAGTACCTTTTTGACTTTTTCAGGACCATCAGGGTCCGGGAATGCCAGTAACCATTCACCAGCAATTCTTTATCAAGACTTTCACGGGTGTCGAAATTATCGAGGGGCACCGGTTCACCGGCGAATGTCAGATGCTCCGGCAGACTGAAGGATTCGTTCAATGATGGCATACGTTCGGGTACAACTACGCTGGTTCCGTTATCCGTAAAACTCTGCACAGAAAACAGAACTCCCACTATAAACAATGCGCCTGAAATGTATAATACCGGGCGCAACCAGGATGAAATCCGACCTTGTGACATAATTCTTTCCGCAATTTTGTTCATTCAACTAGTTGTACGGATTTTTACAAAGTTAGTTAAAAGGAAATTCAGATTTTTAAAAGTGAAGGGCAAAATTTAGTCGGGCAGTCATGCAGTCGGGCAGTCATGCAGTCGGGCAGTCATGCAGTCGGGCAGTCATGCAGTCATGCAGTCGGGCAGTTTTGCAGTCTTGGGGTCTTGCAATCACCAATCACCAGTCACCAGTCACCCGATTGTTTCGCGGAAATTTCGTCAATAGTAAGTTTAAGAATAACAATTCGATCAACATTTGACTCAATATATTGGTTGTTCATTTTTCCATAATGTTTCATGATAATGTCCAGACCTTGGATTTTATCTTCCCTGCCGGTTAATATCTCAATCGTACCGTATCCTATAACCGACCGGTACCGGGCGGTCCAGTTGCATGCCATCTCGCGTCGGATAATCTCACTTCCCTGTTCCATCTCAAAACATACCTTGCCTCCTTCTTGAATCAGGTCAATCTTCCTGCCGGATGATGCGGAGTGGAAATAAAGGCAATTACCTGAAAAACCATAATTCATGGGTACAATATAGGATCTGTCACCATCTATAAGGGCAATCCTGCAGATCTCAGAGTGGTTGAGAATTTCCTCAATAATGCTTTTATCTTCTATTTCTTTGTCTTTCCTTCTCATTTTATGCCATAACATTTGTGCTTTTTTGTCCCATAAAAATATAACTTTTAAATGTATTACAATAGTAATTTACTTCACGACTAAATGACTGCCCGACTGCAAGACTGCAAGACTGCAAGACTAATCCCAGTCTAAATATTTTCAGTTAAAAGTTATATGAGATTCCCGCAAAGAAACCAAAGGAGTAAGGATGTACGTAAGCGGACTTATCAATGGGATTAAGATAATACCTGAACCGGGGTTCCAAACTCAGGGCAAATCCGGATACCAGGGGGTATTCAAAACCCAGCCCGAATGATCCGATATAATTGACCTGGTTGATTTCATCCGTTTTTCCGAACCTGGTTTTTTCCCCGTTCTGCTCGAGGTTTACCACATTGTTCACGAGCAGGTTGGTCACCAGGCCTCCCGACAAACTGAAATCGAACTTGCGGTCGATGATCTTGTATTTAACGGTCAGGGGTATCTCAAGGTAATCAAAGAGTTGCTCCACCGATATGTCATTTTCCTCACTTGGCGTCAGGTAGGTTGAATTAAAACCGTTCAGTACGGCAAATGCATTATTGCTTTTATAGGAATCAGAATTGTTGGTGATAGCCTGACTGTAACTTGCATTTTCAGGGTTATTGCTGTAGATTACTCCTGTTGAATTGGTAACTGCGAGGTAGGTTGCACGATTTGTTTCACCTGCTGTAACTTCAGTGTTGCTGTAACTAAAGGTTTCAATCTGGTTCTTTTCCTGTCCATAGCGGGAATAATAAATACCGGTCTGAACAGATAAGCGTCGGCCTTTGGAAAAGGCTAACCTTAAGCCGCCTGCATAGGCAAGCATGCCGGTTTCCGAATCATTCAGACTGCTCACCTGGTCGGCTTCAAGGTTATCCGACGAAATGGTACGGTTGGAATAGAGCGGTGCGAATTCGCCTCCAAGGCTCCAGCGACCTTGCTTCAGGGGATCAGGCTCAGCCTCAGTCTCAGATTCTGCCAATAGCGCGGCTATATCCTCATAAATTGCAATAGAAGAAGATGATAATGATTTGAATGGTAAACTTCCCGGTAAATCAACCGGGATTAATCCCTGTCCCAAAGGCTGCAGGGCTTCAGGATTATTTACGGCATCGGAATAGCTGACATAAACCGGTGTGGATAATTCGGGATCATCCGCCGGACCGGCCTTTCGGGAGCTTCTGATCCTGGTCTTCTTTACAGGTTTTAAAGCTGTTCTCTCCTGATCAACCTCAGATGGTTTTATGGAAAAACCATCCTCGACATCCGTGTTCTTGCTAACCGTTAATGCAGGTGCATCCACCGGATTATCCGGCTTGCTGATTAAATAATAGCCGATACCGAGCGAAAACAAAAGTGCCATACCGGCAGCAATCCTGAAAAACAGCACAGCTATTCCTTTCTTTCTGTTATGTCTCAGCTTCGCAGATATGTTTTTCCACGCTGTTTCGGGTGGCAGTTCTTCATACTGCTCAAACTGTCGCTTAAAATACTGATCGATTTTTTCTGACATGTTTTTCATGATTCAGGACGTTTGAACCGATTTTAAATAGTACTTGTTCACTTTTTCCTGTAATATTGTTCTGGCCCTTGACAGGTTTGATTTTGAGGTTCCTTCTGTAATCTCCAGCATTTCACTGATCTCTTTGTGTGAGTATCCTTCCAGCGCGTAAAGGTTGAAAACAACCCGGTACCGGGGTGAAAGGTCCTGGATGATCTTCACGAGTTCATGCATATCAATTTCTGCAACTATATCATTTTCATGATCATAATCAATTTCAACCCGGTTCTCATCGATCGGGATCTGCCTGTAGTGCAGCCTGTATTTTTCAAGCGCCGTGTTCACCATGATCCTGCGTATCCATCCTTCAAAAGCGCCCTTGAATCCGAATTGTCTGATTTTCTCAAAAACCTTCAGAAAACCTTCCTGGAGTATGTCCTGGGCATCATCGTAATTTCCGGCGTACCGGAGACAAATGGCAAACATTTTCGATTTGAACATATCGTATAATTCTTGCTGTGCCGCGGGTTTGTTCTCCTGGCAGGCAAGCACTATTTTATGTAAGCGATCAACCAAATACACTATTTTAGCGATCCAAAATTATCGTTTTCTTCACAATTTCGTTCATTTTTCGGACGCTGCTTTATAGATGGCCTTCCCAGGTAAAAGGTTGCGTTGCCTGTTTTATTTCGCAAGTGTCCATATTCGGACAACTTCTGTATCAAAACTGTACACATTTGTAAGGTACTGTTTCGGAAATAACAGTCGAAAATCTTTTAAGATACAGATAAACAGTAATATAATATAAATGGTATAATTTTTGAAATAACAAACAAAATCACTCAACCTTGTTCTCATGATAAAGCTAAAGAACCTGCATAAATCATATGTTACTGGCAGCAATTCATTGCATGTACTAAAAGGAATTAGCCTGGAGATTGAAGAAGGGGAAATGGTATCAGTTATGGGCGCCTCCGGATCAGGGAAGTCAACCCTGCTGAATGTGCTTGGAATACTGGATAACTATGATTCCGGAGAGTACTACCTGAACGGGATGCTCATCAGGGACATCAATGAAACCAAGGCAGCGGTGCTTCGAAACCGCACATTGGGTTTTGTATTCCAGAGCTTTAATCTTATCTCCTTCAAGAATGCCCTTGAAAATGTCGCATTGCCGCTTTATTACCAGGGAGTCAGCCGGAGGAAAAGAAACCAGATTGCCATGGAGTACCTCGAAAGGGTAGGGTTGAAGGATTGGTGGACACATCTTCCGAGTGAGCTTTCAGGTGGACAGAAACAGCGTATTGCCATTGCCAGGTCGCTGATCAGTAAACCCAAGGTTATTCTTGCCGATGAACCAACAGGCGCGCTGGATTCAGTCACATCCATGGAAGTTATGGATCTCTTGCAGGAAATCAATGATGAGGGAATTACCATCATCATCGTTACCCATGAACATGACATCGCAGAGAGGACCCAGAGGTCAATCAAACTCAAAGATGGTGTTATCGAGAACATCCTCTATCATAAGTCGAATTTCAAAGCGGTAGCATCATTTTAACCCATCAGCTATGTTTGATCTGGATAAATGGCAGGAAATCTTCAGCACCATCGACAAGAACAGGATGCGTACATTCCTCACCGGTTTCAGTGTGGCCTGGGGGATCTTTATGCTGATCATACTGCTGGGTTCCGGAAAAGGGCTGCAGAATGGCATTAATGCCCAATTCAAACAGGATGCCGTAAACACCATCTGGTTTGGCGCCGGAACAACATCCAAAACCTATCAGGGATTGAAGGCGGGACGGCAAATACAGTTCACGAACGAGGATTATAATTTCGTGCGTGACCGAATGGAAGGAGTTGACAAGATCTCCGGAAGGTTTTACATGTGGCAGAACCGGGTAGTTTCCTACAATAAGGAATACGGGGTGTTTGATCTGTTTTGCGTACATCCCGATTACTATGATATTGAGAATGCCACCATGCTGGAGGGTCGTTATATCAATAAAATTGATATCCAGAAAAGGAGAAAAGTGGTGGCCATTGGAAAACCCGTTCAGAAGGCATTGTTTAAGAACGGAAAAAGTCCGATCGGAGAATATATTAAAATCAACAATGTACCTTTCCAGGTAGTGGGCGTATTCACTGACAAAAATGAACGGGATGAGACCCGGGTTTATCTTCCGCTTACAACCGCGCAAATGATCTCAGGCGGTGCAAACCGGATCCATAACCTTTCCATCACCAGCACGCTTAGTGCTGAGGAAAGCGTAGAATTTGAGAAGCACCTCAGGTCCGAATTCGCCAAACGGCACAATTTTGACCCTGAAGATTTGAATGCCATGTGGATATCTAATACCGTTAAGCAATATAAAACGTTTACAAACCTTTTCACCGGGATACAGATCTTTGTTTCCATTATCGGGGCTTTTACCATCATTGCAGGAATCGTAGGTGTAAGCAACATTATGATCATTGTGGTCAATGAACGCACCAAAGAAATCGGTATCCGTAAAGCGATAGGTGCTACGCCGCTTTCCATTGTATCCATGATATTGTGGGAAGCAGTATTCATTACTGCCGTTGCAGGATATATCGGATTGATCCTGGGTATCGGGCTGCTTGAACTTGTTTCTTCGGTGCTTCCAGAAAATCAGTTCTTTCTGAATCCCTCGGTGGATTTCAATATAGCGATCATTTCAACCCTGGTGTTGATTGTGGCAGGTTCCCTGGCAGGATTGATGCCGGCATTGCGGGCTTCACGCATCCGACCGGTTGTAGCATTAAGAGACGAATAAATTGAACCGTTATGTTTGACAGAGACAGATGGCAGGAAATATATAGCACGCTGAAGAGCAATAAACTGAGAACGTTTATGACGGCCTTCGGGGTGTTCTGGGGTATCCTGATGCTCATCATCATGACCGGATCGGGCAATGGATTGCGGAATTCGGTATACGACGGTTTCCAGGATTTTGCCACCAACAGTTCTTTTATGTGGACCAGGCAGACTACGATACCTTACAAAGGTTTGCCGCGCGGAAGAAACTGGCTTTTTAACAATGAAGATATGAAAGCGCTCAGGGAAGGTGTTCCTGAGATGGGTTACCTCGCTCCCAGGCTTCAACCCTGGTCGGGTAACGGTGATAACAATGTAGTCAGGGGTATTAAAACTGCATCCTATGATATTTTTGGCGATTATCCTGATTTCTTCCGTATTGATCCGGTTACAATGCTGTCGGGGAGAGAGATAAATGAAATTGATATTCGTGAAAACCGCAAAGTGGCGGTTATTGGAAACAGAGTCAGAGACGAACTTTTTGATTTGGACGAGGATCCCATCGGTCAGTATATCCGGATCAGGGGAGTATATTTCCAGGTTGTGGGGGTTTTTGAGCCGCGAAATAAAAACATCAGCTTCGGCAGTGATAAGGAAAAATCCATTTTCATACCCTTTACGTCATTGCAGATTGCATACAACATGGGTGATGAAGTTCATTTTATTGCGGTAACTGCCAAAGAAAATATTCCCGTCTCCGTGGTTGAAAAGAAGGTAATGGCGATTCTGGCCGAGCGCAATAAAGTAGCGCCTGAGGACGAAATGGCTTTCGGACACGTGAACCTTGAAGAGGAATTTAAACAGATGAACGGATTATTCAACGGAATCGATATGCTTATCTGGATCGTGGGAATCGGGACTTTATTTGCCGGCGTTGTAGGCGTAAGCAACATCATGCTGATCGTTGTCAAGGAACGTACCAAAGAGATTGGGATCCAGCGGTCCATAGGTGCCACACCCTGGAAGGTAATCGGACAGATACTGATGGAATCGGTTACACTGACCTCCCTGTCAGGTATGATTGGCCTGGTTTTGGGTGTGTCGATCCTGGAATTCATCAATTACCAGATGGTAAGTTCCGGTGCAGAAGGAGAGACGTTCAAGAATCCGGGAGTGGACTTTAATACGGCTGTTATTGCATTGGTTGTGCTGATCATAGCCGGTTTGCTGGCAGGATTCATCCCTGCGAAAAAAGCAGTAAGTATCAAACCTGTAGAAGCATTGCGGGCTGACTAAAAACTTATGAAAACAAATCCATAATTTAATATCCATGAAAAAAGTACTGAAAATATCCTTGCTGGTAGTTATAATAGGCGCTATAGGTGGAACCATGTTTTTCCTGTACCAGAAGTCCAAAAAGAAACCGGTGATTTATGAGATCAAGTCTCCGTTTATGTCTGATGTAATTAAGAAAACCGTTGCGACAGGTTCTGTTGTTCCCCGCAAGGAAATAGAAATAAAACCGCAGGTTTCAGGGATTGTCGAAGAGGTTTACATTGAAGCCGGCCAGGAGGTAAAGAAGGGCGACCTCATAGCCCGGGTAAAGATCATTCCCAATATGGTGGAACTGAATAATGCAGAGTCGCGGTTAAACAGGGCAAAAATAAACTATGAAGATGCCAAACTGGTATACGAACGCCAGAAGAAGGTATTCGAACAGGGCGTGATTCCGGAGGCTGAGTTTCAGCAATTCAGGCTGTCGTATATGAATGCTTTGGAAGAACAGGAAGCCGCAGAATCAAATCTGCAGTTGATTAAAGAAGGGGTGTCAAAGAAGTCCGGTACCGCAACCAATACCCTGATCCGTTCCACAATTGAAGGCATGGTGCTTGATGTACCCGTAGAGGTTGGAAATTCAGTGATCGAATCCAATACTTTCAACGAAGGTACAACCATAGCAAGCGTTGCAGACATGGGTGAGATGATCTTTGAAGGAAAAGTGGATGAGACCGAAGTGGGGAAGCTGAAGTTGGGTATGCCCCTGATCCTCTCAATTGGCGCCATTGAAGATGAAAAATATGACGCCGTATTGGAATATATTGCTCCAAAAGGCAAGGAAGAAAACGGGGCTATTCAGTTTGAAATCAAAGCTGATGTGAAACTTAAAGATAACTCATTCATCAGGGCAGGATACAGTGCCAATGCTGATATTGTGCTTGATCGCAAGGATAGCGTTATGGTGATTTCCGAAAGCCTGATCAAGTTTGAAAAGGAAGGCGATTCTGCTTATGTTGAAATTGAAACCCAACCCCAGGTATTTGAGAAACGTTATATAAAAACAGGGCTTTCCGATGGCGTCAATATTGAGATAAAGGAAGGCGTAGGAATGGATGACAAGATTAAAGGCCAGAAGCAGGAAGAGGTCAAAAAGACCGCTGAAGAAGACACCCAGAGTTAATTATATATATTAGGTTATTGGTTAGGTAGCTAATAGGTAGTTCAGTTTGTTCCTTTTTTAGTGTTTAATTTTAGGTTTATTTTAGGTTAGTGATTCAACCCCTGCCAGGCACAGGGGTTGTTTCATTTTATACAGGTAATCAGGCACATAGACTATTCGTCAAAAATTGAAAAAATTATCGAAAAAAGTAGTTGAAAAGTGAAACAAATCTGTTGAAAAAGTAGTTAATAAGTTATAAATTCGCTTAGTTTAATCGACACCGCTATCTGTTTATTAGATGAAGCGATATTTACGGGCAATCTACTAACTTAATCTTATCGCTATGCTTGATGTAAAGTACAACATCAAAAGTCTGATCTCAAGCATTTATGAATGCCAGAAGAAAATTATCATTAATCGGCGTTTCATTCGTGAACTCGAATCAGAGGGACATGATACCGGCAGGCTAAAAAGTGAGATTGATGATCTGGAAAGAAAGATAGGAGACTATCAAAAGGAACTCAGAAAAAGGTATCAGTTCACCTACTAAGAGGTTTCCCACCTATTTGGCATAAACAAGAACCACTCGCAGAACGGGTGGTTTTTGTTTTTCTGTCAGTCAAACTTACGTTTTATGAACCACCAGTCGTGGAGTGTCAGACTGACCATGACCATTTGGTAATTTTCCTTGATCAGCCCGTTGTCGATTGTTCCCCTGACGCCGGTATTATAGGCAATGTTGATGCTTGTTTTGTTCTGCAGAAAAGGTATTCCGAGTCCCAGTGTGATTCCGTTATCCGTAATTGTTTTCTCATTGACCTCCAGGTAAGAGTTTTCATGATAAAATCCTGCCCGGTAGCTTATTCTGCCCAGATATCCATACTGATTAAACCGGCCGGGAAGAAATTCAGCACCCACCCTGTAGAAATTGGTATTTCTGTAAGTGAAGTTCTTTTCTTTCTGGGTGGTTCCTGACCAGTTGTGAAATACGTAATCGGCACTGACAGTAAGCTTTTTATCGTATTGTACGGAAATGCCTCCGCCGTAATACATGGGGAATTCAAAGATTCCTTTTCGGGTAATTTTGTCTTCCAGAACGTTTCCGTCGGAGTCAAAAATATTTATTCTTTCCTTGAAGTTAAGCCGGTGACTGTTCCCGAAAACTCCCCCAAGGGTAACCAATGTCTTTTTTTGGATGATGAAAAAGTATTGCAGCCCGAAATCGGCATACACCTTGTTCAGGTAGGACAACTGTTTGGCATAGATCTCTTTATCGAATAAATCATAGGTTATTTTTTCCGTCGATTCGATATTCCCGAATAAGTAGGTGAAGTTAACACCCAGGCTCAGATTATTGAACAACAGGTAGGAATTGTCCCAATAAAACTGGTTTAAGCCGCCTTTCCCAACCAATTCGGCTTCCATCTTATCAAATGTCCCTTCCACATCTCTTTCGGCAACAATTTTATATCCCACCGTACTGTAAGGTGCGATTCCAAAACTAGCTGACCACCTTGGGTTAACACGAAATCCCAGGGCGATATTTCTCAGATTCAGGTCCCTGGCTTTCTGGGAGATATTGGCCGTGCTGGATTTCACGAAATCCCCGCTTAGTCCGAAATCGAAGAAAAAAGAAACACTATCTAATGTATGATAGGAGGCCGGATTCTGATTGTTCAGATAAAAATCGGAGGAAAGCCCGATTCCCGACCGGCCCATGCCCATGTTTCGGGCAAATCCTTTGGTTCTAAGCTCACCAATGCCGAATATGGAATAGGGAAGGTGCGACCGGACCTGTGCGAAGCCGATGAGTTGTGTTACAGATAATACCAGCAGAAGTAGCAGTTTTCTCATTATTAATGCTTTACTCGTAATTTAGATAATATACCTTCAATTTTACCCTGTTCTCAGCGTGGTTTTGACTTCCCAGCACAACTCTGTCGAAGGTTTTATTAAGATTCTCCGGTGCAACAGTAACCAAAAGGGCAGGGATGTCTTCGGATTGTTCCAGTAGCTTGTACTTGATGAAATCGGTGATATCAATGGTATACCAGGTTTCTTCCTGGTAAACGTCATCGATGGTAAGGTCCGCGGATGCTATGAAATAACCGAGAAAACGATTGATCCGGTCAGAGGCATAAACAGAAACATTCTCCGGGAGCGGGAAAATAGAATAGGAATTCCGGATGGGTTCAAGCTGGAGTTCTGCTTTCATGACGATGATGTTATCGTGCAGCGCCAGCAGGTTTTTAAGATAGGGTATTTCAAGCCGCGTGACAAGGCCGGTTCCTGCCTGAACATAAGTTTTTGAGTCAGATAAGCCGGCAGGCAGGTTATCCCGCTGATCCGACGGGAAATCAACAACAGGATCAGTCAGCATAATCCGGTTATACTGGTAGGACCGGTTCATCGAACCTACGGGGAAATCAATGTATTTATCCTGGTATTGAAAGTCAAAATAATGGTAATACAAACGCATGACCGGATAGGATTTCTCGTCGGTAACGGTGGATGTTGTTGGAAAATCAAACCCGATGGCAGCTTTATCACCTTCATCGAAACTGAGCGCGAATCCCTTGAAATAATTGAGAAATTGCTCACTTTCCTCAACCACGGGATCCTTCTCATCAATCAGATCAAACAGTTCCTTTCCCAAAACATCATCCAGCTTCATCCACAATGTATCAAAGGTATTGGGCCAGGGAACCACGGAAGCAGTGCCCAGAGGAACAGGATTATAATCAGTTACGGAGGTATTGTAGAGTTTGCCGTCATCCCTTTTCTTCAAAGCTTTGGTTAACCTGTGGGCACTGATGGTGTAAACCGCATTGGTATCACCTGCCGCATATCCATTGTACAGCATGATGAGCTGAATGGAGTCATATACGGCATCGTTCGGCAGAGAAAGTGAATTGGGAGGCCCGACCCTGAAAAAACTCCTGGCCGAAACAGTTCCAAATTCAGGATCGGAATACTTACCGACAAGCATAGCCGGTTTGCTCAGATCGGAGGTACTGATGGAATCCATTCTCACAGTAAAACTGTGAACTGTAATAGTATCAATGTAACGGATGTTTGTATTGACATCAACGTACTTGCTGCCGATCTGAAACGTCATATCCTCATTACTACAGGAAAAGAAAGCCAGAATCAGGAGTAATAGACCAGAATATTTTATCATGTATACACCTTGTTTAAACTTAGCAAAGTAAGCCACCTGTTAAAGTGTTTGAAAATATAATATACCAGTATAGAGATATTTATCGACGGTTATATTCATTTCATCTATGGTTATGAAAACTAAATTGACAATGGTGAAATAAGACCAGCCAGATCAGGAAGACAAATGTATTTTAAGTTGGTAGATAAAAATAATTGATTCATCTTTGTTTTTGTTAATAATATCTAAAATATTTTAATAATCCTTAACAGCGTTCTATGTTTGCCGAATTGTAAAGCGTTAAAAATTATTAATTAACAAATCTTAAGAAACTGAAACGCTAAAATGTTGAAAAAAGCGTTTATATTCATCGCGAATTTATAATATCATTTAAGAAAATTTTAAACTCATGAAAATATTCAAAGATTACTTGTTCCTGGGATTGATTTCAATATGTATAATTTCCTTAGCCGCAATGTGTGATAAAGATGATGAGGAAGATTTAATAGGCAATTGGATTGAACAATCAGATTATGAGGGAGTTGCAAGAGGTGATGCCGTTGCATTCGCCATCGGGAATATAGGTTATGTGGGTACAGGTTATGATGGTGAAGACCGGCTGACCGATTTCTGGGCGTTCGATGCCGAGCGAAATAACTGGACACAGGTCGCCGAATTCGAAGGTAAGCCAAGACAGGGCGCAGTTGCATTCGCTGCTGCCGGAAATGGTTATGTGGGAACCGGTTATGACGGGCTGGCTAAATATAAAGATTTCTGGAAATACAATCCCGGCACCAACACCTGGGATTCGGTTGAGGCTGAATTCGGTGGATTGGCACGATACGGTGCCGTGGCCTTTTCAATTGATGACATTGGGTATGTAGGAACCGGCTTTTCAGGTAATGCCGAAAAAGACTTTTGGGCTTACAATCCGTCTAGTGATACCTGGGTACAAAAAACCAGCTTTCAGTCGAAGATCCAGGATGCCGTTGCATTTGTGATCGGCAATGAAGGTTATATCTGCACCGGTTATAACAATGGTGTATACTCAAAAGACTTTTACAAGTATGATCCTTCCACCGATTCCTGGACTGCACTCCGTAAAGTAAGTGATGTCAGCGATGAATCCTATGACGACAGCTATACCATAGTCAGAAAGAAAGCAGTGGCTTTCATCATTTCCGGTAAGGCTTACATTACTACCGGCGATGTGGGTAGTCTTAAAAATGATGTATGGGAATACACACCTTCAACGGACCTGTGGACAACCCGTACGAATTTCGAGGGCACCACGCGGACTGACGCTGTTGCATTCACCACCGAAAACGGACGCGGATTTCTTGCCACCGGACAGAGTTCAAGCCTTTACTTCGACGATATCTGGGAGTTCAAGCCTACCGAGACTTACGATGAGGAGGACTGATAAAAGAAAATGGCGGATCTTGTATCCGCTTTTTTTTATTCTTTTTTTATCTTGGCTGGTTTATGCCATTTTTCACAATACGTCACAGGCTGGTATCAAGGTCAGAACATACCAGGTGCAGGAAGGTTGGGGTTACCAGATCCTTTTGAAGGATAAAGTTTACATCGATCAGCCTTTTATTCCTGTTCTTCAAGGGAAAGTCGCCTTTCCCGATAAACGATCAGCTCGTCAGGCAGGCAAGCTGGTAAAACAAAAACTGGTTAATCATAAACTGCCGGCACTCACAAAAGAAGACCTGAAGATGCTGGGACTGGACAACCTGGAAAATGCAAACTGAAGCCTATGAACCGGATCAATTGTCTGGTTGTTGATGACGAACCTGCCGCACTGGAGGTGTTGGAACACTTCATCGGCAGAGTTTATTTTCTGAACCTCGTCAAGAAATGCCAGAATGCCATTGAAGCCATGCAAATTCTTGAAGAAACCCAGATTGATCTATTGTTTCTCGATATCCATATGCCGGACGTGAATGGAATTCAATTCCTCAAAAGCATCATCACCAGGCCGGCTGTTATCTTTACCACCGGTTTCAAGGAATATGCCCTGGATGGATATGAACTTGATGTTGTTGATTTCCTGCTTAAACCTTTTGATTTTGAGCGATTTCTGAGGGCGGTCAACAAGGCCAGCAGTCTGATTTCCAAAGCAGCAAAACAACCGGTTACCAGGCAGAAACCACAGCAGTATATCTTTATCAAAGCCGATTACAAGTTATTAAAGATAAGCATTGATGATATCCTGTTTATCGAAGGCCTGAAGGACTACATCAAAATTTACACAAAACAAAAGTTGTTTTTGACACTGATGTCCATGACATCCATCGAGGAGAAACTTCCTTCTGATGAATTCTGCAGGATTCACCGGTCTTATATCATTTCCCTGGGCAAAATTGATTCAGTAAGCCGTCACCGCGTCATTATCGGCGAGAAATTCATCCCCATCAGTTTGCCTTACAGGGATAAGTTTTACGGGATCATTGACAGGGCGATGTAGGAAGAGGTTATAAGTTGTATGTTGTAGGTTGTAGGTTGTATGTTGTATGTTGTAGGTTGTATGTTGTAGGTTGTATGTTGTATGTTTAACCTACAACTTACAACCTACAACATACAACTATCTATGAATAACCTCCCCGTATGCCGCTGCGGCAGCTTCCATGATGGCTTCCGACATGGTCGGGTGGGGATGGATGGCCTTGATTATTTCATGTCCCGTTGTTTCAAGCTTCCGGGCGACAACCATTTCTGCGATCATTTCAGTCACATTATCCCCGATGAGATGTGCTCCCAGTAATTCACCGTATTTGGCATCGAAAATAAGCTTGACGAAACCCTCTTTATTTCCGGCTGCACTGGCCTTTCCGGATGCCGTAAAGGGAAATTTGCCGACTTTGATAGCATAACCGGCTTCTTTGGCTGCCTTTTCGGTAAGACCAACCGAGGCTATTTCGGGTGAAGTGTAGGTACAGCCGGGGATGTTTTTGTAATTGACTGGTTCGGGATTCAGTCCGGACATTTTCTCCACGCATACGATCCCTTCGGCTGAAGCAACATGAGCAAGTGCCGGGCCCGGTACTATGTCTCCAATGGCGAAAATTCCCTTTACGCTGGTCTGGTAGTATTCATCCACTTTAATTTTACCTTTATCAACCACAATCCCCAGTTTCTCAAGGCCTATATCCTCGAGGTTGGGCGTTATGCCAACAGCAGAAAGCACGATCTCCGCCTCGCGCTTCTCGTTTCCTTTGGGGGTTTTGATGGAAACCTGGCAAAGCTTGCCGGAGGCATCTACAGACTCCACCGAAGAAGAGGTCATCACTTCCATGCCTGCTTTTTTAAAAGACCTTTCAAGTTGTTTGGAGACTTCTTCATCTTCGAGGGGAACAATGGTGGGCAAAAATTCCACCAGGGTGACCTTTGTGCCAATGGAATTGTAAAAATAGGCAAATTCACTTCCAATGGCTCCTGAACCGACAACCACCATGGATTTAGGTTGCTTTTTCAATGTCATGGCTTCCCGGTATCCAATAATCTTAACTCCGTCCTGTTTCAGATTGGGCAATTCTTTGGACCGGGATCCGGTGGCAAGTATAATATTTTTGGCAGTTATTTTGGACTCTTTTCCCTCCTTATCCGTCACCGAAACGGTTTGGCTATCAACCAGCCTGCCGGTACCTGCCATCTGTTCAATTTTATTTTTCCTGAATAGGAATTGCACACCCTTGCTCATACCATCAGCAACTCCCCTGCTGCGATCAACTATTTTTGATAAATCGGCCTGCGCATCCGTTCCGGAAGAGATACCGTAATCATTGGCATGTTTCAGGTAATTCAGTACCTGGGCGCTTTTCAGCAAAGCCTTTGTGGGAATGCAACCCCAGTTGAGACAGATTCCTCCGATTTCCGCCTTTTCGACAACAAGGGTTTTCATGCCAAGCTGTGAAGCCCTTATGGCGGCTACATAACCACCAGGTCCGCTACCAATCACGATCAAATCATAGTTCATTGTCAACAGTTTTAATTATTTATAGTTGTCCGTCATACATCATAAAGCAAAAATATTCCTTTTTTGTTCGATCCAAAACGCCGGGCAGGAATTCACAGATCACCTTCTTCCGGCATTCAGCTTGATCCACCTTCTTTTGAAATACTTTTCCAGCAGGGCCCTGACCGGGGTGAAGGGAGTAATTTCACCCTGCAGGACTTTCGTTTCGTAATTTTCAAGAAGTTTCTGAATTCTTTTGTCAAGGTAGAAACTGTCTTTCAGGTTCTGATTGATGGATTCATACATCCAGTAAAGAGACTGTTCCTGTCTCCGCTTGTCGAAGTACCCGTTGTGGTGCGTTAGCGCCATGTATTCAAGCACCAGGTCCCAGATATCGTTTATGCCCCTGTTGGTTTTGGCGGAACAGGTCATAACCTTTGGAATCCATCCCGATTCGGAAGGCGGGAAAAGATGAAGGGCATTGGTGTATTCCGATTTGGCTCTTTCGGCCCTGCCTGTGTTTTCACCATCGGCCTTGGTAATGGCAATGGCATCCGCCATTTCCATGATACCTCGTTTGATCCCCTGAAGCTCATCACCGGCTCCCGCCAGCATGAGCAACAGAAAAAAATCCACCATGGAATGCACGGCAGTTTCACTCTGTCCCACTCCCACGGTCTCGATAAAAATGGTATCGAAACCGGCTGCTTCGCACAGTATAATGTTTTCACGGGTTTTACGCGCCACACCGCCGAGTGATCCCGCCGAAGGAGATGGCCGGATAAAAGCTCCCGGTTCGGCTGACAATTGTTCCATCCGGGTCTTGTCACCCATAATGCTGCCCTTTGACCGCTCACTGCTCGGGTCAATGGCCAGAACCGCAAGTTTCCGGTAGTTCCGGATCAGCAGCATACCCAGGGATTCAATAAAAGTACTTTTACCGACGCCGGGTACACCGGTAATGCCAATGCGGAGTGAGCGACCGGAAAAGGGCATGCATTTTTCGATAATTTCCTGTGCCAGTTCATGGTGCGAGGGAAGGGAGCTTTCGGTAAGGGTAATAGCCTGACTTAACAGGGTGCGGTTTCCCGACAGAATACCCTCGAGAAATTCATTTACAGAAGGTGAATTCCGGCGTTTTTGTTTGTGAAGTCTGATGGATTCCTCACTGATTTCGGGAGGTTGTTCAACACCATTGCTGATGTTGAGCGCACTTTTATAAGATGTCCCTTTCATCGTTTTTCAACAATGCCGTTTATCCATAAAATGGTTTTGGATCTCTTCGGGTCATTGGTTATTATGGTAATGGCCTTTTTCTGATTTCCTTCACGACCGGCTGCATTAAACAGAACTTTGATGCTGGTGGATTCTCCCGGCTTGATCTGGGTTTTGGCCGGTTGAACGGCTGTACATCCGCAACTTGCACTTACCTTGCGTATAAACAGGTCCGATTTCCCGGTGTTGGTCAGCCTGAACTCGTGTTCAACAACTGCACCTGAAGCAATGCTGCCAAAATCAAAAAGCTGGCTGTCAAAATTCACCCGGGGCGCTGCTTCCATATCAGATGAAGACAATTTTGAAAAATCTTCCTTGATATTGGCAGTGATACTGATCCGGTTATTGGGGAGCGATGCACCATTAACGAGCAGGTCGAGCCTGTCAACCACATAATCCCAATCCTTCAGATCAGCAGTGGCATACTCCAGTTCAATTCTGCCTTCCTGCTGTGGATCAATAGTTTCAGGAGAAAATTTGATTCTCAGATGCGGTGGAGTTTTGCGAAAACTCAGGGTAGCAGGCTTGTCTATTGAATTATTGAATACTTTGATGGAATACGTTGAGTTTTGCCCTTTAAATATTTCTCCAAAGGCTGCATAGATGGTTTCCAGGCGGATATCGCCTACCGTGAATTTGTATACTTCTTCTACAATTTGCGTGGGAATCACAACTCCTTTAACAATTAGATTCACCAGGGGCACGTCGGCATTGCTGCTAACCTGGATGGTTTTGCTGAAAGCTCCGCTTTGTTTGGCCGGATTGAAACTGACCTTGATGATTCCCGATTTCCCAGGCAATATGGGTTCTTTGGGCCATTCCGGTACTGTACAGCCACAGGCGGCTTTTACATCGCCTATGATTAAAGGTATCTTGCCGGTATTTGTAAATTTGAAATCATGCGTAAGCAAACCTGCAGATTCCCTGAAGGTACCGAAGTTGAACTCCTTTTCCGCAAAAGCAACGCCGGGTTTGTTATTCTGTGCGAATATGGGCGACAACCCCAAAAAGCCAAGAATCGTCAGAACTGAAAATATTGATTTCATCAGGTTATCATTAATTTAAAAACTTGCCTTGTCCAAAGGTAAAAAAACAGGGACACAATACATTGTGTCTCTGCCATGATTTTACTAACATTGCGGAAAACCCAGCATGCAACTGGTAACTACCCGTGACGGTTCTCACACACTATATGTCCCCCATCTGGACGAACATTACCATTCGACCTACGGAGCGATAACCGAATCCAGACATGTTTTCATAGATGCCGGTTTTTTATACAGGACGGACGGACCGAAGATCTCTGTTTTGGAAGTTGGTTTTGGTACCGGTCTGAACGCCCTGCTGACCTGTATTACGGCCCGGGATAAACAGGTGAAGGTTACGTATCATGCGCTTGAGAAATTTCCGGTCGATCTGGTTTTGGCTGAAAAATTGAATTATACTTCCCGGCTTCCGAATGTTCCGGACGCTGAAAGCTTCTTCGCAGGTATCCACCAGGCATCCTGGAATGCAACCACCATGGTGCATCCATTTTTTTACCTTCATAAAATCCGGGATGATCTTACGGATTTTCAGCCTGAGTTTATGTATGACCTGGTTTTCTTTGATGCCTTTGCTCCTGAAAAACAACCAGAAATGTGGACACAGGATATTTTCAACCGGTTGTACAACAATCTTTCTCAGGATGGAATTCTCACTACGTATTGCGTGAAGGGCACCGTAAAAAGAATGCTGAAAACAGCAGGTTTCCGTATTGAAAAACTGCCGGGACCTCCGGGGAAGAGGGAAATGTTAAGAGGAACGAAGTAACGAGTAACGAGTAACGAGTAACGAGTAATGAGCGGGTTAAGGGTCTGGGGTTTGGGGTGTGAACTCCCAACCCTCATGCCCGAGTCCCACTTGTTACACATCACTCATCACTCATTACTTAAAAAAAAATTTGTTTCGAAAAATAAAATAACTATTTTTGCAATCCGATTTTGTAAGGAGTCATAAACAAGCATTACAATGAAAAGAACATATCAGCCTTCGAACAGGAAAAGACGCAATAAACACGGATTCAGGGAAAGAATGTCCACCGCGAATGGCCGCAAGGTTTTATCAAGCCGCAGGGCAAAAGGAAGAAAAAGGCTGACTGTTTCTGAAGAAATAGCTAGTAAGTAATTTACTCATTCTCACAGTGCGTATTGAAATACGTAAACGAATTATCCTTACATCCCTCGTATCCCTTCCAAAGATTATAAAAGTTAAACCATTCCGCGTCAGGTAACCGGATTTCCTTCCATGATGTATCAGCCTCCAGGCGGTATGAATCCTTATGGCTGGTCTCAATCCCAAAGGGCATGGTAAATCCCTCTTTTACCCCTGTCCACCTGTATTTCAGAGTAAGCCCGCCCTGGTCAACCGAATAGTTGTAGGACAGGACAGGCAGCTTGGTTTCATAAAGATAAATGCTGAAGAAGGCCGTGTAATCTGATCCTGTGTAATGGTTGACGAATCTGATGAAATCATCGGAGGTTACAGTTTTGTAACGGTTCTCAATACAGAAATCCCTCAGGATGCCGAAAAATATGGAATCGTTGTTAACGGTGCAACGCAGGCAGTGTAAAAGCATAGCTCCCTTGTGGTAAATATCATTACTGGCAAATGTGTTTTCGTTCACATCCCGGTTCTGCACCAGGGGCCAGACATTGAAAATATACCTGCTTTTATCGGATAGTTCATAGAGATATTCCTGCATGCCCAGCCTGTTTTCAAGGAAAAGATATTCGGCATATGTGGCAAAACCTTCATGGATCCACATATCGGCCATATCGGCCGCAGTAACCGAATTGCCCCACCATTCGTGCGCCCCTTCGTGAACAATGATGAAATCAAAGATCTGATTCCGGTAATCCTGTCGGTTGTTATTTTTATAGCCATTACCGTAGGCAATGGCAGACTGGTGTTCCATACCCTCATAGGATGATTCCACCAGTCCAAATCCGTCCTTCGGAAAAGGGTAAAATCCAAAAGCTTTGTTGTAAAAGGCTACTATGTCGCGGGTTTGTTTAAAATGCTCCCGTGCAATTTCCAGATTGTCGGTAAGTACATTGTAGTCCAGACTCAGCGTATCTCCGTCCTGGATAAGCGTATCGCTAAATGCCGTGTACTTGCCGACATAAAAGGTGATGTTGTAATTGTTGATCGGATAATGCACAAACCAGGTAAACCGGTCATATTTTTTGTCTGCCTGTCCCGAATGCCGGAGTGTGCCGTTGGATACAGCCTGATAACCCCTGGGAACCTCAAGTGTGATCTGTACCGAGTCGGGTTTGTCGGTCATATGATCCTTGGCAGGCCACCAGCTGCTGGCGCCCAGATGTTCGCATGCAACGCTGATCCACAGATTTTTATTTGGATCCTTTTCCCATACAAAGCCGCCTTCCCAGGGAGGATTGGGCGCGACACCGGGTTTACCCTGGTAAGCTATTGAAATAACCTGATTTTCTCCGGTTTGTAATTCACGGGGGAAATCAATGAAAACAGCGTTGCCATCACGACGCCATGGAAGAGGACTTCCGTTCCACGTCATCGCGGTAATATCATAATTATCGAACAGGTCCACCTGTATTTTCCTCGTAGGTTGCATCACCTGAAAGTATACCGCATTGTTTCCTTCAATTTTTTTCCCCTTCGGCATGATCCTCACACGGAGATCATAAAATGTAACATCATAACTTGTTCTTTCAGCCCGGAGGGCCCCTCTGAGCGTATCAGCATGCGTGTATTCCGGTCTGTAACCCAGTTCGGGGTGAACCGTTTCTTTCTGGTAGAACTGTTTCAGCAGGAGATCCCTTACGAACTCAGGATTACAGGTATATTCAACCAGCTTTTTGTTTTCGCTCATACCATAGGAGAGTGCAGTCTGAAGATCCATACAGGCTCTATCCATATCACCCAGGTTTACCCAGGCTATTCCCCTGTTGTAATAAGCATTGGCGTATCCCGGCACCATCTGAAGCAGTGCATCCATGTCACGGATGACACCATGGTAATTCTTTTGCTCATACTTTTCCAGGCTGCGCTGCCAGATCGAATCCGGAGACTGGGATCTGATAACCGAAGAGGATATCACGAGGAGTACTACAATAATATATCGCATCAATACTGTAAAAATTGGTTAATGTGCCAATATGCCAATATGCCAATATGCAGATATGCAAATGAAAACTGCATGACTGCACGACTGCATGACTGCAAGACTATTAAGGATTGTAAGCACTCAAGTTTAATATTTTCATATAATTTTGTTCTTCCATCAGCACAGGCAGGGTGACTTCCCTGTTTCTCCGCATGTAGGATTGAACTATCCTGTAACCGATCCAGATGGCTGCCCTGGAAGGTGAATCCCGGCCAAAATCTTTTGTGAACGGTCCCTCCAGTATGAATTTATCAATGGTGAACCCATCGGTGTTAAACAGCATTTTATTTTGAACCAGGTAAGCCCACATGGCTTTTTCAGATGATTCCAGGTAATGCAAGTTCGCCTGTGTAAATCCCCAGTTCAACGTATCAGGCTGCTCAGGGAGCATGGCATGGGTGAAATACAACATCCTTCCCCGGTATATCATATGGGCGATGAGATTGTCAACAGAATCATAGAACGGGAATTCGGTTTCACTCCAGAACTGCATGCAGTCAGAAACAAGCTTTTGCGGATGCATATTGGTCAAAAGATAATTGTAAACACCGATCTGCCTGTAAATTTGTTCGTCTTTACCCAGGTACTTGTCAAGGCCAACTGCCAGAAGACTGTCGTCGGTAATGGCCGACTGGTTGAATCCGGCTACATAGGTAATGATTCGGGGCAGGGATCTGTCCGGGAAGTAATACCGATAATGTTTGAATGCGCCGGTAAGTTCAAATGTAAAGTTATCCAGATCAGGAAAGACCTGCATGGTTCGTTTGTAAATCTGGTAGTTGGAATGATCCGTGACGAACTGCCTCAGCCTCTCCGGAAATTCCGGATCATCTATACTTCCAAGCTTAAGAACATAACTGAAATGCCGGAAGAAAACGCCATACTCCTTTTTCCATTCCGGGATCTTATTTTCAAGCGAGGAAGGATCAGCAGAGAACAATTCTTTTTCAAAGCGTGATACCTCCAGATCAACCTTAATATCAGAAGTATTTACCCTGAAAGGATCCTTACTGCAGGCTGCAGCCATCAGCGAAACCGCAACCATCAGGCAAATCCTAATTTTGTTCATGTCGAAAGTTCCAAAGTGCATATAATATCTGTGAAACGGCATAAAAGTACATATTTAAACAATTATGGCATTCATAATGCTTGAAAAAATGATACAGGAGGCATCATGAAGTCCTGCCGGAGAGATATGTGATGTATGTCATGCATAAATCATTCTTATTTGTTTTCAAATCCCAAGAACTACTTTAAATTTGGCTTTTAATAACCTAAATCTTGTATTGTGAAAAAAGCAATCCTAATACTGCTGGCATTGAATGTATCGGGCGTGTTTGCCCAATCACCCCTCCGTTTGGGCGTTCATGCCGATCCTCTTGCCTCCTGGTTATCGCCCAAGTCAAGCGATATTGAAAAAGACGGCACGCGTCCTGGATTCAGCTGGGGATTAATCATGGAGTATTACTTCCATCCGAACTATGGCATCGTTTCGGGATTATCCATGACCATGCTGGGCGGCAATATACTATACAATGTGCCGGTGAATATCACCATGGGATCTTCGGGAAGCGAGACCGATGTATCATTGGATGCAGGAACAACAGTGGCTTTTCACCCCAATTATTTATCCCTGCCTCTGGCCATCAAGCTAAAAACCAATGAAATCGGCTATTTTACCTATTATGCACAGATGGGCCTGAGACATTATATCAATGTTGGGGCAAGGGCAACGGCCACCGGGAGTGGTTTGGCAAAAGACAATGTTGCCAAGGAAATTAACCTGCTGAATATGTCCTATTTCTTTGGCGGAGGCGTTGAATACAACATTGGAGGCAATACCTCACTCACAGCCGGTATATTTTATGATAATGGTTTTATCGATGTGCTTTCCAATAACGATCACAAAGCCGTTTCGAATTTCATTACTTTTCGGATAGGGGTTCTTTTTTGACGTTTGCCCCATGAAAATTGCGATTGCACAGCTCAACTATACCATCGGTGCTTTTGATGAGAACTATGAAAAAATAGTCAGGGCAATCCGGAGAGCCCGGCAGGAAAAGGCGAACCTGGTGGTTTTCTCGGAACTGGCTATTTGTGGTTACCCTCCGCATGACCTTTTGGAATACAAACACTTTGTGGACAAATGTGAAATCTACCTGCAGAAAGTAGCTTCAGAATGTCATGGCATTGCGGCCATTGTTGGAGGACCATCCGTAAATCCTAATGCCAAGGGGAAAAATCTGTTCAATTCTGCTTACTTTATGGTCAATGGGGCGGTGCAGCGCATTATCAACAAGACCTTGTTGCCTACTTATGATATTTTTGATGAGTACCGTTATTTTGAACAGAATACGGAATTCAGTCTGGTTACTTACAAAGGTTTTAACATTGCGGTTACCATCTGTGAGGACCTCTGGTACAGGCAGCCTCTGCTAACCGGTTATGGAAGGGACAGGCTTTACAATGTATGTCCGATGGATAACCTGTCGGTTCTGTGTCCCGATTTTGTGATTAACATTGCTGCATCTCCGTTTTCCTATTTGCAGGGTGAGATCAAATCGGGGATTCTTACGGAAAACACAAGCAGATACAAGGTTCCTGTTTTTTATGTCAACCAGGTTGGTGCGCACACGGAACTGATCTTTGACGGAGGTTCAATGGTTGTAAATCCCACCGGCATTATCAGCAGGATGAGGCTCTTTGAGGAAGATTTCTGCGTTTATGATACTGATGAGGTTATGACTGCAAAGGCCGATGCGGTCACTATCCCTGAACAATCCGAGATAGCTCTTATTCACGATGCGCTGGTGATGGGTATCCGGGACTATTTTGGGAAGTCGGGTCTGAAAACTGCCATCCTTGGATTATCTGGCGGGATCGATTCGGCAGTGACACTTGTATTGGCTGTTCGGGCATTGGGCCCCACAAATCTCCGGGCCCTGCTCATGCCCTCGCAGTATTCTTCATCGCATTCGGTGACCGATGCTGTAACCCTGGCCCGAAATCTGGGTGTTCGTTACGATATTCTCGATATCCGTGATATATACGGGCAGTATGTGCAATCGATGAGCCCGTTATTCAAAGACATGCCTGAAGATATTACCGAAGAGAATATTCAGGCCCGGATCAGGGGCAATCTTCTCATGGCCATGTCAAACAAATTTGGCAACCTGGTGCTCAATACTTCCAATAAAAGTGAAGCGGCAGTGGGTTACGGAACCTTATACGGCGATATGAGCGGAAGCATCTCAGTACTGGGGGATGTTTATAAAACTGAAGTTTACCGGCTGGCCAATTACATCAACAAGGATCACGAGATTATACCTCAGAACTCGGTAGCCAAGCCGCCTTCCGCTGAATTGCGGGCCAACCAGAAAGATACGGATTCTTTGCCCGAGTATGCTGTGCTGGATATTATCCTGTTCCACTACATTGAACTGAAAAAATCAGCAGAAGAGATTGCTGAAATGGGATTTGATCCAAAAGTGGTTGAGAAAACCCTGTCGATGGTCAATCATAGCGAATACAAGCGTTTTCAGACCCCGCCCGTTTTAAGGATATCCACCAAGGCTTTCGGACCGGGAAGAAAAATGCCGTTGGTCGCTAAGTATTGAAAGGGATGAGGGACGAGGGAAGAGGGACAAGGGACAAGTTATTCGGATTTATGAAGGATCAAATACTTTTCTGTGTTATACCGGATAATGTCATTATCCAGCATCCACTGCATCACTTCGATGATTTTATCGCGATTTGCCGGGATCCGTTCAAACAACTGTTCAGGAGTCATTGGTTGCAGGGCAAGTACTGCCTGGATATCCTCACGAAGCATGTTGAAGTCCTCCTGCCGCAAAGCGGATTCGTTTTTAATCCGACATATATCGCATTCACCGCAGGGAGGTGATCCGGGTTCGTTAAAATACTCCAGCAGAAGCTGACTTCTGCATTTGTCGCGGGACAGCGAATAATGCAGCATGGCATTGGCCCGTTCCTCGTATCTTTCTTTTCTGGTCTGGTAGTTTTCTTTGGAAATATAAATGGATTTCTCGTCCAGCCTTTCTTCGAAGAAGATCACCATGGGGGAACGTTTTTGGGGCAGGTAGCTGATCACACCCAAGGAAACAAGTTTGCTGAGGTATTGTCTCACAATTTCCTGGTCAACATTGGCTCTTTTGGCCAGCATGGTTTCATCAATGGTTGTGAATTCCGTAAAAACGCCCGTATAGGATCGAAGCACGAGCTTTATGAATGAATCAAAACGCGAGTTGGAGACCTGGAACCGGTAGAGATCATCGCGGTTAAGCAGAAATTTAATCCGCGAGGGATTGTTGATCTCTTCTGTAAGTTCAATGTATCCTTCGAGTTCAAGGATCTTCAGGCTGCTGAAAGCGGTATATACAGAAAGCCTGTACACGCGGGCAAAATCATTGATATCAAAATCATAGGAAGCTCCCTTTCCTGAACCTACGGGTATTTGCAAATAATTACCAAGCGCGGAATAGGTGTTTTTAATAGTGACGTTATCGGGAAAGTTGACCAGGATCCTGTGGCTTACTGCCGCTCTATCCGAGGGTGACGAAAGCAGAATGGCGAATGATTTATTGCCATCCCGGCCGGCCCTTCCGGCCTCCTGGAAATAGGCTTCGGGAGAATCGGGCAGATCGGCATGGATCACGAATCGTACATCCGCTTTGTCAATGCCCATGCCAAAAGCATTGGTTGCAACGATCACGCGTATTTTTCCAATTGTCCAGTTTTGATGCGCCTCATTTCTTGCCTGGTGTTCCAGCCCCGCATGGTAGTATGTTGCAGAGATTCCCTCCTGGACAAGATACCTGGCTATCTCGACACTTTTCCTGCGGCTGCGGACATATACGATTCCGTTCCCCTTGAGTTTTTTCACCATTTCAATGACATCACGGTCTTTATTTTCCGAGTATTTCACTGCGTAAATCAGGTTTTCACGCCTGAAACTTGTTTTCAGCACATTTCTTTCCCGGAACAGCAGTTTATCCTGCACATCCTCAATTACTTTTGGAGTAGCCGTGGCAGTGAGGGCAAGTATAGGTACCTGCGGGTGATATTGCCGCAATTCTGCGATCCTCATGTAAGATGGTCTGAAATCATAACCCCACTGTGAAATACAATGCGCCTCATCCACCACAATCAAATTCACATTCATCTCCTGGAACCGTATCCGGAATAATTCTGATCCCAACCGTTCCGGTGAAACGTACAGGAATTTATAACCTCCATAAAGACAATTGTTCAGGGCAATATCGATTTCCTCGCGGGTACAGCCTGAATGGATAGCCACAGCCTTGATTTGCAGTTTCCTCAGATTTTCAACCTGGTCTTTCATCAGGGCTATCAGCGGAGTTACCACAAGGCATAATCCCGGAACCGTAAGCGCGGGTACCTGAAACGTGAGTGATTTACCGCCCCCGGTGGGCATCAGACCAAGTGTATCTTTCCCGGCCAGTACAGAACGGATGATATCCTCCTGCAAAGGCCTGAAGGAACTAAATCCCCAATACCTGCCCAGTGTATCAAGGTAATCTGTTTTCATAAGCCGTATAGGTCAATATTACTTCTTTTTTTGTAATTTCGCACCATTTATAATTACAGCCATGAAAAACCTGTCAGATAAAATCATGTACGAAGCACTGACGTTCGATGATGTTTTGCTGGTGCCTGCGTTTTCAAAAGTGCTTCCCCGTGAAGTCGATATTACCACGCAATTCACAAGGAATATCAGGCTGAATGCCCCGATAGTATCTGCCGCCATGGATACGGTAACTGAGGCTACGCTGGCGATTGCCATTGCAAGAGAGGGGGGTATTGGTGTCATCCATAAGAACATGAGCATTGACGATCAGGCCAAGCATGTAAAAACCGTGAAACGAGCCGAAAACGGAATGATCTATGATCCCATAACCATCAGGCCCAGTGCTACTGTCGGAGATGCCATTAACCTCATGAGGGAATACAAGATTGGCGGCATCCCTGTTGTTGACGGTCACCATAAGCTGGTGGGCATTGTGACCAACCGAGATCTGCGTTTTGAGCAGGAGATGGGGAGGCTGATCAAGGAGGTCATGACCCACGAAAATTTGATTACAACAAGCCAGGAGACCAATCTGGAGATGGCTGCCGACATCCTGCAGAATTATAAAATTGAAAAACTTCCGGTGGTGGATGAAAACTACCGTCTGATCGGATTGATTACCTACAAGGATATCACCAAGGCCAAGGATCGTCCCAATGCCTGCAAAGATCTGATGGGACGTCTAAGGGTGGCTGCCGCGGTTGGTGTGACCCATGACACCCTTGACCGGATAGATGTGCTCGTAAGATCGGATGTTGATGCAGTTGTCATTGACACTGCCCATGGCCATAGTATTGGTGTTATTGAAATGCTTAAAAAGGCCAAAAAGAAATACAACAACCTCGACATCATCGTGGGAAACATTGCGACAGCCGAAGCTGCTCTGGATTTGGTCAAGGCAGGTGCTGACGGGGTGAAAGTCGGCATCGGTCCGGGTTCCATCTGCACTACAAGGGTAATTGCAGGAGTTGGTGTTCCCCAGTTATCTGCTATTTTTAATGTGGCCAGCGCCCTGAAAAACACAGGCATACCCATCATCGGAGATGGCGGTGTGCGTTACTCGGGTGATATGGTAAAAGCCATTGCAGCCGGCGCAAGTTCGATCATGGCCGGATCACTTTTTGCGGGTGTTGAAGAATCACCCGGCGAAACAATCATTTACAACGGCCGCAAGTACAAGTCATACCGCGGCATGGGTTCAATCGAGGCCATGCAGCAAGGTTCGGGCGACAGGTATTTTCAGGATCCGGAAGAAGATATAAAGAAACTGGTTCCTGAAGGAATTGTGGCCCAGGTACCTTTTAAAGGTTCACTTTCAGAAGTGGTATATCAGATGATGGGTGGTCTCAGGGCAGGTATGGGATACTGCGGTGCAGCCAGCATCCCCGATCTGATGAACGCCCGTTTTGTAAGAGTCACCGCCCCGGGGATCACCGAAAGCCATCCCCATGATGTTACCATAACGAGGGAAGCCCCCAATTACAGCCGGTAATTTGCCTATATCCAACCGAATGAAAAGATATTTTGCACGATTAAATAAACTGTCACTGCCACTGCCATTGTTGCTGTTTTTACTGCCACTGCTGCTGCCAACTTCAACAACCGCCCAGGACGAAGTACTGCTCACCATCGATAACCAGCCCGTTATGCGTTCCGAGTTTGAACGGATCTATCGCAAGAATAATAATATTCAGGGATTTGAAAATAAAACCCCACAGGAGTATCTGGAATTGTTCGTTAATTTCAAGTTAAAAGTGCATGAGGCAAAAATGCTGGGGCTTGATACATTGACTTCATTCCGCAACGAGCTTGCGGGATACAAGGAACAGCTGGCTCAACCGTATTTGCAGGACAGGAAGCTTATCGACAGCTTGCTGCAGGAAGCCTACTACCGTACCCTGAACGAGGTCAATGCAAGTCATATCATGGTAAAGCTGGCCGCCAATCCGGCACCTGCCGATACCCTCAAAGCCTACACACGCGCCATGGATATCAGAAAACGACTGCTTGCCGGGGAATCGTTCTCAAAAATCGCCGGAGAGGAGTCGGATGATCCTTCTGCAAAGACCAATAATGGGCGGCTTGGTTGGTTCTCGGCATTTGTCATGGTGCTGCCATTCGAAAATGCCGCCTATAACCTGGAGATAGGTGAGTATTCCATGCCGGTGAGATCACGGTATGGTTACCATATTATCCGTTTAAACGACAAACGACTTTCAATGGGTGAGATCAGGCTCTCTCACATCATGATCAGGGCTGCTAAAAATGATAAGAAGGAAACACAGGATCAAGCAAAGGAAAAAATATTCCAATGTTATCAACTGCTCCAAAACGGAAGTCCTTTTTCAGAGGTGGCAAAGCAACATTCTGAAGATGCAGGCTCGGCGCAAAGTGGCGGACAGATGCGATGGCTCAGGTCAGGCGAACTGCCCCAGGAATTGGAGGAGGTGGTATTCAAAACCGACAGTGGTGCCTTTACTGAACCTCTGCAATCGGATTTCGGCTGGCATATTTTCAGGATCGATGGAAAACGGACCATTGCCCCGTTCAGCCAGATGAAAAGCCAGCTTGAGCAAAGAATTATGGCGGATGAGCGCGGCAAGATCTCTTCAGAATCTTTCCTCTCATCTGTAAAAAAGGAAAACGGTTTCGTGAGTTATCCGGGAAACATGGCTGAGCTTGCATCGATGATGGACAGCTCTGTTTATAGCGGAAACTGGAACATGGCTGTTGCCGGTGATCTGATTGATCCCGTTTTTGTCATCGGGACTAAGGAATACACGCAGAAGGACCTGGCGGAATATATTTTACAAACCAAACAGTACAGGCTCACAGAAACACTCTCCGGGATCGTTGATAAAAAAAGTTCGGAATTGATAAACAGGGAATTGATTGCCTTTGAGAAAGAACAGCTGGAGAAAAAATACCCCGATTTCAGGCACCTCATGGAGGAATACCACGACGGAATCCTGCTCTTTAATATCATGGATGACCGGGTGTGGAACAAAGCCATCAGCGATACTGCCGGACTGAAGTCATACTTTGATATGCATAGGAATGACTATATGTGGAAGGAGCGTGCAAATGTTTCGGTTTATACTTTCAAGGAGGAATCCAGATTGAAACAGACCCGGAAGCTGGCAAAAAAAAGAGATAAAATGAATTGGACACCTGCCGAAATGGTTGCTTTGATTTGCAAGAATGATACGCTCACGTGTGTTGAGATAGCGGACAATACATACGAAAAGGGGGAATCACCTGCTGACCTTGATTTCTCATGGGAGAAAGGTTTTGAGAAGATGATCAGGGACACCGGTGCGATTAAGCTCATCTATGTGAACAGATTGCTTCCTCCTGAACCAAAAACGCTTGGTGAAGTGCGCGGCCAGGTTACCGCAGATTACCAGAATTATCTGGACAAACAGTGGATCGAAACATTGAGGGCAAAGTACACTGTGGATGTTAATTACGGAGTTCTCAACCAAATCCAATAATGCAGAAATCCAATGAAACATTTTTCAATCCTATTGGTTGCAATTCTGCTGGCAGGCTGTAATGTACATCCTGAGAGCAAAAATGAACAACCCATTGCACGTGCATTCACCAATTATCTTTACCCTTCGGATCTGGAGGATGTTGTGCCTGCAGGTATGACCGGATCGGACAGTGTTGCCCTGGTGCAGGATTTTATTGAGAAATGGATCCGGAATCAGCTGCTGCTGAATAAGGCTGAGATTAACCTTACCGAAGCGGAGAAAGATGTTGAACTTCAGATACAGAGCTACCGGAGTTCACTGCTTATTTATGCCTATCAGCAGAGTTACCTGCGGCAGAAGCTTGATACGGTTGTGACTGATAAGGAGATAGAAGATTATTATAAACAGAACATTTCGAACTTTATCCTCAACGGATCGATGTTCAAGGGAATTTTTATTAAAGTCCCTGCGAAAGCGCCCGAACTCTGGAGACTCAGACAATGGTACCGCTCCGATGATCCTGAAAGTATCAAAAACCTGGAAGGTTACTGCTTTAGGAATGCTGCTGTTTACAATGATTTTGAGGAGAACTGGATCAAAATCAGTGATGTTTTGCAGATGCTGCCTATGAATGGCACCCGTTATGAATCAGCGCTGGCATCACGCAAATACCTGGAAACCCGTGATAATGAATATAATTACTTTGTCAGTGCAAAAGAAATTGCCCTGGAAGGTACTGTTTCACCTTTTGAACTCGTTAAGAATGATATTCAATACATCATTCTTAATAAACGCAAAATTATGCTCATCAATGAACTTGAAATGAGTATCTATTCTGATGCACAAAACCATGAGTATTTCACTATTTATAAAAAATAACATGATACGATCCTTTTCTCTTTTGCTTTTGGCATTGGTGCTATGTTTTCAGAATTCCATAGGGCAGGCCCGCATTGTGGATGAAGTAGTTGCAGTTGTCGGAGATAAAAAAATTCTCTATTCCGATATTGAGCAGGGCTATTTACAGATGGCGGCTGAAGGGGAAAAAGTGGACGAAAATACCAGGTGCAGTATTTTTGAGCAATTGCTTATTCAAAAGCTCCTGTTGAACCAGGCGGAGGTTGATAGTATTGAAATCACCGAATCACAGGTGGATGCTGAACTGGATAACCGTATGAGGTATTTTATCAACGCCATTGGGTCAGAGGAAAAACTGGAAGATTACTTTAAGAAATCCATCATTGAGATCAAACAGGATTTCCGGCCCGATATCAGGGAGCAGCTTTTAACCCGTGAGATGCGCTCCAAAATTACCGAAGGACTGTCTGTCACACCTTCCGATGTGAGATCTTACTTCAAGAGTCTCCCCGAGGACAGTCTTCCCTATATCAATGCCGAGATCGAATACAACCAGATTCTGCTTTATCCCAAATCAAGCGAGCAGGCGGTTATTGATGTCAGGGAACGCCTGTTGAATATCCGGGAAAGAATCACGAACGGCGAAAGTTTTGCCACGCTGGCAGTGATATATTCTGAAGACCCCGGGTCGGCCATTAAAGGAGGGGATATCGGCTGGTCCAACAAAGCCGATCTGGATCCGGAATATGCCAAAGCTGCCTTTGCACTAAAAAAAGGAGCCGTATCCAAAATCGTGGAATCCTCCTTTGGTTATCATATCATTCAATGTCTCGACCGTACCGAGGAAAGGGTGTATTCCAGACATATTTTGCTGCGGCTGAAGATATCGGCTGAAGAAAAATCGCAGGCTATTGCAAAGCTCGACAGCATTGTGCGGTTGATCCGGCTTGATTCATTGAAATTCGAAAGGGCAGCCATGATGTACAGTCAGGATGAAGATTCAAAATTAAATGGCGGGCAGGCGGTTAACTTTTACCGCGGCGGCATTCGCTGGCAAATGGATGAATTTGAGCCGGCAGAATACAGCATCGTGAACAACCTTAAAATCGGTGAAATCTCGGATCCCTATGAATCCGAAGATACCAAGGGAAAACTGGTATACAAGGTTGT
>JAFGGU010000085.1 GCA_016930375.1 Bacteroidales bacterium | reverse complement strand
TCCACCCCCAAAACAGTTCCCTATGTCTGGAAAAACGTCCCATACGTTGGTGGTGGTTTTGTGGATGGCATTGTATTTCACCCCACCAAGAAGGGCCTGTGTTATTGCCGCACCGACATGGGTGGTGCCTACCGGCGCAACCCCAAAACTTTGAGATGGGAGCCCTTGCTTGACTGGCTTTCGTATGCCGACAGGAACCTGATGGGCGTTGAAAGCATTGCACTGGACCCTTCAGATCCAAACCTCCTGTACCTTTCGTGCGGTACCTACACCAACCCGCGCACCCCCAATGGAGCCATACTGAGATCGAACAACCGGGGCCGGACTTTTATGCGTACTGACGTACCTTTTAAAATGGGCGGGAATGAAGACGGCCGCGGAAATGGGGAACGAATGATGGTAGACCCGAATAACGGCAACATCATTTACCTGGGCACACGACACGCCGGATTGTGGAAAAGTACTGACGCTGCTGTTACCTGGACCCGTGTGGAAAGCTTCCCCGATGTTACGGAAAGTGCACCGGCAGGAATGCATGATGCCGACAGTATTGCCCGTTGGCTGAGAACAAACCGGGGCAGTGGAATCATCTTTGTTTTGTTTGATTCGCAAAGCGGTTCTATCGGCAAGGGGAGCAAGGTAATCTATGCAGGCGTATCGCTGATGAACCGGGATAATATTTACCGGAGTAAGGATGGGGGTGAGTCGTGGCAACCACTGCCCGATCAACCCGTTCACTACAGGCCAACCCATGCCGTATTTGCTACTGACGGCACGCTGTACATCACTTATGGCAATCATCCTGGTCCTACGCGCATGACCGACGGCGGCGTGTGGAAATTCAATACAAAAAACAATGAATGGAAAGAAATCACGCCTGATAAGCCCAATCCGGCAACCAGAGCATTCGGTTATGCTGCGGTAGCGGTTCAGCACAATAATCCCGAAGTACTTATTGTTAGTTCATTTAACCGCTACCTGGTAGATAACGGCGAAGACATTTTCCGCAGCACCGATGGTGGAAAAACCTGGAAAAAGGTGTTTGGCAACGGAGGTAAAATCGACTCCCAACTGGCGCCCTATACGGCCCACACCGGAATACACTGGCTTTTTGACCTTGAAATCGATCCATTCAATCCCGATCATGCCCTTTTTACCACCGGGTATGGCGGTCATGAAACCTTTAACCTCACGGCAATGGACAAAAGCAAGCCCACCATCTGGGGTATTATGAGTACGGGTATTGAAGAAACCGTTCCGCTTGAGTTACTGAGTCCTCCTAAAGGGGCACACCTGATTACGGCCATTGGCGATTACGGAGGAGCGGTGCATTGGAATTTAGACCAGCCGGCATCGGACAATTTTTCGAATCCCCGGTTTGGCAACACCAATGGCATTGCCTGCGCTGAAAGCAAACCGGAAATTATTGTCAGGGTAGGCAGAGCTACCGAGGATAATCCGGGAAAAACAATAGGTTACTCGCTCAACAGTGGCAGATCGTGGTCGCCGACCGATACGCTGCCCCACCCTTTGGCTGCACTAGGTGATATAGCGGTGTCTGCGGACGGATCAGCCTGGATCTGGTCGCCCGATCCGGTAGGAGGTGGCTACGGTCCGGGAAGCCGGCGCCAGGTACTTCCGGTATATGTTACCGCAGACATGGGAAAAACATGGAATGAATGTAATAGCATTCCGGGGAATACCCGGGTAATTGCCGACCGGGTTAATCCTAAGGTGTTTTATGGCATTGATATTTTCAGCGGAAAATTATTTATCAGTCACGATGCTGGAAAAACATTCAACATTCAGGCCTTTGAGCTGCCCGGAGGACTGCCGGCTCAATCAGCCGATCGTGGAGATAATCGTGGTGGCCAGGACAAAATATATACCACACCGGGAAAAGAAGGCGAACTCTGGCTGGCAGCATTTGACGGGTTATACAGGTCGAAAAACGCAGGAAAAGCTTTCAATCAAATGCCTGATGTTGAGGAGATCCACGGTTTCGGATTTGGGAAAGGCATTTCAGAAGATTATCCGGCCCTTTACCTGATTG
Organism: Bacteroidales bacterium; assembly: GCA_016930375.1. GTDB lineage: Bacteria > Bacteroidota > Bacteroidia > Bacteroidales > UBA10428 > UBA5072. The sequence continues at coordinate 1,855 of JAFGGU010000085.1, read as the reverse complement.
GCACTATTTCCGGCATCAGGGGCATATTCCGTTCGGATGATGTAGCAACCACCTGGGCACGAATCAACGACGATCAGCATCAATGGGGTTTACTCATGCACATTACCGGTGATCCGAAAAAGTACGGCAGGGTATACGTTGGAACGCACGGCAGGGGAACACTTTACGGGGAACCGTTGTGAACAGGGAATTGATTGTAAATGGAATACTATATGATAAACAGGCAAAGCCTGCTTACTTATATTCGACTTAGCACAGCCTAAGCCGAACGGGGGATTTGACTGCTACTGTTACTGCCGCTGCCGCTGCAACTTGTCCCTTGTCCCTCGTCCCTTGCCTCCTGGTTCTACCTCGAATGGATATAATTGTAATCCAACATAACTGTCTTCAAGAACTTTTCAGGCGACAATTCACTTCGTACACCCATCTTGGCTTCAAACGCTGCTTTGGCTTTTGACGCCATATCCATGGAATCACCGCTGCTGTATGAATCGGAAATAAAAGCGAGTACTTCTTTGGCCGTATAAATATCCTGGTCGCACAGCTTGTTAACATCAGGATAAACAGGGACATAATTTACTGGAACTTCTGTAAATATGGACTCATTGCCGAAGTCTCCTTCCTTTAGCCGGATCACCGTGGTATGGGCGGCCATATCACCAAAACGTTGTCCCTTGCCATTAAGAATGATAACCAGCACCGAGATACCGCCGAAAAAGATCAATACATCCACCAGGCGGAACATCCAACGGATCAGGTAAGAAACAAACTCTACCCTGCTGCCGTCGATTTTAACCACCTTGATTTTCATGATCTTCTTGCCCCAACTTTGTCCGTCCATAACCAGCTCGCTTGCCAGGTGGTAAAAAAGTAATGGCAGTAACATAACCACAGCTAATCCGGGAGATTGGGTAACAGATCCGAATAATGAAACGATTAAAACCATTACCAGCACTATGGCCAGATCGATCATACCCGCCACGATTCTTTCGCCCACACTGGCTGCTGTTTGCTCAATGGTTATATTCTGGGAGGTTTGAATTGCAATGTTTTCCATAAATTATTTTCAGCAACGCAAAATTTGAAAAAGTTTTTAATATCTTACGTTGCAATTGCAACAGAAGTTAACATTTTAATGAACGAAATCCGATTTCTGCATATCAACAAAAACAGGTGGGACGAATTCGAAGAGCTGATCGATTCGGGATATCATGCCAATCCCGATAAAATCTCGGAGCTATACATCCATCTCACTGATGACCTCTCTTATGCAAAAACTTATTTCCCCAATACAAAAACCACCCAGTACCTCAACCAACTGGCACAAAAGGCACACCGGATCATTTATCAGAACCAGCCGATAAAGAAAAGCCGTATTGCGGCATTCTGGAAATATGAATTCCCGCAGCTCATTTATGCATCGCGGAAAGAAATCCTGGTTTCCTTTCTCATCTTTTTTCTTTCGGCATTAACGGGGTATATTTCAAACCGTTATGATCCGGAATTCGTGCGTATTATTTTGGGCGACAGTTATGTAAACATGACATTGGCCAACATGGAAAAAGGAGATCCGATGGCCGTGTATAAAAGCATGAACCAGGTGAGCATGTTTCTGGGAATCAGTGTGAATAATATTCGTATTTCCTTTCTGGCCTTTATTTCCGGAATATTTACCGCAATCGGAACAGGTTTTATCCTGGTTAAGAATGGCATCATGCTGGGTACATTCCAGGGTTTTCTGGCCGGGCAGGGCTTGTTGCTTGAATCGGTATCTACAGTATGGATACATGGAACACTTGAGATTTTCAGCATCATTATTGCCGGTGCCGCAGGCATTATAATGGGAAACAGCCTG
>JAFGGU010000084.1 GCA_016930375.1 Bacteroidales bacterium | reverse complement strand
GCCACCAACTGGGGCGAAATGGACTCGGATGAAATGAGCCGTGATGAGAAATCAATTACTATTACTGTGGCGGACTAAATTCACCATCGTACGAATACCCTGTTGAGATTCACAAACAGGTAAAAGCTAAAACCCGGAGCGATCCGGGTTTTGTTTTTAACAGGGATGATACTATACATGATAACCTTTCAAAGGATATTTATAAATTTGGTAAAACCTATTCACATGAGATTATACCTCTCTGTTTTAAAAGTTATTTCAGGATGCTTGCTCCTCCTCTTCATTGTAGCGGCTTGTGTTAAGGATTCAGTTCCGCAACATGCCCTGAAACTTTGGTACAAACAACCCGCTGTTGAATGGACCGATGCCCTGCCGGCAGGTAACGGCCGGCTGGGAGCCATGGTATACGGTAAAACGGACCTGGAACAGGTTCAGCTGAATGAGGAAAGCCTGTGGGCGGGTTCAAAAATCAATAATAATAATCCGGAGGCCCTCTCTCACCTGGCTGAGATAAGACAACTGTTGTTTGAAGGTAAGATTACGCGGGCCCTCGAATTATCCGATAAATATCTACTCGGCACACCTCCCCGGATCCGGTCCTACCAGACCCTGGGTGATCTGTTCCTGGATTTTGGGGAAAAGAACACTGAAACCAGGAATTATCGCCGGGAGCTCGATCTGCGAACTGGTATTATACATACGACTTACGAACAGAACGGAGTCAGGTTCTCACGTAACTTATTTGTGTCAGCCCCTGATAATGTTATTGTATTACATATCGAAGCCCGGGACGGCCGGATTAATACAGTGTTAAGGCTTAAACGTGAGGCGGATGCCACAACCAGGGCCGGGGATCATTTTTTGCGCATGGAGGGGCAAATCATGGACAAGGATAGTCCGGAATCCGGGAGCGGAGGTCCGCACATGAAATTTGCGGCACAGCTGATGGCCAGGAATACCGGCGGTGAATTACTATCCGGAGGTGACAGTCTGGTGATTAAAGATGCCTCATCTTTGTTGATCATTCTGACCGCTGCCACCAATTATAAACTGGATATGCTGGATTTTGATCCTGCCGTTGATCCTTCAGATTTATGCCGCCAGATCTTGCAAAGGGCAGAAAACAAAACATACAGCCAATTGCGAAAGACTCATGTCGCAGATCACCAGCAGTTTTTTGACCGCGTGGAATTCAGCATCTGCGGGGAGACTTCTGATTCAATCCCTACCGATCAGCGGCTGAAAAATGTTGTGGAAGGAAAGAATGATCTTCATCTGGAGGAATTGTATTTCCAGTACGGTCGTTATCTGCTTATGGGCAGTTCGCGCGCACCCGGGATTCTGCCGGCAAACCTGCAGGGAGTCTGGAACAATCACCTGGAAGCGCCCTGGAACAGTGATTATCATACCAACATCAACCTGCAAATGAATTATTGGCTGGCGGATGTATGCAATTTGCCGGAAACAATAGAACCACTCACCGGTTTCTTTGAGAAGATGATCGTGCCGGGCAGCGTTACCGCTTCACAAATGTATGGATGCAAAGGCTGGACCATGCACCACAATACCGATCCGTTTGGCCGGTCCGGTCTGATGGACGGCATTCAGTGGGGAACCTTTCCCATGGCAGGTCCCTGGATGTCGCTGCATTTCTGGGATCACTTTCTCTATACCAGTGATACAGCCTTTCTTCGTGAGAAGGCCTGGCCGATCCTAAAAGGATCAGCGCAATTTATGCTTGATTTCCTGACACCTGATAAACACGGACATCTGATTACATCACCATCGTATTCTCCCGAGAATGCCTATTATCTCCCCGGAACCCAAATGCCCATGCAGCTCACGTATGGTGCCACCATGGATATTCAGATCGCCAGCGAACTTTTGAATGCTTGTGTGAAAGCTGCCGCAGCATTGGGCGAAAGCCCCGCCTTTATTGATTCCCTGGAATCCACCGCTTCGAAATTGCCACCCGTTAGAATCGGGAAGAACGGCACTATTATGGAATGGATTGAGGACTATGAAGAGGCTGAACCAGGCCATCGGCATATCTCTCATTTGTTCGGACTGCACCCGGGCACCCAGATAACACCCGAAACACCGGAGCTTTTTGGTGCGGCCGAAAAGACCATTGAACATCGTCTCGCTCACGGCGGGGGTCATACCGGGTGGAGTCGCGCCTGGATCATTAACTTTTATGCAAGATTGCTGAATGGTGAAAAAGCATACGAACATTTGCAGGCATTGTTGGGGAAATCCACCCTTACCAATCTGTTTGATACCCATCCGCCATTCCAGATCGACGGAAATTTCGGAGGCACTGCAGGTATTGCAGAAATGTTACTGCAAAGCCAGAATGGCACCCTTCATGTTTTACCTGCCCTTCCGGCGGCCTGGAAGAAAGGTACAGTATCCGGACTGAGGGCAAGAGGAAATTATGAGGTGGATATACAATGGAAGGAGGGTGAATTGTACAGGCTGACCATCAGGGCCGGTCAAAATGGTTCCTGTAAAATAAAATACTTGCAGTACACTATTGAATTCGATGCAGAGAAAGGGATTCAATATGCATTTGGCCCGGGATTAGAGAAACTTTAAATACGCATACTATCATTCCGTAGATAATCGGTAATTTGTTCATACTTTTATGTTGTGATACATTCCTTCAAAAATATTTCTACCGGAAATTTCTGGAAAAAAGGGTACTCATGAGGAAGTTCATGATCATATTGTGCTTTTCTGTCCTCAGCATGACCGTAAATGCTCAGCGTAACCTGTTTTCCTCAAAATGGAATGGAACTGAGATCGAACGTGTCCTTGCGGAGCGCTGGCGTCCTTATCCGGTATACACTGACCGCACTGCCTGGGAAAATATCCCCCGTGAGGCCAGAAACCGGATGGTCAACGATGCCACCAATCTTTTGGGTAAGCCCTATGATTTTCTTCCTTTTAATGAATACCTGAGCTTTGTGCGTGATGGCAACAGGAACAGGTATGAGAAAATATATTTTAACCGCCGTTCACAGTTGCTCCAGGTACTGATGGCAGAATGTTCTGAAGGCAGCGAAAGATTCAGGGATGACATTTTAAACGGCATATGGGCGCTCTGTGAAGAAACTTCATGGTGCATACCTGCGCACATTGGTCAGAAGGATGGCGTTCCGGTACCTGAAGATCCTGTGGTGGATTTATTTGCTGCTGAAACGGCTGCATTGCTTGCATGGACCGATTACATTTACGGAAGCGAACTGGACAGGGTTTCTCCAATAATTAGACAACGGTTAAGACAGGAGATACAAAACCGGGTTTTAAAACCCTTCCTGGAACGCAATGATTTCTGGTGGATGGGATTCGACAGTTCTGCAGTAAACAACTGGAATCCATGGATAGTATCAAATATTCTTCAGTCCGCGCTGCTGATCGAGAACAAACGGTCCGTTCAAATTCAGTTGGTTGCAAAATCACTTCGCTGCCTTGACAATTTCACCAACGGATACCCCGATGACGGAGGTTGTGATGAGGGTCCTTCATACTGGGGCAGGGCAGGCGGCTCCCTGTTCGATTGCCTGGAAACGCTTTATTCAGCAACCAGGGGGCAGATTAATTATTACAGCGATCCCCTCGTGAAAAACATCGGACAGTATATTTATAAAGCATTTATACATGAACCCTGGTATATAAATTTTGCCGACGCTCCGGCACAGATAGATCCGGATGCTTATGTCATTTACAGCTATGGAAAACGCATCGGTGATGGTTTGCTCACTGCCTTTGGCGCCAGGCTCGATTCGGCTAAGACTTTTACAGTTTCCCGCCGGTTGCAGAGCATTGGCAGAAGCCTTCCGCATTTATTCGGATTAAAAGAGATCCGGGAAGCAAGGCAATCATGGCCCTATAACCGGGACGCCTGGCTGCCTGATCTGCAGGTTGCTATAGCGCGTGCACGATCCGGATCATCTCAAGGATTATTTTTCGCTGCCAAAGGTGGCCACAATGGCGAAAGTCATAATCACAATGATGTCGGCACCTTTATCCTGTATTATAACGGACAGCCTGTCATTGTTGACGCCGGAGTGGGGGCATACACAGCCAAAACTTTCAGTGCGGAGAGATATACCATCTGGTCCATGCAATCGCAATACCACAATCTGCCTACTATCAATGGCATTTTGCAGGCAGCAGGTACTGAATTTGCCGCAAGGGACGTTTCCTATTCATCAGATGAAGGAAGTGTCCGATTTTCAATGGACATCTCACGTTGTTACCCGGCCACGGCAGCAGTTGATAGCTGGCAGCGGATTTATGAATTTAAAAGAAACAAGGAACTATCCATCACAGATAGTTACCGGCTCAAAGAAATTAAGGGAATAACAAGTTGGAACTTTATTACCTGTCTGAAGCCCCAGATTACCTCATCTGGTTATGTAACCCTTTCATCAAACGGTAAATACAGCACTGATCGAAAAATAATACTGCGGTTTCCCAATGAGGAATTCAGCGTCAGATTCGAAGAAATCGTGATGGCCCCGGCCGATGGCTATCAATGGGAATCCAACATTTACCGCATTGTGTTTATACCAAACCTTGTGAATTTTAGTAACAGGTGCAGGTTTACCATCATGGCGGAGTGATAATGATTTTTTTAACCGAATACACCTGATCGTATGTATGCTCTGAAAACTGTGTTGTTGACCACAATGCTTTTCGGATTCTCACTCCCCAAAGCAACCGGACAGCAGGTAACGTCTCTGGACTGGGAACTTGGTTATAACAGGGATGCGGCCTCAGAAGTCTTGAATTGGATTCCTGCCGTTGTACCGGGAGCCGTGCAGCTTGACATAGCAAGGGCCGAAAAATACGATACCTGGTATTACGCCGAAAACTGGAAAGATTATTTGTGGATGGAGGACGCATTCTTCACGTACCGTGCATCCTTCGACAGACCTGCGCTTAAAACAGGCGAACGGGTGTATTTTTATGCAGGGGGGATCGATTATATTTTTGATATTCTGTTGAATGACGAAAGCATTTTCCACCAGGAGGGGATGTTCACCCCGGTGAAGCTCGATCTTACCGACAGGCTCAAAAGTTTGAATGAGATCCGCATCGTAATTCACCCGGTTCCGAAATCAAGGAAGTTACCTGCTGACCGGTCACAGGCCAACCAATCGGTTAAGCCGGCTGTAAGTTATGGGTGGGATTGGCATCCGCGATTAGTACCATCAGGGATTTGGGATGAGTGTGGGCTGATAACTGAACCTGCCGGGGCCATCGCATCATTTGATTTGTCCTATAAACTGAGCAATAATCTGGACCTGGCGGATATCTCTTTTAGGGCAGGAGGGAAAAAAATATGCGGCTGCCGGTATTCCTGGACTTTACAGGATGACACCGACCAGGTAATTTTAGAAAAAGAGGGTGTTTGCAGGAATGATTCGATAATATTCAACGCTGTACTAAAAGATCCTGTCTTGTGGTGGCCGCACGATCAGGGGAAACCGGCTCTTTATACTTCCCGTCTCAGAACTACCGACAATGAGGGCAGGCAGATCCGGCTCCATGAAAGCAAGGTGGGATTCAGGAGGGTGCGGCTTGTAATGAATTCCCAGGCAGATCCTGACGGCTTTCCGAAGTCAAGGCGGTTGCCGCCCATTCAGGTGGAAATCAACGGCCGAAGGATATTCTGCAAGGGAACCAACTGGGTGAACCCCGAGGTGTTTCCCGGAATCATCACGGCGGTACGATACGAAGAGTTGATCGACAGGGCCCTTGAAGCAAATTTCAATATGTTCAGGATCTGGGGTGGGGGAATTGTAAACAAGGAATCGTTCTATGACCTTTGCGACAGGAAAGGAATGCTGGTGTGGCAGGAATTTCCGCTGGCCTGCAACAACTACCCCGATGAGCCTCACTACCTGGAGATACTGAAACAGGAATCATCCTCGATCATTTCCCGTCTTAAAAAGCATCCATGTCTGACCCTCTGGTGTGGCGGCAATGAATTATTCAACAGCTGGGGCGGAATGACGGATCAGTCGCTTGCCCTGCGCCTGCTCAACAGCCAGTGTCTTGAGCTTGATCCCGGCACGCCTTTTATTCCCACCTCACCAATAGAAGGTATGGGACATGGTCACTATGTATTCAGGGACTTCGACTCGGGCGAGGAGGTTTTTGCCCGGATGAACCGTTCCCGTTTCACGGCTTATACCGAATTTGGCATGCCTGCTCCGGCTTCCGTTGCGATACTGAAAACCATAATTCCTCCTGACGAATTATGGCCACCGGCGCCCGGAGGGTCCTGGGAGAGCCACCATGCCTATAAGGCCTGGGTTGGCAATACCTGGTTAAACCAGGATATGATTGAGGATTATTTCGGAAAATCAGCCACGCTTGAGGAATTGGTGGCGCATGGACAACTGATACAGGGAGAAGGCTACAAATATATCTTTGAAGAGGCACGACGTCAAAAGCCTTATTGTTCAATGGTCCTGAACTGGTGTTACAATGAGCCCTGGCCGACCGCGGCAAACAACAGCCTCGTAAGCTGGCCGAATATACCCAAGCCCGGATTTTACCAGGTAAGTAAAGCATGCCGGCCGGTTCTTGCAAGCGCCCGATTGCAGAAATTTACATGGATGCCCGGTGAAAAATTCGTTACTGAATTATGGATGCTGAACGACAGCCAGCAGGAGGTAAAAACAGGAAAGGTAACAGCCAGTCTGGTTACAGGATCCCTTAAAGTATTCCTGGGAACCTGGCAATACAATAACCTAAGGGCGAATGCAAATCTTAAGGGACAGGAATTCACGATTGATATTCCGGATTGGCCCGCAGGTGAATTTAAACTGTTGTTGGAAGCAGAGGGCAAACCGGAGTGGAATTCAGAATATACACTCATGATTTCTCAGTAAATCACCTCCAATATTTCATGTAGTTGTAATTCGGGAACCATTACAGTCCACCTGCCGTCAACCTCCGATATTTTCAATTCTTTTCCACCGGGTTGCTGCAGGATTCTTAAGGGTTTATCAGCAGATTTTATGGCAATCCCGATATTAAGCAGGGGTGGTATCACATCAAACCCGATTGCGTTCGCATTGGTATGTTCACCTGCCGCATTGACCAGATTGATATACATTTTTCCATGAAGGCTGTTTACTGCAACGTGTATCAAATGTGACCCGCTTATTTCAACCAGTCTGACAGGAAACAGTTCCTGAACCGTTTCAGTAAGAAAGTCACGGATAATGTGGGTTTTGTATTGTGCATAGCACGAGCCTGCATTAAAATATATCCCTGCTACTTTTCCTTTGCCATATATGTTAACCGAAGATGAAATGATCTCTGAAGGGTAACTGAAATCACTGCCTTTATAAAACTTCGACAGGGGCCTGCTTTCTATACCTAATTCCACATGGAGAAGATCTGACCTGACAGACCCGATAGAATGGGAAGCTGTAATAAAAGCTTCTGATTCTGGAATGCCGGTAAAGGATCTTATATTAAGCTCATCTTTGAACATTTTAGCTGTTTCGGTTCCGATAATCAGTAAGTTTCCTCCGCTCAGGGTGTAAGTCCTTAGTTCTTCCAAAAAGGAAGGATCAAGATAATCACACTCTGGGATGATGATCAAAGGGTATTGATTCATTCTATCGGATAAATGATGTTCCATCATCACCTCAACAGCAAGTTGGCCGTCCAGCAAAGCATTCAGAGTCCCCTGCAGCATATTGAGAGATCGGGAATAGGGAACCGGGGAACTCTTTTGATAGGAGAGGGAAGGGTACAGCAAGGCTGCCTGAGATATGGGAACAGCCTTGTGGCAGTATGTCTGACGTTCACGGCAAAATTTGCCAACATCCGATAGGAGGTAAGCCAGCCAGGGTTTAAGTGACAAATCACGGTTTTGCTGGAAATAAAACTGTACACCGCCACCCATGGCAATAATTTCTGCGGCTTCCTGCTTTAACTGAAGTGCTGATTTGACACTCATGGGCATTTCGCTTCCGTTCCAAGAAAAACCCCAGGCCATCAGGTCCCAGGGTTTCCCCTGAGATGCAAGACAGCGGGCTTCGAATGCAGCCCTGTAAACTCCATTTTGAGGTGTCACATCACCGGATAAAAAGTCAAGGGGAATGCTCACCTTTTCCGGCATCATAGAGGAATAAGCCCAGTTGCTTGTAATTTGAAAATCAGGGTTGAACTGATGGATGGCATCTGTATATCTCTTCAGGTGTTCCCTGAACAGTCTGCGTGTATACTCCATAAAGTCAGGATAATACTTATCAGACATGGTTCTCGGGATTTCGGTTATGCCTGTTTCCCTGGTGAAGCGTTTCAGAGAAGCCTCCCCATAGTCAGGTTCAACCGCCCAGCATTCCCCGTCGATCCATGCTCCGTCAACATGATAATCACGACTTAACTCTTTCAGCTGGGGAATCATGTAAGTATCCAGGTAAGGACTGAAGAATGATACTTTCCGGGTACTTCTTTCCCCGTTAGCCTTTATCACCGCCCATTCCGGATGCTGCTCCACCACCTTTTCATCCCATATCCCTGAGAAATGCATATACAATCCTACCTTGTTTTTCTCTGATACCTCACGCCACAATTTCAGAGGGTCTTTTTCAAATCCATTGACATGAAAACCAACTTTGGTCGGGTAGCTGGATATTCCGGGATGCCCTTTGCAGTCGATCTGTATGAAATCGGGACGCACCCGGGTCAGGAAGGTGTCGATCATGGCATAGGTCAGTGTCCTACCTGCATCAGTTATGTCTTCACCTGCATGTAAATCAAAATGAACGCCGAAATAACTGTCGGATCTGTTGATTTTTAAAGGATTACTGCCGGTTTGAGCAAGAGATATGCCATTTACGGCAAATAAAATAAATGCTACAGATTTGAAGTAGTTCATGCTGTCTGGTTTTAAACGAAGATATAAAAACTCAACAATACCTTTACAGGATCCGTTTTGAAAAGGGATCCTATAATTTCTAAAAAAGATCACAGGGAATTGGTTTCTGATGATTTTAGCTTATATTTAGACACTATGCCCTGGTAGCTTCTGAAGAAGCAACTACTGGTGCCGCCCGGATTAATGTGAGATTCTAATTGAAATAATTATGGAATACAAAGAAAAAAACTCCCACACGGATTATAAGCGTTTTTGCAAGACACTTGAATTGCGGAATGATCCCGAACTCATAGCCGCTTATAAAAGGGTACATGCCGATGATGTCCTTTGGCCGGAGATCATGCAGGGGATAAGGGAAGTAGGGATTATCGACATGGAGATCTACATTGCCGGAACCCGGTTGTTCATGATCATGGACACAGTTCCGGATTTCGATCATGAGAAAGCCATGGCCGAACTGGCTGAAAAGCCCCGGCAGAAAGAATGGGAAGCATATGTTTCAAGTTTCCAGCAAACCTCCGCGAATGCCACTGCTGATGAGAAGTGGCAGATGATTGAAAGAATATTTAAGCTTCCTTATTGAAAACTTAGTGGTCGTTTCTATGAAAAAATCTATCCTGGTCCTCGATTGCGGCGCTACCAATGTAAAAGCCTGTCTTGTGGATGTGAACGGTGATATCATCTCGTCCATGTCACTTCCCAATTCAACGGTTTCAGATCCTAATTATGAGGGAGGACTGATCTGGGATATTGAAGAGATCTGGAATAAATTGGCTGACTGCGCCGGCAGGGTTGTCAGCAATGCAGGGAATACCGAAATCATAGCAGTGACAGTCACCACTTTCGGGGTCGACGGTGCTGCCGTGAAGAAAAACGGAGCGCTTTGTTACCCGGTTATTTCCTGGCAATGCAATCGCACAGAAGTCGTTGAAAGGAACATTAATAAATATTTCGACCCGGAATGGCTTTATCGTACCACAGGTCTGCAGTCCTATCATTTCAACACCCTGTATAAACTGATCTGGTTGAAGGAAAACCGGGCTGATGTCCTGCAGGAAATGGATTACTACCTGATGATGCCCTCGCTTATCCTGCATCGTCTCACAGGTGAGTTTGTCACGGATGCCACCATGGCCGGAACAAGTATGCTGACAGATCTGAAAAAGCGTAACTTCTCGGATGAACTCCTGCAAAAGCTTGGATTGACATCTTCTGTCTTTCCTGCTTTTGTTGAACCGGGAACCGTCGTCGGAAAAATAACGCAGGAAGCAGCCCGGGAACTGGGAATTAAACCCGGGATCCCGGCAATTGCTGCAGGTCACGACACCCAGTTTGCCATACTGGCATCAGGAGCAGGTGTTAACCAGCCTGTGCTGAGTTCAGGGACCTGGGAGATCCTCATGGTGCGCTCGCAAGCTGAAAATCTTGTAATACCTTCCCTGAATTCAGGCCTGACCGTTGAGCTGGATGCCCAATCCGGTCTGGTGAACCCGGGCATTCAATGGGTAGCCTCCGGCGTACTGGAATGGATCAGCAGGTTATTATATTCTGATCTGACCGGGGACAAATCACTTTATTCGGTTATGATCCAAGAAGCCGGTACTATTCCTCCCGGCAGTGACGGCGTATTTATGGTTCCGGAGCTTTTTCCCGGGGGATTTTCGGGGAAACCGGGAAATATTGGCGGACTGATGCACGATACATCCCGGGCGCATATTTACAGGGCCGGACTTGAAGCCCTGAGCTGCTACCTGGCGTTCGGACTGGAAAAACTGCAGCGGGCAGGAAATTTTCAGGCCAGGGATGTGATCTGTGTAGGCGGTGGTTCAAAAAATCAGTTGTGGAACCAGATCAAGGCAGATGTAGCGGGTATTCCGGTTAAGGCTCTTGATATGAAGGAGGCCACAGCGCTGGGAGCGGCCATGATTGCATTTGCAGGAACAGGAATATTCAGGAATACTGAAGAGGCATTTTCTGCCATTAACAGAAGGTATGAGGTGTTTGAGCCTTCGGAAAACAGGAGTGTTTATAAAGAGTTTTATGAAGATTTTATTGATAAAGTATTTGATAAAATACCATAAGGCGGAGTTAACAAAACTCCGCCAAGCCTCAGGGAATAAATTAGGCGGAGTTAACAAAACCATAGCCGTCAACTTACTCCCTAATTGTTAGTTTTGTTAAATTATTTGCTAATTACCTTTTCAGAGGCAACGCCTCGTAACGTTTTAGCACAGGGTGGAGTGAAACGGAACCCTGTGTAAATGTTAAAGGATAGTTACAAGGGCTGAAAGCCCGGCACGTATTAAATGATTGGTTTGGTATGTTACATTTCGCACTTTCAGCGCTCACATCACTCATCTGTAACATACACAGGGCTTCGTTTCACTACGCCCTGTGCTTTTACGTTACGGGGCTTTGCCCCTTAAACCCAACAATACCCTACAAACCATATTAGAAATGTTTAGGAATTAAGTTGACAGCCATGTTTACAAACTCCGCCCAGCATCATAACCTGCAGCCTAAACCCCTAAACCCCTAAACCCCTAAACCCCTAAACCCCTCTGCATACTCAAATAACTTCCTTATCTTCTCTACCTCCACCTGTAAGGACAGAAGCAGAATAACAGTAGTTCTCATAATTTGCAATTTGTTTATGATCTGTATTAATTTTCGCATTAAATTAGCTTTATCTGAGCAAATAACCCATTCATGAAACAAATTGTCGCTGCATTATTATTGATAATTGGAACTTTCTCCCTATATGGCCAGAACCGGAAACAGAATACTGATTTTCAGAGTTCGGGAGATCCGTTAATCAGACAGGAGAATGCTGACATTATTATTTATGGCGGAACGTCAGCGGCCGTAATTTCGGCGGTAGAAGCCGTACATTCAGGAAAATCAGTTATCGTTGTTTCACCCGATGTGCATTTGGGCGGACTCTCATCCGGCGGTCTTGGTTTTACCGATACAGGAGATAAATCAGCCATTGGCGGACTTTCGAGGGAGTTTTACCATCGCATCTGGCTGCACTATAATGACTCAAATTCATGGAAGTGGGAAAAGCAAACCGAGTTTGGCAATAAAGGGCAGGGCACTGTGGCCATGGATGGTGAAAACAGGACCATGTGGATCTTTGAACCCCATGTTGCAGAAAAAGTTTTTGAAGATCTGGTAGCGGAAAATAAAATCAAAGTATTGCGCAATGAATGGCTTGACCGTGAAAATGGGGTGGATATTCAAAGCGGGAAGATAGTATCATTTAAAACCCTTTCGGGAAAAGTTTTCACCGGAAAAGTATTTATTGATGCCACATACGAAGGTGATTTGATGGCGGTTTCCGGTGTTTCTTATTATGTGGGCCGGGAGGCATGCTCAGAGTACAACGAAAGCTGGAATGGTGTACAGGCTGAAGTTAAACATCACCCCCATTATTTCAGTGAAAATATTGATCCCTATGTTGTGCCGGGTAAACCTGAAAGTGGTTTATTGTTTGGGATTTCTGCCGAACCGGTTTCACAGAACTGCAATGAAGACCATAAAATTCAGGCATACTGTTTCAGGCTATGCATGAGCAATCACCCGGATAACCGCGTGCCTTTTCCAAAACCTGATGATTATGAACCAGCACGATATGAATTGTTGTTGCGCGTTTTTAATGCCGGCTGGAGGGATTGGTTCGGCAAATATGACAAGATTCCGAATCGCAAGACCGATACCAATAATCACGGTCCGTTCAGCACTGATTTCATAGGCATGAATTATGATTATCCCGAGGCTTCTTATGAAAGGCGCAAAGAAATTATCCGCGAACATGAAAGCTATCAGAAAGGATTGTTGTATTTTGTTTCCCATGATCCACGGGTTCCCGGGGAAATCAGGGAGGAGATGCTGACATGGGGCCTGGCAAAAGATGAATTTACCGACAATGGCAACTGGCCGCATCAGCTATACATCCGTGAAGCCCGAAGGATGATCGGGATGTATGTTACCACTGAGAACGATGTTCTGGGCAGGCGGGTTGTTCCCAATCCTGTAGGCATGGGTTCATATACCATGGATTCGCATAATGCACAGCGTTATGTGACACCTGAAGGTTTTGTACAGAATGAAGGCGATGTGGGAGTTCATCCGGATCAGCCCTATGCCATATCTTACGGTTCCATAATACCCTTGAAGGAAGAGTGCACCAACCTGCTTGTTCCGGTTTGTGTTTCCTCCAGTCACATTGCCTTTGGATCCATACGAATGGAGCCTGTATTTATGATACTGGGCCAGTCTGCAGCAGTCGCCGCATCACTGGCAATCGATAAAAACATACCCGTTCAGGATGTACCGTATGATGCTTTAAAGGCAGAACTAATCAGGAAGGGTCAGCATCTTTAAAGATTCCCTTCACTTCATCCAGGGAAATTCCGAAGATCTTTTCTACAATCATGCCCAGCTGATCCTCACTTCCTTCAAAGTGAAAGATCCGTTGCCTGTGCATCAGTTTTTCCCCTGGTTTCAGGTTTGCAGCCGGGCTTGAACTCTCCAGTTCATAAAAGGGCCCCATCTGGGTTCCATCTTGCACCGGACCATCATTGTAAGCATTGATGGCATCTCCTGAAAACGGATCTTTCTGGATTTCCCATTTTGAATTCACATAGTCCGTTATTCCTTCCGGCAGATCGCACCAGAGAACCGTCAGTGCTCTGTTCTTCGCATCATAGCTGCCGGAAAAATTCATGGCCCGTTGTGGAGGTATGCCGATCTTGCTTCGGTATTTGCCATCGGCCTTGAAGTAAATAATTCCGTTTCTGACAACGAGCCTGTCAGAGGGTACTTTGCCAAAGTAATCATCGTTCAGGATTTTTTCATCCTGCTTTTCCTGAATATCCCGGTAAGGAATAATGATGGTAACGCCGGGTGAGGGAGTCAGCATGGATAACATCCATAAAGAAAGCATGCCTGTTTCTTTGGTCCATGCTTTCTCACCATTGTTCATCAGAACGTTTTCCGATTGATAAGCAACCCGGGCCACCGAATCAGGCAGCTCAAATCCGAGCGCTTTACCGATGGCTCCGTTATCCATAAGCTCAATGGCGCGCTCTATGCCTATATCCATTCTGGTGCCGGAATAGTTGGTCAGCGTGAATTGCTTGCCAAAGATGGCTCGTGTCCGGCTTTTGGATACCAGGTCAAAGGCCATGGTATCCAGTTCAGCAGGAACTTGCCAATTGGAGTATTCCTGTTTGACACCTTTGGAAAAATAGATGGAAAACTGGCCGCCCTCGGGACCCAGCCATAGCCTTTCTTCGCCTCCGAAGGCATTAATGTGTTCGGCTTTTTTACCCGACTGAATCAGCCTATAGTTGATCCACCCATAGCTGAATCCTGCGGGACCGTTGGCAGTGCTGGTCATTACCCTTGCCTGCCATCCGGGAATGATGAGAACCTGTGCCTTCCCCAGGGTGTCTGAGAGCGCAACAGTCTCCTGGTAATTTTTCAAAAAGGACAGATCATAGCCATAGGTCCCGGGAACAGTATCGTAATTTATCATGATTTTGTTGCTTTTTTTATCGGTTTGGCACGACAGGAACAGGCAGACCAGCAATACCTGCAATAATATATAGGTGTTAAATTTTTGCGTGTGCTGCATCCTGGTTATTTTGTTACGATTTTTATCACGGTATCATACGGATCAGGCAATTGAAAGGTCATGTATGTAGGACTGCCAATGTTTACGAAGAAGTTTCCCTGTCCGCTGTTGCCCCACCATCCTGTTTCGGACGGAAGTTCTGCCCCTGAACTCAGCAGCGTAACATGACCTGCTTTGTCACCCATGCCTTTGATGTTAATATGCCCGACTGTGGGATACATCCAGTGTGCATAAAGGTTATTCCCCTTTTGTGTATACCTTCCCCAATCGGGTTTCACAAACGTTGATGCTCCGCACCCATAGATGCTTTCGCCGTTGTTATCCATCCACCTGCCGACATCTTTCAGGATACGGACACTTTCGGCCGGAATTCTGCCCCGGGCATCAGGACCTACATTTAACAATAGGTTTCCGTTTTTACTTACACAGTTCACAAGCGCATGGACAATCAGCTCCGGAGACTTCCAGTTTTTGTCGGATTCATAATAACCCCAGTTGTTATTGAGGGTCAGGCAGGTTTCCCAGGGAATGGGATTGCCGTACTTGTCCAGAAGCCCTTCATCGGGAATTCCCTGTTCGGGAGTTTCAAAATCACCAAACCTGCTGATGGTACGTCCCTCCGTGACTGTTCCCTGATTCACTTCCAGCCGGTTGTCGAGAAGAATGCCGGGTTGGTATTTATGCACCAGATCAACAAGTTCTTTGGCTTTCCATTTATCCCCGCTGTATTCATCGAAGGAATAATCGAACCACATAATGTCCAGTTTTCCGTAATCCCTTACCAGTTCCTCTACCTGTCCATGCATGTACTTCAGGTAGTTGTCCCAGTTGAACTTTCGTTTGCCATACTCATCATCCTCCCTTTGCGGGTGATTTCCTACGTTCGGATAGTCGGGGTGATGCCAGTCGATGATGGAGTAGTATAATCCCACTTTCAGTCCCTCTGCCCTGAATGCATCGAGAAATTCACGCACCAGATCACGGCCGTCAAACTGTCTGCTGAGTTTGTAATCGGTAAGTTTACTGTCGAACATGCAGAAACCGTCATGATGCTTGGCAGTGAGAACGGCATATTTCATTCCGGCGGATTTGGCTGTCCGGGCCCATGCTGCGGCATCAAAGTCGGCAGGGTTAAAAGCATCCACGTATTTCTGGTACTGTTCGGTGGTGAGCTTTTCGTTTGATTTGACCCATTCGCCCCTGGCAGCCACGGCATAAGCGCCAAAGTGGATGAACATGCCGAAGCGATCGTTGCGCCACCATTCGGTGCGTTGCATGAGTTTGTTATAGGCATCGGTATATGCGGGAGAGGGTGATTGCTGTGCAGGCAGCATAATTGCTGTCACAAGAAAAACCGAACAAAGCAGAACTGTTGTTTTTTTCATGGTAAAGAAAGTATTTGTTTACAGTTTGATTAACACCGAACATCGAACAAGGAATGATGAATTTCGAAGTGTTTTTCTTCGATATTCAAAAATCGGTGTTCCTTGTTCGATCTTCAATTTCCTATTTGTATAAAGCCCCATAAGCCCCACATGCCCTGTAGTCCGAACCCTCCGGGTCCATTCCAAAAGCATTCCATGCGGTGGGCCTGAAAATGTGTTTGTCCTCCACGTTGTGCATGCAGACGGGTATCCGAAGCATGGAAGCCAGAGTGATGAGGTCAGAGCCGATATGATCATAGCTGAAGGCTCCATGATTCGCACCCCAGTTGTACATTACCGAGTAAACATCGGCAAAAGGACCTTTACCGGTCACCCGCGGCACAAACCATGTGGTAGGCCAGGTCTGATCGGTACGTTCATCGAGTATCCTGTGAACATCCGAAGGAATTTCAACTGTCCATCCTTCCGCAATCTGCAACACGGGCCCAATGCCTTTCACCAGGTTTATGCGTGACATGGTCACCGGCATACCCCCTTTTGTAAGGAAGGAGGAAGAAAATCCGCCTCCCCGGAAGTATCCCCTGGATGCGGGGTACCAGGTAGTGGACTCCAGGCATTTTTTAACTTCTCCTTCGGTGATTTCCCAATAGGGTTTCATGGCAGGGGCGTTGTTCCTGGTCATTTGTCCGCTGCCGTCGAGCGAAGCAGAACCCGAGTTGATCAGGTGGATCATGCCGTTGGCAGCAACTCCTGAAAGGGTTTTCCCGGTGACCCGTTTCACGGCTTCCGGACTCCAATATGTGCGAACATCAGCGAATACCTGGGGGGTATTGCTCAGCAGATGGCCAAACAACATGGCTACCCCGTTAAGGCTGTCGTTTTCGGTTGCCACAACAAACGCCTGGCGGATACCGTTCCAATCAAAAGATGAATTCAGAATGGCTTCTGAGAAATCACCGTTCGGCATATGGTCGGTCCATTGCCGCTGACCCTGAAATCCGGAAGCTATGGCATTATGGCCGAGGGCTTCTTCACCGAATCCCATGTCAGAAAGTCTTGGATTGCCTATCATCAGGTCGCGCATGATCAATGTCATTTTCACAACGTATTCCCAGATCTCATCGAGCCGCGCCCGGCTCAGCTTCAAAGCAGCCGGATTGAGATCAGCACCCTCTTTACAGTTGGATCTTGTCCATCGCAGCGCCCTGGTAAATTCTTCTTTATCATAAATACCTTCATTTACACGACGGATGATCTCACTCATATCAACGTATTCATTCCGCATTCCCAGGTAGGACTGGAAGAAATCAGCATCAACGATCGATCCGGCAATACCCATGGAAACAGAACCGATGGAGAGGTAAGATTTTCCACGCAAGGTGGCAACGGCAATTCCTGCCCTGGTAAAGCGCAATAGCTTTTCTTTGACATCAGCAGGTATGGTTGTGTCAGCGGAATCCTGAACATCGTGCCCGTAAATGCTGAAAGCCGGCAATCCCTTCTGGTTATGACCTGCCAGGGCAGCCGCAAGATACACTGCCCCTGGTCGTTCGGTACCGTTAAATCCCCATATCGCTTTGGGTGTATAGGGATTCATGTCAATGGTCTCACTGCCATAGCACCAGCAGGGCGTTACAGTGATTGATACACCAACACCCTCCCGTTCGAACTTTTCAGCAGCCACGGCTGCCTCAGCAACCCTGCCGATCGTACTGTCAGCAATGACACACTCAACCTTACTTCCGTCAGCATGCCGGAGCTCAGAGGAAATGAGAGCAGCCACCCTTTTGGCCAAACCCATGGTCTGGCTTTCAAGTGATTCACGGACGCCGCCAAGGCGTGCATCAATTACGGGACGAATTCCCACTTTTGGCAAAGCACCTTTCAGTCTGTTCATATTTCACTTCTTAAAGATTTATAATTGTTAATTGTTAATTGTTAATTGTAAATTGTAAATTGTCTTACAATGATCCCCTCACAATCATCCTTGCCGGAATCACCTCCTGCAATTTCTCCCGGGTTGTCACAAAATCCGCGGCTTTTTGTCCGATCTGTGCAAAATCTGTGGAGATCACCGTAATACCATTTTCGATGATCTCATACATGGGTGTGTCGTTATAGGCGATCAGCCCGATATCCTTGCCAATACTCAGCTTTTTGGTCCGGCATTGTTTAACCATAGAAACCAGATCTTTCTGTTGAATGATCAGGTAGGCTGTATCTTTCTTAAGGATTATTTTTTGCGGCGATCTGATCACATCGGCATCCGGAAAATGATCCCCGGTGAATTTTTTGAAGTATTTGATCAGAATTTCAGGATGTTCCGATTCCCTGGGCAGGTAAAGGACAAATCGCTTGTATTTGCGGATCAGGTCCAGATTGGTTTTCAGACAGTCATACACCGATGTTCCAAAGTCCTGGCAAACATAGGCGTAATCATTCTTATCAAAATCACCCAGATCCAGAATCAGTAGTTTTGCCGGATCGATCTTACGCAGCGAGTCATGCAATATTTCATTGCTGAAATTCATGATTACATAATAATTGTAACGGCCCAGACTGTCTGAAATTACCGTTTCAAAAAGGTGCTCGTTGTAAAAATGAAAGACCAGATCGACCTTGAAATTTTTAGGTAGTTTGCTTACAAAGGAATTGTACAATACATCTTTGAACGGGCTGTAAATGTCAAGCATCAGAAGCACCTTGTTCATCATACCGGCCACATGATACCCTTTGGCAGGTGTGGAATCCACGATTCCACGTTTCTTTAATTCGCAGTAAGCTTTAAATACGGTATCCCTGGAGAGGTTATACTGCCGGCTGAGCCGGTTAATTGAAGGTAGCGTCTGACCGGTTATGAATTTCCCCTGGCTGATGGCTTCGCACAGGGCATCAGCCAGGCTCCTGACCTTGGTGGAGCTGAAATTGTCCCGGAATTGAGGTTCAGTCATCATTAACTATGCTGTGCTGTACTGTGCTGATCAAATATATGAAAAATTTCAACACAATTTAACATGGCATTAAAATTGTATATAGTATAACAACTAAAGTACAAAGTCATGAAAAAGTTAGTTTACATTTTGATGGTCCCCCTGATGATCGCCGCATCATCCGTGTCAAACGCACAGGATTATGCCGAAGCAAGGCTGGGATTACCGGGTGATAACCTGAACCTCTTCGCCGTTATGAAACTGTTCCAGGAGTCCGAGACCCTTGAAGGGTTTGAAAGGACCCTGAATGATCAGGATTCAAGGATCAATAACCTCGACCTGAACGGGGACAATTACATTGATTATATAAGGGTCATTGACCAACCGGATGGTAATGTACACGTTATCGTACTGCAGGTTGCCATCAATGCACGTGAAAACCAGGATGTTGCTGTTTTCATTGTGCAGCAGGAAGCCAACAACCAGGTCAGGATACAGCTGATCGGGGATGAAGCCTTGTATGGCAAGAACTATATTGTTGAACCCAATTATGAATATGCAGGTGAAACGCCCAATCCGGGCTATACCGGCAGAACAACTGTTGTGCAAGGACAAACAGTTGTCGTGAACCGCGTTACAACTGTTGAAGTGGCTGCATGGCCATTGATCAGGTTCATGTTTTTACCCACCTATGTTGTATGGCATTCACCTTGGTACTGGGGCTATTATCCACGCTATTGGCGTCCTTGGACTCCCCACTACTGGCATTACTATTATGGCTATCATTACAACTGGTATCCGCACTACTACGGATACTACAGGCACTATAACGATTACCGCTACCCCCGTTATCACAGTTATTACTATGGCAGCAGAAGGAATTATTCACCGTATGTAGCCACAAACATCAGCAGGGGTACTTACAGGACCACATACTCGCGTCCCGAAACACGCCAGGAAGGTAGTCGGGTAGGCAGGCAGGCTTATGCCACCACCGCCAGACGTGATGCAGGCACTTCATCCAGGAGTCAGCAGGTAAGCAAATCGACCTCAACTCAGGGTAGTTCAACAACGACAACCCGGAGGGCAAATCCAACCCGGTCTACGGAAGCAACAACCGGAAGGGCAACCTCAACCCGGTCCACGGAAACAACAACGGGAAGGTCTACGTCCACCCGTTCCACCGGGGCAACGACAGGAAGGTCCAGCAATGAGCTGAAAACGACACAAGGCACAGTAAATAATGCAAACAGAAGGTCCTCCACCGACAGCAGGGTCAATAGTGCTCCTGAGCGTAAATCAACACAAACAACAACCAGCCGTCCTTCGTCCCCACGGCAATCTTCGGGGAGTAATGTAAGAACTGAGACCAAAAGAACTACCTCAGGAAGTTCGGTGGGCAATGGTTCCTCTTCCCGTAGATCGTCCGGAAGCACGGAATCAAGAAGTTCAGGCAGGTCTTCAGGCAGTGAAAAATCGGATAATAGTTCCAAAAGAACCTCATCAGGCAGAAGATAAGTGTATTATAATTATCCTTTCAGAGTTGAATAGTTAAAGTGTATGTTACCGGCCCGGAAATTTTTCGGGCCGGTTTTTTTATGTAACTTCAGCTCATATGCGATAAATTACTCCCATCTTAATTGATTATCATGAAAACACATGGTCTTTTGTCATTGGCTTGCTGGTTGTACATTTCTTTCATTCCGGCTCCCGGGCTATCTGCTGAATTGCCTGCTCCTTTTATCATTCTCCCACAACCTCACAGTGTTGTTTTGCTGAATGGGAAAGGCCTTGAACCATCTTCGCTTGAAAATGTTGCGTTGAAAGGTGATTTCAGACGCCCGGCAATGGGAAAATTCCTTACCGGACTTACAGTTTCAAAATCAGCGGGCAAAGGAGCACTTACCCTTGTGCTGGATACCAGCATGACTGCGTTACCTTCTGACGAGGGGTATATCCTGACTGTCACACAGGATAGGGCAGAGATCGTGGCCACCGGAGAAGCGGGTTTATTCTATGGTTGTCAGACCCTGGAACAGCTTTTGGAAGATGCCGTGGATTATCATAAACCGGTTCCTTCCTGTAAAATCATCGATTTTCCGGCGTTGGCCTACAGGGCAGTTCACTTTGATGTCAAGCACCACCTCGATCACATGCACTATTATTATGAAAGCATTGACAGACTGGCAAGGTACAAGATCAATGCCGTGGTTTTTGAGTTCGAAGATAAGCTGCGTTACCGGCGTCAGTCGCTGGTAGGAGCGCCCCAGGCAATAAGTATTGACGAGATGGCCGCATTGACCAGATATGCCCGTGAAAGACATATCGAAATAACCCCTTTGGTTCAGGGATTGGGACATGCGACATTTATTCTCAAACATCAGCAGTACGCACACCTGCGTGAACTTTCCTTTAACAGGTGGGCATTTTGCCCGTTGCATGAAGGCACTTACCAGGTTCTGTTTGATTTATACCGCGATGCCATCGATGCTACTCCGGGCTCGAAATACCTCCATATCGGCGGGGATGAGATCGGAAATATCGGATTATGTCCCCGGTGCAAACCCATGGCCGATAAGGAGGGGATGCTGAGTCTAAGCCTGTACTGGTTGAAAAGAGTCTGCGAATTCGCCGGGGAAAACGGTCGCATTCCGATATTCTGGGATGATATGCCCCTGAAGCATGCCAGTGTTTATGAAACAACCTATATGGATGAAATTTCTGCCGCGGATGCTGCCAGAAGCTGGGAAAAGGGTATTCCTGAGCTCGACAATCTGCTGCATGATTTCCCTAAAAACTGCGTTTATATGCGCTGGAATTATTCCATGGCACGACAACCCGGTAATATCCTTGCGCTTGACTGGTATAAGAGTCGCGGATTAAAGGCCATGATTGCCACCGCTACGAATGCCGAAGGAGGGATGTTGTTTCAACCGGATGAGCGGGACAAGGGCATGGCCTCATCAGGTATCATTTCCATCCAAAGCTTCATACAACTGGCTGCTGAAAAGAATGTTAACGGGATGCTCTGTACTGCCTGGGATGATAAATCGCCTCACATGGAGAACTACTGGCGGGGATTTATTGCCGCGGCTGAATACAGCTGGTCTCCTGATGGTCGTACTCTGGAAGAATATGACAGGGCCTGGCTGCAAAGGGAGTTTGGGTTATCCATCCCGGATTATCAGGATTTAAATTATCATTTAAGGCAGGGCTCTGTGTTCTGGTATGAGGCTTTCTTCAGAAAGGGGGGCTTGTTGGATGATCATAACGCCCTGCAAAGCTTCTCACAGCTGGAACATTGGCTTCCTCCTTTGGAAGGAACGGAAAACAAGCCTTTTGATTACACAACCCGGCTGATTGAATTGCCTGACCTGCATGCACCGGGCGCCTGGAGTCTGAAATATAAAGACCGGCTCGACGTGGCACTGGCTGAGTCAAGTACTTACAGTGCATTGTCTCAGCGTTTAAAGGAATTGCATAACACCTCCCGAAGAAACAGGTATTACTGGGAACTGGCCATGGCATTGTATGATCTTCAGATCACGGCGCCGAACATTTTGCTTGCCATGAAGCAGTGTGACAGTGGTGATCAGGTTCAGCAAAAAGAAGGTATGGAGCAGGTAAAAATCGCCATCCATGAATTTCAGGAGAAATGGGACGAGCTGAACAAAGTATATGGCAAAACACGTTTTACCAGGTATCCTGACGGCTATGTGCCCGACCGGTATTTTCACCTGGCAAGTCAGCGCGAAGACCTTAGTTGGATGATCCAGGCAGTAGAGTTGTACCAGACCCTGGTTGAAGAATGGCTGAAAAACAACTTACTCATACCTTAGGTTCCCTGCAGGATTTGCGCGGGCAACCTTGATGACCTGTGAACCGATTGTCATCCCGGCCACTACCATCATCAATAACAGGGGGAGTATGAAAAGCCAAATAGTAACCGGCATTTTACTGGCAAAGGAATTCATCCACCAGTGTATGCCAGAAGAACAAAGCGCCCATGCAATTAAGAAAGCGATTATTATTAACAGAAAAAACTCACGACCAAACAGGAAAAGAATCCTGGAAATGTTAGCTCCCATAATATTTCTGATACAGATCTCCTTGGTACGTTGAAGCATCAGAAATGAAAATAAACCATAGATCCCCAGGGCCGTGATAAAAACTGCCAGCAGGGAAAACAAGCCAAACACCTTTCCAACAATCATGTCATCCTGATATTGGGCATTGAAATAATCATCCAAAAAGAAATATTCAAACGAGTTTCCCGGGAAAAATTGATCAAAGTATTTCTGCACTATGCTCACGGTTGTGTTTGATTCCTGTGCATTCAGTTTAAAAGCGAACATGCCGCGCACTCCCCTGCCATAGGGCAGGAACCTGTATATGTGGGGTTCAAAGGCTGCTTTGGGAGATTGCTGATGATAATCTTCCATCACACCGATAATTGTGTAAATAACATCCCAGTAATTTACCTGCCGGCCAATTGCAGAATCAGGATGCGGAAATCCCATCCATTTGACAGCCGTTTCATTCAGTATCAAGGCCAGGGTGTCGGAAGGAAATTGTGCTGAAAAATTTCTTCCTGCTAATAGAGTTGTTTGGAAAAGATCAACGAAATCATAATCAATTCCCACGATCTGGTAGTTTTTGCTTTCATCGGATCCGACAGGAAATATACCACCTGCATCCCAGTATATCTGGCGACCAGGAACCTCTGTAACTACACTCATTTGGCTGATCCGGGGATTCTTCAGGATTTCCTGCTTAAACGTGAACATACTGCTGTTGAAGTTTGCCTCCCTCGTCCTTGGGGCTCGCACCACAAG
Source organism: Bacteroidales bacterium (assembly GCA_016930375.1). Classification (GTDB taxonomy): domain Bacteria; phylum Bacteroidota; class Bacteroidia; order Bacteroidales; family UBA10428; genus UBA5072. The sequence goes on along the minus strand of JAFGGU010000084.1, from coordinate 10,389 downwards.
TACCTGTTCCTTATTAAAACCAAGGTTCATTTTTTTCATAAAGGATATCTGCAAATACACCGTCAGGGTGGCCGTAATCAAGCAGAGCGACATAACGAACTGAAATACTACCAATATTTTGCGGAGATTTAATCCTTTTGGATCATTTCCGAGCTTACCTTTTAAAACCCGAAGCGGTTTGAATGAGGACAACAATATAACCGGGTAGAATCCGGAAAGGAATACACCCGACAACAGTAAAAGCGCAAAGGCCGGCCAAAGCCAGTTTTGGTTCCAGATACTGTAACTTAAAGGTGTTCCGGTCACCGGAGCCATCAGGGGCAGGACAAGTGTTAACAACAGGATTGTTACACCTATCGCAATCAAGTTCATAATAAAGACCTCCAGAAAGAACTGCACAACCAACTGTGCCCGGGAGGCACCAGCCACTTTCCGCAATCCAACTTCCCTGGCACGGGTCAGGGAACGCGCTGTTGAAAGATTGATATAATTAACCCATGCAATTCCCAAAATAAAAAATGCAATGGCAGAGAGTAGTTTAATGGCAGAATAATCACCATTGGGCTCAAACTCCTGCTGATAATGAGAAGTAAGGTGTATATCTGTAAGTGGCTGTATCGGCAGGGTCATCGTGAGCTTATAATTTCTCAGGGCTTCTCCAAACTCCTTTTCAGCGATTGCATCCAGTTTTTTTTGAAAAGCTGAGATATTTACTCCTTTTTTAAACAGGATATAGGTGTATGCGCCGGAATCTCCCCATGAATCATCAAAATCAATTCCGAGAATATCCAACAGATTCGCCCATGGCAGAACAATATCGAATTTAATATGCGAGTTTTCCGGTACATCTTCAAAAATGCCGGTAATCTTGTATTCCGTTGTATTGTCCAGTTTTATAGATTTACCCATGGGATTTTCATCGCCAAAGTATTTTCTGGCAGTGGACCGTGAAATAAAAGCCGTGTTGGGATCATGGATTCCCTTAACAGGACCACCTTCAACAAATGTGAAATTAAAAACCCTGAAAAATTCTGATTCAGCATAAAACAAACGTTCCTCAATAAACCTGTTTTCATTATAGGAAACCGAAGCAGGATAGCGACAAATACGTGCCACCAGTTCCACTTCGGGTAACAACTTCCTGATCCTTAGTCCCACCGGAGGACAGCATGATGCAAACCGAACAGATTCACCGTCCTCACTGTATCGTTCATACCTCAACCGGTATATCCGGTCACTGTTCGTATAAAACCTGTCATAGCTTTTTTCGAAGCTTACATAATGCTGGATAATCAAAAAGGCTGTCATCCCTATTGAAAGTCCCAGAATGTTAATGATGGAAAATTGCCGGGTTTTGAATAGGTTTCTGAATGCTACAATGAGATAGTTTCGAAACATTGCAGGGAAAGGTTTATTTCAAATTCATTTCCACAAACACCGGAAAATGATCCGAGGGATATCTGCCCTGGCAGGTGTTGGTTAAAATTCCATAACGTATTACTTCAAATGTAGGTGTGATGAAAATATGATCAATCCTTCCCTCAGGTTTGGAGGTTATGTCGAATTCGTTGAAAGTGCCGCCCGGAGCGTACCGTATGCCTGCAAGATCGTAGGTGTCTCTTAATAAACCTGATGTTTTGATGTAGGTATAGCTTTCATGGGTTTCATTAAAATTAAAATCACCGGTCAGGATACAGGGTGTGTTTCCGGCTATTTCGGTGATTTTGCGGACCACAAGCCGGGCGCTTTCTCTGCGGGCTGTTTCACCCCGGTGATCGAAATGGACGTTGAACATATAAAACACCTTCCCGGTTTCGATTACCTCAAATTTCCCCCATGAACAAATACGCGGCAGGGCAGCATCCCATCCCTTGTTGGGCTTATCGGTCTTTTCCGCCAGCCAGAAATTGCCGCTCAAAAGCAGCCTGAATTTATTCTTTTTATAAAAAATTGCGGCATGTTCACCCTTTTGGTCTCCGTTGTCGCGGCCAACGCCAATGTAGTCGTATCCTGCAAGCCCCTTCCTGAGGTCTTCGAGCTGGTGTTTCAATCCCTCCTGTGTGCCGAAAATTTCAAAATCGTTCAGAAGTATCAGGTTGGTCACGCAACTGATCCGGTGAGGCCAGGCATTCAGTGAATCTCCGGGATTATCATACCGCAGATTATAGGTGGCAACCCGCAGGTTTTGTCCCGAAGCATTCACCAGGGTAAATGCCAGTAAAATAAAAAATTGCAGATTTTTCATAGTATTTATTTTGAAAAGGATCACTAAAAACAACTCACCAGTTCAGACATTCATCCGGAACACTGGTCATATCGTTAACCACCCAATCGGCCCTGTCAAATTCCTCTGCTTTAAAACTGGAGGTGATCGCCAGGCATTTGCAACCGGCCGCCTTGGCCGCTTTCATTCCGCTCAGAGCATCCTCCACTACCAGGCATTCTTCCGGCCTCAGATGAAGTTTGTCAGCCGCCAGCAGATAAATTTCCGGGTGCGGTTTCTTATGCTCAACCTGCAAACCGTTCACCAGGGCATCGAACAGGGATTCCTGCAAACCGGTTTCACGGAGGTTGATCCGCATTTTCACTTCATCTGCGCTTGTTGCCACGGCCAGCTTGAGATTCTTTTTCCTGCACCGGGCGATGAACTCAGGCACACCCTTTAATGGTTTCAGTTTGCCACGGGTGATCTGCTCATAAATGGCATATGCGCGCGCTTTGTCTTTTTCCAGGTCAAAAGGGATCCCCTGTTTTTCGGCCACTCCGCCCAGGAAACGGTTTTCACCCATTCCGGTAAACGGTTTAAAATCGGATTCCTTCACTGTAAATCCTTTTTCCCTGAACATCATCATACCGGCACGGGTTATAAATTCCTCCGAATCCAGTAAAACCCCGTCCATATCAAAAAGTACACCTTTAATCATACATTTTTATTAATAAATCAATACGGTTTGTAAGGTGCTTTCTGAACGTTGAGAGTTTCTTTAATCCAGACCCTGTACCTTGAATCAGCGCTCCAGGTATTGCCTGCAGAGGAGAAATCGCAAAAATGAACCGGCCTGGGTTCCCTGAATTCTCCTTCCAGATCAGTTCCCAGGATCATGGGTACGGTGAACGACATCCAGATGTTGGCGGGTTTTTCAGCAACTGGCTGAAGTTCCACAACATGATCATTCCGGATCACTACTGCAGTTTCGTCTACAAATCCATCCCCAAACCTGGAGTCACGCGCCAGCAGTACGGGACCTCTTGTAATTGCCTGATATCCATTAAGATTCGTGAGCCTGCCCCGCAGATCGGGCTGAATTATGACCTGATCCCCATCTTTCCAGGTTCTTGTTATCTTATGATAGGTTCCGGGTTGGATATTTTCTGCTTTCACATCATTGACAGAAACAAGGGTGACTGCACTCCATGCGGGTATGCGGAGCGCCAGGGTAAAGGTTGCTGGTTTACCCGGATGAAGCGTGATTTCGATCCTGTCCGTAGCAGGGTAATCCGTCTTTTGCTCAATCAGTATGTTCTCTTTCTCATTCAGCGCAATTGTGGCCGATGACTCACAAAACAGGTTTACAAATATTCCTTCACCTGAGGACTGATAAGCTATTCCCGGAATTAAGGTAAAGGCGCGGGGTCCGTTGGCATTGCAGCAGTTGATGTTCATGCCGCATTGTTTCTCTCCCTCGTGGCGTATGCCTTCAAGAGGACTGTACTTGGCGATCTGTGAAGCGTCATCCTTCATGGATGCAAGCAGTGCATTGTAAACCGACTTTTCGATCTGATCGGCATACATGGGATTTTCTGTCAACAGCAGGAGGTTATTGCACAGTTTGATCCAGGTGAAGGTCACGCAGGTTTCCATGGTATGGTAGGCAGGTTCGGTTTGCTGTTCCCCGCCATGGTAAAAACACTCGAAAGCAGTGCCTGAACCGGCCAGGTTGATTTCGGTGTCGATGATATTTTGAACGGCAAGCTGAACAGCCTTCAGGTATTCAGGGTGACCCGTGATCCGGTACAATTCAAGAAGTCCTTCGTAGCACGACATCATTTCGTAAGCTTTCTGCCCGTTCTCGTAGGACCACCATGAAGAAGGGAATGGAAAACGGTCGGCAACCGCAATCCCTTTTAATGCCTTGCTTATCAAACCCGGTCCGTCAGAAGTTTCCCATTGTTCAACAATGTATTTGGCGAAATTGAGATAACGTTCTTCCCCGGTATGCCGGTAAAGGAATAGCATGGGTTCCAAAACAGAACTGCTGGGCATACCCCTGTAGTTCCCGGTTTTAACAATGTTTGTCTTACCCCGACCCACCAGCGAAAGCAGATTGTCCGCCAGCCTGGTGGCTGCCCGGAGCGCTTTTTTATCGCCAGAGATATCATACCAGGACAGTAAGCCCAGCAGGGTGTACTTGGTTCCCCAAATGTCCCATTGTGTTAACCTGGCTTCGGGGGTATAATTCCCAATATATCCATCGGGAGTCTGTGTGGCGATTAAACCTGAAACAGCCTGCTGAATAATTCCGAACAACCGGGGATCTTTTTGGTATTCATAGGCGGCTATGGCCGATAAAATCCATTTCCCCCAGAACTCGGACTGCCATAAACGGTCTTCGTTGCGGTACCGGAAAGGCTCTATCAGGTGAAGATAGTCCTGTTTCATGATGCGGTTGCCAATGCACTGATCAATCCTGCCTCCCAGGTATCCCTGAATTTTCACATGATTGAGAGGTAATGAACGCAGAGAATCCTTAACGGGCTGTCCGTATACATTGGAGGAAATAATGAACAGGCTGAAAACCGCCAAAGCATGGATGTAAATATGTCTTGAGATGCGCATGGTTTTCGGTATTATTCAGAACGTGGTATCTCTCTAACATAGATATCCCTGTAACCAACCCAGGTTCCGTGGGCCTGTAATTCAATTTGCTCCACAGGGAAAATAGGTATGCTGCGGTCCCAGTAATTTTCCATGATTGTATGGTCCACTACAAGTACACCATTTAAATAAACAGTCACTCTTTCACCCTGCATGACAATCCTGAAGGAATTCCATTCACCAACCTGGTTATCAGCAACTTTCAACGGGATTCGCTCATGAACCTGGTTATTGTACAATGCACCGGAGCCAACCTGGGCACCAACATCACGACGGGATGTATCCCATATCTGCACCTGTGGTGATCCCCGGAGATAGATCCCGGCATCTCCCTCAGGAGTGATCTTCCAATCGACCAGCATTTCAAAATCACCGTATGACTTAACGGTGCATAAATTATTGCCGTTACCTGTAAACACCAGTATCCCGTCTTCAACCTTCCAGCCCTGCCGCATGATCTCATCGGCTTTCACCTGTGCTTTAACGAGCTCAGCAGGTTTCATCGTGGCCCGGATCAACGGATTTTCCACCAGTCCCTTCCATCCCGTGAGGTCCTTGCCATTGAACAAAGGCACAAATCCAGGAGCATCGGGCATCGAAGCCAGGTGCTTACGTATGGCTTCTTTCAGGTACTCACTTTCTGGTCCCTTCAACAGTGTGATTGCTTTATGAAGAAGTTCTTTGACATCACTTCCGTAAAGCGTACTATTGCCCAGTACGATATCACTGACGGCGGTGGCTGCATCCTGCTGAAGGCCGGGATCATCCATGTTATTCGCTGCAATCTGCAGAGCCGGATAGGTCCGGCACTTTCCAATCTCTTTCAGGACGGAGCTTTTCTCACTCAACGACACGGCCAGTCCGGATATTTTCCGCAGCAGCAGCAAACGCTGATCGTCGGGGTAATCCGACTGGCTGATCAGTCTCAGGACAGCGTTCAGTGAAACTTCCCTGTAGCCTGAATTGCCGGGGTCCGAGCCTATATGGTAAAGTTCATGTATGGCAACAGGATCATTCCATTTTGTCAAAGCTTCAAAAGCCGGACTCTTAAGTTCAGGTTTCCCTTCGGTAAACTCTGCAAGAATTGTTTTCAGACAAGCCTGATTCCCAATTCCGGCAAGGATTCCGTAAAATAAACTCCGGTCGGTGCCTTTTGTACTGTTTAATTTGGAAATTATCGCAGCGGCCTGATCATCCCTGGATAATCCGCTGACGGCGGCAATCACTGAAGACTGCACTGCGGATATTTCTTCGGGCAGTTTAACCCTGCGCAACAAATCGTATAGTTTATCCAGATCTTTCCCGGAAACAAGATCGGGTAATGCTGTAAGCGCGGCCAGACTGACTGCCGCATCCTGTGATTCGCTCTCCTTTAAAACAAGATCCACATTTTCTTTACTTTTCCGTGAGGCCAGGATTTGCAAAATTGCTGTTTTGGCCTGGGCAGGCATGCCAGCGAGTTCATTGGCTATGGATGGCACCATGGTGCTACTGTTGCAGGATAGTAGCTGAGTTTTAATTGCGTTGATTTCAGCGGGATTTCCTTTTTTCATAACCACCAATAAATCAGGTATGCCAGATTCCTTGCCGAGTTTAGGCAAAGCGCTGATGGCAGCCAGTCTTACTGTTTCATTTTGATCGGTCAATGCCTGTCTTATGAAAGGAAGCGCAAGCTTGTCACCCCGATCGCCCAGCATGTCGATCACTTCTGCCTTAGATTGATCCTCAAGTTTACCTGCATTCTTTACCCATTTCAGGGTAAGTTTATCACCCGGCTGGTTTTGGGCCAGATACAGGGCTTTCATCCGGTATTGCTTGTTTGTACTTTTCAACGCGGCAAACAGAAATGGATTTGCTTTATTTCCGGATAATTGCGCCAGCATCGATAAAGCTTCGCTCCGGGTTTGTGCCTGATTATCAGCCGCAGCATTCCTGATCAGAGCCATGTACTTTTTTTCCGCCAGGACTTTATCGTCAAGTTGGTTTATCCAATTCAAATAAGAAGTTGTTGCCAGCGTTGGTTCATAAACAAATCCGCTTTGGAGCGCCATGTTGTAAAGCAATGAACCTGATTCGGGCAACCCGAAACGACCCAGGGCATACAATGAAACCTTTCTGAGTCTGGTATCGGAGGAAGATGCCAGTGCGGCAATTTTTGGAGCTGCCGCTGTATATTGCATATTGCCCAGTGCTTCAACAATGGATACTTGTGAAGAAACCTGAGCTTTGTCCAACGCGTTGGTCAGCGCAATGCCGCCCCCGGGAGTATAAATGGATGCAAGTGCCCTGGAGGCAGGATCACTGAAACGTTCCTCCGGAAGCAGTTTTTCCAGAAATGGAATGGCATAATCATTGCCAACCATTTGGATCTGTGTGATCAGGAAGGCTTTATTCTCATTGTCCTTTTCATTGTCCAGTGCTTTACACCAGGCTTTCTGGCAGATCAATCGGTTTTCTTCCTGTCCAGGGCCCATGACAAAGCCGGAGAAACTTCCCATGGCAAACCGTACGCCGGCATCATTGCCGTTACCGGCAGGGATCAACATTCCGGCCAGTTCAACAAGGCCCTCTTCACCGAGAGCAGCCATGTCATTCATAAGGATGACGAGGGTGGCCTGATCCCTGGCCGGCATGTGTGCCAGCAGATCCGTGATCTTTGCCTGAAGAATTCGGTTGTCTTTACCGGTCTCCTGACCAAAAGCCGGAAACGAGCCTATCAGGAGAACAACCAGTAAGATGATCTTATTTTTTAGCATGATATCATTTTTATCGGTTAAAATAATCAGATTGTCCAGGGAGCTCTCATTGGCTGATTTATCAGCTTGTTGGCGCCTTCGTCGGCAATGAACACAAGCCGTTCAGGATCAAATTTCAATGAACGACCCAGTCTGACAGCAATTATAGCAAGGTTAACCAGAGTACAGGAACGAAATCCGTTTTGCTCGTTCAAGGCAAATTTCCTTCGGGAAGTTACTGCCTCGGGGAATGAAGTCAACTGGGGCAGGGGATCGGGAAAAGCAGCCAGTTTATTTTCGAGATCAGGTATGTCAGAGCGGAAGTGCGGGTATAATTTACCCAGGGGTCCCTGAATGAAAGCAGCATTGCTGTCGCGGTTCTCACCATCCAGAATGATCTTGCATCCGTCGGCGTAAGTCAGTTCAATCCGTCGCCAGGTGCTGGCTGCATCCGGATGTTGCTGCGGCGCGTCAATATCGATTCTGACCGGACTGGTATTGTCTTTTTCAAGGATATACTGCACGGGATCGAGATAATGCTGGCCCATATCACCCAGTCCGCCCCCGTCATAATCCCAGTAACCACGGAAAGTTTCGTGCACGCGGTGGGGATTATAGGGTTTCACAGGAGCCGGTCCCAGCCACATGTCGTAATCGAGTTCAGGGGGGACCGGTGCGGGTGTCAGGTCGGTCTTTCCGGTCCAGTAAAACTTCCAGTCAAATCCTGTGCTTCTGTTGATTGTCACCTGCAATGGCCAGCCCAGCAGCCTGCTTTCCACCAACTTTTTGATAGGCTTAACAGTAGTACCGAATCCATAAAACACGTCATCAAAGCGAAACCAGGTGTTGATCCGGAAAATACTTCCGCTTTGTCCCACTGCCTTTACTACTTGTATTCCCTCGCCAATGGTTCTGGTCATGGGTTTCTCGCACCATATATCTTTTCCCGCCCTGGCGGCCTCAGTTGCCATGATTCCATGCCAGTGAGGCGGAGTAGCAATGTGAACAATATCAATATCTGACCGTTGTAATATTTCGCGATAATCTGAATAGCATTTCACTTCACCTGTCGTCAGCTTTAAAACCTCGTTCAGGTGATTTTTGTCAACATCGCAAATGGCCAGTAATTCAGTGTCACCGTAGGGAAGGTGATTTCTTCCCATAGCGCCGACTCCAATTATTGCCTTGGTAAGCCTGTCACTGGGCGGAAGGAATCCCCGCCCTAAAACATGTCTCGGAATTATGGTCAATGCAGCTGCTGCAACTGCTGTTTTCCTGATAAAGTCACGTCTTGTATTTGCCCTGTTCATAGTGGTTGAATTATAAATCACAAGGTGAAAGTTAGTCAATTTCAAAATACCTTATTCCGACAGGTTTATTCAATGAGTGCATTTTCGCTGTAAACAAAAAAAAATCCTGCACGAAGGCAGGATTTTCAGTGAGCTAAAAGTTATTGTTACCTGTACGACCAATTTAATTCATAGAAATTGAAAACCGAAGGCATTGACTTTTCGTCGAGGGCCAGGTGAAGATCTTCGCCTTTGAAAACATAGAACTTATCAACCCGCTGCAAGGGATCAACGGCATCAAAGACCTGTTCTGAATTCTTGAATAGATGAAATCCGTTTTTGGAATCGATGAGTTCCATAAAAGTAGCTCTACTGGTCGGTTCACCATCCCTGTGGATCATTTTCTTTTCATAAATCCTGCCTTTCAGCGAATAGGAATCAAGGTTTTGCAACGGAATTTCAAGCTTCTCACCTGATTCAAGCACAACACGGGCGTTGTTGGTACCGATTCTAATTTTTTCAACTTTCATCCTGCCATCCTCTGATGATATCCATGACGAGGGTGAGCTGGCAAATCCGGCCACGGTAAAAAGGGCCGCCGAAAACAGTGCAATTATTTTTTTCATTTTTATATCCTCCATTTTGATTTAGTTTCGATTTTCAATTCATAATTTATAATTGTAGATCTTTATATCTTTAAACAGAGGTTGGTCGATTTTGTTTAATTAATAATATGTTAAATTAAACATAAAATTTTGTTAGCACAATTAAATGGTTCACCAACAATATTATAACCTTGTATTCGGTATTCTTAATTCGATATTTTGACAGTTTCATTAAACAGCTCTGATCATTTTCTGCAGAATCATTTCCTTTTTTGCAATTTACCGTATTATGATTATCTTTCATCGCAACAAAACTCACCTGGACCTATTTTACAATGAATGCGGACAAGGAGTATCTCAAGAATAATTTCAGGGGCATGCAACACCTGGGTATACCGGTGACAAACCTCGATACGTCAGTCGCTTTTTATGAGCGGATCGGATTCAGCCGGATCCTGTCGGCTCATGTGGATGAGGAAAACGGAAAAGTTCTGGTGGCTTTTATGGAACAGCGGGGGGTGGTCATTGAGCTTTATCAGGTTATAGAGCAGGAAAGGGATGAGATCCGGAAACGCAGCGATGGTCACATCGATCACATTGCTTTTGATGTGGCTGATGCGGAAAGTGCCTTTCGGGAATTAAAAGCTGCCGGTTTTACCATGGTGGAGGAGAAGCCGGTATTCCTGAATTTCTGGAAGAAAGGATGCCTGTATTTCGCAGTGCGTGGACCTGATGGTGAGAAACTGGAGTTTAACCAGATTCTCTAGATCCCAGATCTTTGATCTTTAGTGTGTATTTTGAATCTTGATTTTCGGGTGTTGCGTTAACTTTTAAAAATGTCTTGTATGATATTGATAATAAATATAATATAAGCGTTCTTTGAT
>JAFGGU010000001.1 GCA_016930375.1 Bacteroidales bacterium | reverse complement strand
AGGAAGTTGATTACCAACAACAAATCAAACCATTTCCATATCATTTACAACGGGATTGATCTCGATAAAATCAAGAAAGCCAGTGCATCGTCCCTTAGGGAAGAGTTTAGTCTCAATAATGATACATTAATACTGGGTACTGTCGGTAATTTTGGTCCCGGCAGGGACCAGATGACCATTTGCCGCTTTCTGAAATTACTTGATAAGGAAAGTTTAGATTTTCATTTTTTCTTTATCGGTGGAAAGAACTATCGCGAACCCTGGCGTTATGAACAATGCATTGATTTTGTGAAACAGTCAGAAATTGACCATTTGGTTCATTTTCTCGGGATACGGGAAGACGTGCCGGGATTGCTGAAACAGCTTGACGCTTTTATTTACGCTTCCGAACACGATACCTTCGGCCTCGCTGTAATTGAAGCCATGGCTGCCGGAGTACCCGTTTTTGTTAATGATATTCCTGTTATGCAGGAAATAACCCATAATGGGAAATTGGGAACAATTTACCAATCGGGCAATGAACATGATTTACTCAGGCTATTTATCGAAAGTATTGAAGATAGTGCCGCTATTAATAATAAAAAAGCCCATGCTTTAGAATATGTGATCAACCAATTCTCGATAGTTCATTATATCAGTTCCTTGGCTCATCTTTACGAAGGACTTTAGAATGAATAGCTTTATATTTTTCCAGGACATCTTGACAGGTACGAATATCAGGAAAACTTATGCGTTCCTTAAAAGCACAGAAAAATGGCAGGAAGATCAGTTGGCAGGATATCAATGGAAAAAACTGCAGCAATTGATCTCCCATGCTTATTCAAATGTACCTTATTACCACGATTTGTTCGTAAAGAATGATATTCATCCGGATGATGTAAAAAACTTAACTGACTTTAAAAATATACCTATACTGACAAAAGAAACAGCCCGGGGTGAAAGTAAACGGTTGATAGCAAAGAATATTAATATAAACAGCAGAAGCATTAATAAGGGTAAGACCGGGGGAACCACCGGTAGCCCTTTGCCTGTTTATAAGGATCTTTCGACCAGAAATTTCACCTGGGGAGCTTATTATCGCTGGTATGGCTGGATGGGCATTTCTCCACGTGAAAGAGAGGTGGTCTTGTGGGGAAGCCCGAAAGTACTGGGTAAAAATCACAAGGTAATAGCTATTAATTTATTGCGGCGGCATTTTTCAAACACCATGATGGTCAATGCCTTTAACCTTAATGAGAACAGTATACCCGGAATTGTGGAAAAGATTATAAAATACAAGCCTTCACTTATCAGGGGCTACCTGAGTGCGATATACCAAGTAGGCCATTATCTACTTGATCAACAGATTACAATCCCTGAGTTAAAGGCCGTTTCCACTACTACCGAAACTTTATTACCACACTACCGGGCCTTCCTTGAAAAAGCATACCGGGTCCCTGTTTATGACCAGTATGGTTGCGGGGAATGCGGATCCATCGCTTTTGAATGCAACAGGCATAATGGCCTACATATCACGGAAGAACATGTTCATATTGAAATACTGGATTATCAAGGAAAACCTGTTTTTGACAAAGCCGGCCGAATCATTCTGACCGACCTTGATAATTATGCTATGCCCTTCATCCGGTATGAAAATGGTGACCTGGGTACATTCTCACATCAAAAATGTTCCTGTGGGGTGAATTCGGGAATGTTAAAATGCATTGACGGCAGAAGTATTGATACCATTATTCTTAAAAACGGAAATGTTGTTCACGGGGTATTCTTTACGGATATCCTGTATGAAATGAAAAACAGTTTTTCCAATCATATCAAAAGGTTTCAGGTTTATCAGGGGAAAAGTGGAGAAATAGAATTCAGAATTGAAAGTAGAGGAGTTCAACTTCCAGATGAATTTATCAAAGAATTACAAGCATTATTAAATAGATTTTTTGATTTGGCCAGTATTCAGGTGGTTGATAAACTTGAAAATGATCAGAATGGTAAATTCAGATATATCGTGTCAGATATCTTTGATTGACGCAAATGTTAAATTATTTCCCAAAATATTTCTCAAATAAAGCCATTGCAGGATCTTTAATCGCACTGGCATTGTGTTCTTTATTTTTTACCCGGGCTGTATTGCCCCTGCACTGGATTATCTTTGCAATCGTTGAAGTTTCAGGGTTCTTTTTTTTCTTTAATAATCTTTCCGCTTCGTGGACTCAGGTTTCCTCTGCATCATTCAAAAGAAAACTCTTTCATACTTCACTTTTTATCAGGATAACCTGGGTGGTTTTTAGTTATTTCTTCTATATACAAATGACAGGTGAACCTTTCGAGTTCGATTCGGCAGATTCAAGCATGTACCATCAGGCGGGTTCGAATATTGTTGTTTATGGATTTCAGGATTATTTTACGCAATCATGGGGATTGAGCTTATCTGATAAAGGTTTTCCTTTCTATTTGTCCCTTTTCTATTTCATATTCGGCGACCATGTGCTCATCCCCCGCCTGTTTAACGCCCTGCTGGGGGCCTGGACGGTGGTGCTGGTATACCGCCTGGCGGGCCGCAATTTCGGGGAAGCCACAGGCCGCCTGGCCGGCATCATGATGATGCTCATGCCCAACCTCATCTATTATTGCGGCATCCACCTCAAGGAAACGCTGATGGTATT